>JBIIEH010000028.1:0-52959 GCA_044237945.1 Sphingobium sp. | reverse complement strand
TCTTCTGGTCTCCGCGCCAATAGGCACCGGATACTCGCGTCAGCTTGAACGCCGCCGGGTCCAGCTTCCCCGTCGAGGCCAGATGCGGCCCCCGGCACATGTCGTACCAGTCGGAACCACTGTGATAGACCGTCAGCGGCTCGTCGCCCTTCAACTCGCCGGCCCATTCCGCTTTGAACGTCTCGCCCGCCGCGCGCCATTTGGCGATCAGCTCGGCGCGATCCACTTCCTCGCGCACCAGCGGCTTGTCCGCCTTGATGATCTCGCGCATCTTCGCCTCGATCGCGGGCAGGTCCTCGTCCGTGAAAGGCCGGTCCTTCGGCGCGAAGTCATAATAGAAGCCGTCGTCCGTGGACGGGCCGAAGGTGATCTGCGTGCCGGGAAACAGCGCCTGCACCGCTTCGGCCAGCACATGGGCGAAATCGTGCCGCGCCAGCTCCAGCGCGTCCGCCTCATCCTTCGCCGTCACCAGCGCTAGCTGCGAGTCCACCTCGAACGGCCGCATGATGTCGCGCAGTTCGCCATCCACCCGCGCCGCGATCGCCGCCTTGGCCAGCCCCGGTCCGATCGACGCGGCAATGTCCGCCGGTGTGGTGCCCAGCGCAACCTCGCGAACCGATCCGTCGGGGAGCGTGATCTTCAGCAATTCCGTCATGAACAATTCCCGGCTCTGGCTTTTGCCTATCGCTGACGCGCCTAGGCGGACATGGCGACAATTAAAAGAGGCATGAAACGGGAAGGATCGCCGGCCCACCCGCTTCCGGATGAGCGCGCGGGCGGCGGCGTCAATCGATGACGCGCACGCCCCGGCTCCCCGGAAGCCCGGGGGTAGTGCTAGTCAGCGGATGATCCGGCCGATGCGACATGCCGCCGATATAGCCGCAACCCGCGAAAAAGCCAGCCCCCGGCCCCGCACAAATCGACGCGGCCCGTCGCAATCCGGCTTGACCGGCGACGGCCTGCATAGTCTGTTGGCCACGGGGAAAAATCGGGGGATTTCATGGAAGACGACGCCGCGCGCGCCTTCGGCTTCGAAGGCAACTGGCGCGAATATGCGCCGGTCGCGCTCACCAACCTGCTGCTGATCGTGGTGACGCTGGGCCTGTATCGCTTCTGGAGCAAGACGCGCGAGCGCCGCTATCTGTGGAGCCGCACCCGCTTTCTGGACGAACCGCTGGAATGGACCGGCGAGGGGCTGGAGCTGTTCAAGGGCTTTCTGCTGGTCCTGCTGTTCTTCTCCATCCCCTTCCTGATCGTCAATTTCGGCGCGCAAATGCTGGCGTTCAGCGGCCATCCGGTGATCGCCTATGTGCTGCTCTGCCTGTCGCTGCTGACGATCTTCTACCTCACCGGCCTCGCCCGCCTGCGCGCGCTACGCTATCGCCTCAGCCGCAGTTGGTGGCACGGTATTCGCGGCGGCGCGGACGATAACGGCCTGCGCTATGGCGTGGCGCATGCCTGGCGCACGACGGCGGGCTATCTGCCGCTCGGCCTGCTCACCCCCTGGGCGATGACGTCGCTGTGGAACAAACGCTGGAACGTCATGAGCTTCGGCACGCTGGATTTCAGCAGCGATGCGCGCGGGCGGCGCATTTTCGGCCAGTTTATGTTCGTTTATTTCGTGCCGCTGCTGCTGGTCGTGCTGGGCATCGCCGCCGCCGGATCAGTCGGCGGGCGCTTCGGCGCGGTGATCGTCGTGTCCAACTTCCCGCCGGTGCTGCGCATGCTGTCGCTGGTGGTGATCCTGCTGGGGGTCTACATCCTGATCGGCATCATCTTCCTCGCCTGGTACGCCGCCTTCATCCGCGAGGCGGTCGGCAATCTCAGGCTGGGTGACGCGGAGTTCGCGTTCCAGGCCAATCTGGACGAATGGATGGGCCTGTTCATCAAGGACGCGCTAATCGTCTTCTTCACCGCGGGCATAGGCTGGGCGTTTCTGGGCTATCGCCACTGGAAATTCTTCATCACCCATCTGGAGATGTTCGGCACCATCGACGTCGCGACGCTGGGCCAGTCGATGACGAAACAGCCCAACCAGGGCGAGGGGCTGCTCGACGCCTTCGATTCGGGAGCCTTCTGATGCAGATCGACCTCGACGACGCAGGCAACATCGCCCCCATCGCCCGCCATTTCGACGGCGTCTCCGCCCTGCCCCGCGATGTCGGCATCGTGCGCGACGGCGCGCGCTGGCGACTGGCGGCGCCGGACGGCTGGAGCGATCGATCCTTCACCCCGGCCGACCTGTTCGCGATCGAGGCTGCGCCGCCACGCCGCGCCTTCGGCCATCGCGACCGGCAGGGCTGGCGACTGCATTTCGACGGCCCGATCCCCGACGATCTGCGCGGTGAACTTCCCGCGCAAGCGCGCTACGGCCGCTGGATCGACCGCATCGGCCTGTGGCCCGCGGCGGCGCTGTGCGCCCCGGTCGCGGCGGGGCTGATCGCCCTGGTGCTGCATGCGCCGGTCTGGATCGCGCCCAGCATTCCCCTTGCCTGGGAAAACCGGCTGGGGGACGCGATGGCGACCAGTTTCGACCAGCATCGCTGCCATTCGCCACAGGGCGACGCCGCGCTGGCCGCGCTCGCGGCCAGGCTGGACCCGGACAGGCGCATCCGATCGATCAGCGTGGTCAACGACCGCGCGGAAAACGCGGTCACCTTGCCGGGCGGGCATATCATGATCTTCCAGGGCCTGCTCGACCAAGCCGGGTCGCCCGACGAGATCGCCGGCGTCGTCGGGCATGAGGTCGGCCATGTCGCCCATCGCGACACCATGCAGGCGCTGGTGCGCGAAACGGGCCTGGGCGCGGTGCTGGGCGGCTTCAACGGCAATGTCGCGGGGGCCACCAACGCCAGCCTGTCGCTGGCCTATAGCCGCGACGCGGAGCGGGCGGCGGACGATGCGTCGATCGCCGCGATGAAGGCCGCGAACATCTCCCCGGCGGACACCGCCGCCTATTTCAACCGCTCCGCCAGCGAGGAAAATTACGGCGCAGCCGCCCGCTGGCTCTCCACCCATCCCCAGTCCGCCGATCGCAACAAGCGCTTCGTCGCCGCAATGGACAAGGACCATGCCTATGCCCCCGCGCTTGACGAGGCGCAGTGGAAGGCGCTCGCGCATATCTGCGAGGATGATCCGAAGATGCGGCAGCCGGAGGATTATTACGACTATTGAGGTGCACCGCGCCCAATCAACTCCTCCCAACATCCGTTCGTTTCGAGCGTAGTCGAGAAGCCGCCAGCGCTGTGCTTGCCGTTTCTCGACTACGCTCGAAACGAACGAAACAAAGGAAATTCACCCTGTCAGGCTACTTGCGACCCTCTCAAATTGTGATAGTGTAACATCACATAGTCGACAGGAGGGACCATCATGCTGACCGCTCTGCGCCTCAAGTCCAGACCCGCCGCCGAAGACACGCCCATGGGGGAGATGAACACCACGCCGCTGATCGACGTGATGCTGGTGCTGCTCATCATGTTCATCATCACCATTCCGGCGCAGACGCACAGCGTGCGGGTAGACCTGCCGCAGCAGCCGGTGGACAGCCCGCTGCCCCGGCCCGACCCCATCAAGAACAAGGTCACGATCGACGCGGACAGCATCATCCGCTGGAACGGCGCGCCGGTCGATCGCCTGACGCTCCGCCGCTATCTCGCGCAGTCGCTGGCGCTGCCGGTCGAACCCGAACTCCAGTTCCAGCCCGCCGCCGAAGCGCGCTACGTGACCGTGGACGAGGTGCTGGCGGACATCCGCCGTTCGGGCGTCACCAAGATGGGGTTCGTGGGGAACGAGCAGTACAGGAAATTTTGAGCGAACCTGCTCCCCTTTAGCTCCCCTCCCTTCAGGGAGGGGTCGGGGGAGGGCATGTCACCGGCCTCTCTCCTAACTCCCCCTGAAAGGAGGAGAGCGACCCGCACAACCTCCTGAAATCCCGCGCCAAATCGGCGCAATTTCACAGCCCTGTCCTACACACCCGCGGATCTGATAACCAAGCCATTGAAAGGAAACACTTTCAATGAAATCACAATGGTTCACATGCGCGAAATTCGGGAAGTTTCCCGAAGCTGTACGAACGGACCATCGCAAGCGTACTTGACCGTTCCGCCGTCGCCCTGTCTGGTGTCGAACGGGGATTTGGGGGCAATCATGGACGAAGAGCAGATCGGCCGCAGCGGGTTCACGTTCGACGGGGACTGGCGCGCCTATGCGCCGATCGCGTTCACGAACCTGCTGCTGACCATCGTGACACTGGGCATCTACCGCTTCTGGGCGACGACGCGCAGCCGCAAATATTTGTGGGAGCACACGACCTTCATCGACGACCGGCTGGAATGGACCGGCACCGGAAAGGAGCTGTTCATCGGCTTCCTGATGGTGCTGGTGCTGATCGGCCTGCCGCTGCTGTTCCTCCAGTTCGGCGCGCAGGCGCTCGTCATGCAGGGGCAGGAGATGCTCGCGGGCATCCTCAGCATCGCGGCCTTTGTGACCCTGTTCTACATGGTCGGCCTCGCCCGCTTCCGCGCGCTGCGCTATCGCCTCAGCCGTACCTGGTGGCACGGCATCCGCGGCGGCAGCGACGACGCCGGCTGGAGCTATGGCGTCTCCTATATCTGGAAGAGTTTTGTTGGTTCGCTGGCTCTTGGCCTGATGATCCCCTGGTCGATGATGTCGCTGTGGAACGAGCGCTGGAACAAGATGAGCTTCGGCCCACACATGTTTGAATCGGCTGGTGACTACCGGCCGGTGTTCAAGCGGTTTCTGCTGTTCTATCTGTTCCCGTTCATCATCTTCATAGCTGGAGCATTTGTAGCAGTATTCGCCACAACATCGCCAACGGTAAGCGGCTATGGCATTGAAGCCATATTGATGTTCGCCTTTTTCTTTATTTTCGTTTACGGACTACTCGGCCTGATCGCCCTCGCCTTCTACGCCAAATTCTTCCGCGAAGCCGTGGACGGCCTCTCCCTCGCCGGCCTCAACTTCCATTTTTACGCAAAGACGAAGGACTGGCTGCTGCTGTTCCTGGGTGACATCGCGCTGGTCATCTGCACGCTGGGCGTCGGCTACATCTTCCTCGATTACCGCCACTGGAAATTCTTCGTGACGCACATGGGCTGCACCGGCGAGATCTATACCGACGAACTCACCCAGTCGCAGACCCGCACCGCACGCCATGGTGAAGGCCTGCTCGACGCCTTCGACGTGGGGGCGTTCTGAGCGAGGATTTCCGCTTCTGGCATTATGACGGGCAGAGCGCCGTCCGCCGATCCGTGCAGTTGCGCGTCATGGGCGACGGCTTCCTACCCGAAGAGCCGGAGACCGGCTGGAGCGGCGATCCGGTCCGCTGGGACCGGCTGACCGTCATCGGGCAGGAGGGCGACCGCAAGACCTATGGCCATCGCGACCGCCCCGGCTGGCGCATCGGCTTTTCGGGCGAGGCCCCGCCAGACATCGCCGCGCATCTGCCGCAGGGCGAGCGCTATGGCCGCTGGATCGACCGCTTCGGCTTCTGGCCGGCGGCGGGCGTCTGCACCGTGCTGGCCGCCGCGACCGTGTTCGTCGTGCTGCAAGTCCCCGAATGGCTCGCCCCGCTGGTCCCCGCCAGTTGGGAGGAGAAGATGGGCGACGCGATGGTCGGCGATTTCGGCGGCCGCTTCTGCTCGACCCCGGCGGGCGACGCCGCGCTGACCGCGCTGGTCGCAAAGGTCGATCCCGACGCCGAGGCGCGGCAGGTCGCGCTCGCCAATATCCCGCTGGTCAACGCCGTCACCCTGCCGGGCGGGCGCGTCATCCTGTTCGACGGGCTGGTGCAGGACGCCCAGTCGCCCGACGAGGTCGCGGGTGTGCTGGGTCATGAACTGGGCCATGTCCGCCACCGCGACACCATGACCGGCCTGATCCGGCAACTGGGCCTGACCGCCGTGCTGGGCAGCTTCGGCGGCAATGCCGGCGGCTATCTGAACGGCGTGCTGGCCCTGAGCTATGGCCGCAAGGCGGAAAGCGCGGCGGACGGCGACGCGATCGACCGCATGCGCGCCGCCGCCATCTCCCCCGCCCCCACCGCCGATTTCTTCGCGCGTCTGGGCAAGGAAGAGGGCAGCGGCGCGAGCGCGCAGGCGATGACCTGGCTGTCCTCCCACCCGCTGTCCGCCGAACGCCGCAAGCGATTTACGGCGGCGGTAGACAAGGGCGCGACCTATCGCCCCGCGCTCGACGCGGCGCAGTGGCAGGCGCTGCGGACGTCGTGCAAGAACGACAAGGATGTCGCGAAGCCCTGGGGTTGGGGGCGGTAGGAAAAGCACCCCCTCAGGCGATCAGCAATCTCGCCGCGTCGCCCGTCTTTTGAAGAACGCCCACCGGCCCGCCGACATCTACGCCAGCAGGCAGATCGGCAATGTCCATGCCGCACAGCGCCAACCCGCTCTGGCAGGCGGTGACGGTCACCCCCAGCGCCAGCGCCTCATCGATCAGCGCGGCCAGCGTGGGGAGGCCCGCCGCCACATGCGCCGCGTCGCGCTCCGCCTCGATCGGCGCGCGCAATAGCGCGACCGCATCGAGTTGCAGGAACATCTCCGCCCCGCCGCCCAGCGCCGCCTGCGCCGCCGCCAGCATCAGCGCGCCGCGAAAGCGCTCTGCGTCGGCGGTCGTGACGATGATCCTCAGCTCTCGCACAGTTCCCGCGCGCAGCCGGTACAGGCCGGGTCCTTGGGCACCGCGATCGTGCGGAAGCGCATCGACAGCAGGTCCGCGACCAGCAGTCGCCCGGCCATACCCTCGCCAAAGGGCACGATTTCCCGGATCACCTCCAGCGCGGCGAGGCTGCCCATGACGCCGGTCAGCGCTCCGATGACGCCGGTTTCCGAACAGTTGCGCTCGGGTGCGTCCTCCGCCGCCCCCACCAAACAGCGATAGCAGGGTTTATCGCGTTCCCAGCCGCGATAGGTTGCGAGCTGCCCTTCGAACGATCCAACCGCTGCAGACACCAGTGGAATGCGCAACCGCTGCGCCGCGTCCGCCACCGCGAGGCGAGTCGAAAAGCTGTCCGATCCGTCCAGCACCACGTCCGCCTCGCGCAGCATCAACTCGGCATTGACCGGGTCCAGCCGCGCGTTGATCGGCACCAGCTTGACGCCCGGATTGAGCCGGCCGATCGCCGCCATCGCGGCTTCAGGCTTGGCCTCGCCCACATCGACGCTGTCGAAGATCACCTGCCGCTGGAGGTTGGAGAGCGAGACCGTATCGTCGTCGATCACCCGGATCGTGCCGATGCCCGCCGCCGCGAGGTAGAGGATCGCCGGGCTGCCGATACCACCTGCGCCGATCACCGCGACATCGGCGGAGCGCAGCCGCGCCTGCCCCGCACCGCCGATCTCCTTCAGCACGATATGGCGGGCGTAGCGCTCCAGTTCTTCGTCGGTCATGAGGTGGCGACTCCGGTGGACCCGAAACCGCCTGAACCGCGCACCGTCTCGTCCAGTTCCGTGACTTCCGAAAACGAAGCAATCTGGACGGGGGCCGCCACTAGCTGCGCGATCCGGTCGCCGCGCGCGATGACGAAGGGCTGATCGCCCAGGTTGATGAGGATGATCTTGAGTTCGCCGCGATAGTCCGCGTCGATCGTGCCGGGCGTGTTGGGCAGCGAGATGCCGTGTTTCAGCGCGAGGCCCGAGCGGGGGCGGACCTGAATCTCGTAGCCTTCGGGGATCGCCATCGCAAAGCCGGTCGCCACCGCATGGCGGCCGCCGGGGGCCAGCGTCACATCCTCGGCCGAGACCACGTCCATGCCAGCCGCATGCGCCGTGGCGTAGGCGGGAACGGGCAGGCCCTCGCCATGGGGCAGGCGCTTGAGTTTGATCTCAATCGGCGGAAAGGGCATCGGCGACCTTCTCTATCAGGCGGTCGGCGACCGCGTCCTTGGGCATGTCGTCCCAGCTTTCGATGCCGGCGGTAGTGACGATCTGCACCGCGTTGCGCTCGCCGCCCATCACGTCGCCTGACACGTCATTGGCGACGATCCAGTCGGCGCCTTTCTTCGCGAGTTTCGCCTGCGCATGTTCGGCGATCTTCTGCGTTTCGGCGGCGAAGCCGACCAGCAGGCGGGGGCGCTGTGGCGAGTGACCGATGGTCGCGAGGATATCCGGGTTTTCGACCAGCGAGAGCGGCGCGGGTGCGCCCGATCCGTCCTTCTTGATCTTCTGGTCCGCCGCGTCCGCAGTGCGCCAGTCCGCCACGGCCGCGACCATGATCGCCGCGTCGGCGGGCAGCGCCGCCTGCACCGCGTCCAGCATGTCGCGGGCGGTCTGCACGTCCACGCGATCGACGCCCGGCGGGGTCGGCAGATGCACCGGCCCTGCGACCAGCGTCACCCGCGCGCCGGCGCGCGCGCCGGCAGCGGCGATGGCGAAACCCTGTTTGCCCGAGGAGCGGTTGGCGATGTAGCGCACCGGGTCGATCGGCTCATGCGTGGGGCCGGCGGTGATGAGGATGTGTTTGCCGGCCAGCGACCCGGCACTCGCGAAATCCGGCTGGCCGGCCAGCGGATCGACGGCCTTGGGCAGGGCCAGCAGGTGCTCGATCTCCGTCGCTATGGCTTCCGGCTCGGGCAGGCGGCCCCTGCCCCATTCGCCACAGGCCATGTCGCCGCTGTCCGGCTCCAATATGTGGATGCCGTCCGCGTGTAACTGTTTGAGGTTCCGCTGCGTCGCCTTGTGATGCCACATGCGCACGTTCATCGCCGGCGCGACCAGCACCGGCTTGTCGGTGGCGAGCAGAATGGTGGTGGCCAGATCATCGGCGATGCCGTTCGCCATTTTCGCGAGGATATTGGCGGTGGCGGGGGCGACGACGATCAGGTCTGCCTGACGGCTAAGCTGGATATGGCCGATCTCGCGCTCGGCCTTCAGGTCGAACAGGTCGTCAAACACCTGATCCTCGGTCAGCACGCCCAGGCTGAGCGGCGTCACGAACTGCGACGCGCTCTCGGTCAGGACAGCCCGCACGGCGATGCCGCGCTTGCGCAGCTGGCGGACAAGCTCCAGCGACTTGTACGCGGCGATACCGCCCGAAACGATGAGGAGGATACGCTGGGTCATGGATGGCAGCACATTTGGTCGTGCGGTCATGGCTTGTCCAGACTATTAGACGATCGGTCGATCGGTGGAGTGGTCATATGCGGACATGGCTGATGCCCCTCGTGGCGTTCCTTCTGGTCGGATGCCAGCCACCGGCACCGCTCGTCATCGCCATGATGGAGGCCGGCAAGCTGACATTCCACATCCGCCATCGCGGCCTCATCACCGATCGCATATTCGGCTGGGACGACGATCAGGAAAGCGCCCACGGCCTGTCCGTGACGAATGGCAAGGGCATGGTCTTGCTGTTCGCGAAAGACGGCCGTTCGGACAGACATTGCGAAGCGTCGGAAACCTTTCCTGTGACGCTCGACGAAATTCGATGTGGCTTTCGATGGACCAAGGGCCAGGCCCTGACGGCGTCGAACGACATCTACGAGATCTATCTCAACGCCTGCGTTGGCCTGCCCGACACATGCGGCGGTGAACATTGGACCGGCTATCCCGTAGGACGTTTCAGGCTGAACAAGGACGGATCAGTCGACAACATCCGACCCGATTGAAGCGCGAACCAGCGCCGCGCATACGCCTCCACAGATCATCCCGGTCAGAACCAGATTGGCGAGCAGCGCATGCCCCAGTCCCAACGGGAAGGAATAGGCGAACAGCGCCAGGGGCCCGAGAGCAACACCCGATCCCAACCAAAGCAGCCAGTTATATCGCGGCGGAACCCTGGGCTCTATCCGCCTCACACCCCGCGCCACCAGCAGCACGAGAGGCCAGACGGCGAAGAGCGCGAACAGCCCAGCCGGGATGATGAGAAACATGCCGCCGATCAGCAGCATCCATGGATCGCTGATCATGCGCCAGTCCACGCCGAGGGGCGATCCGGGATAGAGTTCGATCGCGAAACAGAAGGCGCTGATCCAGCATGTCAGGATCGACGCCAGTAGCAGGCGGAAATAGGCATTGTCCCGCCTGCCTTCCGTCATAACAACAGCAAGCCCCACATCACGCCAGCCCCGGCCGCGCCCGCCAGCATCGCCACCAGCGCGTAGCGCCAGCCGCTGCCCACGCCGATCAGCTTCACGTCGCTCAGCGGCGGCGGCGGCGGCGCGCCGCCCTTTTCCGGGAAGGCTTCCTCGATGCGCCTGACCAGCCCCGGCAGGCGTTGCAGCGTGCGCCAGTTCTCGATCAGCGCGTCGGCGACCTTGGCTTCCGGGCCGAGTTCGGTGCGCAGCCATTCCTTCACATAGGGGCCGCTCGTTTCCCACATGTTGATGTCGGGATCGAGCGTGTGGGCCACGCCCTCCACCATCACCATGGTCTTTTGCAGCAGCAGCAGATGCGGCTGGGTCTGCATGTCGAAGTCGCGGGTGATCGCGAACAGCCCGTCCAACATGCCGCCGACCGACAACTCGCTCGCCGCCTTGCCGCGCATTGGCTCGCCCACGGCGCGCAGGGCGGTGGCGAACTCCTCGACATTGTGATGGCCGGGCACATATTGCGCCTCGAAATGGATTTCGGCGACGCGGCGATAATTGCCGGTGATGAGGCCGTAGAGAATCTCCGCCAGCCACATGCGCGCGCGCCGGTCGATGCGGCCCATGATGCCGAAGTCGATGGCGACGATGTCGCCGCCTGGCGTCACGAACAGATTGCCCTGATGCATGTCGGCGTGGAAGAAGCCCTCGGCAATCGCCTGCCGCAGGAAGGCGTTGACCAGACGGGCGGCGATGTCTTTCAGGTCATGTCCCGCCGCGACCAGGGCGGCGCGATCGGAAATCTTGATCCCGTCGACCCATTCCATGGTCATGACCTTGCCGGTCGTGCGGTCCCAGTCGATCGCGGGGATGCGAAAGCCCGGCATGGCCTGCATCGCTTCGGCCAGTTCCGACGCCGACGCCGCTTCGCGCCGCAGATCGAGTTCGCGCGCGGTCCAGCGCTTGAGGTTCGCGATGACCAGGCGCGGGCGCAGGCGCGCCACTTCGCCGCCCAACTGCTCGATATGGGCGGCGGCCCATTCATAGGTCTGGATGTCGCGGTTGAACTGGTCGATGACGCCGGGACGGATCACCTTGACCGCCACGTCGCGGCCATCGGTGGTGACGGCGCGATGCACCTGCGCGATTGAGGCGGCACCTACGGGCGCCTCGTCGAAGCGGGAGAAGAGCGCCTCGATCGGGCGGCCGTAGCTGGTTTCGATCTGGCTGCGGATCGTGTCGAACGGGACCGGCGGCAGCGCGTCCTGAAGCCGCAGCAGGTCGTTCGCCGCGTCCACGCCGACCAGGTCGGGGCGGGTCGCCAACGTCTGCCCCAACTTGATCGCGGCGGGGCCGATCGACTGGAAAGCGTCGGCGTAACGCGGCTGTTTCGGCACGCGCGCGCCAAACCGCGCTACGCGCACCAGCCGGCGCACCGGCGCAGGCGTCAGCGGATCGCGTTCGATCCCGCGCAGCGCGCCGTGCCGCGCCAGAGTGCGGCCCCATTTCAGGAGCCGCCAGACATGCGTGATGTGAGAGGGCATCTAGCGGCTCACGCCTTCCACCCGTTGTGGATCGCAACCAGGCCGCCCATGATCGGCTCTACCTTCGTCTGCACGAAGCCGGCGTCGCGGATCATCTGCTCGAATGTCGGCATGTCGGGGAAGCGGCGGATCGATTCGATGAGGTAGCGATAGCTGTCCTCATCCTTGGCCAGCAGCTTGCCGAGCTTGGGCACGAGCTTGTGCGAATAGGCGTCATAGACATCGGAAAAGCCCGGCCAGGTCGTGGTGGAAAATTCCAGGCAGAAGAAGCGGCCGCCGAATTTCAGAACACGATGCGCTTCCCGCAGGGCCATGTCGATGCGGGTGACGTTGCGGATGCCGAAGGCGATCGTATAGGCGTCGAAGCTGCGATCCGGGAAGGTCAGCTGCTCGGCATTCTGTTCCGACCAGATCAGGCCATCGAGGCCCTTCTTCTGCGCCCGCTCCACGCCCACGGCCAGCATTTCAGGATTGATGTCCGACACGGTGACCGCTGCGCCATGCTTGTGCATGCGGAACGCTATGTCGCCGGTGCCGCCGGCCATGTCGAGGATTGCCTCGTCCCGGCGCGGCTTTACCCGGCGGACGAACTGGTCCTTCCACAGGCGATGCGCGCCGCCCGACATGGCGTCGTTCATCAAGTCGTAGTTCGACGCGACGTTGGAGAAGACTTCGCGGACCATGCCCGCCTTCTGGTCGGCGTCGACGTCGCGATAGCCGAAGGATGCTGTGTCGTTCATATCGAAGCGCTCTAGGATCAATTCAGGATGGCGTCGAGCGGGTCCCGACGAAGCTGATGACGATCCCGCCCAGGATCAGCGCCATGCCGGCCGCATGATAGCCGTGCAGCACTTCGCCGAGCAGCGGGACGGACAGGATCGCCCCGAACAGCGGCATCAGTGTGATCGCCTGCCCCGCCTTGCCCGGCCCGATCCGCGCGACGGCGGCGTTGAACAGGAAATAGGCGGCAATCGAGGGGAGCAGCACGACATAGGCGATCGCCCCGAACAGCCCCGGCGACCAGCGCGGCAGGTCGCCCGCCAGCGCTTCCGATGCCGCGAAGGGCGCGACGACGACTGCGCCGATCGCAAAGGTCACCGCGATGAACCCGGCCGGCGCGACCGCCGGGCGCAGCCGCAGAAACACGGTATAAATCGCCCAGGCGACCACACCGCACAGGATCAGCGCGTCGCCATGACCGAATTGCAGCGCCAGCGCCGCGCGGGGATCGCCGCGAAAGACGATGGCGATGACGCCGATGGTCGAGACGGCGACGCCGGCGATCTGCCCGATCCCGGCGCGGGCGCGGAAGATCAGCCGGTCGAACAATAGCACCACCGCCGGAATCGCCGCCTGCAACAGCAGCGCGTTGCTGGCGGTCGTGTGCCGCAGACCGCTGTAGAGAAAGCTGTTGAACGCGCCCACGCCCGCGACGCCCAGCAGCAGCACGATCGGCCAGGCGCGCACCAGCGCCCGCCAATCCGTCCGCAACGCTGGCAGTGCGATCGGCAGCATCAGCGCGAACGCCAGCGTCCAGCGCAGGAACGCCAGCGTGAACGGCGCGATATCGTCCCGCACCGCGCGACCCACGATGGAATTGCCCGCCCAGAACAGCATGACGAGGCCCAGCAGCAGGAAGGCGCGCAGATCGGAGCGGGAAGCGGACATGCGCGCGCTGTAGCTGGCGCCCGCCCCCTTGGCGAGGCCGGCTTCCATTTCGGGCGGGCGGCCCTAGATTGAGCGGATCATGCCAGAACTTCCCGAAGTCGAAACCACCGTCGCCGGCCTGCGCTCCGTGCTGGAGGGCGCGGTGCTGACCCGCGTCGAGCCGCGCCGCGCCGATCTGCGCTGGCCGATCCCGGTCGATCTGCGCCAGCGGATGACCGGCGCCCGGGTCACCGGCCTGTCGCGCCGCGCCAAATATGGCCTGATCGAAACCGATCGCGGCGACACCATGATCTTTCATCTGGGCATGTCGGGCCGCTGGCGGATCGACCCGGCCGAGATCGGCGCGCACGACCATCTGCTGGTGGAGACCGACCAGGGCCGCCTGCTCTCGCTCAACGACCCGCGCCGATTCGGATCGCTCGATCTGGTGCGGTCCGATGCGTGGGAGGCGTTCAACCCGTTCACGCGCATGGGGCCGGAGCCGCTGGGTGGCGATTTCGACGCGGCCTATCTGGCGCAGGCGCTGGCCGGCAAGGCGACCTCGATCAAGGCGGCGCTGCTCGACCAGCGCATCGTCGCAGGGCTGGGCAACATCTATGTGTGCGAGGCGCTGCACATGTCCGGGATCGCCCCCACCAAAGAAGCCGGACGAATCGGCAAGGCGCGGCTGATGCTGCTGACGGAAGCGATTCGCGAAGTGCTGACGGCGGCGATCGCGGCAGGCGGATCGACATTGCGCGATTATGCCCGGCCGGATGGCGAGCTTGGCTATTTCTCCAAGCAATGGCGCGTCTATGGCCGCGAAGGCGAGCCTTGCTCCTGCGGAACCACGATTCGCCGCCGTATCGATGGCGGACGATCGACCTTTACCTGTCCGAAATGCCAGAAGTAGCGCGCATCTGCCGTTGACGATGCATCACTTCCTCTGTAAGGGCCACGCCTTCACGGGATCGGCTGCTTCCATGCGCCTATCCCTTCCCGAGATTTGACGAGACCGAGGACAAGAATGGCCAACACGCCGCAAGCCAAGAAGCGCATCCGCCGCAACGCCCGCCGTGCCGAGATCAACGGCGCGCGCGTCAGCCGGATCCGCACCCTGGTGAAGAAGGTCGAGACCGCCCTGGCCGCCGGCGACAAGGACGCCGCCGCCTCCGCTCTCCAGACCGTGCAGCCTGAACTGGCGCGCGGCGTGGCGCGTGGCGTGCTGCACAAGAACACCGCGGCCCGCAAGTTCGGCCGCCTGACGAAGCGCGTCAGCGCGCTCGGCTGACTTCGTCGCCATCGTCGGGATGACATCACCCGCCCGGACCATCCGGGCGGGTTTTTTCATGACTCTTTAACGAATCGGTAATCTTTCGAAAGCCGCAGATTCCCTGCGATTCGACGCAATGCAGCACAGAATTAACCATTTATGTGTCTGAAATATCGATGAAATATGATTGTTCTTCGTTTTCCGTGAGTTTCCCGAGTCAACGGCTTTATTTCAGCTTTTTGACAGGCGCCGGCCTTGATCCGCTTCGTCGCGAGCGCCTAATTTGATCCTCCGGTGGTCGCCGAATCATGGTTCAGGCGCCGTCACCAGGAAAATTCGCATGGGGGTCGCCGGAAACGTGGTGCGCGTTTCCGAGCGGGAGCTTTTTGTCCGGTTTTTGGGCCGGCTGACAATGGGGTGAACAGGTCGATGGCCGATGTGGCGCATGCTGCTGACATGGACGACGGTGCGGGCGCGCACGGCCGGGTGCTAAGCGCTGCCTGGACGACGATCCGCGCCGGCCTGCGCCGCGATGTCGGCGCGCGCCTGTTCGACCAGTGGCTGCGCACGGCGGCCGTCGGCGACTATTGCCCCGATTCGGAAAGCCTGGACCTGCTGTTCAGCTCCGACTTCGTCGCAAACTTCGTGTCCGGCCAGTTCGGCGACCGGATTCGCCTGGCCTGGCGCGCCGCCAATGTCGGCGTGCGCGAGGTTCGCCTGCGCCGCGCGCCTGACGGCGTCGGCCTGCGCACGCTGACAGCCGTGCCGGCCGCCCCGATCGAGGCCGAGGAAGCGCCGCAGGCCGTCTCCGCGCCGCACCCCTCCCCTGTGCAATGCAACTTCCTGCCGCGGCACCGTTTCGACGAGTTCGTGACCGGGGAGAGCAACCAGCTCGCCTTGTCCGCCGCCCGCGCGCTGGCCGCGCCGGCGCAACCGCGCTTCAGCCCGCTGTTCATCCATGGCGGCACCGGCCAGGGCAAGACCCACCTGCTGCACGCCATCGCGGCCGAGTTCAGCGCCCATTCGCCGCAGGCCCCGGTGCTCTACATGTCGGCCGAGCGCTTCATGGTCGAGTTCGTGCAGGCGATCCGCGCCAACGACACCATCAGCTTCAAGGGCCGGCTGCGCGCCGCCCATATGCTGCTGATCGACGATATCCAGTTCATCGCCGGCAAGGGACCGACGCAGGAAGAATTCCTGCACACGATCAACGACCTCATCGATTCGGGGGCGCGCATCGCGGTCACCGCCGACCGCGCGCCGCAGATGCTGGACGGCATCGATCCGCGCATCCTCTCGCGCCTGGCGGGCGGGCTGGTGGCGGACATCCGCCCGGCCGCGCTGGAGCTGCGCCTCGCCATCCTGGAGGCGAAGCGCGCGCCTGCCGGCGACCCGCCGGTGCCCGACGCCGTCATCGACTTTCTGGCGCGCTCGATCCGCACCAACATCCGCGAGCTGGAAGGCGCGTTCAACAAGCTGATCGCTTATGGCCAACTGACCAACCGCTCGATCGACCTGGATTTCGCGCAGTCGATGCTGGCCGACGCGGTGCGGGCCAGCGCGCGCCGCATCACCGTGGATGAAATCCAGAAGGCTTGCGCCGCCCATTACCGCATCGACGCCGCCGAGATGCGCTCCAAGCGCCGCGCCCGCGCCGTCGCCCGCCCCCGGCAGGTGGCGATGTATCTCGCCAAGAAGATGACGCCGCGTTCGCTGCCGGAGATCGGCCGCATCTTCGGCGGGCGCGATCATTCGACGGTGATCCACGCGATTCGCACGATCGAGGGCCTGCGCGAGACCAATCCCGACATCGACGCCGACATCCGCGCGCTGCAACAGCAGCTGGAGGGCTGAGCCGGCGACGCTTGCGGGGCGTGATGAGCGGCGGCACAGTCGCTCGATGATTCGCGCCCTTGCCCTGCTCCTGCTCACTCTCGTCGCGCTTGCGCCAGCAAGTGCGCAGACCACGCCGCCTGAAGACCCCAAGGTTGCGCTGGAAACCAGCGCCGGGCGTATCGTCGTGGCGGTGCATCTGGCCAAAGCGCCCATCACCGCCGGCAATTTCCTGAAATATGTCGACCAGAAGCGGCTGGACGGCGTCGCCTTCTATCGTGGCGTCGGCACGGCGGACTATGGCTTCCTGCAAGGCGGCGCACAAAATGATCCCAAGCGCCTGCTGCCGCCGATCGCGCATGAGCCGACCACACAGACGGGCCTCATCCATGACGATGGCGCGCTGTCCATGGCGCGCTATGCTCCGGGCAGCGCGACGGCCGATTTCTTCGTGGTGCTGGGCCGCATGCCGTCGATGGACGCCAATCCGGCGGCGGCGGGCGACAATCAGGGTTTTGCCGTCTTCGCCCATGTCGTGGAGGGCATGGACGTGGTGAAGGCGATCCTGCTCGCCCCCAAATCCCCCACCGCCGGCGAGGGCGTGATGAAGGGGCAGATGCTGGCCGATCCGGTGACAATTCTCACCGCACGGCGCATTCCATAGTCCTGCGCGCCCACCGAAGCGGGCGCGCAGCGGCTTATTTCAGCGCAGCGCAGGCTTCCTGAATCCGCGTGCAGGCTTTCTTGAGCAGCTCGTTCGAAGTCGCGTAGCTGATGCGGAAGGCGGGCGACAGGCCGAAGGCCGCGCCATGGACCGCCGCCACCTTGGCCTCGTCCAGGAAATAATCGATCAGCGTCGCGTCGCTGTCGATGATGATCCCGCCCGGCGTCTTCTTGCCGATGACGCCACTGGCGTCGGGATAGACATAGAAGGCGCCCTCGGGCGTCGGGCAGTCCAGGCCCGGCGCGTCGTTCAGCATCGCGACCACCATGTCGCGGCGCTCCTGAAACGCCTCGTTACGCTCTTCCAGAAAGTCCTGCGGGCCGGTCAGCGCGGCGACGGCAGCCGCCTGGCTGATCGAGCAGGGATTGCTGGTCGACTGCGACTGGAGTTTGCCCATCGCCTTGATGAGCCATTCCGGGCCGCCGGCGAAACCGATGCGCCAGCCGGTCATGGAGAAAGCCTTCGAACAGCCGTTGACCGTCAGGATGCGCTCGAACAGATCCGGGCATACCTGCGCGATGGTGGCGAAGGGCGTGGGCGCGTACCAGACATGCTCATACATATCGTCGGTCATGATGAGGACGTGCGGGTGGCGACGCAGCACTTCGCCCAGCGCCTTGAGCTCGTCCGCCGAATAGGCCGCGCCCGTGGGGTTGGACGGCGAATTCAGCATCACCCACTTGGTCCGCGGCGTGATCGCGGCGTCGAGCTGTTCGGGCGAAATCTTGTAGAGCTGCGACGCGGGCGCGGAGATGAACACCGGCGTGCCGCCCGCGAAGTTCACGATGTCGGGATAGCTGACCCAATAGGGCGCCGGGATGATAACCTCGTCCCCTGCTTCGACCGTGGCGACCAGCGCGTTGAACAAAGTGTGCTTGCCGCCCGAGTTCACGCTGATCTGGTTGCGGGCATAGATGATGCCATTGTCGCGCTTGAACTTGAAGGCGACCGCGTCCTTGAGCTGCGCCGTGCCATCGACATCGGTGTAGCGCGTCTGGTTGCCGCGAATGGCGGCGATACCGGCTTCCTTGACGAAATCGGGGGTGTCGAAATCGGGTTCACCGGCGGAAAGGCCAATGACGTCCACGCCTTCGGCTTTCAGCGCATTGACCCGCGCCGTCATGGCGAGCGTGGGAGAAGGCTGGATCCGCCCCAGGGCGGCCGAAGTCTGGCTCATGGCAATAATCTTTCGTCTGATAACCCCGTGACCGCATGCATTGCGATCGGGCGTCCCCTTAGGGCGCAACGGACGATCGGGCAACCAGCCAGTTCGCGTGACCTGGCCCGTCAGCGCTTGAGCGAGGCGGCCACCATTCCCCGCGCGGCATTGCCGATGAAGAAGCCCCGCTCCAGATCGGCCGGGCGCAGATCGGTCTCGATCGCTTCGCCCATGTCGATCAGGCTGCGGCGCAGGACACCCGGCAACAGACCCCGGCTGATCGGCGGCGTCAGCAGCTTCTCGCCCCGCTCGACGAAGATGGAGGAGAAGCAGCCCTCGGTCAGATAGCCTTCCGCATCGGTCATCAGCACTTCATAGGTGCCGCCGCGCTTCAACGCATCGCGATAGAGCGAGCGATCCGTAGTCTTGTGCGCCAGGCGCGGGTCGTTAGCGGGCGCGTTGCGCGGCACGACCGCGACCTGCATGATCGCGTCGGGCCAGGTGCGATGCTCGCGCACCTCGATCGCCAGGCTGCCGCGCCGGGACACCAGCAGCCGCAGCCGGCTGCGTTCGCGCAGGCGAAAGGTCGCCGCCTGCAATTCGTTGCGCGCGGCATGGCGATCGAACGAGAAGTCCAGCGCCTGCGCCGCGTCGCGCAAGCGCTCGAGATGCAGTTCGAGCATCCGCACGCCTTCGAGCGGATCGAACGCCATCGTTTCCAGTAGATCGAACCTGCCGTCAGCTATTGTCATGATCGCTTTACGAAGCCTTGCGGTGCGCGCTGTCAAGCATTTGAGAGAAAACGGCCCTTCGCCAGGCACTCATCCCATTCGTCGGCCAGATGCGAGTCCGCGACGATGCCCGATCCCAGCCCCAGCCGCCCGACGGTTTCGCCCCGGCGCACCGTGAGCGTGCGGATGGCGACGTTGAAGGCGGCATCGCCATCCGGGTCGATCCAGCCCATCGCGCCGGTGTAGACGCCACGCGGCGCGGTTTCGACGGCGTCGATGATCTCCATCGCCCGCATCTTGGGCGCACCCGTGATCGAGCCGCAGGGATAGAGCATGCGCAGCGCATCCACCGCCGACAGGCCCGGCAACAGGCGCGCACGAATGGTCGACACCATCTGATGCACGGTCGGATAGCTTTCCACCCGGAACAGTTCGGGCACGGTGACGCTGCCCGCCAGCGCGACCCGCGACAGATCGTTGCGCAGCAGGTCGACGATCATCAGATTTTCCGCCCTCTGCTTCTCGTCCAGCGCCAGCACGCGCGCGGCCTCAGCGTCGGCTTCGGGGTCCGTCAGCCGCGCCGCGGTCCCCTTCATCGGCCGCGCCGTCAGCTGGCCGCGAACCAAAGTGAAGAACAGTTCGGGCGAGAAGGACAGCAGGTCCTGCGCCCCGGTGCGGATGACGCCGCCATAGCCCGCCCGCGCCCGACCGCGCACGCCGGCATAGAGCGCGATCGGATCGCCGGCGAAGTCCACGTCGCAGGGGAAGGTCAGGTTCGCCTGATAGATGTCGCCGGCGCGGATCAACTCCTGCACCCGGCCGAACGCGCCGGCATAGTTTTCGCGATCGATCAGCGGGCGCACCGCCTGCACCGCTGCGCCGGTCGGATCGGGCAGCAGCGTGGCGACATCGCCGGGCGGAATCAGCCGAACACCCTCGAACAGGCCGAACCACAAGAGCGGCGCGTCGCTCGCCCTCGCCCGGCTTAACCCACTCAGCCGGCCCGACAGCGCCAGCCCCGCCTCATAGGTCAGATAGCCCGCCGCGTGCAGCCCGCGCTCCCGCGCCTCGCCCACGCGGTCCAGCGCACGCTCCACGTCCGCAATGTCGTGCGCGACGACGGTGTCGACCGGATCGCGATACAGGCGCGCGGGCGCGGTTCCCTGCACGCGGGCGTCATCGAACAGGCAATAGGGATCGTCAGGACCGGGCAGCCGCATCGCGCGTTCTTAGCAGGCTTTGGGCCGCGCGAAAGAGGATCGGCGCGCCTTGCGTCCCATCATGGCGGCCCTTAAGGCCGGGGCATGACGGACACACCCGACCGCCCGCTGAAACCCGCCTTGCTCCGCGCGTTGCGCTGTCGCTGCCCGGCCTGCGGCGAGGGACGGATGTTCGCGCGTTTCCTGCGCCCCGTCCCGGCCTGCGAAGTCTGCGGCCAGTCCTGGGAAGGGCATCGGGCGGACGATTTTCCGGCCTATATCGTCATCATCCTGCTCGGCCATCTGATCGTGCCGGTGATGATAGAGGTGAACGCCGCCTTCTCGATCCCGATGGGCGTGCAGATTGTGCTGTGGCCGTGCATCGCGATCGCGCTGGCGCTCGGCATGATCCAGCCGGTCAAGGCCGCCGTGATCGCGTTGCAATGGGCCAAGCGCATGCACGGCTTTGCCCGCAGCTGAAGCCTCAGTCGGGGGCCTTGATGGCGTTGCGTTCCATCGACGCGCGCAGATTGCCGTCGATCTCGCGGCGACCCTCCGCCCCATGGGTGACCACAGTGGTGTCGCAGGTAGCGACGCATTCGCCCTTCTGGAACATGGCCGAGCTGATCGTCCAGCTGGTGCGGCCGATATGGCCGATCGCGCAGCGCACCTCCAGCGGATAGGGGAAGTGCGATTCCTGGATGAAGTTCAGCGAGACCGCCGCAACCAGCCAGCGCACGCCCTGTTCCTGCGGATGCCGGCCCAGATGATGGTGAAAGCGGATGCGCGCGGTTTCGAATATGCCCGAAATGGCGACATTGTTGATGTGCCCCATCGTATCAACATCCTGAAAGCGGCTGTCGAACTGGGTGGTGAAGCAATAGGCTTCGGGGTCAAATCGCCATGCGTCGGGTTTGGCCATATGTCTGCGGTTCCTGCGCGTTTCCTTGGGCGTCATACTCTTAGCGGAGCATGATGCAATGCGCGCTTACGAAATCCGCGCGTTGCGACCTTTATGACACATGGGACTTTCGGCCGCCCCTCAGGTCCTGGGCCGCGCCTGCCTGTAGCTGCCGAGCATCCGCACCCATTTGGTGTGGAATTCCAGCTCCGCGAGCGCGCGGTCGATCGCGGGGTCGCCGGGCATGCCCTCGATATCGCAATAGAACTCGGTCGCAGCGAAGCTGGCCCCGCGCTGATAGCTTTCCAGCTTCGTCATGTTGACGCCGTTGGTCGCAAAGCCGCCCATCGCCTTGTAGAGCGCGGCCGGCACATTCTTCACCTTGAACAGGAAGGTCGTCATCACCGGGCCGACCCCCGCCACCGGCGGCTTCGCTTGCCGAGCCAGCACCAGGAAGCGGGTCATATTGTCGTCGCTGTCCTCGATATTCTCCGCGACCAGACGCAGGCCATAGATTTCCGCCGCCAGATAGGGCGCGATCGCGCCTTCCCCGGGCGTGCGGGTTTCCGCGACCAGCGCCGCCGCGCCCGCCGTGTCGGCATAGCTGACCGGCTGGATGCCGCGCTCGCGCAGATAATGGCGGCACTGACCCAATGCCTGCGGATGGCTGATCGCGCTCTTCACCGGCACGGTGTCCGGGGCCATCAGGTAGTGGCGGATGCGCAGGAAATATTCGTCAACGATGTGCAGGCCCGATTCGGGCAGCAGGAAATGCATGTCGGCGACGCGGCCGTGCAGGCTGTTTTCGATGGGAATGATCGCGCGCGCCGCCTGGCCGGAGCGCACCGCGTCAATCGCATCCTCGAACGCGAAGCAGGGCAGCGGCACGCAATCGGGGGCGTAGCCGAGGGCAGCCAGATGCGAATTGGCCCCCGGCGCGCCCTGATAGGCGACGGCGCGCGACGGGTCCTGCGCAGCGGTCTGGGCAAGCTGGGCGACCAGCGCACGGGCGGGGGCGGGATAGTTTTCCATGAGCGACACGCGCGCTTAGGGGCTTGATCGAACCCGCGCAATAGTTCGCGTGCGCCCGCGCTTGCGCCTTCGCACTTGCGCCATTATGGCTTCCCGATAAAGGAACCGAAAAAATCGGGCCGAAGAACAGAATCGATATAGGGAAACCGGGTGAATGGGCGATCGTTTCAACACCGTTGCGGGCTGGACTTTGTTCGCGGGGATCATCGCCCTTGGTGGCGCGATCGTAAGTTCCCATTATTTCCATGACGAGCGGCCCGAGAAGATGGGCTACGCCATTGAGGGCGTCGAGGCCGAGGGTGAAGGCGGCGCGGCGAGCGGGCCGGGCCTGAACACCCTGCTGGCGAGCGCGGACGTCGCCGCCGGCGAGAAGGTCTTCGCCAAGTGCGCCGCCTGCCACACCGTCAATTCGGGCGGCGCGAACGGCATCGGCCCCAATCTGTTCGCCACCGTCGGCGAGGAAATCGGCCATGGCAAGGCGGGCTTCGCCTTCTCCGACGCGCTGGCCAAGAAGGGCGGGACCTGGACGTTCGAGGCGCTGGACCACTGGCTGACCAGCCCCCGCGAATTTGCGCCCGGCACCAAGATGACCTTTGCTGGCCTTGGCAATCCGGCCGATCGCGCCAATCTGATCGCATGGCTCAACACGCAGGGGTCGAACCTGCCGCTGCCCGCCGCCGACGCTGCGCCGGCCGCCGAGGGTGGCGACAATGCCGCCGCCGCGAACGAAGCGGGCAATGCGGCCGAGGGCGCGAACGCGACCAACGCTGCCGAATAAGTGGCGGCGGACGCTGCGATCGATATTCGGGATCTGACGGGCGCGGCATTGACTGCCGCGCTCGATTCGTTAGCGGCCCTGCGGATCGCCGTTTTCCGCGCCTTTCCCTATCTCTATGATGGCGACCCGGCCTATGAGCGGGACTATCTCGACGCCTATGCGAAGAGCGACGGTGCGCTGGTGGTTGGCGCATTCGACGGCGAGCGACTGGTCGGGGCCGCGACCGCCGCGCCGATGGCCGACCATGCCGAAGAATTTTCCGCGCCCTTCACGGAACGGGGGCTGGACCTCACCGACATCTATTATTTCGGCGAATCCGTGCTGCTGCCCGAATATCGCGGCCGGGGGATAGGCCACGCCTTTTTCGACCGGCGGGAGGCGAAGGCGCGAGAACTGGGCTTTGCGCGCGCCTGCTTCTGCGCCGTGCTCCGTGCCGAAGACCACCCTGCCCGCTCCGCCGGTTACAGCCCGCTCGACCCCTTTTGGCGCGCGCGAGGCTACGCGCCGGTGGACGGGCTGGTCGCGCAGTTCGGGTGGAAGGATGTGGGCGACCCGACGGAGAGCCAGCATCCGATGCAGTTCTGGGTGAAGGGGCTGGCTTAGGCGCGCCCCTCGAAACTTCCCGAATTTCACATGTATCGCGCATTGCATATTTTCATGCAAAAGTTCGGCCCCTGCCCTGATCCGGCGCGGTGAAGAATAGCTGACGATGCGAAAGAACGGCGTTGTCGGTAGCGTAGCGCGAGAAATGTAGGACAGGCCTATTCCCCGGACGGCAAACGCATCTCACAATTGCGCATATGCGCAAGGTCGCCTTGCCATTCCAGCACGCCCGCTTCGGCCAGGCTAACGAGACGGGCGAACAGCACAAGATCTCCGGTTTGGAAGAAGGCTCCGTCAATAAAGTCTCCCAAGGTCATACCGACGATCAATGCAGCCTTGCGCCATTGCTTTCTTGCATTGCCCAGAAGAGTTGCATCGAAGACATCCAGCGGCGCAGACACCAGGCCGCTTCTCGTCATGATGCGCAAAGGCGCATTCTCCGCCTTGAGCCTTTCCCATGACGCGATGTCGGCTTTTCTCCGCTCTGCGCTCACAGGCGTCGCCCGTTCGAAATAGGCAGTCATCCGATCCGCGGGCAGAGTGTTGAGGTCTGGAATTTCCAGCAGATCAAAAGCCCGGTCGCCGATATGCGACAGCCACCAGAGATATCCGGCCACGCTCGATGTCGTGGTAGGCGACACCCAGGCGATGACGGTCCTGTCAGCCAACTCGCTTGCCGTGAGAACAGGCAGGCTGTTGTCGAAAACGTCCTGCCAGTCGGTACAGCCGAGGACATCTTCCACCCATTTCGCCCGCGTATTTGCGTCGTCGTCTGCAATCGGGCCAAAGCTGAAATCATCATAGGGACTGACGACTTCTTCATTTCGGCCCGCGTCCGTCAGAGCCTGACGTAACGTGCCAGCTGCCGATGGGCCGAAAACGACATGCAGCGTCGAACTGTGGACAGTCATGCTTCTACCCCCCGCCCCTCATCCAGCCACGCCACCATCTTCGCGCGCGCCGGCATCTCGTCCAGCATCCAGCAGGTCAGGCGCTCATAATGGGCGATGAAGCGGGCGATGTCCTCGTCCGGCATGCCGCCGCCGGATCGGGCGCGGGTTTCCCGTTCCTGCTGGGTGCGCCAGCGCAGCACCGCGTCGAAGCCGGGGGCGGCGAGGAAGAGCAGATAGTCGATGCGGGCGAAGAGCGTCTGGTAGTCGCCGGCCAGCGCATCATTGGCGTAGCCGCGCCAGACTCCCTGCTCGTCCTCATCCCGCTCCAGCGCGTTCACCGGCTCGGCCAGCGCCGCCGGCGGCTGCGGGCGTGCGCCGACGCACCAGCCCTCCAGCACCAGCAGGCGCGTGTTCGCGGGGGCGTGGTCCCAAGCCGTCCTCGGCATCCGGTCGTCCCTCGCCTTGTCGAAGCGCGGCAGCGCCGCCGCTTCGCCCCGCTCCAGCGCGGCGATGACATCCAGCCCCAGCCTTACGTCATGCGTGCCCGGAACCCCGCGCGTGCGCAGCAGCGGATGCACATCGCGGGCCAGCGCCTCGCGCTCGGCGCGGGTCAGATAGAGATCGTCGATCGAGAGCAAAGCGGCCGCGATCCCCTGCCCCGCCGCCCAGTCCCCGACAGCGCGCGCCAAAGTCGATTTGCCGCTGCCCTGCGCGCCGGCGATGCCCAGAACGACAAGCCCGTCCGGCTTTTCCGCCAGCGCGATCCGCGCGGCTGCTATCGCGAAATCGTGCGCGCTCAGCGCTCCGCCACCAGCAGCTTGTCAATGCGGCGGCCGTCCATGTCGACGATCTCGAAGCGCCATCCCTGATCGTCGACATGGTCGCCGACCTCGGGCAGGCGCTTGAGCAACCACAAAGCATGGCCCGCGACCGTGGCATAGTCGCGGTCTTCCGACAGGCTGATGCCCATGCGTTCGGCCAGCTGGTCGATCGGCATGGTGCCCGACACCAGCAGGCTGCCGTCCTCGCGCTCGACGATGTCGGGTTCCTCATAGCTGTCGCGGTCGGACGCGAAATGGCCGGCGATCGCGGACAGCAGGTCGGCGGGGGTCACGATGCCTTCGAAATGGCCATATTCGTCATGCACCATCACCATCGGCACGTCGGATTTGCGCAGCACCTCCAGCGCGTCCATCGCGTCCACCTGATCGGGCACGACCTCCGCCTTGCGCATCAACACGCGCAGGTCGATCGGCTCGCCCCGGAACAGCGCCGTCACGACATCGCGCGCCTGCACGATGCCGCAGATGTCCTCGACCGATCCGCGCCCCACCGGCATACGGCTGTGCGGCGTTTCCAGCAGGCGGGCGCGAATCGTCGCCTCGTCCGCGTCGATGTCGATCCAGTCCACGTCCATGCGCTGCGTCATCACCTCGCGCACCGGGCGGTCGGCCAGGCGCACCACGCCGGAGATGATCGCGCGCTCGCTCTCCTCGATCACGCCGGACTTGCTGGCTTCCGCGACGATCAGATGCAGTTCCTCGGCGGTGACATGGCTTTCCGATTCGCGCGTCAGGCCCAGCAGCTTGAAGATGAGGCCGCTCGACGCATCCAGCACCCACACGATCGGCGCGGTCGCCCGCGACAGCCACAGCATCGGCGTCGCCACCAGCACCGCGATCGGCTCGGGCCTGCGCAGCGCGAACTGCTTGGGCACCAGCTCGCCGATGATGAGCGAGGCGTAGGTGGTGAGGCCGATGACGATCGCGAAGCCCGCCTCGTCCGCCACGCCCGCCGGCACGCCCAGCATCGCCATCCGCTCGCCCACCGGCCCGCCCAGGCTCGCGCCCGAATAGGCGCCGGAAATGATGCCGATCAGCGTGATGCCGATCTGCACGGTGGAGAGGAACTTGCCCGGATCGGCCGCCAGCTGGATGGCGGTGCGCGCACCACGCTTGCCCGCTTTCTCCATCGCCTGAAGCCGTGGTTTCCGGGCGGAAACGATGGCGAGTTCGGACATCGCGAAGACGCCGTTCAGCGCCACCAGCGCAAGGATGATGAAGAGGTCTACCCAGGGAAAGGGCGTCGGAGCTGTCGGGGGGATCGTGGCCATGGTGGTCAGCGACCGCTTATAACCCGGTTTCTTTCAATTTCACAACCGTCGCCTCATGCCCAATTCAGTTCGGCTGTGGAACAACAGCGCGTGCTCGGCCATTGGGGCGGCAGCCGACAAAGGAAAAGGAATAGGGCTATGAGGATTTCAACCCGCATCATGGGCGCGGCGGGTCTGGCCGCCATGCTGGCCACCACCGCCTGCACCACCGACCCGAACACGGGTCAGCGCAGCGTTTCGAAGGCCGCGATCGGCGGCATCGGCGGCGCTTTGGCCGGCTATCTGGCGGGCGATCTGGTCGGCGGCCGCAACGACCGCACCGAAAAGATCGTCGGCGCGGGCATCGGCGCCGTCGCGGGCGCTGGCATCGGCGCCTATATGGACGCGCAGGAACGCAAGCTGCGCCAGCAGACCGCCGGCAGCGGCGTGGACGTGATTCGTGACGGCGACAATCTGTTGCTGCGCATGCCGTCGGGCATCACCTTCGCCACCGACAGTTCGACCGTGCAGCCGCAGTTCCAGCCGACGCTGAACGAGGTCGCGTCGATCCTGGCGCAGTACCCGAAGACCTATATCGACGTACTGGGCCATACCGACAGCGACGGCGCGGACGCCTATAACCAGGCGCTGTCGGAACGCCGGGCGCAGGCGGTGGCGAACTATCTCGCCAGCAAGGGCGTGCAGTCCGCGCGCCTCGCCACGCGCGGCTATGGCGAGACCCAGCCGATCGCGTCCAACGCCACGCCGGAGGGCAAGCAGGCCAATCGCCGCGTGGAAATCAAGGTCGTGCCGGTGACGGAAGGCGATGTGCGCGGGTAATCACTGAACCGTTCGCTTCGAGCGAAGTCGAGAAGCCTCTGGCGCTATGCCTGGCGTTTCTCGACGACGCTCGAAACGAACGGAAATTTGTTATGAGTCCACGGTGGCGTTGGATTGGAGCCAATGCGCGTCCCGGCCCCCTCAAAAACTCGCTTTGATGCCATCAACCACGAACTGCACCGCCAGCGCGGAAAGCAGCACGCCCAGCAGCCGCGTAATCACCGGCTCGATCTTGCGGCCCAGCAGCGCCATGATCGGCCCCGCCGCCAGCAGCGCCCCCAGCATCAGCGCCAGCACCACGGCGACCGCCCCCATCACCACCATGCGCTCGGGCATGCCATTGGCGCGCGCCATCAGCAGCATGACGGTCGCGATCGATCCCGGCCCGGCGATCATCGGCATCGCCATGGGAAAGACAGAGACATCCTCCACTTCCGGTGTCTCGGCGATCTTCTGCGCCCGATCCTCGCGACGCTGGGTGCGCTTTTCGAACACCATATCCATCGCGATCATGAACAGCATGATGCCGCCGGCGATGCGGAAGGCGTTGAGCGAGATGCCCAGCACGCCCAGCAACTGCTTGCCCCAGAGCGCGAACACGAACAGGATTCCCGCCGCGATCATCACCGCGCGGATCGCCATTGCGCGGCGCTGCGCCGCGCTCGCGCCCTTGGTCAGGCCCGCATAGATCGGCGCGCAACCGGGCGGATCGATCACCACGAACAGGGTGATGAAGGCGGAGATGAACAGCGCCATCATGCGCCTTTTCCTGCGACCTGATCGTCGATCACCGTCTCATAGCCCTCGCCGGTCCACATTTTCACCGTGACGCGCCGTCCGCCATCCGCCGCGACATCGGCGGTCCAGGTCAGGCTTTCATCCACGGGCATGGGCGGCGGGCCGTCCTTCCCCTTTACCGGCGGCGCAGGCGGCGTATCGGGCCGTTCGCGCCTTTTGCAGGTCGCAACCTTGCCGGTCAGAAATTCCGGCGCGGCTCTGGGCGTGGCGAGGTCATCCCCATGGTCGAGGATCCATTTCCACGCGCCCTTGTCGTCGCGCCGCCAGATCGTCGTGAAATAGCCGGCGCTGCCGTCCGGATGGGTCCAGGCCCCCGTGCTGGCCGCCAGCCCGCCGTCGCACGATACGTAAACGATGGAGGGCGCCCATTTCACCGCCTGCGCCGGATCCTTGCGGCCCTTGAGCCAGGTCTGCGCGTTCACCTTCTCCGGCACGAACATCACCGCGTCCTTCGCGGCGGTCTCGCGAAAGGCAGTCCACTGCCCCTTGTCCTGCGCCAGCCGGTTGAACGCGATCTCGGCGGCGATGACGGAACTGGGATCGGGTTGAAAACGCAGCGGCGGCCGCGCGGCGACCAGCGCCATGGCCGCGAGCGCGATGAAGGCGCCCTTGCGGATCACAGCCCTTCCGGCTTCGCCAGCCCGGCCCGCGCGCTGGCGGCGACCAGCGTGTTGCGCAGCAGCACCGCGATCGTCATCGGCCCGACGCCACCCGGCACCGGGGTGATCGCGCGGACATGGGCGAGCGCTTCGGCGGTGGCGACATCACCGACCAGCCGGCTCTTGCCCTCCTCGCCATCCTCGATGCGGTTGATGCCGACGTCGATGACGGTCGCGCCGGGCCTGATCCATTCACCCTTCACCATCTCCGCGCGGCCCACGGCGGCGACGACGATGTCGGCGCGATGGACGACGCTGGCGAGGTCGCGGGTGCGACTATGCGCGATCGTCACCGTGCAGCTTTCCGCCAGCAGCAACTGCGCCATCGGCTTGCCCACTATGTTGGAACGGCCGATAACGACCGCTTCCATGCCGGACAGGTCGCCCAACTCGTCCTTTAGCAGCATGATGCAACCCATCGGCGTGCAGGGGACCAGCGCTTCCTGCCCCGTCGCCAGCCGCCCGGCGTTGACGACATGGAAGCCGTCCACATCCTTGGCCGGGTCGATCGCCGCCAGCACGTCCGCCTCGTTGATATGCGCAGGCAGCGGCAGCTGGACCAGAATGCCGTCGATCCGGTCATCCTCGTTCAGCTCCTCGATCAGGTCGAGCAGGTCCTCTTCGCCGATGTCGGCGGGCCGCTTGAACTCGAAGCTCTCCATGCCGACCGCGACCGTCATCTTGCCCTTGGAGCGGACATAGACGGCGCTCGCCGGGTCCTCGCCCACCAGCACGACCGCCAGGCCCGGCTTGCGCCCCGCGCCCTCGACGAAGGCCGGCACCTTGTCCGCGATCCGGTCGCGCAGGCCCGCTGCGAACGCCTTGCCGTCGATGATCTTGCCGATGGTCATGCTTGTTCAACCTGTTCTTGTTTTATCGGACGCAGTGAGGGCGTCAGTAGATATAGGGCGCCAGAAACACTTCCTGAATGATGACGATCACCAGCAGGATAACCATGGGCGACAGGTCCAGCGCGCCCAGATCCGGCATCACCTTGCGCACCGGGCGATACATCGGCTCGGTCATCCGCTCCAGCGCGATATAGGCCTGGCGCACGAACTCGTTGCTGGTGTTGACGACGTTGAACGCGATCAGCCAACTCAGCACGATCTGGATAACGATGATCCAGCGCACCACCGTCAGCAGGATCATGAGAATTTGCGCGATCTGGGTCATGCGATCTCCGGGCACTATTTGCGCCGCTCTACCCGAGGCATGGCCCTCGCGACAAGCGTGACAACGGGATATTCGACCGACAGGCGACAGGCTATGACCGGCACCATGCAATTTCGAGACGCCACCGCCGCCGACGCCCCGCTGATCGCCGCCATCCATGTGGAAAGCTGGCGCGGGGCCTATGCCCATATCATGGACCCGGCCTATCTCGCCGGCCCGATCGAAGCGGAGCGTCTGGCGACGTGGGAGCGGCGGCTTGCCGCGCCCGAGCCGCATCAGCGCGTCATCGTGGCGGAGGCGGAGGGCAGCGCGATCGGCTTCACCTGCCTGATCGGCGCGGCCGATGCGCGCTGGGGGACACTGGTGGACAATCTGCATGCGCGGCCGGCGACGAAGGGGATGGGCGTGGGTAGCGCATTGCTGGCGGAGGCAGCGCGCTGGTCACTGGCGCAGTGGCCGGACGCGGGGATGCATCTGTTCTGCTACACCGGCAACATCGCGGCGCGCGGCTTCTACCTGCATCGCGGCGGACAGGTGGTGGAGGACCTGGTGAAGCCGGGGCCGGACGGACGGGTGCTGCCGGAGGAGCGGATTTACTGGGGTGCGCCGGGAGTGCTGATGCGCTGACGCGCGACTTACCGCCGCACCAGCGTACCCGCACCGCGATCCGTGAAGATTTCCAGCAGCATCGCGTGGGGCACACGGCCGTCCAGGATGACGGCGGCGTCCACCCCGCCCTCCACCGCCTTCACGCATGTTTCCAGCTTCGGGATCATGCCGCCGGTGATCGTGCCGTCTTCCTGCAACACCGCGATCGCCGCGGGGTCGAGATCGGTCAGCAACTCGCCCTGCTTGTTCAGCACGCCCGCCACATCCGTCAGCAGGAAGAAGCGCGACGCCTTCAATTCCGCCGCGATCGCGCCGGCCATGGTGTCGGCGTTGACATTATAGGTATGCCCGTCCGCGCCGATGCCCACGGGCGCCACCACCGGGATGATGCCTGCGTCCGCCAGCGTGTCGAGGATGCGGCGATCGACCGACACCGGATCGCCGACAAAGCCCAGGTCGACATTGCGCTCGATCCCCGAATTGGGGTCCGCCTCCCGCTTGCCGGCGACCTTTTCACACAGGACGAGGCCGCCGTCCTTGCCGGAAATGCCGACCGCGCGGCCGCCCGCGCCGCCGATCCAGCCGACGATTTCCTTGTTGATGGAGCCGGCCAGCACCATCTCGGCGATCTTGGCGGTCTCCCGGTCGGTGACGCGCAGGCCGCCGACAAATTGCGATTCGACGCCCAGCTTCTTGAGCATCGCGCCGATCTGCGGCCCGCCGCCATGCACCACGACGACGCGGATGCCGACCGCCTTCATCAGCACGACATCCTCGGCGAAGTCGCGCGCGGCCTCGGGGTCGCCCATGGCGTGGCCGCCATATTTCACGACGAAGGTCTTGCCCGCGTAGCGCTGCATATAGGGCAGCGCCTCGACCAGGGTTTCGGCCTTGGCGAGGAGCGCGGGATCGGGGGCGTGATGGCTGCTGGACATGCGCGGGCGCATAGGGGTTATGGGGGGCCGGGGCAAGATGGTCGCGTCTGGCAGTTTATGCCATTTTATGCCACAATGCGGGCGGAGGTGCCCGATGGCTACGATGAACGTATCCCTGCCCGATCCGATGCGCGAATGGGTGCAGTCGCGCGTCGACAGCGGAAAATATGCCAGCGCCAGCGACTATATGCGTGACCTCATCCGGCAGGATCAGGATGCGGAGAAGGACCCGCGCTGGGTGGCCTATGTTGATGCGGCTCTGGAGGAAGGGCTTGCCGACATTGAAGCCGGGCGGATCGATGAACTGGAAGAGGTTCGCGCGGCATTGACCGCCCGGTTCGGAATCGACTGGCAGAAAAAATGAGGGTCGTTTTCGCTCGGAAGGCGACAAGCGACATTATCGAGATTGGCGAGTATATCGCGTTGGACAGCCTCGAGCGGGCAGCCAGTTTCGTCGAGAAACTATACGCCCAGGCCGAGGGGATCGCGACCATGCCCAACGCCTTCCCGCTGGCGCCAGGACAAGAACGGCATGGCTTTCGTCGGCGAGCCTATGGCCGATATCTGATCTTCTACACCGTAACGAACGGGACGATCCGGATTCTGCGTATCCTGCACGGAGCGCGCGATTATGGCCGCCTGTTCGAGACGGAGGATTAGCGGCTCAAGCCCTATCCAGCCTCCTCCCGATCATCACCACCAGCGAGATCAGCGGCGGCACCAGGATGATCGACAGGATCACCTTGGTGATCATCTGCCCGACCATGAGGTCCAAGATACCGCGCTCGCCATAGAAGCTGATGGTGATGAACAGCACCGTGTCGATGATCTGGGAGATGATGCTGGCGATCATGCCGCGCAGCCACACCAGCTTTCCCTCGCCGCGTGACAGCTTCGCGAAGATCAGGACGTTCAGGGTCTGCGACGTGCCGTAGGAGACCAGCCCCGCCAGCATCATCCATGCGCCCTGCCCCACCACGATCGGAAAGGCGGGAATCGCGGGTGGATACATGCCCTCATCATGCGGCAGCGCGATCACCAGCCGGATCAGCAGCGCCGACACGATCAGCGGCACAAAACCCAATCGCACCAGCGCCGTCGCGACCTTCTGCCCGTGCAGCTCGGCGATCGCGCTGGACAGGATGACCAGCAGCAGGAAGGCGAAGATGCCCGCCTCCACCGCCAGCGGCCCCAGCGCGACCTGCTTCACCCCCAACACCCCGGCGATGCACACCATGCCGCCATAGAGCACGGAAAAGACGAAGAGCGAGCGGGAGATCGGCGCGGGGGTCGTTGTCATCCGCAACGTCTATCGGGAATGCAGGGGCGTGGGAAGATGGGGGCGATATCCCCCTACGCCGCCTTTCGAAACACCGTGACTGGCATCACGACACCAGCAATCTTTAGATGGCCGTCGCAAATCTTCGTCGCGCCCGCCGGCGGGACGGCCGGTGACGGCAGGATGATGATCTCACCCTCGGGATTTGAACCATCACGCGCATATATCGCGAAATTTCCGTCTCCGTCCACCTCTATCGCCTTGAGACTGCACGCGATTTCAGCGTCGTGAACCTCCACGGCGATCGTATCGAGGCGACGTTTCTTCAGCTTGACGATCAAATCTTCCATGACATGTCCCCTTATTTTTCCGGGCCGACATCCGCCTTGAACTTGTCGAGCAGATCGATGGCGCAGATGCCGCGCAGATAGTCTGCAATCGCCTGCTGCTGCGCCAGGACAGCGTCAGGCGCCGCCGTCGCTTCCGCATCCTTGACGCCGGCGCTCGCCGCAGCGCGCGCATAGCGGGCGCGACCGGCGGGCGTCTTACGGCCGTCCTCCAATTCCCGCATAAAAGCCTTGCGCGCGGTCACGACATCGGCGCCCGCCTCGCAAAGTTCGACCGCTCTGGAATAATCATATTTCGCGTTGGCCTTGGTCGCTGCGGCGATCTCGGAAGCCGTCTGGATCGCGCCGTCCAACCCTGCCGCGCCTTCATACATGTGCAGGTCGGCGAACAGTTCCTGCACGGTATATTCATCCTCCGTCTGGACGAGGCCGCGCAGGATAGTGGATCGCGCCTCCAGCCTTTTGGCTTCCATGATCGTGATGAGGGCCGGCAGCGTGCGTTCGAAATAAAGTTCGCGGTTGAAGCTGGCGCGGGCGCCGGCCACACCCGTCGCGATCGCCGCCAGTTCGTCCGCCGCCTTCTCCCAGATCGCAGCGCTGCCGGTCAGGCTCAGCAGCGCCACATCGAACCCGATATTGCCGCCCTTCATGCCCCGCGAAAGGCCACGCCGAAAGGCGAAATAGCGCGCATCGATAGCCATCATATAGGCGGCCGCCACCCTGTTGCGATACACCTTCCGGTCGTCGGCATCGTCCTTGTCAGCGATGGCGTCGACCACGTCATCATAGGCGTAGCGGGCGTTGACCTGCGCAACCGTGGCGTCCGCCTTGAAAATCGGCTCCGGCATCCCGTCGAAAGAAGCGCATCCCGAAAGCGCCACTATCAGCGCCAATCCCATAAAGCGCGCCGCAAGATGTTGCATAACCTTGTCCCCCACGGAAGATTCGCAAGGGACAAAATAACATTGGAGCAGTGCATAGAAAGCACGAATATAATCGAAATGGCGCAATTACTTAGGACGTCACACCCTTTTCGGATGCAAGTTCTACGCTTCCATCCGGTGCGTCACGCCCATGGCCTGCGCCAGTTGCTTGAGCCTGCGTTCCACCGCCTCGCCATAAAGGTCGATGTCCGCGTCCTTCAGGTGCAGCGTCAGCACGCCGCCCTCCAGTTCCAGCCGCGACATCAGCAGCGGGCCTTCCACGCCGCCCGACAATCGCTGCCCCAGCCGGATCGCCAGGCCCCAGAGCGCCGCGCGGTTCAGCGCCTCGCGCGGGGCGAGGCGATCGATGTCCGGCGGGCCGCCCGTGCCACCGCCGAAATTGCTGTAGAGCGCCTGCGCCAGCATGCCGCGTTCGGCCGCGCTGATGCCGACCCAATTGCCGTGCAGCGCGATCTCCACGCCGCGTTCGGCGCGGAAATCCGGGTTGGCGCGCCAGCCTACGTCCGCCAGCAGGCAGGCGGCGCGGCGAATGCGCCGCCAGCCACTGCCATCCTCCAGGAACAGCGGCGCGATCCAGCGTTCGATCATGTCGCCATGACCGGGGAAGCGCGACTGCACCCGCCCCTCCGCCTCGGCCGCAACCAGCAGCGGGTCGTCTGCGCGCAGCTCGGGCGGCAACTGCTCGTACAGCAGCCCTTCGCGCAGGCCGTAGGAAGAGGTGACCAGGCGGCTCGATTTCAGCTGCCGCACCATGCAGGCCAGCAGCGCCGTCGCGTCCGGCAGGGTCGGCACGCGCGATCCCGTCATCGCCGGCACGTCCTTGATGCGGGCGCGGTTCACATGGGACACGATCCGCACCAGCTGCTCGGCGCGGGCGGGCGTCATCTCATATTGATGCACGACCGGCAGCGGAAAGCCCGTCAGATGCATGTCGAAGCGCGCCAGCGCCCGCCACGATCCGCCGACCAGATAGAAGGGCAGGCCCGGTTCCTGCTTCCAGCCGGCCTTTTCCAGCATCTTCTTGACCGTCCGCTCCAGCGCCCCATGGCCCTTGGCGCGCAGTTCGGGCAGGCGCAGCACGCCCAGCGGCAGCGAGATCGTCTCGCCGACCATGCCATCCTTCACCCGCGCCAGCTCCAGGCTGCCGCCGCCCAGATCGCCGACGATGCCATTGGCGGCGGGAATGCCCGACAGCACGCCATGTGCCGCGCCGATCGCCTCCTGCGCCCCGCTCAGCAGCTCGACCCGCAGCCCCATCGCGCCGGCGCGGGCGATGAACTCCGGGCCGTTGGAGGCGTCACGCACCGCCGCCGTGGCGACGCAGCGGACATCCTCCACGTCCATCTCGCGGCACAGATGCGCGAAGCGAGCGGCGGCGCGCAGACCTCGTTCCATCGCTTCCGCCTCGATTCGTCCGGTCTTGGCCAGCGACGCGCCCAGCCCCGCCATCACCTTCTCATTGAACAGCGTGAACGGAATGCGGCGCGGCCCGTCATAGACGACCAGACGCACGCTGTTGGAGCCGATGTCGATGATCGCCGACCGCGCGGTCGCCATATCGGGCGCGCGCTCCCGCGTCTCGGGGACCAGGCGCACGCGGCTCAGAATCGAGTTCATGGACGCGCCCTCAGTCCCGGCCGCGCAGGCGCAGCGTCGGCACCGACGCGCTGTCCATCGCCGCGCCCCGGCCCGACAGCGACGGGTTGGTCATGAAATAGCGGTGCAGATTGAACGGCCGGTCGCCCGGATCGACGCGATGATAGACGCCCTCGCTGTCCAGCTCCCAGCTCTGCTCGGTATCCATGAGGTTCGCCACCATCACCTGGTCCAATACCTGGTCGTGAACCGTGGGGTTCTCGATCGGCGCCATGAACTCGACGCGGCGGTCGAAATTGCGCGGCATCCAGTCGGCCGAGCTGATGAACACCTTCGCGCCATTATTGGGCAGCGCCTTGCCATTGCCGAACACGGCGATGCGGCTGTGCTCCAGGAAGCGGCCGACGACCGATCGCACGCGGATATTCTCCGACATGCCCGGCACGCCCGGCCGCAGGCAGCAGATGCCCCGGATGATGAGGTCGATCTCCACCCCCGCATTGCTGGCGGCATAGAGTTTCTCGATCAGCGCCGGATCGACCAGCGAGTTCATCTTCGCCCAGATCATGCCGGTGCGGCCGGCGCGGACATGGTCGATCTCCGCATCGATCAGTTCGCTCAGGCGATTGCGCAGGTCGCGCGGCGACATCACCAGCTTTTCCAGCCGCTGCGGCTCCACATAGCCGGTGATGTAGTTGAACAAAGCGGCGGCGTCGCGCGCATAGGCCGGATCAGCGGTGAAGAAGCTGAGGTCGGTATAGATGCGCGCGGTGATCGGGTGATAATTGCCCGTGCCGAAATGGCAGTAGCTGCGGAACTGCCCGCCCTCGCGCCGAACCACCATCGACACTTTGGCGTGCGTCTTCCAGTCGATGAAGCCATAGACCACCTGCACGCCCGCGCGCTCCAGCGCGTCGGCCCACATCAGGTTCTGCTCCTCGTCGAAGCGCGCCTTCAGTTCGACCACCGCCGTCACCGACTTGCCCGCCTCCGCCGCGTCGATCAGCGCGCGGATGATCGCCGACTGCTTGCCCGCGCGATACAGCGTCTGCTTGATCGCGACGACATCGGGATCGGACGCCGCCTGCTTCAGGAAGGAAATGACGACGTCGAACGCCTCATAGGGGTGATGGACGATGATGTCCTTGGCCTTGATCGCGGCGAAGCAGTCGCCGCCATATTCCCGAATCCGATCCGGGAAGCGCGGCGCATAGGGTTCGAACTTCAGGTCCGGCCGATCCGCGTCGACGATGCCCGACAGGTCGCCGATGCCCACGAAGCCCTCGACCTCGGCGATGATCGCGTCATGGCCCTGGAGCATGTCCTGCAACATTTCCTCGACCGGCTCGGGGATGCGTTCCTCTATCTCCATGCGGATCACGCGGCCGCGCCGGCGGCGCTTGATGGCGCTGCGGAAATAGCGGACCAGATCCTCCGCTTCCTCCTCCAGCTCGATGTCGCTGTCGCGGATGATGCGGAACACCCCGCTTTCGCGCACCTTGTATCCGGGGAACAGCTCGCCCGAAAAGCGCCGGATCACTGCCTCCAGCGCCATGAAGCGCATCGGTTCGCCCGGTATCCGCACGAAGCGCGCCAGCGTCGACGGGATCATCACCAGCTCGCGGATCGGCTCCTTGTCGGCCAGCCGTTGCAGGTCGAACACGATCGACAGCCCCTGGTTCGGAATGAACGGGAAGGGATGCGCGGGATCGAGCGCCTGCGGCGTCAGGATCGGGAAGACCTGCGTCAGGAAATGCTCGCGCAGCCAGGCATCGGCCTGCTCGTCCAGCGGTTCGGCCGGGCCGACGACGCTGATGCCGACCTGCTCCAGCTCGCCATGCAGCGTCTGCCATACCTTCTGCTGCGCCCGCATCAGCCCGGCGCTGCGTTCGGTGATCGCGCCCAGCTGCTGCACCGGCGTCATGCCATCGGCCGAGCGCATGTCGACATCCTGCAACTGCTGCCCCTTCAGGCCCGCCACCCGCACCGAATAGAATTCGTCGAGATTCGCCCCCGAAATCGACAGGAAACGCAGCCGCTCCAGCAGCGGATGAGCGCGGTTCATCGCCTCTTCCAGCACGCGCTGGTTGAAGCCCAGCCACGACAGCTCGCGGTTGAAATAGCGGTCGCCGGGAACGGTCAGAGTGGCGGCGGGGTCTGCTTCGGCCAAGGGGACTCCTTATAGGTCAGCGCAGGTCAATCAATATATCTGTCATCCGGCGCTATAGGCAAAATTCCGGCCGCGTGCAGGGCTTCTTTCGCCATTGGGATCGAAATCTTGCGCCCGGATGACAAGGCCGCGCGATCGAGCAGGTCGGTCGCGGCGGCGATCGCACCGTAGCTGCGCTCGATCCGGCGCAACAGCCAGGCGGCGACATCGGACGCATAACTGGCTCCCGCCGTCGCAAAGGCGCGCTCGATCAGCGCCAGCGCCAGCGGCTCGTCCGGTTCGGCAATCGCCACATGCGGCGCGGCCATCAGGCGAGATTTGAGGTCGGGCAGCGCCACCGTCCATCGCTCGGGCGGCTCCTGCCCCACCAGCAGCAGCGGCCGGCGCTCGGTCTGCGCGCGGTTCCAGGCATGGAACAGCATGTGTTCGTCCTTGCCCTGCGCGTCGTCGATCAGGTCGCCGCCGCTCATCCGCGCGAACTGCCGCGCCAGTGCGGTGCGCCCGGAACGCGGCGGGCCGCTCAACACGCTGACCGCCAGCTTCCAGTCGCGCCATTGCTCCAGATGCGTGACGGCGATGCGATTGGCCTCGCTCACCAGAAAATCGCCATGGTCCCGCCCCGACCAGTCGAAGGGCAGCGTGATCTGGCTCATAGGCGGCTTCCGTCAATCCGCGACGGTGGTGGCCGTGCCCGTGGAGGCCGCCGCCCGCCGCGTGACGCGCAGCGTCGTGCCGTTTACGGTCACATTATAGCCCCGCGCCTGCAATCCGGTGCGCAGCATGTCCACCGTACCGTCGAAATTCACCTGCATCACCGACGTGCCGCCCAGCGCCAGGCTGCGCGTCGCCGCCGACCGCACGCCCGGAATCGAGCGCACCGTCGCCTCGCCCGCGCCGACCGATCCGACGTCGGGCGTATCGAACTGGATCGAATAGCCGGTCGTCCCCGCGCCGGTGATGACGTCCACCGTCTCGACCGGCAGGTCGACCGCTTCCTCGATCGCCATCGCGTTCGCCTCCACCGGCTCCTCGATGATCAGCGACGGGTCGGGCCGCAGACGGCCATCGTTCAGCGCGCGGATATAGAGTTCGTCGATCCGCCGCGCCGCCTGGTCCAGCATCGCCGGGATCGCGCTCTCGCTGCCGGCGCGCAGCGCAAAGCTGCCGATCAGCATGTCGTCGGGGCCATAGCGCGCGGTGAAGCGCCCGGTCACCGGCCCGCCGGGATATTGCCGCTCCAGCCGCGCGATCGGGATCACCACGTCGGCCGCGCCATATTGGTCGAGCAGCACCCGCCACCACAGCCGCCCGCGCCGGCCGATCTGGCCCGCGTTCAGCAGGATGGGATCGGCGATGGTGCCCGACACGCGGACATAGTCGATCGCGCTGTCGCCGGTGCGATAGCGCGCCCAGGCCTTCTGCCACTCATTGGTGCGCTCATAGGCGACGCCATTGCCACCGTCCCACAGGATCGGGATCACCAGCAGCGGGGGCGATCGCATGACATTGCCGGAAACGCCCAGCACCGATCCGGTGCGCGCACGGTCGAACAATATGCCCAGCGTCGCGACATAGCGCGTCGGGCCGATCTGCTCATATTCGATCTCGATGCCCGAAACCATCGCGCCCAACTGCGAATCGGACAGGCCCGGCGCACCGCTGCCGCCATGGGTGCGGGTCCACAGCTGCCGCCACGCCTGCCGCCGGGCGATGCGCCAGCCGGCTTCGCGCGCGGTGTCGGCGTCCTTGGCCTCGACATCGACCTTGATGCCCGAAACCTCGAAATCGCCGCCGCTCGCGATCGGCGGCACGCCCCGGTCGCCCTCCATCTGCGCCACCAGCGCGGCGGCCATCAGGCCCAGCAGGATGGCGATCATCACCTGCACCGGGCGCGAGAAGACGCGCAGCAGGCGGGCGGGCGGGGAAGGGAGACGAAGGGCCGGGGTCACGCGCGGCCTTTTGCCGCGAAACACGCGCCCTGCCAAGCGGCGAGAAAACTCAGCAAGGAATTACACTCAATGAATGTAATCCCAATTTTTTCCGCATACCTTCTTTATAATATTAAGAATATTGTCAACATGAACATAATCCATTGTTCCAGTCATATCGTTTTTTCTGACTATCGAGTTAGGATATTGCTCAATTTTATCAAATAGGAAAATATCTCTCCTTCCATTGTATCTATATATTACGACAGCCCTGTCTGAATATCCCGTAAATTTATAATTATTTGTAAAATTTATTTTACTTTTAATGATATTATCTATCATATTAAAATCTGAATCATTTTCAATTTTGCATTTATTATACTTAAAAACATCGTTCTTATCATAATAAACATCGGTCTGATAATATCCCGCATATGCGGTGGCGGATTTTATCTTTTCGCCTTCACCGCCAATCATCAACAATAAATGAAAGGCAATGCCAGCAGATAGGTACGCACTCGCCATTTGGATGACCTTGCTTTTGTATATTTCAGATCATGATGCCATTTTCATTCCTCCGCAAGCCAAACGGAGGCAAAAAGGCAGCAGCCTTCCCCTTTTCCGCACATTGCTCTAGGCGGCCGTTTCATGAGCGATAACGAATCCCACTCTTCCGAGTCCTACTCCTACGCCAAGGCCGGCGTGGACATCGCCGCCGGCAATGCGCTGGTCCGCGCCATCGCCCCGCTGGCCAAGGCGACCCGCCGCCCCGGCGCTGACGCGGAACTGGGCGGCTTCGGCGGCTTCTTCGACCTCAAGGCCGCCGGCTATGACGATCCGCTGCTGGTCGCGGCCAATGACGGCGTCGGCACCAAGCTGAAGCTCGCGATCGATCACGGCCGCCATGACGGCGTGGGCGTCGACCTGGTCGCGATGTGCGCCAACGACCTGATCGTGCAGGGCGCCGAGCCGCTGTTCTTCCTCGACTATTACGCCACCGGCAAGCTGGAGAGCGGCGTCGCCGAGCGCGTCATCGCCGGCATTGCGGAGGGCTGCCGCCTCGCGGGCTGCGCGCTGATCGGCGGCGAGACGGCGGAAATGCCGGGCATGTACGCGCCGGGCGACTATGACCTCGCCGGCTTCTGCGTCGGCGCCGTCGAGCGGACCAAGGCGCTGACCGGATCGAAAGTGAAGGCCGGCGACGTGCTGCTCGGCATCGCATCCTCCGGCGTGCATTCGAACGGCTTCTCGCTGGTCCGCCGCCTCGCCGCCGACAAGGGCTGGAAGCTCGACCGCCCGGCGATCTTCGACAATGAAGTGCTGCTGATCGACGCGCTGATGGCGCCCACGCGCATCTACGTCAAAAGCCTGCTGCCGCTGGTCCGCGCCGGCATGATCCACGCGCTCGCCCACATCACCGGCGGCGGCCTGCTGGAGAATATCCCCCGCGTCCTGCCCGACGACTGCCATGCGGTGGTCGACGCCGACGCCTGGCCCCAGCCGCGCCTGATGGCCTTCCTCCAGGCGCAGGGCCATATCGAACCGGAAGAAATGGCGCGCACCTTCAACTGCGGCATCGGCATGGTGCTGGTGGTCGAGGAAGCGCAACTGGCCGGCGTCACCAAGTCGCTGGAGGACGCAGGCGAAACCGTGTTCCGCATCGGTGACATCGTGGCGGGCGACAAGGGCTGCACCGTCAAGGGCAGCACGGAAACCTGGAGCGCGAAGGCCGACTGGTCGGCGGTGCACAAGGGCTGAACTAGGCGCAACACAGTCCCCCTCCCTTCAGGGAGGGGTCAGGGGAGGGCATGTCAGGGAAGCGTCCGCAACACGCCCTCCCCCGACCCCTTCGCCAAGCGGGAGGGGAGCTATGAAGGCGAACGCTCTTACATTGGCATTGCTGGTGTCTCTGCCGGCTATCGCCTCAGCCGCCACGATCCCCCCGCGCGACGAATGCGCCGCGTCGAAAAGCTACGCCCCGATCACCCGAGAGATCATCACCATCGCGCAGACCCGCGACACACAGCGCCTGCTCGCCCTGATCGCGCCGGATATCCGCCTCGATTTCGGCGGCGGCGAGGGCAAGGCGCTGTTTGTCGAGACATGGAGGCTGGATCGCGGCACTGAGTCGCCGATCTGGGCGGAACTCGACAAGATCGTCCGGCTAGGCTGCGCTGTGGAAGACGACTGGGCCGCCTTCCCCCGCTACTTTGTGCGCGCGCCTGCCAGCGGCGACGTCTTCGCGCAATATCTCGCGGTCGGAACCGGCATCGCCATGCGCGCCGCGCCCCGCACCACCGCGACGCAGGTCGCCACGCTCGCCTGGGACGTCGTGACGCTGGTGGACGGCGACGCTTCCGACGATACCGGCAATCCGCTCACCTGGCTGCGCGTACAGCGGGCGGACGGCATGACCGGCTACGTCAAAGCCGACTATCTGCGCAGCGTGACGGACTATCGCCTGATCGTCGGCATGGTGGACGGCAAGCCCCTCATCACCCATTTCATCGCCGGGGACTGAACATGAAAGCCAAGGTCGCCGTTCTCCTCTCCGGTCGCGGCACGAACATGGGGGCGCTGCTCTACGCCTCGCGGGCGGCGGACTGCCCCTATGAGATCGTGCTGGTCGCCTCCAACAACCCCGATGCGGGCGGCCTAGCACTCGCCGCCGCAGAGGGTGTCGCCACCTTCGCGCACAGCCACAAGGGCCTGAAACGCGCCGAGTTCGACCAGATCATCGACGCCGAGCTGCGCAAATCCGGGGCCGAATATATCGCGCTCGCCGGCTATATGCGCCTGCTCTCTCCCGAATTCGTCGCCGGCTGGGAAGGGCGCATGCTCAACATCCACCCCAGCCTGCTGCCCAAATATAAGGGCCTCGACACCCATCTGCGCGCCATCGAAGCGGGCGACAGCCATGCCGGCTGCTCGGTCCATGTCGTCACCGCCGAGCTGGACGATGGCCCGGTGCTGGGCCAGACCCCGGTCGCGATCCTGCCCGGCGACACGCCCGATACTCTGGCCGAACGCACGCTGATGGCCGAGCATCAGCTCTATCCCCGCATCCTGTCCGCCTTCGTTACGCGCGAGCGTCAGCCCGACCATCTGCTCAACCAGGTCCGCGAACGCGCCCTCGCTTTGCCGCAGGCGGACGAAGTGACATCCCACGGCATGCCCTGCTTCGGCATCCTCAAGGGCAAGAAGTTCGCCTATTTCACGCAGGACCATCATGGCGACGGCATCATCGCCGTGCTCGTGAAGACCACCGCGCCAGAAGAACAGGCGATGCTGATAGAGGCCGATCCCGACCGCTATTACCGCCCCGCCTATTTCGGCGACGGCTGGGTCGGCATCCGCCTCGACCGGGGCGACACCGACTGGGACCATATCGAGGATCGCCTGCGCAAGAGCTGGCGCGAAGTCGCCCCACGCAAGCTGCTGGGCCTGATGGATATTGCCGATCAGTTCTAGCCCCCCTTTTCTTCGCGGCCCCGCAATCCCATAGAGGCCCCATGACTCAGCCCTCGACAGCCGCCATCCAGATCACCGACCTCACCAAGGTCTATGCCGGCGGCAAGCGCGCGCTCGACGGCGTGAACCTCAATATTCCGCGCGGCCAGATCTACGGCCTGCTCGGCCCCAATGGCGCGGGCAAGTCTACGACGATCAACATCCTCGCCGGCCTGGTCAACAAGACCGGCGGATCGGCCAGCATCTGGGGCTTCGACATCGACGAACAGCCCCGCAACGCCAAGAACGCGATCGGCATCGTGCCGCAGGAAATCGTGTTCGACCCCTTCTTCACGCCGCTCGAAACGCTGGAGAATACGGCGGGCTATTATGGCGTGCCGAAGGACCGCCGCCGCTCCATGGAACTGCTGCGCGCCGTCCATCTGGAGGACAAGGCCAACGCCTATGCCCGCACGCTGTCGGGCGGCATGAAGCGCCGGCTGCTGGTGGCCAAGGCCATGGTGCATAGCCCGCCGATCCTGGTGCTGGACGAGCCGACCGCCGGCGTGGACGTGCAACTGCGCCAGCAACTCTGGGCCTATGTGCGCGAACTGAACCGGCAGGGCGTGACCATCGTGCTCACCACGCACTATCTGGAAGAAGCCGAGGAACTGTGCGACCGCATCGCCATCATCAACCATGGCAAGGTCATCACCGACAAGCCCACGCGCGAGCTGATCGCCATGGCGCAGGAGAAGGTGGTGCAGGTGACGGTGGACCGCGACATCGCGACCGCGCCAGCCGACCCCAGCTTCGAAAAGGTCGAACTGACCGACGAACGCACCCTCACCATCACCTACGCCAAGAACAAGGCCAACGCCGGCCAGGTGCTGAGCGCGGTGCAGGCGAGCGGGCTTGCCATCGTGGACGTGGTCACGCGCGACCCGGATCTGGAGGACGTGTTCCTCAACCTGACGGCGGATGCGTGAGCGATAAAGCGCAACCAGTCGTTATGAAGTGCGTCGCCATCGCCGCATCCCTGTTCGCGATCGTTGCCGCCGCCCTTTTGATTTTTCTCGCCTATAGTTGCTGGGAAATCTATCAGGCGTTCCATACCTCCCCGTTCTTCCACGGCGGCGAATATACGTCTGAAGCTCTTATCAACTCCGCCTTGCTTTTCATCGGCGGTCCACTCTTCGGAGTGGTAGCCCCCGCCCTGTTCGCCCGATGGGCCTGGAAGCGCGCACATTGACCACAACCACCCATGACGTCGTCATCATCGGCTCCGGCGCGGCCGGCCTCACAGCCGCCATCAACCTCGCGCAGGACCGCAAGGTGCTGGTGCTGGCCAAGGGCGCGCTGGACGGCGGATCGACCAACTGGGCGCAGGGCGGCATTGCCGCCGTACTCGACGCGGGTGACAGTTTCGAGGCGCATGTCGAGGATACGATGGTCGCGGGCGCGGGCCTCAACAATCGCGAGACGGTGGAGTTCGTCGTCTCCGAAGCCCCCGCCGCGATCGAGCGGCTCGCCGCCCTCGGCGTCCCGTTCAATGACGGCGAGGAATTTGGCGAACGCTGGCACCTGACCCGCGAGGGCGGCCATTCGCATCGCCGCATCGTCCATGTCGACGACGCCACCGGCGCAGCGGTGCAGGTCGCGCTGTTGAAGGCCGCGCGCGCCAATCCGAACATCACTTTGCTGGAGGACATGGTCGCCATCGACCTCATCACCTCCCGCCATGGCGAGAAATATTCGGGCGACGGCCATGTCTGGGGCGTCTACGCCTTCAACAAGAAGACGAAGCATGTCGACGCGCTGCTGGGCAAGGCGACGATCCTCTGCACCGGCGGGGCGGGCCGCACCTATCTCTTCTCGACCGCGCCGCGCGGCGCCACCGGCGACGGCATCGCCATGGCCTGGCGCGCGGGCTGCCGCGTCTCCAACATGGAGATGAACCAGTTCCACCCGACCTGCCTCTACAATCTGGAGGTCAAGAACTTCCTGATTACCGAGGCCGTGCGCGGCGAAGGCGGCCACCTGAAACTCCCCCCCGGCGTGCCCGGCGGCGGCGAGCGCTTCATGCCCCGCTTCGACCCGCGCGCCGAACTCGCCCCGCGCGACGTGGTGGCGCGCGCCATCGACCATGAGATCAAGCGGCTGGGCCTCGACTATGTCCATCTGGACATCAGCCACAAGGACCCGGCCTTCGTCCGCCAGCATTTCCCGACCATCTACGCGCGGCTGCTGGACCTCGACATAGATATCACGAAGGAGCCGATCCCGGTCGTCCCGGCGCAGCATTATACCTGCGGCGGCGTCATCATCGACCTTGACGGCCGCACCGACATGCCCGGCCTCTATGCGGCGGGCGAAGTCACCGAAAGCGGCCTGCACGGGGCCAACCGCCTGGCGTCCAACTCGCTGCTGGAATGCTTCGTCTTCGGCGAGGCGGCCGCCAAGCACATCCGCGCCCACTGGGACGAACTCCCCGCTCCGCCCGCGATCCTGCCGTGGGACGAAAGCCGCGTCACCAATTCCGACGAAGAGGTCATCGTCCAGCACAACTGGAAGGAAATCCGCCGCTTCATGTGGGACTATGTCGGCATCGTGCGCACCACCAAACGGCTGGAGCGCGCCCAGCACCGCGTCACCCTGCTGGCGCAGGAAGTGGACGACTATTACGGCAATTTCCGCGTGACGCCGGATCTCATCGAACTGCGCAACTTGCTGGAAGTCGCGCGCCTGGTGGTGCGATCGGCGCTGAAACGCCGCGAGAGCCGGGGGTTGCACTACACGCTGGATTATCCCGAAACGCTGGCGGTGGCGACGGACACGGTGCTGGCGCCGTGACCCCATGACCCGCCCCCTCCCCTGCGCCACATGCTCCGTGCGCGAGCAGGCCGTGTGCGCGGCGCTGGAGCCGCAGGAGCGGGCCGAGCTGGAGCGGATCGGGCAGTATCGCACGCTGGCGCGGGGCGAGGCGCTGGTGGATGCGGGGGAGGAGAATTTCGCCTGCGCGACGCTGATTGCCGGCGCGCTCAAGATCGCCGCGATCGACCGCGACGGGACCGAACGGATCGTGGCGCTGGTCCATCCCGCCGGCTTCGTGGGCGAGCTGTTCACGCCGACCGCGCAGCATCATGTGACCGCGCTCACCGACAGCACGCTGTGCCTGTTCCCGCGCCGGGCCTATGCCGATCTGGTCGAGCGCCATCCGCGCCTGGGCCTCGCGCTACTGCGCCGGTCGGGCGCGGATCTGGCCGAAACCCGCGCGCTGATCGACATTATCGGCCGGCGCGGGTCGCTGGAGCGGGTGGCGGCGCTGCTGCTGGTGTTCGCGCGGGCAGCGGCGCACAATCCCTGCGGCCTCGCCACGCGCTTCGACCTGCCGCTGACGCGGGGCGAGATGGCGGGGCTGCTGGGCCTCACCATCGAAACGGTCAGCCGGCAGCTGACGGCGCTGGAAAGGCGCGGCCTCATCCAGAAGGACGGCGCGCGAGGCATGGTCATCCTCGACGCGCCGCAGTTGGAGGAGCTGGTGCGTTAGGGGTATTTAACGCACACTCCCCGCGATGATCGCAATGGCGACGCCCCACAGCAGGATCAGCACCGGCAGGATCAGCACCTGCGCCATGGCGGCGCGCCCGCTGACATGCCCCGTCATGCAGGTGAAGCCCTCGCGCAGGAAGCGGTCGAGGCTCTGGCGCTGTCCGGCCGGCGGCGGCGCGATCCGCGCCCACAGCCCCGGCACGCCAAAGCCCGCCACCACCGAAATCACGCAGATCACCATCGGCAGCACCAGATCGGGCGCCATGAAGGCGATGCTCATCACGCCCAGATAGGTCAGATAGAGCCCCACCGTCGCCAGATGCAGCACCGGCGGCAGGTCGAACGCGCGGCCATATTGGCCGGGCAGGACAGCCGCCCTTGATTCGACAGGAGCGGGAAGGATGCGGGCGCGGTCGAAATGCTCTGCGCCGAACTGGGTGGTCATGGCACGGTCTCCATCGGGAGGGATGGACCGTGTTTAGGCCGCCGCGCGTCACGCCGATTTGACGCCTGTCAAAACCGGCAGAAAATGCTCACTCCGCCCCACGCCGCCGATCGCCCGGATGATTGCCCACCACCCGGTTCCGGCCGCCATGCTTGGCCTGATAGAGATGCAGGTCGGCATGGCGCACCAGGTCCATGACGTCCGCCCCGTCGCCCGGCGCGGTGGCGACGCCGATGCTGACCGTGGGCGTGATCGCCAGCTGCCCGCGCAGCGCGTCGGGCACCGCCGCGCGCATCCGCTCGGCATGGACCAGCGCCGCCTCGTGGTTCATCCCCTCGCACAGCACGACGAATTCCTCGCCGCCATAGCGGAAGATCTTGTCGTCGGCCCGCACGCTGCTCTTGAGCGCCTCCGCGATCCGACGCAGCACGTCGTCGCCGGTGACATGGCCGTAACGGTCGTTGATCTGCTTGAAGAAATCGACGTCGATGATGGCGAGGCTGAGCGGCCGGCGCTGTTGCAGCGCGCGGGCGATGCTGGACTGCGCGATCAACTCAAAGCGCTTGCGGTCCATCACCCCGGTCAGCGCGTCGATGCCGCTCTGCTCCAGCAGCGCCTCATAGCGGTGGCGATAGGTCAGCTTGTTGAAGATGTCGGTCAGCCGCTGGTCGCCGGGCGCCGCATATTGCTGGTCCTCCCGCTCGAACAGCCGCAGGTAAATGGTGATGAGCGCGGCATAGAGCACCGCCGCGCCGATCTTCGCCACCCATCCGCCCAGCAACGCTTCGAGCGGCGTGCCCGTCGCCAGGTGCAGCCCGGCGAAAAAGGCCAGCTGGTCGAAGGTCAGGATCAGCGCCAGCGACAGCGCCGCCCGCACGAACAGCCAGCGGCCGAGCCAGCGCCGCATCCGCTCGTACAGCAGCACCAGCGCGATGCTGTCGGCGAACAGCACCACCGTGCCCCACACCATCAATATGCCCAGCTGATCGATCAGCGTCAGGTCGGGGATCTGCCCGGTCGGCAGCGGCATCGGGTCATAGAGCCGCAGGATCGCGGCCAGCGGCACCATCAGGCAGTTGCCGATCAGCAGGCCGTAGATCGGCTGGCGCACGGTTTCCGCATCCTCGCGGATGTAGAGCATCAGGATCATCGACAGCTTGCCCGCGAACATCACCGTCGATCCGGGCGAGATGAGGCCGAAGGGCAGCTGGATGAAGAACACCGCCGCCAGATAGGTCTCGAGGAAGTGCAGCACGCCCAGCGCGCAGACGAACACGCCGATGCCCAGCACATGGCGCAGGCGGAACATCACGCCCATCACGGTAAAGAAGAGCAGCGCCTGCACCGCAAGCAACATCAGTCCGGTCACGCAGCCCCCCAGCATACGTTTATGGTTACGCAATGGTCTGACCGGCGGGTAGATCGCGCGTGCAGCGTAAAAGCAAGCGTCAGGGGTCAAAAAGGCGACGAATTGTTGCCGGATCCCCGTTTCACGGCCGATATGGTCTGAAAATGCGCTCTTCCGCCTCGATCAGCGAAGCGCATGCCTCTGGCCGAACGCGACGAAGCCGGTATAGTGACCGCCTATGACGCTCAACGTCCTCATGCTCTCCACCCTGTTCCCGGACATGAGCCGCCCCAATTTCGGCGTCTTCGTCGAGCGGCAGGCGCGCGAACTGTCCGGCCGGGATGGCGCCGACGTCACCGTGATCGCCCCGGTCGGCCTGCCGCCATGGCCGGTCTCCAGCCTCGGCCGCTACGCCCCGCTGCACGCTTTGCCCCGCGTCGAGCGCTGGAAGAACCTGACCGTCCACCGCCCCGTCTTCCGCGTCATTCCCGGCCTCAGCGGTCGCCTCAACGTCACCACCATGACCCGCGCCATCCTGCCACTGGTCCGCCGCCTGCACGCGCAAAAGCCGTTCGACGTGATCGACGCCAGCTTCTTCTATCCCGACGGCCCGGTCGCGCAGCGCCTCGCGAAGAAGCTCGGCATCCCCTATTCGGTCAAGGCGCGCGGCGCGGACATCCATTACTGGGGCAAGCGCCGCGACACCCGCAAGACCGTGCGCAAGGCGGCCGACGGCGCGGCCGGCCTGCTCGCCGTCTCCGCCGCCATGGGGCGTTCGATGGGCGAGATGGGCATCGATACCGACAAGATCCGCGTCCATTACACCGGCGTCGATCTCGACAGTTTCGAAGTCGCCGACCGCGCCGAGGCCAAGGCGGCCCTAGGCTTCGAAGGCCCTGTCGTGCTGTGCGTCGGCGCGCTCATCCCGCGCAAGGGGCAGGACCTGCTCGTCCGCGCGCTCACCTATCTGCCCGACGTCACCCTGCTGCTCGCCGGCCAGGGTCAGTATCGCCACGTCCTCGAAAAACTCGCGCTGGACATGGGCGTCGAACGCCGCGTCGGCTTCCTGGGCGCGGTGCCGCACCACAAGCTGCCGAAAATCTACGCCGCCGCCGACGTGATGGCGCTCCCCTCCGCCTCCGAAGGTCTCGCCAACGCCTGGGTCGAAGCGCTCGCCTGCGGCACGCCGATCGTCATCAGCGACGTCGGCGGCGCCCGCGAACTGCTCGACCGCCCCGAAGCCGGCGCGATCGTCGACCGCGACCCCGAAGCCATCGCCAATGCGATCCAGACCATCCTGTCCTCCCCCCCGGACCGCCACGCCGTCCGCGCCGCCGCCCTGCGCTTCACCTGGACCGCCAATGGCGACACGCTGCTGGAGCATCTGCAAGGGATTGCAGGGCGGGAGTAGCGACGCATTCCCCTCCCGTTTACGGGAGGGGCAGCGAGACTTATGAGCGCAGCGAATTAGTCGCAGCGGGGTGGGCATTGCGGCAGGTAGCGATCAATCCAAGACAAACCTTCTCCCTTGAGGGAGAAGGATACGGAGCCTTTGCCCGAAGGGCTTAGGCGAAGTTGGATGAGGGGGCGGCGGCAGAAGGTGGCGCTGGCGTCACAGCCCCTTCACCCAGCTACGACTAAGGCAGAGGGGAGATAGACTGGCCACTTTCGGCCATTTTCTGTCATTTAACCCGCTCTTGAAGCTGCTACAAAGCTGGCTGTCAGCGGCAAAGGTTGCTGAGGTCAATGCTCTGATGCTTGCCCCGGATGGGTGATTTATCCGGCAGCGCAATTATGCCGGCAATCCACCGCAACAAGCATGGAACTGCTTCATTTTCTACTCGACGTCTTATGGCAGATAAGTTGGAAGATGGGACTGAGCCAAAGCGAACATACAGTCGTTCATAGGGAATATCGGCGTTCGGTGTGTTGTCAATGTTCTACTTTCCCCGGCTCCCAGGCGAGACCCATTCTTTGCAACCGTAGGCCCCAAAAAACGCTTTCAGCCTGAAGACTTAGCGGCCGAATGGCCGACTGATTTCTCCGATCCGAACCATCGGTCGAGATGGATGCTAAAGCCCGGATTTCATCTCTGGCTACAAATGGGCATGCATGATGGCCAAAACTGCCGACACGATCCCGAAGCAAAATTCCGAGTGAATATGCGGCCGATCACAGTGGGGCAACGTAGCTTTGCCGCCCCACCGAACGATGCATTGACGCCCGTATCAGGCCGTTTCTGTCTCAGACTTGGCCTTGCGCCCGCGAGGGGTAGCAGCCTTTTTGACGGTCTCGCCAGGCTTGCGCCCGAGACCGATCTTCAGGGCCAGCTCCTTGCGCGTAGCGGCATAGCTTGGGGCGACCATGGGATAGTCTGACGGCAGGCCCCACTTCGCCCGATAATCATCCGGCGTCATCTGGTAATGGGTCATCAGATGGCGCTTGAGCATCTTGAGTTTCTTGCCATCCTCCAGACAGACAATATAATCCGGCTTGACCGAGGAACGGATCGAAACGGCAGGTTCCTGGCGGGGTGCTTCGGGTGTGGCAGAAGCTCCCAGTCCGGACAGCGCTGCATGCACATTCGCGATCAGGCTGGCGACATCGCCTACCGACACAGAGTTGTTAGAAACATGCGCCGCGACGATGTCGGCCGTGAGAGTAATCAGGGTATCGTTGGGAGCTGTATCTTCAGACATGCGACCGGTCCTTTTATAGTTCGCGTTCGATGCGATGCCCTGCCAAAAGCATCGCGAACGTGGCAAGTAGGACGGGCAACATCAGATAGCAAATAACTCTCGGCAAGCCGTCGAACCAAGTAGCAGCGCGACTAGCTGGCGCCATTCCAATTAGGGCTTCGACAGCGATCTCCGCTATCGATTTTCGATCAGAATTAGAAGCGGCCATGACGGCTTCGATGCCCGTCATGGCCGCGTGGGGCGCGGCAAAGGGAAGGAGCCTTTTGGCCCCTTCCCTTTGCGTCAGAACTCGTCCAGCAGTCCGCCCGGAACGGTGTGGACGATGCGGTCGATGAGGTGCGGCGGCAGGTCTGGATAATCGCCCTGGTCGATCGTCAAATAGACCCCCTCTCCGTCCAATAGGACGTGCTGGTCGAAGTAGCTGGACAGGGCGCGACGCTCGGCGCTTGCCACAGCCCCCAGGTAGACTGCCATGTCCTGCTTGGCGGTGATCGGCGAGATATGCATGGGAACCTCCTGTTTGAAAATGACAGGGGCAGATGGGTCGTTGAGGGCGCCGCCGGGTCAGGGACGCAGGCGCAGCTGGAGCCGCGACGCGGGGCGTGGGGGTGCCGATTTTGTCGGGCGCGGAACGAAGCGCAGCGCAGTGGAGCGCCCGACAAAATTGGGGGCACCGCGCATCCTTGACGCGGCGGCGCCCTCAACGACAGGCTGGGAGGTCAGTGAGAGATATCCCCCCTCCGTGGGATGCTCTGCCCGTGCCTCATGGCGCGACCTAAGCCAAGCCGTTGGGGCATAGTGAAGCGGGCGACCGGAGCCGCCCGCCCTGCCCTGGTCAGAAGAAGTCGATGCGGTCAGCGATGATCTCGCAGCCGTAGCGGGCGATGCCTTCGCGGTCCTGCCAGGTGGAGTAATGGAGCGAACCGCAGATGGCGACGATGGCCCCCTTGGCACGGGTCGCGGCGGCAGTGCCAAGGCCATTGAAGCAGGTGACCTTGTGATATTCGGTGGTCTTGGCGGTATAGCCGGTGGTCTCGTCCTTGTAGGTCTTGCCGTCCTTGAGCTTCACCCGCTCGGTGGCGACGATGAGGGTGGTGACGGTGCCCCGCACTTCGGGTTCTTTCGCGACGCGGCCGGTCAGGTTGACGACGTTCATGATATGCCTCCTTCAGATGATCCCGACGGGGTTTTCCGCCGATGGCACCGAAGAGCGGCGTGCGGGGACGGCTCGCACCGGAGCGTCAGCGCAGGAGAACCCCGGGAGGAAGCTGGCGCGGGCCGCCGCGCAGCGGCAACACGGGCGACCGGAGGGGGTTGCGAGCCGGCATCGTCTCGCCGCAGGTGGCATGTCAAAGGCGGAGAAGGGCTCCGGGATCAACGGTTGGTGGCAGCTATGTCGGCAGCCTGATCGCCCTGTCTTCGCGAGACAGGTGCGGGCATGAAAGCACGTCCTCGCCACCATGCAGAATGAAGGACCCAAGCCTTCAAAACGGGAGCGCCATCCCATCGGCAAAGTCCCTCTGCAACAATCAGGTCCGATGCTGGCCATTTTCATCTGCCCATCGCCGCGATTTGTGCCTAGGTGTGGATCGGCGTGCAAAAAGAACCCCGTTAGCGGGGTGATCGGCGTCTAAAAGGGACCCCTCATTTCGATAGCTTAAACAGCCGTCTGGATATTCAGGCGGCGAGATCGGGATGTTGGTTTTGGAGACAGTGGTTCG
>JBIIEH010000027.1:0-55174 GCA_044237945.1 Sphingobium sp. | reverse complement strand
AGCGGCCTGTTCGCGGCCGTCGGCATCCGCCTGGTCGACTTCAAGCTTGAATTTGGCCGGCTGTGGGACGGCGACTATAGCCGCGTCATCCTTGCCGACGAGATCAGCCCGGACGGCTGCCGCCTGTGGGACATGGTCACCAACGAGAAGCTGGACAAGGACCGTTTCCGCCGCGATCTGGGCGGCGAAGTGGAGGCCTATCAGGAGGTCGCGCGCCGGTTGGGCCTGATGCCTGAGGGCGTCGATACGACGGTTCTGGACCTCGACACCCACCGCAAGAAGCGCGGCAAGGACTGATCATTGGCCCAGGGCGGCCTGCAAATGGCCGTCGCCTGCGCTTCCGGTGCTCACGTACTGAAGTACGCTGCGTCGAAGCGAGTCACGTGCCTCGCTTCGAGGTTCTCGGCGACGACCATTTTCGGCTCACCCTGACCCAATGATCGGCTGATCCCTGCGGCTCAGGCCAAGAGGGCGTCGGCGAGCAGCTTGATGCCCAGCAGCACCATCAGCACGTAGATAAGCGTATAGAAGCGCTCCGGGTCGATGCGGCGAATCAGGCGGACGCCGGCATAGGTCGAGAGGATCGCGACCGGGGCCAGCACGGCGGTCGCCATCAGATTCGCGGGCGTGAACTGGCCGAGCGCGGCATAGGCCGGGACCTTGATCCAGTTCATGACTGCAAAGGCGATAGCGCTGGTGCCGATCATGATGTCGCGCGGCATGCGGCGGGGCAGCACCCACATCTGGAAGGGCGGCGCGCCGGCATGGGCGATCTGGCTGGTGAAGCCGCTGGCGACGCCGAACAAAGTGCCGACCCAGGCCGGCGAATTGGACGGCAGCACGATCTTCCCGCCCCGCTCGACCCAGAGCCGCTGCGCACCGAACAGCAGCGAGATGAGGCCCAGCGCGCCCAGCACCGTCGTTTCGGGCACCTGCGCCGCGAACAGATAGCCAAGCCCCACGCCGATCGCCATGCCGGGCAGCATCACCGCCAGCACATGCCCGTCCCAGGTCCGCCGGAACGCCCAGACGCTGACGACGTCCTGAAGGATCAGGATGGGCAGCATGATCGCCGCGCCGCGCACCGGGTCCACACCCAGCGCCATGATCGGCATGGCGAGCGCACCGATGCCGGCAAAGCCGCCCTTGGCGAGGCCGGAGAGGACGACCGCGACGATGGCGCAGATGTAATAGTATATTTGGGGATCCATGCCGCCTGCCTAGCGACACGGTCGGAATGCCGCAATCGCGCCTTGCCTCCGTGCGGTGTCGGGCCTAGGGCATCCGAAACTTCTGTTTGTCGTGATTTCCGAGCCGCCAGATGATTCATCTGGCTCGAAATCACTCCAGAACCGATCCACGGAGTTCCGTCCTCATGAAAGCCCGCATATTCGTGACCCTCAAAGGCGGTGTGCTCGACCCGCAGGGCCGCGCCATCCATCATGCGCTGGAGGGGCTGGGCTTTGCCGGCGTCAACGACGTTCGCGCCGGCAAGCTGATCGAACTGGACGTCGCCGACGACACCAGCGACGAGCAGCTGGACGGCATGTGCAAGAAGCTGCTGGCGAATACCGTCATCGAAAACTACCGGATCGAGAAGGTCGCCTAAGGAGCCTATGCGATGAAAAGCGCGGTCATCGTCTTCCCCGGCAGCAATTGCGACCGCGACCTTGCCGTCGCGTTCGAAGCTACGACTGGTGCAAAGCCGGCGATGATCTGGCATCGCGAGACGGAACTGCCGGACGGGCTGGACCTGATCGGCGTGCCGGGCGGCTTTTCCTATGGCGACTATCTGCGTTCCGGCGCGATGGCGGCGCGGTCTCCGGTGATGCAGGCGGTGGCCGAAGCGGCTGCGCGCGGCGTGCTGGTACTGGGCATCTGCAACGGGTTCCAGGTGCTGACCGAATGCGGCCTGCTGCCCGGCGCGCTGCTACGCAACGCCCATGGCAAGTTCGTGTGCCGCGACGTGGCGCTGACGGTCGAGAATGCGCAGAGCGCCTTCACCAGCCGCTACGGTGCGGGCGAGGCGATCAGCTTTCCCGTCGCCCATCATGACGGCAATTATTTCGCCGACGACGCGACGCTGGACCGGCTGGAAGGCGAAGGGCGCGTGGCGCTGCGCTATGCCGAGAGCGTCAATGGGTCTGCTCGCAATATTGCCGGCATCCTGAACGCTGGCGGTAATGTGCTGGGCATGATGCCGCACCCGGAGCGTGTGATCGAAAGCGCGCATGGCAATGTGGACGGCCGCAGGCTATTCGACGGGATCGTCGGCGGGATGCTGACGACCGCCTGAGCGGCGCGGCGGCGCAGGCGTCAGCCGCCATTGCGGCCCACCCGCCAGCGTCCACGCGCCGATGCTGGCGCGCTTTCCCGCCCTTCCCGCCGCGATCAGCCGGTCGGTCGTCGATCCGCGCGGCTCCTCGATCCCCGCCGCCGCCAGCAATAGCAGCAGCATCCGGCGCAGCAGTTCCTCGGGCAGATCGGTACGATCCAGCATCCACCCCTCACCCACCGGCCGCACATGCGCGCGCGCCAGCTCCGCCGCCACCCAGTCGAGCGCGACATCCGCCTGCGCCAGCGCCGCCGCGCTACGGCTCGCCGCCTCCGGATGCAGCCAGTCCGCCTCGGCCAGATGCCCGCGCAGTCGCGCCCGGTCGAAACGCGGATCGCGGTTCGACGGGTCCTGAACATAAGGAATGCCCGCCGCCTCCACATAAGCGGCCAGCGCCGCCTTCCGCACGCCCAGAAGCGGCCGCAGCACAACGCCGCTGCGCGCCCGCACCCCGGCCAGCCCGCCGACCCCCGCGCCCCGGTTCAGCCGCATCAGCACCGTCTCCAGCTGGTCGTCGGCATGATGCGCTGTCAGCAGCCAGTCGACCCCCTGCGCCGCCCGCCAGCGTTCCAGCAGCGCATAACGCTGCGTGCGCGCCCAATCCTGCACGTTGCCGGTCGGCGGCGCATCGGGATGCAGCACGGCATGCGGCACGCCCCGCCCCGCGCAGAAATCCGCGACCATCGCCGCTTCCTGCGCCGATGCGGCGCGCAATCCATGATCGACGGTGGCGCAGGCGACCTGCCCCGGGAAAGCGGCGGCCATCAGGTCCAGCAACGCCATGCTGTCCGGCCCGCCCGACGCCGCAACCCCGAAGCGCGCCTGTGCGCCCTCGCCGATCAGCGCCGCCACGGCGGCGCGCATCCCGGCGCTATCGGGCGTCATCAGCTACATTTGGCGCGTGCACGACCCTTTTCCATGGTGCCGCGCAGGGTCGCCGACAGGCCGGAGCCATAGACCTGCTCCAGCTCCTCATACACCTTGCAGGCGTCGGCCGGCTTTTTCAGCTGGATCAGCGATTCGCCCAGATAGGCCAGGCTGTCGGGCGCGCGGTCGCCACGCGGGCGCTTCTGGTAATTCTCGTAAAAGGCGACCGACGCCAGCGCCGGCTTGCCATCGTCCAGATAGGCGCGGCCCAGCAGGTTCTGCGCCTTGCTGGCGATCGGCGCGCTGCCATATTTGTCGACGGTCGCCTTCAACTGCGCCTGCGCCTCGGGATAGAATTTCGCGTCCCACAGGCGGTAGCCGTAATTATAGGCGTCTTCCGAGTCATTGCCGGTCTTGGGCCGCTCGATCGCGGCGACCGCGGTCTTGCGCTCTTCGCTCGCCGGCGCGGGAGCGGCAGGCGCGGGCTTGACCGGCGCGGCCTTCACCGGCGCGGGATCGACCGCCGCCACGGCCGGGGCCTTCACCGCCGGAGCGACCGGCGCCGCCGCCTCGGGCGGCGACAGCCGCGCGTCGGTATCGGCCTTGTATTTGTTGAACGAGTCCTCAAGCTGCCTGATCTTGAAGCTGTTCTGCTCGACCTGGCCAGTGATCGACGCCAGCTGCGATTCCAGCGCGGTCACACGCGCCATCAGGTCGGCGATCGGCGCGCTCGATCCGGTTCCGGTCGGCGTGGGCGTCGGCGCGCGGGTGATCTCCGCCTCTATCGGCGCGCCGGCGGGAAACACCTTGCGCTGCACCGCGCGCATTTCCTTTTCCAGCCGATCGACGCGCACCTCGGTGGATTGCGCGAGCGCCGCCGCCGGCAGGCCGAACAGCAATGCGCCAGCGGCCGTCGCCGACAGGAATTTGGACGCCGACAGGAAATTGGACAAGGCGTGGCGCATATTAATCCCCGACTATGCTCTGGCCGCCACAATAAGGCGATTATCGAAACCGTAAAGCGCGACGTTGCGCGCCGCCGATAGCTGGCCCGTTACTGGCCCGTATCGCCCTGCGACGGCAGCGGCTGCACCACCTCCGTCGATGAACGCGAAGACGGCGCGGTCGGCGTCACCGCCTCGGGCATCACAGTCGGCGCACGCCGCACGGGCGCAGCGCCCGGCGTCCGCGCCGGAGCGCGGGGCGTCGTGGCGGCGGGCGCAGCCTCGGCCGGCGTCGCCGCCGCGCTCTGCCGCGCCAGCAGCGCCTCGGCGCTGATCGGCACATCGGCGATCGTGCGGTCGGCCGCGCCCAGCGGCGGCACCGGCTTCCCGCCCACAGTGACGCTCAGCGCCTGCGGGCGGCCAGTCAGGATCATCGGATTGGCGGCGTTGGGCGGCAGGGTAAAGACCTCGCCTTTCTTCATCAGGCCGTCCTTCAGCCGCTCGCCCGCCTCGTCATAGATGCGCAGCCACACATCCTCGGTCGCGGTCAGCACCACCGCCTGGCTCGCGGGAGACGGCCGCGCGCCCTGTTGCACGGCAGGCGACACGGCCGGCGCCTCTTCCTGCGCGGCGATCTGCTCGCTGGTGGGCGGCGTCAGTATCTGCGTGCGCCACAGCGCATAGCCCGCCGCCGCGATCAGCACGATGACGACAGCAGTCCAGGCCAGCATGCGCGATGGCACGCGCGCCGGATCGGTCGGCTCGAACACTTCGTAACGATTGGCGCCCAGGTCGCTGGCATGCACCGCCGCGCGCACATCCGCAGCGATCGCGACTTCATCCACGCCGATCTGCCGGGCATAGGCGCGGGCGAAACCGACGGCATAGGGAATGCCGGGCAGCGCCTCATAATCATCGCGCTCGACCGCCTCCAGCTGACGCTGCGCGATGCGCGTGCGCTGCGCGACTTCCGCCAGGGTCAGCCCCTGCGCCTCGCGCGCCGCTCGCAATTTCGCGCCGGGCGTGGCGGGAACCACCGCCTCGACCCCGGACATTTCCGTGCCTTCGCCTGCTTCGTCCGCCATGCTGCTCCGCGACCAGTTTTTGGGTATGCCCCCGTGCGCGGCCTTCTCTCACCGTGGACGAGGGGTGTCAACGGCGGGAGGCTGTAAAGCGTTAACCTAGTTCAATGTTTCGTTCAGCCGCCCAGGCGGTCAGCTTCGCGCGAATGTCGCACGGTTCCGCCAGCCAGCCGCGCATCGCCTCGCTCAGTTCCGCGCTGTCGACCGACCGGATCATCGCCTTGACCGGCCCCACCGACGCCGGCGTGATCGACAGGCGCCGCAGCCCCAGGCCGATCAGCGCCATCGCCTCCAGCGTGCGCCCGCCCATCTCGCCGCACACCCCCACCGGCACTTCCTGCGCGACACAGGCCCGCACCACGCGATCAAGGAAGCGCAGGATCGCCAGCGACAGCCAGTCGTAGCGCTCCGCCAGCTTGGGATGCGCGCGGTCGGCCGCGAACAGGAACTGCGTCAGGTCATTGGTGCCGATCGACAGGAAATCGATGCGCGGCAGCAATATGTCCAGCACCTCCGCCAGCGCCGGCACCTCCAGCATTGCGCCATAGCGCACGGCCGTCGGCACCTTCTTCTTCTGCGCGATCAGCCAGTCGCGCTGCTTTTCCACCAGCGCGCGCGCCTGCTCATATTCCCACGGCTCCGACACCATCGGGAACATGACGTGCAGCACCTTGCCCGCCGCCGCCTCCAGCAGCGCACGCGCCTGAGCCTTCATCAGCGCGTCGCGGTCCAGCGCCAGCCGGAGCGCACGCCAGCCCATTGCGGGATTATCCTCCCGCTCGTCGTCTTCCTTGTTCATGTACGGCAACGCCTTGTCACCGCCGATGTCGACCGTGCGGAAGATGACCGGCCGGTCCCCCGCCGCGTCCAGCACGTCCTTGTAGAGCCGTTGCTGCTTTTCCCGCTGTGGCAGCGTCGCCGACACCAGGAACTGGAACTCGGTGCGGAACAGGCCGATGCCGTCTGCGCCGGTCAGGTCCAGCGCCTGCGCATCCTCGCGCAGCCCGGCGTTCACCATCAGCTCGACCCGCGCGCCATCCTTCGTGACCGACGGCAGGTCGCGCAGCGCCGCGAACTCCGCGCGGCGCTTCTGCGTCACCAACAGCTTGTTCTCGAACGCCTCGTCCAGATCGGCGGTCGGCCGGATAATCAGCGCATTGGCGCCCACGTCCATCAGGATCAGGTCGCCCTCGTTCACCTGATGCCGGATGTCGCGCACGCGCCCCAGCACCGGCACGCCCATGGCCCGCGCGACGATGGTGACATGCGCCGTCAGCGATCCTTCCTCCAGGATCACGCCCTTCAGCCGCCGTCGGTCATATTCCAGCAACTCCGCCGGCCCCAGATTGCGCGCGATCAGGATGGCGTCCTGCCGCAATCCCATGGTCGCCGCCGTGCCCAGCTGCCCCGACACGATCCGCAGCAGGCGGTTCGCCATATCCTCCAGGTCGTGCATCCGGTCGCTGAGCAGCGGGTCGTCGATCTGCCGCATGCGCATGCGCGTGCGCTGCTGCACCCGTTCGATCGCCGCCTCGGCGGTCAGGCCGCTGTCGATCGCCTCGTTGATGCGGCGCACCCAGCCTTCGTCATAGGCAAACATCTTGTAGGTCTCCAGGACCTCCTGATGCTCGCCGTCCATGCCGAAATCGGCGGTCGTCGTCATCCGCTCGATCTGCTCGCGCATCTTGGCGAAGGCGGAAATCACCCGCTGCCGCTCGGCCTCGGTATCCTCCGCCACGGTATGCTCGATATGGACGCGCGGCTGGTGATAGACCGCATGGCCCCGGGCCATGCCCAGCACCAGTTGCAGGCCGTTGAACATCGTCGGCCCGGTGTCCAGAATGCGCGAATCCTGCGGGCCATTATCGGCCAGTTCGGCATGGGCGATCAGTTCCGACAGCACCATGGCCACCGTCTGCAACGCCTCGATCTCGACTTCCTCATATTTGCGCGGGTCCATATGCTGCACGCACAGGACGCCGATCGACCGCTCGCGCCGTACAATGGGCACGCCCGCGAAGCTGTGATACATGTCCTCGCCGGTTTCGGGCCGATAGGAAAAGTCGGGATGGGCCGCCGCCTCGTCCAGGTTCAGCGTCTCCACATTGGTCGCGATCAGGCCGACCAGCCCCTCGCCCATCGCCATGCGGGTGACATGCACCGCCTCCTGCTTGAGGCCGCGTGTCGCGAACAGCTCCAGCACGCCTTCGCGAAGCAGATAGATGGAGCAGACCTCGCTCGACAGCGATTCGCCGATGATCTCGACCACCTTGTTCAGCTTGGCCTGCGCGCTGGTCCGCGCGGCCATGACTTCCTGCAAGCGGACCAATATCTGACGGGCGGCGGCGGCGGGGGTGCTGGACATGATAATGACGGCTAACAGATCATGGCCACGCTTTCCAACGTCATTCCCTTGGCCAACGCCATTCCCTTGGCGCAAAGATAGCCAATCTTGCGCAACCGGCCATTTTTGTGGCGGGTAAGCCCGATAGCTTCGTTTTCAAGCCCAAACATGTCCGCCTTACCGTCAGGAGACAGCAGGATGTCGACCCATCTTACCCCCGAAATCGAACAGGACCTCATCGACCGCGGCTATTCGCGCCGCCAACTGGCGAAGGTCGCCGCGCTGATCGGCGCCGGCGCCGCGTTCGTCCGCTTCGGCGAAGCGGGCGCCCAGCAGGCCGCCAAGCCCAAGAAGGGCGCGGTGCTGATCGGCGCAAACGAATGCTGGACCGGCCCCTTCCCGGTCGCGCAGGAAGCCGCCTTCAAGCTGGTGACCGAAGGCAATCGCTACGAACCCGATGACGAGCATGCCAAGCTGTTCGCCGCCGTAGCCGAAGTCGAAGGCATCCCCGCCGACCGCATCACCGCCTGGCCCGGCTCCTCCGATCCGCTCAGCCGCGTCGCCATCGCCTATGCCTCGCCCACGCGCGGCATCGTGACGGGCGATCCGGCCTATGAGGCGATCTGGCGCACCGGCGACTGGATCGGCGCGAAGGTCACCAAGGTGCCGCTGACCAAGGATTATGCCCATGACGTCAAGGCGATGCTGGCGGCGGACCCCAATGCCGGCGTCTATTATGTCTGCTCGCCCAACAACCCCACCGGCACGATCACGCCGATCGCCGACCTGCAATGGCTGGCCGACAACAAGCCCAAGGATTCGATCCTGGTCATCGATGAAGCCTATATCCATTGGTATGACGGCCCGAACGCGGCGAAGATGGCCGCGACCCGCGACGATATTCTGGTGCTGCGGACCTTCTCGAAGCTGTTCGGCATGGCCGGCATGCGCCTGGGCCTGACCTTCGCCAGCCCCGAACTCATGAAGAAGATGATGCGCTATGACGGCGACTTCGTCTCCTTCATGCTGCCGATGACCGCCGTCGCCTGCGGGACGGTGTCGGTCGCGCAGGCCGATCTCATCAAGGCGCGCCGCGCCGAAATGGTCGCCGCCCGCACCAAGGCGATCGACCATCTGACCGCGAAGGGGATCAAGGTCATCCCCGGCAGCCATGCCAATATGTTCATGATCGACTGGGGCAAGCCCGCCAAGCCGATGATGGAGGCGCTGATGGCGGAGAATGTCCAGATCGGCCGCAGCTGGGCGATCTGGCCGACCGTGTCGCGCGTGTCGGTCGGCTCCATGGCCGAAATGGAAGCCTTCAACGCCGCCATCGACAAGGTGTGGAAGGCTTGATCCATCCCGACGCGCAATGACGGCCGATCAACTGAGCGACATGCTGGTGGCGCGCCTGGTGCGCGACCATGGCGGGGCCAAGCATGCCTGGCGACAGCGCATCGGCCCCGTTCGCCTCTACAGCGTCGCCACCCATCCGCACTGCAACTGGGCGATCGATCCGACCGGATCGATCGCCCAGATCGCCGCTATCGAACAGCTGATGGACGAGCTGCGCCTGCGCCATCCGGTGCTTGCGCCAAGTGCGTGAACAGTAACGTAAAAGCGCAGCCGTGCGGCCATCGACGATTGTTACAAAAATCGCCTCTGGCGCATTGCGGAAATATGTCGCCGCTTCGTCATGCAGGTCAGAATATCCTGTTACAGAAAAGCCAGAGGGACTGACATGACCGAGATGCTGAACAAGGAAGCCAGGGACGATCTGCTGGAGCGCGGCTATTCGCGCCGCACGCTGGCGAAGGTCGCCGCGCTGATCGGCGCCGGCGCCGCCGCCAACCAGATGCTCAGCGGCGCCGCCTTCGCGCAGCAGCAGGCCGGACGCGGCATCAAGGGCGCGGTTCGCATCGGCGCCAACGAGTGCTGGACCGGCCCCTTCCCCTCGGGCGTGGACGCGATCCAGAAGGCCGCGTCGTTCGGCAACTGGTATGATCCCGACAATTATCGCGGCGACCTGGTCAAGACCGTCGCTGCGGTCGAGGGCATTCCCGAAGCCAATATCATGGTGTGGCCCGGCTCGGGCGGCCCGCTGGTCAGCGTCACCGCCGCCTATTGCTCGCCGACCGCCGGCCTGGTCACCGCCGATCCGACCTTTGAATCCGCCTGGCGCACCGCCGATTACATGAAGGCGCCCATCGCCAAGGCCCCGCAGGCCATCGGCAAGGGCCATGACGTGAAGGCCATGCTGGCCGCCAACCCGAACGCCGGCCTCTATTATATCTGCACGCCCAACAACCCCACCGGCACGATCACGCCGCTGGAGGACATCAAGTGGCTGCTGGAAAACAAGCCCGCCGGCGCGATGCTGCTGGTGGACGAAGCCTATCTGCACTTCTCCGGCGCCCCCAGCGCCACCTCGCTGATGGGCGCCCGCAAGGACATCATCGTCATGCGGACCTTCTCGAAGCTGTTCGGCATGGCCGGCGTCCGCCTGGGCCTCACCTTCGCCGACCCCGAAGTGCAGAAGAAGATCATGCTGTTCGGCCCGTCGGCTGGTGGCCTGTCGATCACCGCCATGGCCTGCGGCAACGCGGTTTACAAGGAAGCCGGCCTCATCAAGGCGCGCCGTGAAGAGATGATCGGCAACCGCGAGGAAACGATCGCCTGGCTCACCAAGAAGGGCATCGAAGTGCACCCCGGCAGCCAGGCCAACATGTTCATGGTCGATTGGAAGAAGCCGGCCAAGGAAATGCAGGCGGCGCTGCTCGCCTCGCCCGAAAAGGTGCAGATCGGCCGCAGCTGGGCGATCTGGCCCAACGTCTCGCGCGTCACCGTCGGTTCCGCCGACGACATGGCGAAGTTCCGCGCGGCGGTGGACCTCGTCTACAAGGCGTAAGAGTTAAAAGGCCTGAGCGCAGGAGCCAGGGTAGCAAGAAAAGGGGCGACCGGAATTCCGGCGTCCCTTTTTTTTGCGCTTACGCCCCCAGGCCGGAGTCAGGCACTCGCCGCAGACGTCTCGCACAGCTCTTTGAACTGCTGCGCCATCATGTCCCAGCCGGGGTGGAAGCCCATTTCCTCATGCTTCGCCTTCGCCTCTGCGTCCCAATGCCGGGCGGTCGCGGTCATGCGCGTCCCCTCGCCTTCGTCGGCGAAGCTCCAGATTGCGGTCATGAACGCCGGCTGCGGCGTCCATCCAGCCCGGTAAGCGTCAGTCGTGACGATCCGCTCGTTCGGCACGACCTCCAGAAATATGCCCTCCATCGGCCCGGTTTCCTCACCATCGGGGCCGAACATCTGGATGCAGCTGCGCCCTCCGGCGCGCAGGTCCTCCTCGACCACCTCCGCCCGCCAGGGCTTGGGACAGAACCATTCGTCCTTCAGGTCCGTCCACACCTTCCAGCAGATTTCGCGCGGCGCGGCGATCAGCACGCTCACCGACAGCTCATGCTCGCTCATACCGTTTCCCCCTCGAACGCGGCGGTCAGCACCGCGATGTCCAGCTTCTGCATCGTCATCATCGCGTCCATCATCCGCGCGACAGCTACCGCGTCGCCGCTGCGGTGCATCGCCATGATCGCGTCGGGCTGAAGCTGCCAGGAAAAGCCGTATTTGTCCTTCACCCAGCCACAGGGCGCCGGCGATCCGCCATCGGCCGTCAGCGCCTCGAAATAGCGGTCCACTTCCGCCTGGTCGCGGCATCCGACGGCCAGCGACACCGCCTCGTTCGCCAGAAATTCGGGGCCTCCGTTCAGCGCCTGATAGGACTGGCCGAACAGGGTGAACTCCACCACCAGCACTTGCCCCGGCGCGAACGGCGCGGGCGTGGGATTATGCTCGGGATAGCGGCTGATCGCATCGATCGACCCGTCGCCGAACAGGGACACATAGAAGTTCGCGGCCTCCTCGGCCTTGCCGTCGAACCACAGGCAGGGGGAAATTTTTGACATTGCCTCTCTCCTTAGCTCTTGCGCCATCCCACGACCGCGAACATCGCGCCCTGCGGATCAGTCGCCTGGATCACCCAGGCGCCGCCGGGCACCTCCATCGGTCCCTGCAAAACGCTGCCGCCACCGGCCTTGATCTTTGTGTCGGCTATATCGATGTCCTCGACCGCGAAGTAGAACAGCCACAGCGGCATCGGTACTTCCGCCGGCTTGGGCATGATCGCGCCGGTCATCCCGTCGAACGCCGTCGAACCCTTTTGCGAGAGCAACTGATAGGTCCCCATCGGCCCCATATCCATCGCCTCGCCCTTCTCCCAGCCAAACTGCCCGGTGTAGAAGGCCAGGTCCGCCTCATAATCTTCGCTGTACAGTTCGTGCCAGCCGACCTGCCCCGACGACATGCCCGTCGCCGCCGGCATATCTTCGCCATCGCCGTCGCCCTTGAGCAGCAGGAAGGTCGCGCCGCCCGGATCGCCCATCACGGCAAAGCGGCCAACGCCCGGAATATCTTCCGCCGGCCGCCGCTCGGACGCGCCCGCCGCCACCAGCCGCGCCACGTCCGCATCGACATCCGCCGACCCGATATAGCCGCCCCACCAGGGCGTCATGCCGCAATCCTTCGCCTCGGCCGGGATCTTCATGACCCCGCCCATCTGGCCCACGGAGCTGGAAATCACATGATAGGGATCGTCCTGCCGCTCACCGCCGAACGCCTGGGACGTCCAGCCCACCACATCGCCATAAAAGGCCAGCGCTGCCTCCGCGTCACTGGTCATCAGTTCGTACCAGAAGAACTTGCCGGTCATGTCGGTCATGTCAGGTCTCCTCGGGAAATCAGGATCAGCCCCGCACCCGTCATGCTGAAACAGATTCAGCATGACGGGAAAGCTGTCATGCTTTTCGTTCAACAAACGGCGCAAACCCGCCATAAATCATGCGCGCGCCAGAAAAGGGCATCTTGTCGCCATGATCCTTCAGTCGCGGGTCAGCCATCACCTTCTCGCTGCCGGTGTCACGCGCTTCCTTGCTGGGCCACACGACCCAGGAAAAGACGACGACCTCATCCTCCTCGGCGATCACCGCCGTGCGGAAGTCGTTGACCTTGCCGGGCTTCACATCATCTTCCCAGGCTTCCATGTAATCGAGCGCGCCATGGTCCATCCACACCTGCGCGGCCAGTTCGGCCATCTCGCGATAGCGGTCCATGTTCGCCCGAGGCACGGGCACCAGAAATCCGTCCACATAGGTCATCGTCTCTCTCCTTCGCTGTTATCGTTCAGGCGGCGACGGGTTCCTCCGCGCCGGACGGGATCGCCGCCGGGTCCATCCACATCACTTCCCAGATATGGCCGTCCGGATCGGCAAAATTGCTGCCGTACATGAAGCCATGGTCCTGCACCGGATTGGGCTGCGTGCCGCCCGCCGCCAGCGCCTTGCCCACCGTCGCCTCGACATCGGCGCGGCTGTTTTCCGACAGGCAAAGCAGCATCTGCGCCGTTTCATGCGCATTGGGGATCTTGCGCGACGTGAAGCTGGAAAAGCGCTCATGCGTGAGCAGCATCACAAAAATCGTGTCGGAAATGACCATGCACTGCGCGCTGTCGTCAGCGAAATGGTCGTTCCGCGTCGCGCCCACCGCCTGATAGAAAGCGATCGACTTTGGCAGGTCGGTCACCGGCAGGTTGACGAAGATCATCTTGGGGCTGGTCGCGTCTGTCATCGCTCTTCTCCTCAATATCTCTGGTTCACCGCGATCCGCATCCATCGCCCGAATCGCTGACTTGCATTTTCTGCACTACTCAATTATCTTATACAACATGAAAGTTAGAAAAGATAACTAATGAGTCAAAATCCCAAAAAACGCGCCTATCAGGATGGCTGCGCTACCGCCCATGCGCTCGACCTGGTGGGGGATCGCTGGGCGATGCCGATCATGCGCGAACTGATGCTGGGGCCGAAGCGCTTTACCGACCTGCGCGCCAGCCTGCCCGGAATCAGCGCCAATGTGCTGACCCAGCGGCTCGAGGAACTGGAGGCCGCCAGCATCCTCATCCGCCGCCGCCTACCCCCGCCCGCCGCCAGCCAGATCTACGAATTGACGCAATGGGGCCGCGAGTCGGAAGTCCTGTTCCAGGTGCTGGGCCGCTGGGCCTGCCGATCGCCTACGATGCAGCCGGGCATGCCGATGAGCAATGTGTCGGTGATCCTCTCCATGCGCACGATGATCGACCGCAGCGCCATCGGCGATATGGACGCGACCATCGGCCTGCGCTTTGGCGAAGAGAGCTTCCGGCTGATCCTGAAAGACGGCGATTTCACCGCCGATCGCGGCGAGGCCAACGGCGCGGACGTGATCTTCTCCGGCGACCCCAATGCCTTCGCCGCCGTGGTCTATGGCGGACAGAGCTTCGACGCGATGGCCCACGCCCTCACCATCGAGGGCGACCGCGCCCTGGCCGAACGCTTCACGCGCCTGTTCCCCCTGCCCCCAAAGGCTCCGTCGACGGTTATCCCGGCGTCGCAATCTTCATGAGGACAATTCCCGCAAGGATCAGCCCCGCCGCCGCCAGCCGCGCGATCGTCACCGCCTCGCCCATGAACGCGATGCCGACCAGAAACGCGCCTACCGCGCCAATCCCGGTCCATATGCCATAGGCCGTGCCCAGCGGCAGGCTCCGCATCGCCAGCGCCAGCAGCGCGAAGCTGCCGATCATCGCGACCAGAGTGACGATGCTGGGGAGCAGTCGCGAAAAACTATGCGACTGCTTCATCGCACTCGCCCAAACGATTTCCAGCAGCCCCGCGATACCCAGATAGACCCAGGCCATGCCGGCCCTCCTTTCCTCAAGAAGGCCGGGCCGTCCCGGACATCAACCCGATCGATCGGGGGAGGACGTGGCCTCGCTTGCGATGGTGAGACCTGGCGTCTGTCCGGCTCATATTGAACCGGACAGACGCCAGATATTGTTTGTTTTCCATGATTTCCGAGCCGCCAGATGATGCCATCTGGCTCGAAATCACTCTAGAGCGCCTCAGCCTACGAACGCGCGCTCGATCACGAACGCGCCCGGCGCCGCGTTGGAGCCTTCGGGGAAGCCATTGTCCTCGAAGAAGGCGCCGAACTGCTTGATCATCTCCATGCTGCCGCACATCATGATCCGGTCGGTTTCGGGATCGAACTTCGCCGGCCCCGGAATCCCCTCGAACAGCTTGCCGTTCTCGATCAGCTTGTCGATGCGGACGCTGTTGCCCTCGAACGGCTCGCGGGTGCAGGTCGGCACATAATGAAACTGCGTTTCCGCCTGCTCCGCCACCAGGGGATCGGTCGCCCATTTCGCGCGCATCTCGTCGCCGAACGCCAGATCGCTGACGCGGCGCACCGAATGGACGATGATGACCTGCTCGTAGAACTCATACACGTCCGGGTCGCGCGACAGGCTCAGGAAGGGGGCCAGGCCCGTGCCGGTCGACAGCATGAACAGCCGCTTGCCCGGCAGCAGCGCGTCGGTGACCAGCGTGCCGGTGGGCTTGCGGCCCAGATAGATCTGGTCGCCCGGCTGGATCAGCTGCAACTTGCTGGTCAGCGGCCCGTCCTGCACCTTGATCGACAGGAACTCGATTTCCTCGTCCCAGCTCGGGCTGGCGACCGAATAGGCGCGCAGCAGCGGCTTGCCATTGTCGCCCATCAGACCGATCATGATGAACTCGCCCGAGCGGAAGCGGAAGCTAGCCGGACGGCTGATGCGGAAGCTGAACAGATGCTCGTTCCAGTGGCGCACGGACAGCACCGTCTCCACGCTCAGCGCCCCGGTAGGCTCCAGAACCGGCTTGTCGGTGGTCACATCGTTCACTTGGTGCTTCGCTTTCCGTCGAGGGGAACGTCCAGTTGCTCCTGCGAGGCAGTTGCGGATCGTTCGCAATAATGATGCAAAGCGGATGGCCGCTCTGCCTTCCGATGGCAAGGCTAAAAAAGCTTGCCCCCGCTAAAGCTGTTAATCGGTCGGCTAAATCCAGGCAAGCGCCAAGCGCCCTTCTTGCCCGCCCCCTCCTTGCCTGTGCCGCCTGCTTGGGCCACGATGAGGGCGTCATCCAGCAGGGGCCACCATCATGCCGAACCGAGCGTCAAAATCCACCCGCCGCGCAGCGCTGTCGATCGCCCTGATCCTCGCCTCCACCGCGCCCGCCGCCATGGCTCAGGGCTATGCCGACGCCGTCGCGCTGCTCACGCCGCTGCCGCTCGCCACGACCGATGCGAAGGCCGTCGACGCCCGCTGCACCGATCTGCTCACCGGCATCGGCAAGGCCCGCGCCGCGCTGGAGGCACGCACCGGCCGCGCGACCATGGCCGCCGATTTCACCGCCTATGACGCGCTGCAAATGACCATCAGCGATGGCGGCGGCGAAATGTACACCGTCTCGCAGACCAACAGCGACGCCGCCGTCCGCACGGCCGCTGAAACCTGCTACCAGAAGATCTCCGACCTCTCGACCCAGATCGGCCTGTCGCGTCCCATCTACAACCGCCTGTCCGCGATCCCGACCAGGGGCCTGGACAAGGCCAGCGCCTTCACCCTCGCCAAGATGCTGACCACCTACCGCCTCGCCGGCGTCGACAAGGATGACGCGACCCGTGCGCAAATCACCCAGTTGCAGAAGGAGATCACCGAGACGGGCGTCCAGTTCGGCGCGAACATCCGCGACGACAAGGGCGACATGACGCTCAAGCCCGAAGAACTGGCCGGCATGCCGCAGGACTGGCTGGACGCGCACAAGCCCGCCGCCGACGGCTTCGTCCACCTGACCTATGATTATCCCGATGTCGTCCCGGTGTTCGAATTCGCCAGCATCCGCGCCACCCGGCAGAAGGTGCTGACCGGCTTTTCCAATCGCGCCTGGCCAAAGAATCAGGCGGTGCTCAAGACCCTGCTGGAAAAGCGCTATGCGCTGGCTAGGCTGCTGGGCTACACCGATTATGCGCAGCTTGTCACGGCGGACAAGATGATCGGCTCGCCCGAACGCGCCGCCGGCTTCCTCGATGACGCCAATGTCGCGGCCAAGCCCGGCGCGGAAGCCGATTACGCCGAACTGCTCGCCTTCGCCAAGACCGTGGACCCCAGCATCGAGCGGCTGGAGACATGGGACAACAGCTATATGAAGAACCTGCTACGCAAGCAGAAATATGCCGTGGACGCCGCCGAAGTCCGCCAATATTTCACCTATGACAAGGCGCGCGCAGGCATCTTCAAGCTGATGGGCGACCTGTTCGGCGCGGACATCCGCCCCTGGGACACGCCGGTCTGGGACAAGAGCGTCACCGCCTGGGAACTCTATGACGGCCAGCGGCTGATCGGCCGCTTCTACCTCGACATGCATCCGCGCGCGGGCAAGTACAACCACGCCGCCCAGTTCCCGATCCGCACCGGCGTGGAAGGACAGCAGATCCCCGTTGGCGCGCTGATCTGCAACTTCCCCGCAACCGGCGCGATGGATCATCGCGACGTGGAAACCTTCCTCCACGAATTCGGCCATCTGATCCACGCGCTCTATTCGGGCCACACCCGCTATGCGACCCAGTCGATGGACAAGCTGCAATGGGACTTCATCGAAGCGCCCTCGCAACTGCTGGAAGAATGGACCTGGGACTATGACACGCTCAAGACCTTTGCCTCCAACCCGGCCGGCGAACCGATCCCGCAGGCCCTCGTCGAAAAAATGAACGCCGGCCGCCGCTTCGGTCAGGCAGGGTCGTTGAAGGGCCAGCTCGCTTACGCCGCCGTCTCCTTGAACTTCTACAACCGCCTGCCCGACTTCGATATCGACAGCCTCTATGATCAGCAGATCCGTCGCTACTCGCTGTTCCAGCCAGCGCCGGGCACCCATGGCTATGCCGCCTTCGGCCATCTCGACGGTTACTCGGCGGTCTATTATACGTACATCTGGTCGAAGGCGATCGCGCTCGACCTGTTCACCCGGTTCAAGGCGGCGGGTATCCGCGATCGCGCGACCGCCATGCGCTATCGCAAGCTGGTGCTGGAACCGGGCGGCTCGCGCGACGCCAACGACCTGATCGCGGACTTCCTCGGCCGCCCGCTCAGCCTGGAAGCCTTCAAGGAAGAGCTGGCGAAGAAATAATGGCCTCCCCGCTCCTTCTCGCGGCCGCATTGGCGCAGGCCGCACCCCTGTCTCCGGTCGCGAACGACCAGCCGTCGGTCACGATCACGCAGGACAATGTCGAACTCGACGGTGCCGGCACCTTCACCTTCGAACCGGACCCTGCGGAATTTGACGTCGATCCACCCCAAGGCGGTGCGGGCCTGTCCTTCACGGTCCGGTTGTGGTTCGACACGGCCGGCAACCCGATCGGCTGCGACATGCCCTCCTCGCCCCCGCAAAAGCCCGAGCAGACCGCCTGCGCCCAGCTGGTCCAGAGCGCGCGCTTCCACCCGCTTCAGGGCATGGACCTGCCCTGGCGGCGCGGCTTTCTCGATATCCGCTTCAGCTTCTTCAACAACCCTGCACCGGACGCCCCCGGTCGCCGGATGTTCGCACTCGCGCATCCGGGCTACCGGAACCTCGCGATCATTTATCCCGCCGACGACATCGCGCCGCAGGACATGCTCGGCAAATCGGACGGGCGTCTCATCATGCAGATCGCGGCGGAGGACTATCCGTCAATGGCCATGCGCTACAGCCTCGAAAGCGTCAGCGCCGTGCGGATCGGCATCGCTCGCGACGGCGCGATCCGCAGCTGCCGCCCGAGCCAGGGTCCCGGCCTCCGCACCGCCCTGCTCGACAATTACAGCTGCCGCCTGATCCTGCAACGCGCCCGGTTCGACATGGCCCCCGCCACCCCGGACTATGCGGGCCTGCGCTATCTCGACACCACGCTCAGCTGGCGGCTGCCGAAATGAGGACGGGGCAGGCTCTTGCCCTGCCCCGCCACACGCATCCTCAGCCGAACAGGCCCTTGGCCAGCCCGCCCAGTTCGTTCATCGGATTGCCGTCACCATCCTTGTCGAACATGCCGCCCAGCTTGCCCATGATCGCTTCGGGCCCGCCGAACTGCCCCATCAACTCCTGCAGCTTGTCGGCCGATACGCCATGCGCCGCCGCCGTTTCAGCGAGCGCGGACACGCTGGTGTCGCCGCTGCCGATCTTCGCGCTGATCTCGCTCATCAGGCCCTGCATCTGCTCGGGGCTGAGGCCGATCTTCGCCGCGATCGCTTCCAGACCACCCAGATTGCCCAGCAAACCGTCGAACATGCCCATCTTCAATCTCCCGCGTGGAACTGCCCTGTTCCTAACACCGATCAGCCCGCGCCAAAAGCAAAAGGGCGCGGAAGCCGAAGCTCCCGCGCCCTTTAAAACCCGATTTAACGCTGTCAGGCCGCCGTCAGCGCCGCATCGCGCACCGAATCGTCGACATGGTCCAGGAACTGGGCGAAATTGTCGACGAACTGGTTGACCAGCTTCGCCGCCGTCTCGTCATAGGCTTCCTTGTCGGCCCACATCGCGCGCGGATCGAGGATCGTCGACTCGACGCCGTTCACCGCCACCGGCACTTCGAAACCGAAGTTGGGGTCGGTGCGGAACTCGACGCCATTGAGGCTGCCGTCCAGCGCCGCGTTCAGCAGGGCGCGCGTGACCTTGATCGGCATGCGCTTGATCCCCGGCATCGTCGCCTTGCCGCCCGCCCAGCCGGTGTTGACCAGCCAGCAGGTGACGCCGCCCTTGGCGATCCGCTCCTTGAGCAGGTTGCCGTAGACGGTGGGGTGACGCGGCATGAACGGCGCGCCGAAGCAGGTCGAGAAGGTCGCGGTCGGCTCCGTCACGCCGATCTCGGTGCCCGCGACGCGCGCGGTATAGCCCGACAGGAAGTGATACATCGCCTGATCCGGCGTCAGCCGCGCGATCGGCGGCAGAACGCCATAAGCGTCCGCCGTCAGGAAGATGATGTTCTTCGGGACCGGACCGAGGTTCTTCTCCGACGTGTTCGGGATGAAGTGGATCGGGTAGGAACCGCGGCTGTTTTCGGCCAGCGAGTTGTCGTCCAGGTCGATCTCGCGCGTGGTCTCATCGATGACGACATTTTCCAGCACCGTGCCGAAACGCTTGGTGGTGGCGTAGATCTCCGGCTCGGCCTCGGCCGACAGGTTGATCATCTTGGCGTAGCAGCCGCCTTCGAAGTTGAAGACCGCCGTGTCCGACCAGCCATGCTCGTCGTCACCGATCAGGGTGCGGCTGGCGTCGGCCGACAGCGTCGTCTTGCCGGTGCCCGACAGGCCGAAGAACACCGCCGTGTCGCCGTCCGGGCCGATATTGGCCGAACAGTGCATCGGCATCACGCCCTTGGTCGGCAGCAGATAGTTGAGGATGCCGAACACCGACTTCTTCATCTCGCCGGCATAGCGCGTGCCGCCGATCAGGATCAGCTTCTCGGTGAAGTTGACCGCGATCACGGTCTCGCTGCGGCAGCCATGGCGCGCCGGATCGGCGGCGAAGGTCGGCAGGTCGATGATGGTGTATTCGGGGTCAAAGCCCGGCAGCTCTTCGGCGGTCGGACGCACCAGCAGGGTGCGGATGAACTGGTTGTGCCAGGCGAACTCGTTGATCACGCGCACCCGCACGCGATGCTCGGGCTGCGAACCGCCGAACAGGTCGGCGACGTAGAGCTTTTCCTTGCCCTCCAGCGCGGTCAGGAAGTCGGCCTTGAGCGCCGCGAAATGCTCCGGCGTCATCGGCACGTTGGTCTTGCCCCACCAGACGGTCGATTCGGTCTCGGCGTCCTTGACGATGAACTTGTCGTTGGCGCTGCGGCCGGTGTGCTTGCCGGTCTTGACGACCAGCGGGCCGTCCTTGGACAGAATGCCCTCGCCATTGCTGACCGCAGCTTCGATCAGCTGCGGCGTGCCAAGGTTCCAGAACTGCGTCGCCTTGGTCGTAATACCCTGCTGTTCGAGGGTGATAGAGGATTTGGCCTGCACGCCTTTACTCCCGATAGAAAAACTTATGTTTTGGCGTGAAAAGCGGTCGCTATCGACCTGCCCCCCGCTACGAATCCGTGTGTTCGCCTCGCCACAATTGCTCCCACTATCGAGAGGCATAAGCATTTGTCCCTTGGCCGTCAAATCCGTGGGCAGGCAACCCGACAGCAATACTGGCCAATCTTTTCCGTTATGGGACAGCGGCTTCACGCCGCCGCCGCGCCGCCGCTTTCCTTGCGGCCCGCCGGCCCATCGTCTAACGCTGGCCAATGAATATGGACGGGACCCGAGCATGAGCGCCACGATCGCGCTGGTCGACGACGACAAGAATATCCTGACTTCGGTCTCCATCGCGCTGCAGGCCGAAGGCTTCCTGACGCGCGTCTATTCCGACCCCGATTCCGCGCTGAAGGCGCTGGCCGAAAATCCGGCGGACCTGGGCGTGTTCGACATCAAGATGCCCCGCATGGACGGTCTGGAGCTGCTGCGTCGCCTAAGGGAAAAGAGCGCGATGCCAGTCATCTTCCTCACCTCCAAGGCCGATGAGCTGGACGAGGCGCTGGGCCTGGCCATGGGTGCGGACGACTATATCTCCAAACCCTTCTCGCAGCGCCTGCTGATCGCCCGCATCCGCGCCATCCTGCGCCGCGCCGAAGCCGTCCAGACGCCCCCCGCCCCCGACGAGCCGGCCGCCGAGCCGATCCTGCGCGGCCAGCTGGAAATGGACCCCGCCCGCCACCGCGTGAAGTGGAAGGGCAAAAACGTCACGCTGACCGTCACCGAATTCCTGATCCTGGAAGCGCTCGCCCAGCGCCCCGGCGTGGTCAAGAACCGCAACCAGCTGATGGACACCGCCTATCAGGACGATGTCTATGTCGACGACCGCACGATCGACAGCCACATCAAGCGCCTGCGCCGCAAGTTCCGGGAGGCCGATCCCGAATTCAACGCCATCGACACGCTCTATGGCGCCGGATACCGATTCTCGGAGGAATGAGCGTGAGCCTGCGCGGTCCCTGGACGGGGCGGGTCAGCCTGACCCCCCGCATCTTGGCAGTCAACGTGTTCGCGCTGGCGCTGCTCGCGGGCGGCTTCTTCTATCTCGACAGCTACCGCACCCGCATTGTCGACGACCGGCTGGAACAGTCGGCGCGCGAACTGCGGCTGTTGGCCATTGGCCTGGAAAACGCCCCGGCTGACCGTCAGGACGCCCTGATCGCCGCTTATGCGCGCCAGACCGATGACCGTGTCCGCCGCTACGCCGCCGACGGCCGACTGCTGTCCGACAGTTTCGCCATGGACGCGCCCAAATGGCGCCTGCGCTCGCCGGAGGATGAAGGCTGGCGTCGCCATGTCGCGCGCTTCCTCGACAAGGCGATGGACAAGGTCGTGTTCGCCGACCGCCCGCCCAATTTCGAGGAACCCGCGCAGGACCGCGCCGAAGCCTGGCCCGAAATCGTCGCCGCCCGCCGCACCGGCCAGCCGCAGGCGCTCAACCGCTATGCGCCCGATCGCACCTTCGTCATCTCCGCCGCCGCGCCCGTCAGGGACGGCACCAGCCTGTTGGCGACCGAAAACGCCCGCGACATCACCCGCACCGTCCGCGCCGAACGGCTGCGCCTGGGCATCGTGCTCGCCATCGCGGTGCTGGCCTCGATCCTGCTGTCGCTGTTCCTCGCCCGCACCATCGTTCAGCCGTTGCAGCGCCTCGCTCGCGCCGCCGTGCGCGTGCGCCTGGGCCGTGCGCGCGAAGTCACCGTGCCCCGCCTGCCCGATCGCCGGGACGAAATCGGCATGCTCGCCCGCGCTTTGTCGGACATGAGCCACGCCCTGCGCCAGCGGATCGACGCAACCGACGCCTTCGCTGCCGACGTGTCGCACGAACTCAAAAACCCCATCGCTTCGCTGCGCTCCGCCCTCGACGCGCTCGACCGGGTGGACAAGCCCGAGCTGCGCGCGCAATTGATGGCCATCGCGCAGGACGATGTCCGCCGGCTCGACCGCCTCGTTACCGACATCGCCGAAGCCTCCCGCATCGACGCCCAGCTCTCGCGCACCCGCTTCGAAGCGATCGACCTTGGCATGCTGATCGAGCGCATGGTCGTCGCCCGCGAAGCGCGCGGCGTGTCGCGCGGCGTCCGCCTGGCCTTCGCCCGCCCGCGCAAGGACGTCGCCGTCGTGCTGGGCGAGGAACAGCGGCTGATCCGCGTGCTCGACAACCTGATCGACAACGCCATTTCCTTCTCCCCCGATGACGGGCTGGTGCAGATCATCGCCACCGTCGCCGACGATCAGGTCCTGGTCAGTGTCGAGGATGAAGGCCCCGGCGTGCCCGAAAGCGAGCGCGAACATATCTTCCGCCGCTTCCATTCCGTCCGCCCGGAGGGCGAGGCGTTCGGCAAGCATTCGGGCCTGGGCCTCGCCATCGCCCGCTCCATTGTCGAGGGGCATCAGGGCCGCATCGCGATCGGCGACCGGCCGGATGCGCAAAGCGGGGCCTGCTTCGTCGTGCGCCTGCCCATGGCGGTCGATCGCGATCCCGGCATGATCTCGGAATAATGGCTAATCCGGTTCCCAGCGCGCCCATGAAGGTTTAGAAGCGCATCGGATGACGGGCGCTCTCTCCTCGGAAACGCTGCACGCGACCACCGTCGCGATCGACGGCCGCGCCGTGCTGCTCTCGGGCGCCAGCGGCGCGGGCAAATCCGACCTCGCCTTACGCCTCATCGATCGCGGGGCAACGCTCGTCAGCGACGACTATACGCTGGTCGAGCGCATCGACGTCGGCCTGCGCGCCAGCCCCCCGGCCACCATTTCCGGCCGGATGGAAGTGCGGGGCCTCGGCATCGTCGCCATGCCTTATGTCCAGAACGCGCCGGTGGCGCTGATGGTAGACCTGTCCGCCCCGGTCGATCGCCTGCCGATGACGCCGCAGCATCGCACGATTGCGGGCCTCGACGTGCCGCTGGTCCAGCTCGCTCCGCTCGAAGCCTCCGCCCCGATCAAGGTCGAACTGGCGCTGCGGGCCATCGCCGCATGACCGAGGAAGTCCCCGCCAAGACCATATTGCTCCTCTCGGGCCTGTCCGGCGCGGGCAAGACCACCGCGCTCAAGACGCTGGAGGACATGGGCTGGGAGGTCGTCGACAACCTGCCGCTCGTCCTGCTCGACCGGCTGCTCGACACGCCCCTGCCCGCCGGCCACGCCGCCGAAGACCGCCCGCTCGCCGTCGGCATCGACGCGCGCACCCGCGGCTTCGACGCGCGCGGCATCGTCCGGCGTATCCGCGCGCTGCGCGACGAGCAGGGCCGCGACATCGAAACCCTGTTCCTCGACTGCGCCGGCTCCGAACTGGAGCGTCGCTTCGCCGAAACCCGCCGCCGTCACCCCCTCGCGCTCGATCGCCCCGCCGCCGACGGCATCGCCCGCGAGCGCGAGATGATGGAGCCGCTGCGCCGCTGGGCCAGCCAGGTCATCGACACGACCAGCCTGACCAGCAATGCGCTGCAACAGGAAATCCGCGCCCGCTTCTCGCGCCAGCATCTGTCCGAACCCGTGCTGACCATCCTGTCCTTCGGCTTTTCGCGCGGAGTGCCGCGCAATGCCGATCTGATGTTCGACATGCGTTTCCTGCGCAATCCGCACTGGGACGAGGAACTGCGCCCGCATACCGGCCTGGACCCCGCCGTCGCCGCCTATATCGCCGCCGACCCGGCTTATGAGGAGGCGCTAGCGAAGATCGAGGAACTGCTCGTCACGCTGCTGCCGCGTTACGCCGACGCGGGGAAGGCGTACATCACCGTCGCGTTCGGCTGCACCGGCGGCAAGCATCGCTCGGTCCATGTGGCCGAACGTATCGCGAGCCACTTGCGTGGCGCGGGCTTTTCGCCCACGGTCTCGCACCGCAACATGGAATCGGCGCCACAGGCCCTGCCTGGAGAAGCGCTCAAAGAGGGGCCTGGAAGCATTCTCATGAAGAAAATAGGCTCCCAGGCATGATCGGATTGGTACTTGTCACCCACGGTTCGTTGGCGACGGAATTCATCGTCGCCATGGAGCATGTGGTCGGCCCGCAGCAGCAGATCGAACCGATCTGCATCGGCCCCGAAGACGACATGGAAATCCGTCGGGCGGACATCGCCGCCGCGGTCGCCCGCGTGAACAGCGGGTCGGGCGTCATCCTGCTGACCGACCTGTTCGGTGGCACCCCTTCCAACCTCGCCATCTCGCTGCTCAAGGCCGGCGAGATAGAAGTCATCGCGGGCATCAACCTGCCCATGCTCATCCGCCTGGAAAGCGCGCGCAAGGCGATGGACGTGCGCGCCGCGGTCGCCGCCGCGCGCGAGGCGGGACAGAAATATATCAGCGTCGCGTCAGAACTATTGGGTAGCACGCCATGAATGACTGGAGCCAGGAAGTCAGGATCAGCAACCGGCGCGGCCTCCACGCCCGCGCCAGCGCGAAATTCGTGACCCTGGCGAGCGGCCTGCCCGCGCAGATCACCGTATCGAAGGAAGGCTCCACCGCCGTCACCGGCACGTCGATCATGGGCCTGATGATGCTGGGCGCGGCGATGGGCGACTCGATCGTCATCAGCGCCACGGGGCCAGGCGCGGAGGAGGCGCTGGGCAAGCTCGTCACGTTGGTCGAGGACAAGTTCGGCGAAGAGTGAACCCGGCGACCAGCCGTCGCCCAGCCACGGTTCGACGCATCGTTAGCGGTTTTTTCACGCCAGTTCAGGCACAACCCATGTTAGGGATCGTAACACACGCGCCTATGGGGGGATAAGCGCTCGCCTGGCAGTGGAGAGATCATGGCCGACGACAAGCTGACCGACGAACCGGCCCGTCAGGCCGCGCTGGATCGGTACAATGTGCTGGAAAGCCCTGCCGAACCTGCCTTCGACAAGATCACCAACCTTGTCCGCGCCATGTTGCACGTGCCCATGTCGGCGGTTTCGCTGATCGACAAGGACCGCCAGTGGTTCAAGTCCCATGCCGGCCTCGACGTGGAGGAAACACCGCGGGCGGTAGCCTTCTGTGATTACACCATCCGCCAGCACGAACCGCTGATCATAACTGATGCCGAGCATGACGCGCGCTTTTGCGCGAATCCGCTCGTCACGGGCGACCCCAATATCCGCAGCTATGCCGGCATCCCGCTGACCACGCCGGACGGCTATAATATCGGCTCGCTCTGCGCCATCGACACCGTGCCCCGCAACTTCGACGCGCAGCAGATCGCGCTGATGCAGGCCCTTGCGGGTCTCGTCGTCGAACAGCTCGAACTGCGCCGTATCGCCGAGCGTGACCATCTGAGCGGCGCGCTCACCCGCCGCGCGTTCATCGCCGACATGGACCGCAGCATCGCGCTCTTCAACCGGCGCGGCCGCCCGGCCAGCCTGCTCCTGCTCGACATCGATCATTTCAAACGGATCAACGACACGCATGGGCATCCAGCGGGCGACAAGGTGATCCGGGGCGTCTCCGCCCTCTGCATGGAACTGATGCGACCGAGCGATTCGCTCGGTCGCCTCGGCGGCGAGGAGTTCGGCATCCTCCTCCCCGAAACCAGCGAAGCCGACGCCACCACCGCCGCCCAGCGCTTCTGCGACGCCATCGCCGCCACCTCGATCGACGGCCTCGCCATCACCGCCAGCTTCGGCGTCGCCGCCCTCGCGCCCGGCCGCGTCAGCAGCGACGCCTGGCTCGCGGCCGCAGACGGCGCGCTCTACGAAGCCAAGCATGATGGCCGCAACCGCGTCGCCATCGCCCGGCACGAAAGCCTGCGCGCCGCCTGACAAGCCTCTTGCGGCCCCCGTCCGCTCCTGCGAAGGGGCGACATGGCACGCGAGATCACCGGATTTTCCAACCCGCTGGTGAAACGGGTCCGCTCCCTGCGGGAAAAGAAGTACCGCAAGGCCGAGGGACTGTTCATCGCCGAAGGGCTGCGCATCCTCACCGAAGCGCGGGAGGAAGGCGTGCTGCCCGAAATGCTGTTCCACGCCGGCAGCGATCATCCGCTCGCGACGGCGCTGATCGACGCGATGGAGGCGGCCGGCGGCGACGTCATCGTCACCACGCCCGACATCCTCTCGAAAATCAGCGGCAAGGACAATGCGCAGGCCGTGGTCGGCGTCTATCGCGACCGCCTGACGCGCCTCGCCGCGCTCGACCGCACCAGGGCCGACATCTGGATCGTCGCCCAGTCCCTGCGCGATCCCGGCAATCTCGGCACCATATTGCGCACCGGCGACGCGGTCGGCGCGGGCGGCCTGATCCTGATCGACGATTGCGTCGATCCCTTCTCGGTCGAATCGGTGCGCGCCAGCATGGGCGCGCTCTTCACCCAGACGATCAGCACGGCACGCTGGGACGATTTCCTCGCCTGGCTGCGCGCCGGCCCCGGCCAGCTGATCGGCACCAGCCTGAAGGCCACCGCCGACTATCAGGACCCCAGCTACGCCAGCCCCGCCTTCCTGCTCGTCGGCAACGAGGCGCAGGGGCTTCCGGCCGACTATGAGGCGCAATGCGACCTGCTCGTCAAAATGCCGATGCTGGGCAAGGCCGACAGCCTGAACGCGGCGGTCGCCACGGCCGTGATGGCCTATGAACTGCTGAACCAGAAGAGAAAGCGATAAGGACATGGCGGGGGCTGAAAGTGGAATGGGCGCGATGTGGCGGCACAAGCGCGTGCTCGCCGCCAGCCTGATCGGCACGGCGGTCGAGTTTTACGACTTCTATATCTACGCCACCGCCGCCAGCCTGGTGTTCGGGTCGCTGTTCTTCCCCGCCACGTCAGAAACGGCGCAGCAACTCGCCGCCTTCGCAAGCCTCGCCTTGGCCTTCTTTGCCCGACCGCTCGGCGCCGCCGTGTTCGGCCATTATGGCGACCGCATCGGCCGCAAGGCGACGCTCGTCACCTCCCTCATGCTGATGGGCGGATCGACGCTGCTGATCGGCTTCCTGCCGACCTATCAGATGATCGGCTGGGTCGCCCCGCTGCTGCTATGCATCCTGCGCTTCGGCCAGGGATTTGGCCTGGGCGGCGAATGGGGCGGCGCGGCGCTGCTGGCGGTGGAGAACGCCCCGCCCGGCTGGAAGGCCCGCTTCGGCATGTTCCCGCAACTGGGCGCGCCAGTCGGCTTTCTCGCCGCCAACGGCCTGTTCCTGATCCTGGGCGTCACCCTCACCGACCAGCAATTCCTCGCCTGGGGCTGGCGCCTGCCCTTCATCGGCAGCGCCGTCCTGGTGATCCTGGGCCTCTGGATTCGCCTCAAGCTAACCGAAACGCCCGAATTTTCCGCCGCGCAAAAGGAAGCCCCGCCGCCCAGCGTGCCGCTCGCCACCCTGCTCTCGGGCCATCTGGGCGCAGCCGTCGCCGGAACCTTCGCCTGCGCCGCCTGCTTCGCGGTCTACTATATCGCCACTGCTTTTGCGCTCAGCTACGGCACCAAAGACCTCGGCATCGACCGCGAAACCTTCCTCGGCGTTCAGCTCGTCGCGATCCTGTTCATGGCCGGCAGCATCGTCCTCGCGGGCTGGTGGGCAGACAAACGCTCCCCCACCCGCGTCCTAGCCTGGGGCTGTATCGGCACGGTGGCGATGGGCGTCGTCTTCGGCCCGCTGATGGGTACGGCCGCCGTGCTGCCGATCTTCGTCGCGCTCGCGCTTGCGCTCTTCATGATGGGCTTCGTCTACGGCCCGCTCGGCGCCTATCTGCCCGCGCTCTTCCCGGTCCAACTGCGCTACACCGGCGCGTCGTTCAGCTTCAACCTGGGCGGCATCGTCGGCGGCGCACTCGCGCCGATCGTCGCCACCTGGCTGATCGCGGTGCAGGGCATCGAACTGGTCGGCCTCTACATGGCCGCCGCCGCCGCGCTCAGCCTAGCAGGCCTGTGGTGGACCAGCCGCCACCCCTGAGACTCACGCGTCGGGAGACACTCCCTTTTCTTCTCCGCGTCTCCGCGCCTCCGCGCGCACCAAAAAAATCCGGTTCACGCGGAGCCGCGGAGCCGCGGAGAGAACAAGGAAAGCCTGCGGCGCTTTCAGATCGCCTTCCGCATCAGGATCAGCGGCACGCCGCTATCCTCGAACGCCCGCACATCGACGAAACCAAAACTGCGATACAGCGGCACGCCGGACATCGTCCCCGACAGCTCCAGCGCCCTGTACCCCTCCGCCTTCGCCGCCGCCTCGCACAGCGACAGGATCAGCGTCCCCACGCCCTTCCGCACATGGTCGGGATGGGTGTACATCGCCCGCACCTTCGCCGCCTCGGTCGCCGGATCGAGCAGCCGGTTGTCCCGCCCCTCGCTGTGATTGCCGCCATAAGGCGTCGCCCGCCGGCTCCACCCGCCACAGCCGGCAATGGAGCCGCCGTCCTCGATCACGAAATAGGTCCCGTCCTCGATCAGCGCACTGTCCAGCCCCATGAACGCATGGGACGCCCGCACCTGCTCGGGCGACAGGAAATCATCCTGCAACTGGTCGATGGCCAGCGCCATGACGGCGGACAGGGCCGGCTCGTCGGCCAGCGTCGCGATACGATGGGTAAGAGGCATGCAAATTCCACAACAGATTTCCGCCCCTCCCCTCCACCGTCATGCTGAACGTGTTTCAGCATTCATGGAGCAGCAGGCGCAGGTCATTGAACGATAGCGTAACGTCGCGCTTCGGGATTATCCGCCATGCGTCATGCCCGCACAAGGCGCATCGCCTCGCGCAACATGGATTTTGAACCACGTTCAGGATGACGCCCGGACCACCCTCGGCACAATGAAAACGGCCGGCCCCGAAAGGGACCGGCCGCATTCTTTTGATGTTCAGGCGATCAGAACTTGAAGCCCGCCTTCAGATACCAGAAACCGCCGTTGAAGCCGAAAGGCGACACGTCCGGGTAGATATCGCCGGTGAAGCGACCGCCAGTCGACGCATAGACCGGACCCAGGCCACCGGCCCGGTTGTCATATTTGTCGGGATAGTTGCTGAAGATGTTCTGCGCGCCCGCGCTCAGCGTGAAGTTGTCGTTGAAGGTGTAGGTCACCTCCAGGTCGAACACGAACTCGCTGCCGAAGGTCTGCTCGACATAGCTTGCGCCATTCAGGCCCGCGCCATCGTCAGACTGGGTGTATTTGCCATACCAGTTCATGCGGCCCAGCACCGACACCGGCCCGTTGATCCAGTTTTCCGTCAGGATCACGCGGGTCTTGGGCAGCGTGCGCTCCAACTGCTCGACCTTGGTGTCGGACACGACGGTCGGGTCGCGCTTGATGACCTTGGTCTTGTTCCAGTTGAACGCCAGGGTGGTGTTGAAGCTGCCGACGCTGTCGGTGGTGAAGCGATAGTTGCCGACGATGTCGATGCCCTGCGTGCGGGTGTCGAAGGCGTTGGTCAGGAACACCACTTCGTTGACCGTGGCATAGTTGGCCAGGCCCAGCGACTGGAGCGTCGGACGGTCCGCATCGGTGATGACGAACGTGCCGGACGTGCCGATGCGATCCTTCACCTTGATATTGTAATAGTCGATCGAGAGCGACGCGCCCGGCGCCGGCGTGAACACCGTACCGACCGAGAAGCTGACCGATTCCTCGGGGCTGAGCGGCTTCGCGCCCAGATAGGCCGCAACCGGGCTGGTAACCGGCAGCGTCATGAACTCGATCGCGTTCGGATTGCCCGGGTTGAAGGTGGTCGCGATGCTGGACGAGTTGACCTGACCCGGCGTCGGTGCGCGGAAGCCGGTCGCCAGCGTGCCGCGGATCGCGATCACGTCGGGGATGACGGCATAGCGCAGGTTCGCCTTGCCCGTGGTCGAGTTGCCGAAGTCGGACAGATGCTCGTAACGACCGGCCAGACCGAAGGACAGCTGCTCGGTGATGTCGCCTTCAAGGCTGAGATACAGGCCCTTCGAGTTGCGGTTGCTTTCGCCGGCGATTGCCGGGCTGTAACCGGGGAAGCCGTTCGCGCCGACCGGCAGCGTCACCGACAGCTGCGATCCGTCCGCGTTCAGCACCGGCGTGCCGTCCTGATGGAACACCAGATTGCCGGTATAGGGACCCACCGCATAGGAAGGCTGGTCGCCCAGACCCAACTCATAGGCTTCGCGGAAATACTGGCCGCCGAACGCGATCGTGATCGGGCTGGCGAAGCCGACTTCCCACGGATAGCTGAAATCGGCGTTGAACAGAGTCTCGCTCTGCTTGAGCTTGCCCAGATAGAAGCTGTTGGGCGACGTGATGCCCAGCGACGGGTTCATCGTGCCGTTCATCGTATAGGCCAGGGTCGACTGGCCGTAGCTGCCCGACACGTCATAGGTCAGCCCGAAATCGAGCGTGCCCTTGTAGCCCACCGTGCCCGACAGATCGTCGATCTTGCCAAAGAAGATCGGCGTGAAGCCGCCCGGATAGACGCAGGTCCAGTTCTGCACCAGCGGATCGGAACAGTCCGAAACCTGCGTATAGTCGCGCGTGGTCGGATCGTAATCGTTCGGTGCATAGACCGCGCCGCCCGCAGCGCCGGTCTGGATGCCCGGCAGCGTGTTGTCGAAATCGGTGAAATAGTCGTTGAAGATGCCGTTCTTGCCGAAGCCGGTCGCATTCACCGGCTGGCGATAGTTGAAGCTCTCTTCCTGGAAGCTGTGGCCGTAATTGCCGAAATAATAGACCTGGCTGTCATCGCCCAGATCGAACGACCCGTTCACGAAGAAGCGATAGGATTCCAGCTTCGGGTTGCCGTAACGCTGCGCCAGCGCGGGCACGCCGATATTGGGTTGCTCGATCGCCAACTGGTAGGCACCGGCGCGGGTGAAGCCGCGGCTGGTCTTGCCCGAATTCACATATTCGCCGCTGATATTGATGAAGCCGCTCTCGCCGACCTTCAGGCCCGCGTTGAGCGCAACCTGATAGTCCTCACCGTCGCCCTTGTAGAACTGACCATAGCGGGCGTAGCCGGAAAAGCCGACATCGTCACGCAGCGTCATGTTGATGACGCCCGCGATCGCGTCCGAACCATATTGCGCCGACGCGCCGTCGCGCAGCACTTCGACCGACTTGATGGCGATCGCCGGAATCTGCGCAAGGTCCGCCGAATGCGCGCCGGCCGACTGCGCGTTCGCGCCGACCTGCACCAGCGCCGAGCGGTGCAGGCGCTTGCCGTTCAGCAGCACCAGCGTCTGGTCAGGCGCCAGGCCGCGCAGGTTGGGCGGACGCACGAAGGACGAGCCATCGCCGATGGCGTAGCGCGCGACGGTAAAGCTGGGGACCAGGTTCTGGATGACCTGGTTCATGTCGGCGACGCCCTGCTTCTGCAGTTCCTCACCGCCATAGACATCGATCGGCGTCGGCGATTCCACGACCGTGCGGTCGGTACGGCGCGTGCCGGTGACGATGATGGTCTGGCCCGGATCCTCTTCGGTGGCCTGTGGCGCGGCCGTCTCCTGCGCGAAGGCAGGCATGGACGTAACCAGCGCGACCGCGATGGCGGTGCGGGAAATGAGACCCTGATATTTCATTCGAATTAGCCCCCTGATTTTCGACTTCTTGAGGCCTCTCCAAACATCCTCTTCTTGTTTTATGCAGGCACAGCTTTCCCCCTTCGCAGGCGCACAACGCCTGCGACCGACCCCCTGGGTCTGCCCGAAATATGGAATTACCGTCCCTGAACGGCAGGCTGACAGAAAAGCACAGCGGTGGAAGTGTACTTTTGTGCCGCGTCGCAAAATGTTTCGCGGCTGTGACAACGGCCTGTCCGAAAGAACGGGTCACATGTTTGAAATATATAGAAAAAGGCGGCCACCCTTGGGGTGACCGCCTGTATCATTTATACAACTGTCAAGAGCCGTTACGAGGCCCTCAAGCTGTTGTTCAGCCCTCGCTGCGGGTGTCGCGGCGCTCGGCGATGCGAGCGCGCTTGCCGGTGCGACCACGCAGATAATAGAGCTTGGCGCGACGCACGACGCCGCGACGGACGACCGTGATCGAATCGAGGTTGGGCGAATAGAGCGGGAACACGCGCTCCACGCCTTCGCCGAAGCTGATCTTGCGCACGGTGAAGTTGCTGCCCATGCCCTTGTTCGAACGCGCGATGCACACGCCTTCATAGTTCTGGACGCGGCTGCGCTCGCCTTCGATCACCTTCACGCCGACGCGCAGGGTGTCGCCGGGGCGGAATTCGGGGATGTCCTTCGCCAGGGCGGCGATGTTCTCGGCCTCGATCTGCTGGATCAAGTTCATGTAACTTAGTCCTTATCTTCACGTTGCGCGCCAGAGGGCGACCCGACCCGAGCGCCGATATGACGCTCCCAAAGGTCCGGTCGCCGTGACCGTGTATCGACTTCCGCCTGACGTCTCCGCCAGGCCGCGATCTTCGCATGATCCCCCGATCGCAACACCTCAGGGATCGTGCGCCCTTCCCACTCTTGGGGTCGGGTATAATGCGGATATTCGAGCAGTCCCGTTTCAAAGGACTCCTCTACCCCGCTGGAAGGCGCGCCCATTACCCCAGGAAGCAGCCGGATGCAAGCGTCCAGCAGCGTCAAGGCCGCCATTTCCCCGCCCGACAGGATGATGTCGCCCATGCTGATCTGCTCGATCGGCCGCGCGTCGAACAACCGCTCGTCAAACCCCTCGAACCGCCCGCAGAGGATCGTTGCCCCCGGTCCCTCCGCCAGCGCGCGTACCCGCCCCTGCGTGATCGGCGCGCCACGCGGCGTCATCGCCAATATGGGCAGGTCATTGCGCATCTCGATCGCATGATCCACTGCCCGCGCCACGATATCCGCCCGCAAAACCATCCCCGCCCCGCCGCCCGCCGGCGTATCGTCCACGGTGCGGTGCCTGTCCGTCGCGAAGTCGCGAATATGGATCGGATCGCAGGACCACTTGCCTTCGGAAAGGGCACGACCCGCAAGGGAAACGCCGAGCGGTCCGGGAAACATCTCGGGGTAGAGGGTCAGGATCTGGGCGGTGAAGGTCATTTGCGCCGCGCCCGGAGCCAACCCAGCGCCAACCCCGCCAACAGGGACAAGACGCCACATGTCAGAAAGGTAGCGCCAACGCCGATCTCGAAATCCCGTATCACGCCCGAGCTTCGAAACAGGCCTGGCAACGCAATCAGCGCCGGCAGAGGGACAACAAGCGAAAGCCCCGTCGCCCACTTCAAAGGCCGCGACCATTCGATCGAGAACAGACGCCAGCCTGCCGCCATCAGGAAAAGCAGATAAGCGGCCAGAATGAGTTTCGGGATGATCGGCATGCCCCGCCGCTTAAGCCAAGCGCCCCACCTCGTCCAGCCAAGGCCCCGCTAAGGCGCCTTCACCTCCAGCTTCAGTTCCTGCAACTGCGCGCTGTCCGTCGGCGCGAGCAGGATCGACCCGGCCACCCTGCCCTTCTCGCAGGTCCAGGTGAACTTGCCCGACAGGTTCCCCGTCGCCACGATCGGCGCGGCCGTGTCGCACGCGCCGACCTCGCCCTTCAATGCTGCCAGCGCCTTGCCCCAGTGCGCAGCGTCCCGGTCCATCAGGAAGTTCATCGCCAGCGCCTCCTTCGCCGCCAGCACGTCGCCCGTGCCATAAATCCGCCCCGTCGCCGCATAGCCACCAGTCAGCAGCGCCGATACCGGCATCACCCGCGCTATCAGCGCCCCTGCGCGCTTCAACGCCACCGCCGCATCCCAGGCCGGGCCATTGCCGCCATTATAGGTGCGGTTGGTGAACACGAACACTCCGACGCCATAATCGGGCATCAGCATCACATGGCTGCCATAGCCGGGGTAGCCCCCGCCATGCGCCAGCGTCAGCCCCAGGTCGCAATCCTGCGCTACCCGCATCGCAAAGCCATAAGCCGACGCCAGCCGGCAGGCGCTGGCCCCGCTCGCCCCGTTGCGCTGGCCGACCGCCACGAAATTGCTGCCCTCCGCCAGCATCCGCACCGAAGCGCGATCCGCCGGCCCGCTCTCCGCCTCGTCCCGCGCCGGCCAGGCGGACAGCAGGAACGCGACCCAGCGCGCATAATCGTTCGCGCTGGTCTGGAGGCCACCCATCGCGCCGAACGCGCCATCGGCCATGTCCGGCTCGCGGATCCAGTGCGCATCCTCCCAGCGATAGCCGAGCGCCCGTCGCTCCAGCGGCCATTCGCTGACCTCGAACCCGCTCGATTCCATGCCCAGCGGCGTCAGCAGAGTCCGCTCGACATAACGGCGATAGGGCATGCCGGAGACATTGGCGACAATCCGCCCCAGCAGCGCATAGCCGAAATTGCTATATTCGTACCGCGTCCCCGCCGCGCTGCTGAACGGCACACCCTTCGCCAGCATGGCCGTGAACGCTCCCTGTGGCAGCGGCGTCTGCCGATCCCCCCATGGATTGTCGTCGACGAAGCCAGCGCTGTGGGTCAACAGGTCGCGGATACGAATATGCGGCGCGTCCTTGGTCGGATAGGTCCACCCGCGCATTTCCGGCACATATTTCTCGGCCAGGTCGTCCAGGCCCAACTTGCCCTCTTCCCGCAGTTTCAGGATAGACAGCGCGGTGAACGCCTTGGTCATCGATGCAATGCGGAACAGGCTGTCGGGCGTCACCGGGCGGTTGTGAACCAGGTCCTGCACGCCCAGCCCCTTCACATGCACCAGCCGCCCATTGGCGACGATGCCGTAGACCAGCCCCGGCGCATGGCTGTCCGTCTGGAAATCCGCAAACAGCTTGTCGATCTCGGGAAGTGCGGCCGCGATCCGCTTTTCGTCAGCCTGCGCAAAGGCTGGCGTCGCGGTGAGGAAGAGCAAAGCAGCCAGCCAGCGGATCATAACGTCCAGTTCTCCACTTTCAGTCCCTCGATATCGGCGAAGTCCGCTTCGTTATTCGTGACCAGCGTCAGGCCGGCGGACAGCGCATGCGCGCCGATCAACCGATCCAGCCGTCCGCGCCTGAACGGCAGGCCAGCAAAGACCGTCGCCGCCGCCCGATCAAAGGGGAGAACGGAAATCAGCTCGAACAACCGATCGGCCTGCTGCGCCCGCTCCGGCTCCAGCGCCACAATCCCCCGCATAACCTCGCCATAAACCACAGCCGATGTCGCCACTGTCCCGATGGCGCAATCCTGTATGCGCTGCGCCGGCTGGCAGGCGCTATCCTGCAACACATAGATCAGGATATTGGAATCGATCAGGAAAAGCGGCTCAGTCACGCCTGAGCAGCTTTCCTTCCCAATCGAGTTCCCGTTCCTCGAATTCGCGGTCCTCCCGCGTCAACGGCTTGAGCCAAGGCATCGACCCGGCAATGCCGGTCAGGTCGATCTTGCGCGGCTTGGCGTCGGCCAGCTCGAAGGTGAATTTGCCATGCTCCTCGCGCAGGCGCATCTCCATGCCCTCCTCCAGGCCCAAGGCCTTGGGGAGGCGCAGCGCCAGGCTGTTGCCCGACTTGAACACCTTGGCGGTATATTCGTCGCCCGCATCATAAGGATGGCGTTCGCTGCTCATGGCGCATCTCCGTATATACAGCCCGTATATACTACACCACAAACCCCGCGTCAACGATCGCCCGGTCGCTCTCCAGCGTCACCGCATGCATGGCGACCATGAACTTCTTGCCAGCCTTGCCATCCACCGACGGCCGCTCGATCTCGATGATGTCGCCCGCGCCGAAATTCTCGACCGCGACGATCACGCCCAGCACCTCGCCCTCGCTCGACACGCAAGGTACGTCGATCAGGTCGACATGATAATATTCGCCTTCGCCCAGCGCAGGCATGGCCGATCGCGGTACGGTCAGTTCCGTACCGCGCAGCGCCTCGGCAGCGCTCCGGTCAGCGATCTCGGCAAAGCGCGCAACTGCGCCATTGGGGCCGGGCCGTATGGACTTCAACGTCAACACACGGCCCGCCGCATCGAAGCCCTTGTAGAACTTCAGGCTCTCCGGCCCTTCGCCGAACAGCTTCAGACGGACTTCGCCCGTCACGCCATGCGCGCCGATCGCGACGGCAAGGGTGACGGGCTTGTCGATCAACAGACTCAGGCCTCGGTCTGCTCTTCAGCGGCAGCCTCAGCAGCCGGCGCTTCCTCGGCGGCAGCCTCTTCGGCCGGTGCGTTGGCGGCTTCCTCGGCAGCCTTGCGGGCTTCCTCGGCCTCGGCCAGCTTGGCGGCGCGGTCTTCAGCGCGGTCCTTGGCCTTCTGGCCCGGCTCGCCCTTGTTCGGGTTGTTGCGCGCCTTGCGCTCCTTGACGCCGGCGGCGTCCAGGAAGCGGGCGACGCGGTCGGTCGGCTGCGCGCCAACCTCGACCCAGTGCTTGGCGCGCTCGACGTTCAGCACGACGCGCTTCTCGTCATCCTTGGCGAGCAGCGGGTTGAAGCTGCCGATGCGCTCGATGAACGCGCCGTCGCGGGGCGAGCGGCTGTCGGCCACGACGATGCGATAATAGGGACGCTTCTTGGAGCCGCCGCGCGACAGACGAATGGACGTTGCCATAAAACTCAACCTTACCTTTCTGTACAAACTTGATCTGTTGAAACTGCTTATTTCTTCATGAAATTCTGAAAGCCCGGCGGCAGGCCGCCCGGACCACCCGGCCCGCCCAGCCCCGGCAGCCCGCCCGGCGCGCCACCAGCGCCACCGCCGCCCAGCATGCCGTCCAGTCCGCCGCCCGCGAACATCTTGGCCAGCCCCTTCAATCCGCCCATCTTGCGGATCTTCTTCATCGCGCCTTCCATCTCCTGATGCATTTTCAGGAGCTTGTTGACGTCCTGCACGGTGCGGCCGGAACCCTTGGCGATACGGATCTTGCGCTTGGCGTTGATCAGGCCCGGCTTCTCGCGCTCCTTGGGCGTCATCGAACCGATCATCGCGTCCAGATGGATCAGCGTCTTGTCGTTCGCGCCGCTCGCCGCCATCGCCGCCTGCGCCTTCTTGAGGCCCGGCAGCATGCCCGCCAGCGCGCCCAGGCCGCCCATGCGACGCATCTGGTTAAGCTGCGCACGCAGGTCGTTCATGTCGAACTGACCCTTGGCCATCTTCTTGGCCAGCTTGTCCGCTTCCTCGGCGTCGATCGTCTCGGCCGCCTTCTCGACCAGCGACACCACGTCGCCCATGCCGAGGATCCGCTGCGCCACGCGCGCCGGATGAAACACCTCGATCGCGTCCAGCTTCTCGCCGGTGCCCGCAAACTTGATCGGCCGCCCCGTCACCGCGCGCATCGACAACGCCGCGCCGCCGCGCGCATCGCCGTCCATGCGAGTCAGCACCACGCCGGTCAGCGGCACCTGGCTCGTGAAGCTGGTCGCGACATTCACCGCGTCCTGCCCCGTCAGCGAGTCGACGACGAGCAGGATTTCCGCCGGGTTCGCCACATCGGCGACCGCCCGCATCTCGTCCATCAGCGCCTGGTCGACGTGCAGGCGACCGGCGGTGTCGAGCATGACGACATCGAAGCCCTGGAGCTTCGCCGACTGGAGCGCGCGCCGCGCGATATCGACCGGCTGCTGGCCCGCGATGATCGGCAGGGTCGCGACATCCGTCTGCGTCCCCAGCACCGCCAACTGCTCCTGCGCGGCCGGGCGCTGGACGTCGAGCGACGCCATCAGCACCTTCTTGCGGTCCTTGTCCTTCAGCCGCTTGGCGATCTTCGCGGTCGAAGTGGTTTTACCCGAACCCTGCAAACCGACCATCATGATGACGGCCGGCGGGGTCACGTCGATCATCAGGTCGCTGGATTCAGCGCCCAGCGTCTCCGTCAGCGTGTCGGAAACGATCTTGACGACCATCTGGCCGGGGGTGACCGAGCGGAGAACGTCGCTGCCGACCGCCCGCTCGGTCGCCTGATCGACGAACTGCCGCACCACCGGCAGCGCGACGTCCGCCTCCAGCAGCGCGATTCGCACCTCGCGCATCGCGGCGCGGACATCGTCCTCCGTGAGCGCACCGCGCCCGCGCAGTTTATCGAAGACCCCGCTCAGACGATCGCTTAGCGAATCGAACATGACCACCTCAAAATCGGGCCGAAACCCGTGAAAACAAACAAGCACCCATCAAACGACAAAATCGCCGGCGGGCGAAACCTCGCCGGCCAGCGTCCATGCAAAGCGCCACTCGCGCCCAATGGATGTCACAGGGTTCAGACGGCAAGCCGCCCGATTGCAGCACGCCCCTTAGCGCAAGGAGCGCACCTGCGCAACCGCTACAGCTTCGCCGCCTTCAGCACCTCGTTGATCCGTGTCTGCCACCCCGGCCCGGTCGCCCGGAACTTGGCCAGCACGTCCTTATCGAGCCGCAGGGCGATCTGCTCCTTGTCCGACCCGCGCGGCCGGCCGCCTGCCTTTGGGAATGCAGCTCGGATATGCGCAGGCGCCTGATCGAACGGGATCGCCCGCGCGAAGTCCGCATCGGTCAGTTCGGGGTTGTCAGGGTCATCGACCCGATCATTGCCTTGCATAACGCTTCACCTCCTGCCGGGTCGCCGGCCTAAGACTGATAACCCGCATGACATCGCCCCGATCGACCGCCGCCAACACGTGCAACATCCCATCGATATACCCGACCAGCCGATAACGCGGCTCATCATAGAGATGGCTGTCATCGACATAGTCGATCGGGTCGAGTTCCCCACCACGGGACAATGAAATCCCATGCTTGGCGATGTTCGTCGCATCCTTGGCCGGATCGAACTCGATGTTCACGGCAGTTTTTGTATATACAAAAATATCATCTGTCAACGCCCCGCCAGCCATGCCGTCAGCGCGATCACCGGCCCCGTCGCCGCCAGCAACGGGATCGCCAGTCCCTCTACCAGCACCACCACCGCACCGATCACGCTCGCCGCATGCACGCGCCGCCGCTCGACGATGTCGTGGATCACTATCGGCGTAACGAACAGCATCTGCGCGCCCAGCACCGCCAGCCCACCCTTGTCGCCCAGTAGCGGCATCGGCAATATCCGCCCGAAGGCCGGCCCCATGATGGCGATCATCACGAACAGCATCAACCGCTTGTGCCAGTCCGTCCGCCGCCGCAGCCGCACAGCCAGCACCAGCAGCCCGACAAACGCGCTCATCTCCAGGATGTTGAGCGCCACGAAGATATTCGGCGGAAAGAAGGGCGGCACGCGGTCCAGCACGATCGACATCGCCGCCGTGCCCAGCCCCAGCGGCACCATCACCGCCGCCAGCCCTACTGCGATCCAGCCCAGCCGCCGGTGCAGTCGCATCGTGCCCCGCTGCGCCAGCGCGACCTGCGTCAGAAACAGCAGCGTCCACGCCATGAACACCGCCGCGTGGATATGCACCCAGAAGGGAACACGCGAAACGTCCACCATCCCGCGCAGCGCGAACTGGCTGAAGCCGCCCACCACCGTCGCAGCGATCGCGACGGCCATCGTCAAATAGAAACCTTCGCCGCGCGCCACCGCGCGGCCCGGCATTGCAACCGCATCCATGGAAAAAGCTCCTGCTTTTCGTTTCCCAGATGCGACCCTGATTGTATCGTTGACGCAGCCTTATCAGATGCGCAGGGGGCAGACGATCCCACCCGGCAAAAGCCGTCAGCGCTTCTTCTTCCGCTTCGTCGGCGCGCTTGCCTTGCACGGCCAGGCCTTGCGCGTCGCGGCGAACACCATGGCGGATGCGGCCCCCTTCCGGTCCTTGGGATTGTTGCGCAGATAGGTGACGGTCGCCTCGCGCAGATCGCCCATCGTCACTTTGGGCGGCAGGCAGCTTTTCAGCTTGTTGACCTCACGCGTGGTATTGAACGCATCCACCGCGCCCGCGACATAGGCGACGCACTCGTAATTCTTCTCGAAATAATTCGGGCTATCCTTGCCCGTCTCGCAGGCGGCCAGCAGGTCATCGCCCGAATAGAAGGCGGCGCTGGCGGGTGCGACCAGTGCGCCAATGCCCCCAATCATCGCCAGCCCCAGCCAGACCCTAGCCATCACCACGCGCACTCCCGGCATTCAGGAACGGCTGAACCCGTATCGGCGGAAAAACATCCTCCAGCGCTTTCGTATCCGGCAGGATGTAGGTGTAGCCGCCCTTCTTCAGAAATTGTGGCCGCAAATGCCCGTTATAGAAGGCCTTGGGCACGTTGATGCAGCCAAAGGTAATGCGGTTATCGTCGATTTCCGGCGACAGCATGCGTTCGCGCCGCTTCTCCTTGGGGTTGCCAGTCGGAATGGTGTGCAGCGCCACGGACGTCGCATAATCAATCCACAGCACCCGCGTTCCGCCCGCCGCGACGCCGAACTTCGCCAGATAGCGCCCCGCCGGCGTCGTCTTCTCCGCCGGGCCGATCTCGGCCAGCGACTTCGCGCCCACGCCCGGCGTCGCCTCGTCGCCCGGCATGATGCCGATCAGCACCGGCGCATCGGCCAGGAACTTGCCCTTCGCATCGAACAGGAAGGCGCGCGCCGCCGGCTTGTCGATGACCACATAGGGCAGCTTGCGATTGTCGCCACTCGACGCGACCCAGTCGATCACCCGCGTCGCCGCCTCCGATCGGGGCGCAGGCGCGGGCTTTTCCACCGCCGGGGCGGCCGGCTTCTTCTTCGCCTTGGCCGCCTGCGCGGGCATCGCCCCGCATAGCGCCAGCCCTGCCAGCACCAGAATTGCTGTTCTCATCTACGCCTGTTTCTCGAAGGAAAAGCCAACGCCCTCGGCGCGATGCGCTCCGGGCGTTGGCTTGAAAGGAGGATCGCCGCCAGAATGGGGCGACCCGATCATCATATCAGTTGCGCGCGCGCTTGGTCCGCGCCGCCTGCATCTGCTGCTCTACGCCGTCGACCCGGCCGTTGAGCTGGTCGAGACGCTGGCTGTTCTGCTGCGCCTGGCCACCGGCGGCCTGCGCCTGCGCCAGAGCCTGCTGCGCCGTCTGGTCGGTGGTGGCGAGCTTCGCGTCGAGCGCATCGACCCGCTGGTTCACCACCGCAACCTGCTCGCGTACGAACCCCTTTGTGGCGCATCCGCCCAGTCCCAGGGAACCCACCAGCACCGCCGTCAGCGGGGCGAGCTTCAACAGAGGCTGCGACATATGTTTCTCCTTATTCTTCCCCTGCTCACCGCTTTCAGAACCGGCCAATGCATTGTGAACAAACTGTTTCTGACCAGCCGTGCCGGTCCGTCGGCGAACCGAGCAGTGCAAAAAGAGCAGAAAATCGGAAATGAACGCAGGCTGAGCCAATGCGCCGAAAACAGCGAAATTCGGCCATAGCGAAGCGATCAGGCACGCTGCCGACTCGCCCCTTTCATCGGAGTCGCGCCCCGCCTTCCCGCCATCGCCCGGCCTTGACTTATCGCCTCACTCGGGGCCGAGCACGCATCCACACACCGCCACGCCCTTGCCGGCATAGGGCGTGCCGGCCGGCGGGGTATTGGTCCACACGCCGTTGAACTTCATCGGCTTCTGCCGGTCGCAAATGCCGGACTTGTAGCTGGCGGGCACCTCGACATGGCCGAAATTGCTCTCGCAGCCGCGCTTCACCGACGATGTGGGACTGGTCACCTGCTCCCAGCCTGTGAACGCCACCTTGTCGCACACCTTCTGGCACGCCCCGCCCTGCGCGGCGGCGTTGTCGGCGATATATCCATCGGCCGGCACGATCAGCACCTGCGTCGCCTCCTGCGCCAAAGCCACAGACGCCAGACCGGCCAGCCCGGCCGCCACAATGATCGCGATTGTCTTCACGCAACGTCCCCCGACATCCACCCCATGCATCGCCAAAATCGCATGGCGACTCGATCGATACGCATCCGATACTAAATCCCGCTTCGGAATTTGAAAGCGCGTCGTCACGGGCTGTTGCGCCCGGAGCGGCTTTGCGCCAGCACAACGGCAGTCAGGGAGAATGCACGCCATGAGCTGGACACGCCGCAAGCCGATCGAGGCGATGATGCCGACCGGGGGCGGTCACGACCTGCCGCGCACCTTGTCCTGGCCGCACCTCCTCGCGCTGGGCGTCGGCGCGATCGTGGGCACGGGCATCCTGACGCTGATCGGCGTCGGCGCGGATCGCGCCGGTCCCGCGGTGCTGCTTTCCTTCGCCATCGCCGGCGCCATCTGCGCCTGCGCCGCGCTCGCTTATGCCGAACTCTCCACCATGATGCCGGCGGCGGGCAGCGCCTACAGCTATTCCCACGTGGCGCTGGGCGAAGGCATCGCCTGGATCGTCGGCTGGAGCCTGATCCTGGAATATAGCCTCGTCGTCTCGACCGTTGCGGTCGGCTGGTCGGGCTATGCCGGCCCGCTGCTCACGCCGCTCGGCTTTCCCGAGGCGCTCACCAAAGGCCCGGAGCTGGGCGGCGTCATCAACCTGCCCGCCATCTTCATCATCTTCGTCGTCGCCGGCCTTTTGATGTTCGGCACGCGCGAAAGCGCCCGCCTCAACACTATCCTTGTCCTCATCAAGATCGTGACCCTTAGCCTGTTCGTCGCCTACGCCCTGCCTGCCTTTGACGCCGCGAACCTCGAACCCTTCATGCCCTTCGGCTTCGCCAAGCATATGGGGCCGGACGGCGTCGAGCGCGGCGTGATGGCGGCTGCCGCGATCATCTTCTTCGCCTTCTACGGCTTCGACGCCATCTCCACCGCCGCCGAAGAAGCCAAGAACCCCGATCGCGACCTCGCTATCGGCATTGTCGGCTCGCTGATCATCTGCACGCTCGTCTACATTCTCGTCGCCGCTGCAGCGGTCGGCGCGCTGCCCTTCACCCGTTTCGCCGACAGCCCCGAACCGCTGGCTCTCATCCTGCGCGAAATGGGGCAAGGCGGCATCGCCCGCATCGTCGCCATCGCCGCCGTCATCGCCCTGCCCACCGTGCTGCTGGGCTTCCTCTATGGCCAGAGCCGGATCTTCCTGGTCATGGCCCGCGACGGCTTCCTGCCGCCAAAGCTCGCCGCCATCTCGAAACGCGGCACCCCCGCCCGCATCACGGCGGTCACGGCCGTGCTGGTCGCGATCATCGCCGGCGTCCTCCCCATCGACGAAATCGCAGCGCTGGCCAATGCCGGCACCCTTATCGCCTTCACCGCCGTCGGTGCCTGCCTCCTCATCCTGCGCCGCCGCCTGCCCGACATGAAGCGCCCGTTCAGCACGCCGCTGCCCTGGCTCGTCGGCCTCGGCGCGATCGGCGGCTGCGCCTATCTGTTCATCAGCCTGCCGGTGAAGACCATCGTCGCGTGCCTGATCTGGAACGCGATCGGACTGGTGGTCTATTTTCTCTATGGGCAGAGGCGAGCGTCGAAAGCGCAGTAACCTTGACCGCGTAAATCACCCTGCCCGGTGATAGTCATAATCCTCGACCCTGCCCTGCTGCTTGGTCAAAATCACGCCCAGCGGCGTTGCGCCGGCGCGCAGCAACTGTTCCACCGCGACGCGCAGGCCGCCATGATGATTGCGGCCCCATTCGACCACCATCAGCGTCGCCTGCACCTTTGACGCCAGCAGCGGTGCATCGGGCAGGCCCAGGATCGGCGGCGCATCGACCAGCACGGTGTCGTATTTCTGGCGCAGATCGCCCAGCAGTCGGTCGAGCGCGGTGGTCGAGAGCAGCTCCGCCGGATTGGGCGGCATCGCGCCGCAGCCCAGCACCGACACGCCCTCGATACCGCTCGGCACGATGACGTCGGCGGCCTCCGCCTGCCCCGCCATGACTTCGCTGATGCCGCGGCCGGGGGGCAGGCGGAACAGGCTGTGCTGGGTCGGGCGGCGCAGGTCGCTGTCGATCACGAGAACCGACTTGCCCAGTCGTCCCAGCGCCAGGGCGAGCGCGTGCAGGGTGGCGGACTTGCCCTCCCCCGCCTGCGCGCTGGTCACCACGATCGATCGCGGCAGGCCATCGATGGTCGCCAGCAGTAGTGACGCGGCGATGCCATCCAGTTCCTCGGCCGGGGCCGCGCCGCCGGCGGTCACCGGCACCGCGCCCAGCAGCGGCAGGTCGACGCGCTCCGCCAGCGTATCGGCGGAGGTCACCGCATCGTCGAACAGATGCCGCCCGGCGATGAGGATCAGGCCCAGCACCAGCCCGCCCAGCGACGCCAGCAACATGGTGACGCCGATGTCGGGCGAGGACGGACGCGGCGGCGCGGCGGCGCGATCGAGCGGCTGGATGCGTCCGGCCTGGAAACCGGCCTGCGACGCCATGTCGCGATAGCGCTGCAACAGGCTGTCGTGCAGCAGGCGATAGGTGTCGACCGAGCGTTCGAGCATGCTGATCTGCACGTCGCGCGAACGGAACACCTGCGCCTCGCGCTCCAGCCCGCTGATCTCGCGGCCGATGCGCTTCTCGCTCTCGACCGCGGCGTCATACTGGCCCTTGACCGAGGCGCGGATATTCTGGGTCATCGCCCGCGCCTGCTCGTCGAGGGCGGCGACTTTCGCGCGGGCCTCGCGCATTTCGGGGTGCGCGTCGGTGCGGAACTGGCGTTCGCTCGCCACTTCGGCCTGCGCGGCGGCGCGTTCGGCCATCAATTGCTGCATCGCGCCATTGCCCAACACGTCGGGCAATCCTTCGGGCGCGGTCTGTCGCGCGAGGTCCCAGCGGCGGCCGGCGGCGATGCGGTCGGCGACGGCCTGCGCCTTGACGGCGTTCAACTGCGCGATCTGCTGTTCGGGGCTGCCCTCGACCGGCTTGCCGTCGGCGCTGGCACCCACGCTGGTCGCATAGACGGCCAGATCGCGCTCGGCCCGCTCCAGATCGCGGCGCGCGCCGTCCAGTTCACCGAGCAGGAAGCGGCGCGCCTGCACGCCGGACTGGAAGCCGCGGCGGAGGTCGGCGCGGATCAGGCTGTCGGCGAAGCTGTTAGCGACGCGCGCGGCCAGCGCGGGATCGGCGGCGGTGAAGCTGATCCGCAGCACGCGGCTGCGCTGCGTCCGGTCGATATCGAGATGGTCGAGCAGCAGCTTGATGACGGCTTCGGTTTCGACCTGGCGCTGGCTGAGCGCGCCGGTGGATTCGGTGGGGCGGCGTGCGCCCATGCCGTCGAAAAAGCCCTTCGAGCCGACCAGCGCCAGTTCCTGCGCCACGTCGCTGGCCAAAGCGCGGCTGCGCAGCACCTCCATCTGGGTCTGCATCAGCGTTTCGGTGTCGATGGGAGCCGAGGGCGTCGTCCCCGCCCCGGCCGCGCCGGCCGGCACATCCTCGACCTCGACCGCTGCCGTCGCGCGGTAACCGGGCGTGGCAAACAGGATCATCAGGATGCCCGCCAGCACGCAGAGCGCGACGGTCAGGAACAGGATGACGCGGTGACGACGGATCACCCGCCACATGTCGATGATGCCGCGCACGACGCCCGTGAGGCCGCCGATACGGATGCGATAGCCGCTCATCAGCGACCGTCCAGTGCGACGAAGCCCGCCGCCAGAGCCGGCGCGGTGCGCAAGGTGATACCCAGCGCCATTTTCAGCGCGGACAGGCCGATGATGATGCGGTCGCCCGGCAGGATCAGCGGATCGGGCGCTTCGCCCTTGCGGATTGCGCCCAGATCGAACCGGGCCGCCATCCGTTCACCGTCCACACCGCGTATCACCACCACCTCATCCAGTTTCGCGACGCGCGAAGGGCCGCCGGCCTGCGCGATCGCCTGCATCAATGTCAGTTGGCCGTCCACGGGATAGAGGCCGGGGGTCTGCACTTCCCCGTCCATCGTCACGCGCCGGCCAACGGCCTTCTTGACGAACAATGTCACCTGCGGGCGCACGACATAGCGTTGCAGCCGCTCGGCTATGGCATCGCTGGCCTGCGCGGTCGTCAGGCCGGAGACCGGAACATCGCCGGCCAGCGGCAGGCGCAGGTCGCCGGTGGCGGCGATTTCCGCGTCCTCCAGCGACAGGCCAGGTTCGTGATAGATGGTGACGCGCAGCACATCGCCGGCATGCAGCGCATAATCGACGGGCTGCGCATCGGCCGGGACGACCGCATAGGCGGCGTCGCCCACCGGGGCCTGTTCGACCGTGGAGCAGCCGCCGATCAGGCAGGCCATGCTCGCAGTTGCGACGATGCGGAGGACGATTGCGCTCATGCCAGCCTTTCCCCACGCGGATTCGCGCGGCGCCAGGCAGCGACTATCGGGCCGGAGCGGCCTTCGCAACCGCGAGCGGGACGGATGGAGCCGGGAAGGCGGGCGTCAGGATGCTGCGCGCACCGGCGCAGGCTCGGCGATGCGCCGGGGCTGATCGGGCCAGATGCCCCGCGTATCGTAAACGGCCTTGCCGATGCGCTCGTCGACCGGCACGGACTTGAACATGTCATGATCGACAAGAATGACGAAAACGCCGCATTGTTCCAGCGCCGTATCGAGATCGATCAATTCCGCGCCGGTTCCGGCGAATTCCATGGGCAGCGCATGGGCATAGGGTTCGACCAGTTTGATGCGCCGGCCATAGCGGCGGGCGAGGCGCGCGGCGACCTTTACGGCGGGGCTTTCGCGGAAATCGTCGATGTTCGGTTTGAAGGCGAGGCCCAGCAGCGCGATGTCCTCACCGGGAAACTCGTCGATCATGTCGGACGCCTTGGCGACGACATGGTCGGTCTTGCCGTCGTTGACTTCGCGGGCGGTGCGGATGAGGCGGCTGTTTTCCGGGTCGGCATGGACGATGAACCACGGGTCGACCGCGATGCAGTGGCCGCCGACGCCGGGGCCGGGTTGCAGGATGTTGACGCGCGGATGGCGGTTGGCGAGACGAATCACTTCCCACACGTCGATGTCGGCCTTCTCCGCGATCACCGACAGTTCATTGGCGAAGGCGATGTTGACGTCACGAAAGCTGTTTTCGACCAGCTTGACCATTTCGGCGGCGCGGGCGGTGGTGGTGATGCACTGGCCGCGCACGACCTGACGATAGAAGGCCAGCGCCTTGCGGGCGCAGCGCGGCGTGATGCCGCCGATGCAGCGGTCATTGTCAATCAGCTCGACCAGAATGCGGCCGGGCAGCACGCGCTCCGGGCAATAGGCGATCGACACGTCGCCGGGGCCGCCCTTGCCCGGCATTTTCAGGTCGGGGCGCAGTTCGCCGATCAGGTCGCGCATCGCCTCGGTCGTGCCGACGGGCGAGGTGGATTCGAGGATGATGGTGTCGCCGGCCTTCAGCACCGTGGCGACGGTGCGGGCGGCGTTGAGGACATAGGAGATGTCCGGCGCGCGATCTTCCGCCACCGGGGTCGGCACGGCGATGATGAACACGTCGCTCAGCTCGATCGACAGGCTGGCGCGCAGGTTGCCGCGCGCGACCACGCCCTGGACGAGACCGTCGAGGTCGACTTCCTCGATATGCACCTTGCCGGCGTTGACCGTCTCGACCACATGCGCCGACACGTCGATGCCCAGCACCTGTGCGCCGGCGCGGGCGATCAGCGCTGCGGTGGGCAGGCCGATATAGCCCAGGCCGATGACGGAAACCTTCTGCTGCGTGTCGATGGGCATGAATTACTTCCGGAAAAAGCCGATATTTCGGCCTCCCCTGTGCGCCCAAATGCTGAAGATTTAGAAAACACCGTCCCGGTCGTAGACGTCGGGCAGGAAGCGGACCCCGTCTCCTTCGGGCACGGCGGTCAGATAGGTCAGGTAGACCGGGACCGGCTGTGGCAAGGGCTGGTGCTGTTCAGGAACGCCGGACTCGGGGGTCAGTTGCTTGCCAAAGAACCAGCGGCCGAGGCGCTGGGCGTCCTCCAGCCGGACGCAGCCATTGCTGTACTGGCGCGCCGGCTTGGCGAACAGGTCGCGGGCGGGCGTGTCGTGGAGATAGATGCCGAGGTCGTTGGGGAACATGAACTTGACCTTCCCCATGGCGTTGTCGCCGCCGGGAAGCTGGCGCACGCGCAGTTCGCGCTGTCCGTTCGCCACCGCGCGCCAGTCTATGGTCGAGGCGTCGAGCTTCGCCGGGTTGGCGCTCCAATCCGAGAGCGCCTCATAGTTCATGCGGGCGAGTGACGCGCCGCCGAGGACCTTCGGCGCGACCTTGCGTTCGACCAGATCGGGCGGGATGTTCCAATAGGGGTTGAGCGTGGCGTAGCGGATCATCCCCGCCATCATCGGCGTCTGGCTTTCCTTCGCGCCGACGACGACCTTCATCGTGCCGTCGATGCTGCCGCCGCTATAATAAGTGAGACGGGCGGACGCCGCGTCCACCACGACATGGCGCACCCACGGTCCAGGCAGCAGGCGGGCGCGCTCGAGATTGAGGGTCAGCAGCCGGTCGTAAAAGCCCGGTCCCTGATTGAGCGCGGCGACGGACTGCGGGCCGGCGACGCCGTCGGGCTTGAGTCCGTGCGCGTCCTGGAACGCCTTGACCTGCGCGACCAGCGCCTTGTCATAGACGATGCCGTCCGGCAGGCCGAGGCGATGGCGCAGGATCGGCAGGTCGCCGCCCTTCATGCCGGGGCGGAAACGCACGCCTTCAGGCACGGTGACCGCTGGCAGGCCGCCCCAGGTCGCGTCGTAGCTGGCGCGGACATCGCGCAGGCGCAGGTAGACGGGACTCATCCAGCCGGCGGAGCGGACATATTCGGTAAGCGAGGGCGCGAGCGCGGCGGCGCGCAGCACGTCGCTGGGATCGAGCGGGCGCGGCTCCAGTTCGGCGTCGAGATAGCGCATCTGCACGGCGCGCGAAGGCTTGCGCATGTCGGAGACGAGCGCGCCGAAGGCTTTTGACAATGCCAGCTCGGCTTTCGCCAGCATTTTGGGGTCACCGCTCTGGCTGGCGTCCTGAACGAGCCGGCGCAGGCCGCGCGGGTCATAGTCGCGTGGGTCGAGGCGATCACGATCGGCGTTCTCGATGAGGTCGATGAGCGCGCCGGCCTGGGGACCTGGTGCGTTGCCTTCGATCCAGAGCGGCCAGTAGCCGCGCGGCGCGTAGAAATCGCGCAGCTTGCCAGGCATGGCAGAGCGGATTTCGGACGCGACGGAGGAGCGCGGGGCCTGTTCCTGCGCGGCAACGGCGGGTGGCGTCCATGCGAACGGCAGCGCGCCGATCAGCGCCAGCGATATGCGGAATATGCGGGCGCGACGGAACTGCCGCGCCCGAAAAATATACTGTGTCAGCCGCGTTCTCCGGAACGGGGCGGAGGCGGCGGAGGCGGCGGCGGGCATGGCGGGCCCTGGACCGGATGATAGACGCCATCGGCGGTGTAGTAACCGTCGACATAGCCGTCGCCATCACGATCGGCGGCGACCGTGCCAGCGATCGCGCCGGGGCCTACAGGCGGCGCGGGGGCCAGTGGTTCCTGGTTGGACGCGCAGGCGCTCAGACCGAGCAGACCGCCGGCGACCAGTGCCATGCTTCTGATTTTCATAACGTCTCCCTCAAGGCGCCGCGACCCGACGCCCGACCTTGATGCTGCGAGATGCAGCATCAGGGCCAACGTGCGAAGCCACGGAATCGGAACCATTACTCTGGCGGAATGAAGATGAACGGTTCGTTAGCCGCGATGAGCGGTTAATCGACGATCCACTCTGCCGAGGGGATGCCCTGTGCGTAGAGCAGGACGGACAGGTCGCCGTGCACGATCTCCGCGGCGGCGGCAGCGCGCGTCACCGGCTTGGCGTGATAGGCCACGCCCAGTGCCGCGCCCTGGATCATCGGGATGTCGTTCGCGCCGTCGCCCACCGCCATGGTCAGCGCCCGGTCGACGCCGCCGGCGATGGCGGCTTCGAGTTCGGTGCGCTTGCGGGCCGCGTCGACGATCGGGGTTTCGACCGTGCCGAGCAGCGCGCCGTCCGCGATCTCAAGCACATTGGCGACGGCCGCGTCGAAGCCGATCTCCTGCGCGACCGGGCCGGTGAAGCGGGTGAAGCCGCCGGACACCAGCAGCGTTTTCGCGCCGCGCGCCTTCATGGTGCGGACCAGGGCTTTTGCGCCGGGCATGATCTTCACCCTCTCCTGCCGGCACTGGTCGATGGCGCTGTCGGGCAGGCCCTTCAACAGGGCAACGCGGCCGTGGAGCGCGCCTTCGAAATCCAGTTCGCCGCGCATGGCGCGCTCGGTGATTTCGGCGATCTGCGGCTTTATGCCGGCATAGTCGGCCAGTTCGTCGATGCATTCGACGGTGATCATGGTGGAGTCCATGTCGGCGATCAGCAGCTTCTTGGCGCGCCCTTCGACCGGCTGGACGATGATGTCGATACCGTCGAGGCCCGTCAACGCGGCGCGGGCGGCGGCGGGGTCGCCGGTGAAGAACAGGTCGGCCGCCTTGCCTTCGTCGAGCCAGTGCCATTCGCCTGCGTCGGGCAGCCGATCGCGGGCGGCATCAATATCCCCCTGCGCAAGCGACGCCGATGCCACTAAGGTCGCGACGAACATGCAGACTCCTCACTTCGAACAAGGCGACTCCCGCCCGCGGGTCGCGCTTATTGCCGGGCCGACCGCCAGCGGCAAGAGCGCACTGGCCGTCGCTCTCGCCCAGGCCGCCAATGGCGTGGTCATCAATGCCGACGCCAGCCAGGTCTATGCCGACCTGTCCGTCCTGTCCGCCCGCCCCTCTCCGCAGGAGATGGCGCAGGCCCCGCACCGGCTGTTCGGGCATATCGACGGCGCGGAAGCCTGTTCGGCGGCGCGCTGGGCGAGCGAGGCGAAGGTGGAGATCGACCGGGCGCATGGCGAGGGGCGGCTGCCGATACTGGTCGGGGGCACGGGGCTTTATATCCGCACGCTGATCGACGGGATCGCGCCGGTGCCGGAGATCGACGCGGATATCCGGGCGGAGGTGCGGGCGATGCCGGTGGCGCAGGCGCATGCGGCGCTGCGGGTCGAGGACCCGGTGGCGGCGGCGCGACTGGCGGCGGCGGATACGACGCGGGTGGCGCGGGCGCTGGAGGTGGTGCGATCGACCGGACACCCCCTCTCCCACTGGCATCAGCACAAGGCGGGGGGGATCGGCGAGCGGATCAGCCTGTCGCCGATGATCCTGCTGCCGCCGCGCGACTGGCTGATCGAGCGGTGCGACCGGCGCTTCGGGCAGATGGTCGAACAGGGCGCGATTGCCGAGGTGGAGGCGCTGCTGGCGCGTCATCTGCACGGTGATCTTCCTGCCAGACGCGCCATCGGCGTGCCGTCGATCGCGGACTATCTGGCGGGTCGTATCGATTACGAAACGATGCTGGAGCGCGGGCGGCTGGCGACGCGGCAATATGCCAAAAGGCAGTATACCTGGTTCAGCAATCAGCCCCCTGCCGACTGGCCGCGCGAGAGGCGACAGATTGATGACAAGATCGTCAGGGAATTGGTAACAAAATTACGCCATTGACGGTTGACATGCCATTTTATGTCTCATAGGGAGCTTTGCCTTGCCTTGGCGCATTGATGCGCGCAAAGGCGCGGCACATCCCAAGCGGAAGGATTTCATCGTGGCCGAAAAGAGCGGCGCGGACATTTTGGTCGAATGCCTGATTGATCTGGGCGTCGAGGTCGTGTTCGGTTATCCGGGCGGCGCGGTGCTGCCCATTTACGATGCGCTGTTCAATCACCCGAAGATCCGCCACGTGCTGGTGCGCCACGAACAGGGCGCGACCCATATGGCGGAGGGCTATGCCCGTTCCACCGGCAAGCCCGGCGTCGTGCTTGTCACGTCGGGTCCCGGCGCGACCAATGCCGTCACCGGCATCACCGACGCGCTGATGGATTCGATCCCGATGGTCGTGCTGTCGGGCCAGGTCCCGACGCAGCTGATCGGCACGGATGCGTTCCAGGAAGCTGATACGATCGGCATCACGCGCCACTGCACCAAGCATAATTATCTGGTGAAGACGCCCGGCAAGCTGGCCGAGGTCGTGCATGAGGCGTTCCATATCGCCACCACCGGCCGTCCCGGCCCGGTGCTGATCGACATTCCCAAGAATGTCCAGATCGCGACTGCGCCGTACAAGAAGCCGGCCGCGTTCGAGCATGCCAGCTATCGCCCGCAGACCAAGGCGGATGCGGCCGCGATCGACAGCGCGGTCGAGATGCTGGCGGCGGCGGAGCGCCCGGTGTTCTACACCGGCGGCGGCGTCATCAATTCGGGGCCGGAGGCCACTGCGCTGCTGCGCGAGCTGGCGGAACTGACCGGCGCGCCGGTGACGTCCACGCTGATGGGCCTGGGCGCCTATCCCGCGAGCGGGCCGGCTTGGCTGGGCATGCTGGGCATGCATGGCGCCTATGAAGCCAACTGGGCGATGAACCAGGCGGATCTGATCCTGTGCGTCGGCGCGCGCTTCGATGATCGCGTGACGGGACGGCTGGACGCCTTTGCGCCGCATGCGCGGATCGTCCACATCGACATCGATCGCAGCTCGATCAACAAGATCGTCGAGGTCGATGTCGCGGTCGTCGCCGATGTCGGAAGTGCGCTGGCCGACATGATCACGCTGTGGAAGCAGCGCGGCCATGAGAAGGCGGACTTGTCTGCCTGGTGGAAGCGGATCGACGGCTGGCGCGCGAAGAAATCGCTCGCTTATCCCGAAAGCCGCGAAGAGATCATGCCGCAGGAGGCGATCGCCGCGCTGTATCGCGCAACGCGCAAGGCGCAGGATGTCATCATCACCACGGAAGTGGGCCAGCACCAGATGTGGGCGGCGCAGCATTTCGGCTTCGACGCGCCCAACAAGTGGCTCACCTCCGGGGGCCTTGGCACCATGGGCTATGGCTTCCCGGCCGCGATCGGCGCGCAGATCGGCAATCCCGATTCTCTGGTGGTTTGCGTCGCTGGTGATGCGTCGGTGCAGATGAACATCCAGGAGATGGGCACGGCGTCGCAATATCGCACGCCGGTGAAGCTCTTCATCCTGAACAATGAATATATGGGCATGGTCCGCCAGTGGCAGGAACTGACCTATGAGAGCCGCTATTCCAACAGTTACAGCGATAGCTTGCCGGACTTCGTGAAGCTGGCCGAAGCCTATGGCTGGACCGGCATTCGCATCGAGGGGCCGCAGGAACTGGAGGCGGGCATCGCGCAGATGATCGACACGCCGGGTCCGGTGATCGTCGATTGCCGGGTGGCGAAGCTCTCCAACTGCTTCCCGATGATCCCGTCGGGCGCGGCGCACACCGACATGCTGCTCGACCCCAGCCAGGTCGAAGGCACGATGTCGGACGAGGCCAAGGCGCTGGTGTAAGCTCCGGTGACCCAGCACCTCAAACTCCGCATCCACATCAGCGAGCCGTGGGACTTCGAGCGGATCGCCGGCACGGCGGAGCTGGAGGGCTGGACCATCGATCATGCCGACCCGGAAAATGAGGACTGGGAAGTGCATCTGGACGAGAGTTTCGAGTTCCACGATCGCCCGATGGCGCGGCTGCTCGCCAGCCCGCGCTATGTCGGCGAACATCTGGAGCGGATGTTCGATGCGGTGGCGGGGTTCCCGGTGCGGCTGGCCTATCGGCAGGACGGCGCCTGGCACTTCGCCTTCGCCGGCATGCTCTCGCAGCGGTTCGATAAAGATGATGATGAAAAGCACGCGGGCGGCGATGACGGTCATGGGGATGACGGTCGCGAAAACCCGGAAGAGACGGAAACGGGCATCTGAATGCATATCCAGGAAGAGCTGAGCCAGCGGCATGTGCTGTCGCTGACGGTGTCGAACGAGGCCGGCATATTGGCGCGCATCGCGGGCCTGTTCACCGCGCGCGGCTATAATATCGACAGCTTGACGGTGGCCGACATCACGGCGGACCATGCGATCAGCCGCATCACCATCGTCACCAGCGGGCCGCCCAAGGTGATTGACCAGATCATCGCGCAGCTGGAGCGGCTGGTGCCGGTCCACAAGGTGGTCGACCTGACCGACAACGGCCCGTTCGTCGAGCGCGAACTGGCGCTAGTGAAGGTGGCCGGCACGGGCGAGGACCGGATCGAGGCGCTGCGCATCGCTGATGTGTTCCGCGCCAAGGTGGTGGACACCACGACCAGCAGCTTCATTTTCGAGCTGACCGGGCCGACCGACAAGATCGACACCTTCGTCGGGCTGATGCGGGAAATCGGCCTGGTCGAGGTGGGGCGCACCGGCGTGGTGGGCCTGATCCGCGGGAAAGAGGCGGTCTGACAGCATTATCCCCTCTCCTTTCGGGGAGAGGGTCAGGAAGAGGGGGCAGCGACGCCCGAGACGGCGCGCAATCGACCCTCTCCAACTTCATCTAGGCGCGGCTTCGCCGGCCAAGATTTCGTATCCTCCCCCTCTCCGGGGGAGGAAAGACTGGACGTTCGAGGGAAAGACAGACTCATGAAGGTTTATTACGATCACGACGCGGACATCGGCCTGATCAAGGGCAAGAAGGTCGCCATTCTGGGCTATGGATCGCAGGGTCACGCCCATGCGCAGAACCTGCGGGATTCGGGCGTCGCCGAAGTCGCGATCGCGCTGCGTCCCGGTTCGGCCTCGGCCAAGAAGGCCGAAGGCGCGGGCTTCAAGGTGATGCCGAACAAGGAAGCGGCGGCATGGGCCGACGTGTTGATGATCCTGGCGCCCGACGAGCATCAGGCCGCGATCTACAATGACGACATCAAGGGCAATCTGCGCCCCGGTTCGGCGCTGGCCTTCGCGCATGGCCTGAACGTCCATTTCGGCCTGATCGAGGCGCCCGCCGACATCGACGTCATCATGATCGCCCCCAAGGGTCCGGGCCACACGGTGCGCAGCGAATATCAGCGCGGCGGCGGCGTGCCCTGCCTGATCGCGATCGCGCAGGACGCGACCGGCAATGCGCATGACATCGCTCTGTCCTATG
>JBIIEH010000052.1:0-14968 GCA_044237945.1 Sphingobium sp. | reverse complement strand
CGGCAAGGTCATCCGCGAGATCGTCGCGGAAACCGGCGCGAAGGTCGATATCGACGACGAGGGCACGATCAAGATCAGCTCGTCCGACACGGCGCAGATCGAGGCCGCCAAGAAGTGGATCCTCGGCATCGTCGAGGAAGCGGAAGTCGGCAAGATCTATGACGGCAAGGTCGTCAATATCGTCGATTTCGGCGCCTTCGTGAACTTCATGGGCGGCAAGGACGGTCTCGTCCACGTCTCCGAAATGAAGAACGAGCGCGTCGAGAAGCCGACCGACGTCGTGTCGGAAGGCCAGCTGGTGAAGGTCAAGGTTCTGGAGATCGATCCGCGCGGCAAGGTGCGCCTGTCGATGCGCGTCGTCGATCAGGAAACCGGCGCAGAGCTGGAGGACACCCGTCCCGCCCGTGAACCGCGCGGTGATCGTGGCGATCGCGGCCCGCGCCGTGACGGCGGCGATCGTGGCCGTGGCGGCGATCGGGGCCGTGGCCCGCGTCGCGACGGCGGCGATCGTGGCGATCGCGGCCCGCGCCGCGAGCGCAGCGAAGGCGGCAATGATGACGGCCCGGCGCCGGGCGGTCTCCCCGACTTCCTGACGCAGGATTGATCGGGGAACCGATCTCCTTCAGACCATAATGGTCGAAAAAAATGGGCGTCCGGCTGACCGGGCGCCCATTTTTCGTTGTTCCAGAAGGATTTCCTGATCTGGATGAATAGCGTCCGCCGCGCACTGTGATAGGATCACATCCGAACGGGGGTCGGAACAACATGCAACGGGGGAACGAGCGATTCGTCGAGCGCCTGCCGCTCGTGCTTGAATGGCCATGGCTGGCCTATGTCGTGACGAGCGGAATACTCGTGCTGGCGCTGGCCTTGCGCTTCGCGGTCGGTTCGCTGATGCCGGTCGGCTACCCCTTCGTCTCCTTCTTTCCTGCGGTCATTCTCTCGTCCTTCCTCTTCGGAGTGCGGCCGGGCATTTTTGCGGCGGTGCTGGGCGGGCTTGCCTCCTGGTATTTCTTCATCCCGCCGCTCGACAGCTTCCATTTCGATGGCGGCGTGCTGATGGCCATGGCCTTCTATTCCGGCGTCGTCGGCATCGACATCGCGCTGATCCACTTCATGCAGCGCGCCAACTACAATCTGGGGCTGGAGCGGGAGCGCAACCGTGCGCTCGCTGAGCATCACGAACTGCTGTTTCACGAACTCCAGCATCGCGTGTCCAACAATCTCCAGGTCGTCGCCGCCTTGCTGGCCCTCCACCGCCGCCACGTCGCCGAAGACGCCGCCCGCCGTGCGCTCGATGAAGCGTCGGACCGGCTCGCGCTGATCGGCCGGATCAGCCGCGCGCTCTATGATCCGGGCGGACCGGGGCGGCGCATGGAGGAATTCCTGACCAGTCTGGCCAAAGACCTGATGGAGGCGAGCGGCCGCAGCGACATCGCCCTGCGCGTGGAAGCGCCTATGGATGGCCAGCTGGAGCCGGAAGTCGCCGTGCCGCTCGCGCTGATCGTCGCCGAATGCGTCAGCAACGCGATCGAGCACGCCTTTGCCCAGCGCGGCGGCAACATCCTCCTCGCCCTGGAGGAGGGGCAGGGCGGGGCCTTTACGCTGCGAGTGACGGACGATGGCGCGGGCCTGCCGCTGGCCGCCGCGCCGGGACCGGACGCCGGCAGTCTGGGCCTGCGCATCGCCAATGGGCTGGCAGCGCAGATCGGCGGCCGTTTCGCGCTGGAGGCCGGCGAGGCCGGCGGCGTCTGCGCCCGGCTGGACGTGGCCGGGCGGCTCCGCTGATCGGTTGCATTCTCCCGCTTGGCGAGTGGCAACGGCTCGGCTATGACCCGGCCATGCTGACCAAAGTATCGACGCGCATCGGCGCTCTCGCCGCCCTTTCCCTCCTCGCCAGCTGCGGCGGCGGCGCGAAGAACAAGGCCGACACGCAATATGTCGCGCGCGACGTGTCCACGCTCTACACGGCGGGCAAGGATCGGCTGGATCGCGGCCAGTACAAGCTCGCCGCCGCCCTGTTTGACGAGGTCGAGCGCCAGCATCCCTATTCGCCCTGGGCGCGCCGCGCGCAGCTGATGTCGGCGTTCAGCTATTATGTGAACCGCGACTACACCGAATCCATTTCGGCTTCGCAGCGCTTCCTGTCGATCCACACCGGCAACAAGGACGCGCCCTACGCTTATTATCTGATTGCGCTCTGCTATTATGAGCAGATCGCCGACGTCACCCGTGACCAGAAGATCACGCAGCAGGCGCTCGACGCGCTGGGCGAACTGATCCGCCGCTATCCCGACACCCGCTACGCCTCCGACGCGCGGCTGAAGATCGATCTGGTGAACGATCACCTGGCCGGCAAGGAAATGGAACTGGGCCGCTTCTACCAGCGGCGCGGCCTGTGGCTGGCGGCGACGCTGCGCTTCCGCACCGTGGTCGACAAGTATCAGACCACCACCCACACGCCCGAAGCGCTGGAGCGCCTGGTCGAATCCTATCTCTCGCTCGGCATCCCCGCAGAAGCGAAAAAGGCCGCTGCCGTGCTGGGCGCAAACTATCCCGGCACAAAATGGTATGAGCGCTCCTACGAACTCATCCAGAAGCATGGCGGCGCGGCCTGACGAAAAAAGAAAGCCCCTCCCTTTCAAGGGAGGGGTTGGGGTGGGTCGCGACCGCAGGGAGCGTCCGACATTTCCATCGCAGTGCAACGCTGGCGGTTTGGCGATGATCACTCTCCCCTGTTCCCCTTTTGTGCATGGAAGGCTATGACCCCACCATGCTGACGGCCCTCTCCATCCGCAATGTCGTCCTGATCGAGGCGCTGGACCTGGAATTTGGTGCGGGCCTCGGCGTCCTCACCGGCGAAACCGGCGCAGGCAAGTCGATCCTCCTCGACTCCCTCGGCCTCGCGCTGGGCGCACGCGCCGACAGTGGACTCGTCCGCAGCGGCGAAGCGCAGGCCAGCGTCACCGCCACCTTCGATCTTTCGCCCACGCACCGCGCCTTCGCCCTGCTCGCCGACAACGACATCGACAGCGAGCCAGGCGAACCGCTCATCATCCGCCGCACCGTGAAGGCCGATGGCGGCAGCCGCGCCTTCATCAACGACCAGCCCTGTTCCGCCGCCCTGCTACGCGAAATCGGCGGCGCGCTCGTTGAAATTCACGGTCAGCACGATGATCGCGGCCTGCTCAACCCGCGCGGCCACCGCGCCCTGCTCGACAGCTACGGCCGCTGCGACACCGCCGCCGTCACGCAGGCCCATGCCGGCTGGCGCGCCGCACAGCAGGCGCTCTCGACTGCGCAGGTCACCGTGCAGAATGCCGCACGCGACCGCGACTATCTGACCCACGCCGTCGCCGAACTCGCCCGGTTCGCGCCCGAACCCGGCGAGGAAGCCGCCCTCGCCGAAGAGCGCGCCACCATGCAGAAGGGCGCACGCCTCACCGACGATCTCTCCGCCGTCACTGATTGCCTCACCGGCTCCGACGGCGGCCTCGCCCAGTTGCGGCAGGCCGCTCGCCGTCTCGACCGCATTGCTCCCGAGCATGAAGCGCTCGGCGAAGTGCTGGCCGCGCTCGACCGCGCCGTCATCGAAGCGAGCGAGGCGGAGGATCGCCTGGCGCAGGCGGCCGAGGCTTTGAGCTTCGATCCCGCCCGCCTCGACAGCATCGAAACCCGCCTGTTCGACCTGCGCGGCCTCGCCCGCAAGCATCAGGTGCAGCCCGATGACCTCGCCGCGCTCGCCGCCGAAATGGCTGCGAAACTCGCCGCGATCGAGGGCGGGGAGGAGCATGTCGCCGCGCTCGAAGCCGCTGTTACAAAAACGGGGCAAGCCTATCGCGCCGCTGCGCAGGCGCTGTCGGGCGAGCGACAAATGGCGGCGGGCAAGCTCGACGCCGCCGTCGCCGCCGAACTCGCGCCGCTCAAGCTCGACGCCGCCCGCTTCCGCACCGTGGTCGCCCCGCTCGACGAGGGGCAGTGGACCGCGCAGGGCATGGACCGGGTCGAATTCGAAATCTCCACCAACCCCGGCGCGCCCTTCGCACCGCTCGTGAAGATCGCGTCGGGTGGCGAACTGTCGCGCTTCATCCTGGCGCTGAAGGTCGCGCTGGCCGAGCGGGGCGGGGCGGACACGCTGATCTTCGACGAGATCGACCGGGGCGTCGGCGGCGCGGTCGCCAGCGCGATCGGCGACCGCCTCGCGCGGCTCTCCGCCACGGCGCAGATCCTGGTCGTCACCCACAGCCCACAGGTCGCCGCGCGCGGGGCGGGCCACATGCTGATCGCGAAGTCGAGCGTGGGCACCGTCACCCGCACCGGCGTCCGCCCGCTGGATACCGCCGAACGCCGCGAGGAAATCGCGCGCATGCTGTCGGGTGCGGAGATCACCACCGAAGCACGGGCGCAGGCGGAGCGGTTGCTGGAGGGCGTCTAGGTAAAAATATCCGTTCGTTTCGAGCGTAGTCGAGAAACGTCAAGCGCGGTGCTATCGGTTTCTCGACTGCGCTCGAAACGAACGGGATCAGGGATTGGAGATATGACTCATAACCGCCGCGACATCCTGACCCTCGCCGTCGCCGGCCTGACTGCGGGCTGGGCCGCCAGCGCCATCCCCGCCGCCGCGCAGGACGCAACGCCCCGCTACGGCCTCATCGGCCAGATGCTCGCCAGGCCCGGCAAGCGCGACGAACTGTTGGGCTATCTGAAAGCCTCAACCGGCGAAATGCCCGGCAATCTCAGCTACATCATTGCGCTGGACCCGGCGAACCCCGACGCGCTCTGGATCACGGAAGTCTGGGACAGCAAGGAAAGCCACGCCGCCTCCCTGCAACTCCCCGCCGTGCGCGAGGCAATCGCGAAGGCGCGCCCGATCATCGCGGGCTTCGGCCAGAGTTTCGAGACGGTGCCAGTGGCGGGGGTTTGAAACGATGGAGACGATCACCCTCTGGCGTCCGGTCGGGCCGGAAGAACTGGATCTGATCCGCGACACCGGCATGCGCGCCTTCCCGCCGCGTTTGCCCGAACAGCCGATCTTCTATCCGGTGACGACCCGCGATTACGCGATCAAGATCGCCCGCGACTGGAATGTGCCGGCGAGCGGCTGCGGCTTTGTGACCGAGTTCGATGTGCGCAGGGACTATCTGGATCAGCATGCGGTGCAGGATGCGGGTGGTCAGGCGCATCGCGAATACTGGATTCCGGCCGAGGACATGGATGTCTTCAACGCCGCGATCGTCGGCGAAATCAGGATCGTGGACAGCTTCCCGGACAACGCTAAAGCATCCGAATGACCGACCCCACGACCCTCTCCGAAGCGCAAGCCGCCAACCGCCTGATGCGCCTCGCGAAGGACATCGCGAAGCACAACCGCCTCTACCACGATCAGGACGCGCCGCAGATCAGCGACGCGGACTATGACGCCCTGACGCGCGAGAACAACGCGCTGGAGGCGGCGTTCCCGCATCTGGTGCGCGCCGACTCCCCCAACGCGCAGGTCGGTGCCGCGCCTACTTCCGCGCTGTCGAAGGTCACCCATGCCGTTCGCATGATGAGCCTCGACAATGGTTTCTCGGACGAAGATATCGTCGAGTTCGGAGCGCGCGTCTGTCGCTTCCTCGCGCTTCCCGAAGACCCGCCTCCGATGCTGACCGCCGAACCCAAGATCGACGGCCTGTCCTGCTCGCTGCGTTACGAGAAGGGCGAGCTGGTGCTCGCTGCGACGCGCGGCGACGGAACCACGGGCGAGGACGTGACTGCGAACGTCCGCACTATCGCGGATATTCCCCATACTTTGAGCGGCGACCCGCCCGACCTGTTCGAAATCCGGGGTGAGGTCTACATGGCCAAGGCCGATTTCACCGCGCTCAACGCCCGCCTGCTCGACGAAGCCGAGGACCCGGAAAAGGCCCGCCAGTTCGCCAATCCCCGCAATGCGGCGGCTGGATCGCTGCGGCAGAAGGACCCTGCCGTTACCGCATCGCGCCCGCTGCGCTTCTTTGCGCACGGCTGGGGCGAACATAGCGGCTTGCCCGCAGACACGCAGATGGGCGTCATGAAGGCCATCGAGAAGTGGGGAGTGCCGGTTTCGGACCTTCTGTATCGATTTGACGCCTGGTTCGACTTACTGATGCATTATCGCCGGATCGAAACCGCTCGCGCCGAACTGCCCTTCGACATCGACGGCGTCGTCTACAAGGTGGACCGGCTCGACTGGCAGCAGCGCCTGGGCTTCGTCGCCAAGGCCCCGCGCTGGGCCATCGCCCACAAATTCCCCGCCGAACGCGCGCAGACCACCCTTGAGGCGATCGACATCCAGGTCGGCCGCACGGGCAAGCTGACCCCGGTCGGCCGGCTGACCCCGGTGACGGTCGGCGGCGTCGTCGTCTCCAACGTCACGCTGCACAATGCCGACGAGATCGCGCGGCTGGGCGTGCGGCCGGGCGACCGCATCGTCGTCCAGCGCGCCGGCGACGTCATCCCGCAGGTGGTCGAGAATCTGACGCGGGACGAGGAGCGCGCGCCCTTCGTCTATCCCGACCATTGCCCCGTCTGCGGCTCCGAAGCGGTGCGCGAGGAGGGGGAGGTCGATATCCGCTGCACCGGCGGCCTGATCTGCGCGGCGCAGCGCTTCGAGCGGCTGCGCCATTTCGTCAGCCGCGGCGCTCTGGATATCGAGGGGCTGGGCGAGAAGACGATCGAGGAGTTTCTGGAGCTGGGCTGGATCAGCGAGCCGGCCGATATCTTTCGGCTGAAGAAGCACCGCGAGGTGCTACTGACCCGCGAGGGCTGGAAGGAAAAGTCGGTCGACAACCTTCTCGCCGCGATCGAGGCGAAGCGCGCGCCCGACGCCGCGCGGTTGCTCTTCGGCCTTGGCATCCGCCACACCGGCGCGGTCACCGCCCGCGATCTTCTGAAGCTCTATACGACGCTCCCGGCGATCCGTGCGCTGGCCGACGAGATCATCGCCCTGCGCGCCGGGCAGTCGGAGGAAGAAACGCAGGCCAAGCGGGACAAGGCCATCGCCGAGCATATCGGCGTGGAAAATGTCGGCGCAGCGGTCGGTCACGCGCTGGCCGACTTCTTCCACGAACCGCATAATGTCGAGGCGTGGGAGGACCTCCTCGCGCAAGTCTCGCCCCCCGATTATGTCGTCGAAACCACCGCCAGCGAAGTCACCGGCAAGACGGTCGTCTTCACCGGCAAGCTCGAAACCATGAGCCGCGACGAGGCCAAGGCGCAGGCCGAACGGCTGGGCGCCAAGGCAGCCGGCTCCGTCAGCGCGAAAACCGATCTGGTGGTCGCAGGGCCGGGCGCGGGATCGAAGCTGAAGCAGGCGGCCGCCCTCAACATCCCGGTGATCGACGAAGCTGCCTGGGCAGAAATCGTGAAGGCGGCGGGGTAGGGCGACCAAAAAGCCCCTCCCCTTTAGGTTCAAACGAGGCACGTGACTCGTTTGAAGGGTTGGGGTGGGGGCTGTAACGACCTCTCTGCGAGGCACACCCCACCCCCGGCCCCTCCCCTGAAGGGGAGGGGAGCAAATCTCCCTCACGCCTTCTGCGCCAGCGCCGCCATTTCCTCCAGGTCCAGGTCCCGCTCCAGCTCGTGCAGCACATCCTCGTCGATGTCGCCGACCCGGTGCAGCCGCAGCAGCTCCACGCGCCCCGCCGCCACCGCCATCAGCACCAGGTCGAAATGCGCGTGCAGCCCGCCCGCCATGTCGGCTTCCTGCCCGACATAATTGGCGGAAATCTTGGCCCGCCGCTGATAGCTGTCGAGCAGGCGCGGGTGGACCAGTTCGCCGCCCGCGTCATAGGCATGCGCCTCCACGACCTTGAGCTGCGCCTGCGCCATCGCCGCCTCCGCGCCGCTCATGGTGAGGCGCGGCCGGTCGCCTTCCGGCTCCTCCAGCTTCGCAAGACGGATCACCCAGCCCAAAGTCGTGCCCTGCACCAGCACCGTCACGATGATGACCGCGAACGCCGCGACCAGAATGAAGTCGCGCCCCGGAAAACCCTCCGGCACGGAGAGCGCCACCGCCAGCGTCACCACGCCGCGCATCCCCGCCCAGCCCAGCACCAGTCCCGATCGCGGCCCCAGCAGCGTGTAGCGCTTCACGCCAAAAACCCGCAGCAGCGCGATCACGCTGTCCGACAGGAACACCCAGGCTAAGCGCGCCAGCGTCATGGCCAGCACGATGCCCAGCACCGGCCCTGCCATCCGGTCGACGATCACATCCCATCCGACCCGCTCCGCCACGCCGCGCAGCGACGATCCGATCAGCAGGAACACGAACGCCTCCAGCAGGAAGATCATCACGTTCCAGAAGGCGTTGGCGTTCATCCGCACCGTCGCTGAAAACACGACATGCTGATACCAGCCACAAATAAGCCCGGTCGTCACCGCCGCGATCACGCCCGACACATGCACCGTCTCGGCCAGCAGATAGGACGCCCAGGGCGACAGCACCGACGCCGCGATCATCAGGTATCGATCGCCCAGACGCGGCACCAGCAGCACCCACGCCGCCGCCACGCCCGCGCCCACCGCCGCGCCGCCGACCGCCAGCAGGAAGAAGCTGCCGATCGCGGCGTTCAGGCTGAACGCGCCCGTCACGCCCGCCGCCACGGCGAAGCGGAACAGCACGAGGCCGGTGGCGTCGTTGAACAGGCTCTCGCCCTCCAGCAGGATCGACAGCCGGCGCGGCAGCTTCACCCGGCTCAGCACCGCGCGCGCCGACACGGCGTCGGGCGGCGAGACGATCGCGCCCAGCGCCGCGCAGGCCGCCCAGGGCAGCGACGGGACCAGCCAGTGCGCCACCGCCGCGACCACAGCCGTCGTAAAAATCACCGCGCCCACCGCCAGCGCCGCGATGCCGAACATGTGCCGCCCCAGATGCCGCAGCGCGATGAACCACGCCCCGTCCATCAGCAGCGGCGGCAGAAACAGCACCAGCACCAGTTCGGGATCGAGCGCGATCGCCGGCAATCCCGGCACGAACGCGAACAGCACGCCCCCGGTCAGCAGCGCGACGGCGGGCGGCAGGTTCAGCCGGTGCGCCGCATAATGCAGCAGGATGATCGCCAGCAGCATGGCGATCACCAGTTCGAACATTTCCAGCGGATGCATGCGCGCCCCTTTATCGCATCAGGATCGTTTCGACCCTAGCGGCTATCGGGCGATGGTCCAGACGGGATGTGGGCAGGACTTAGGGCAGGCCCGCTTGGGCCGAAGATCGATATGCCCTATCGTCCAAATGGCGCGCGCTCCAACACCCGCTGCCCCAGCGACTTCATCCGGTTGCTGCCCGGAAAGGCGCGCGGCGCATGTGGCTTCAGGCCGAAGCCGCGCAGGCGGTGATTGAACTTGTAGGCGTCCGCCGTCTCGATGCTGTATTCGCTGCACCAGGTCAGCGACAGGCTGATCGACACTGCGTCATGCACCTTCACATGATGCGGCGCGAACAGCGGCACATGGATCGCCTGTCCGGGCGCGATGTGGATGGGGTTGCCGCGCGCGGCATGTTCGTCGCGCCAGGGCAGGTAGCGCTGCCCGCCGGTATAATATTGCTCGAAGAAACGATCGCCGATGATCTCCGGGTCCGCCGCCGGAAACAGCGTCATCGTCTTGGTCCCGTGGCACTGGAACAGGATGTTGTATTCCGGGTCGAAATGCGGCTGCGTCACCGCTTCGGGGCTGGAGATGAAGATGAACGCGCGCAGCTTGTGCATCTTCCCCGTGCGCGCCACGATGATCGGCTCCACCTCGCCCAGCACGTCGCGCATCAGCGCGGCATAGGCCGGGTCCTGCTCGATCTCGCGCAGCAATATCCACGATTGACACGTCTCGATCTGCTCGATCGTCTCCAGCGTCGTCAGGCCATTGCCCTTCAGCTTCGTGGTCGGCGTGCCCAACGGCACATTGACCGCGACATTATGCTCCATCGTCTCGGGCCGCATCCGCGCCGCCAGCGCCGCCATGGCGTCGATTGTCAGAAGGGGATGGCTGGCCAGTTCATGGTCCAGCCGCCCCTCATGGTCGGGATAGAGCTTCTCGAACAACTGCTTCGATGCCTGCGGCAACACGGTCATGACGCCCACCCGATGCGGAGAAATACATCCTTGCACATGCGCAACAGTCGTAAATATCCGGTGAAGGGCGGCCCTCAGACAGCCAGCAGCAGTCCCGCCCCGGCACAGATCGCCAGCGTCGTCATCACCCCGCGCTTCAACCGAAAGATCAGCAGCGCCGCCGCCAGCGCAATGACGACGATGCGCCAGTCGATGCTCGCCGGATCAGGCAGGGTGAGGCGCATCGGCCCGAATTGCCGCTCCGCCACCCGCGCGAACAGCACATGCAGCGCAAACCAGAGCGTCAGGTTCGCGATCACCCCGACGATCGCCGCCGTCAGCGCCGCCAGAGCGCCCTGCAAGCGCGGCGCGCGCTCCAGCCGCTCCATCCACGGGGCGACGCTGAATATCCACAGGAAACAGGGCGCAAACGTCACCCATGTCGTCAGCAGCGCGCCCAGCATCCCCGCCACCAGCGGCGTGAACGGCGCGGGATCGCGAAACGCCCCCAGAAAACCCACGAACTGCGTCACCATGATCAGCGGCCCCGGCGTCGTCTCTGCCAGGCCCAGCCCGTCCGTCATCTCGCCCGCCGACAGCCAGTGCATCTGCTGCACCGCCTCCTGCGCCATATAGGCCAGCACCGCATAGGCCCCGCCAAAGGTCACGACCGCCAGCTGGCTGAAGAATGCGCCGATCCGCCACAGCACATGGTCCGGCCCCAGCAGCAGGAACACCGCCAGCATCGGCGCGGCCCAGATGCCGATCCACAGCAGCAGCGTCGCCAGCGTCCGCCGCACCGGCAGCCGCCCCGCCGGCCCGCCGGTCGCGACCTTGTGCGCCTTCAACCATTCCGGCCGCACCCGCGCCACAACGAAGCCGATCGCCGCCGCACCGATCACGACGACCGGAAAGGGCAGGGCGAACAGGAACAGCGCCACAAACGCAACAGCCGCCAACCCCCGCTTGAACCCCGTATCCAGCGCTCGCCGCCCGATACGGATCAGCGCCTGCACCACGATCGCCAGCACCGCCGCCTTGATCCCCAGGAACAGCGCCGCCACCACATGCATGTCGGCGGCAAACGCATACAGGATCGACAGCGCCAGCATCACCAGCGCACCGGGCAGCACGAACAGCAGCCCCGCCGCCAGCCCGCCGGCCGTGCCATGCAGCCGCCAGCCGATCCAGGTCGCCAGTTGCTGCGCCTCCGGCCCCGGCAACAGATGGCAGACGTTGAGCGCACGCAGATAGGGGCCTTCCTCGACCCAGCCGCGCTCCTCGACGATCTCGCGATGCATCAGCGCGATCTGCCCGGCCGGCCCGCCGAAGCTGATGAAGCCGATGCGTCCGAAGACGCGAACCATGTCCGAAAATGAAGGCGGCATGCACGTTCCCCCGAGCGCCGAAACGCTCGCAAAAGCCGCAACGCTTGGGCGGGGAACGCCTGTTCGGGAGGTTGCCTCGTCCCGATGCAGCAATGATGCCGCAACCGGAACGAACGATCAAGAGCGGATCAGGCGGCCTCCGCCACATCGTCCCCATCATGCACGCGCCGCGCGGCCATGATCGCGCCGACATTCTGCTCGGCCCAATGGGTGATCTGGTCCAATATGCCGATCAGCCCGCCCGCCAGCGGCGTCAGCGCATATTCGACCGTCACCGGCACCGTGGGCCAGGCCGACCGCACGACCAGCCCGTCGCGCTCCAGGCTCTTGAGCGTCTGCGACAGCATCTTCTGCGATATCGCCCCGACCCGCCGCCGCAGCGCATTGAACCGCACCGGCTCGTCCTTCAGCGTCAGCAGGATCAGCACCGCCCATTTGTCGCCGATCCGGTCCAGTATCTGCCGGGTCGGGCAATCGGGGTCATAGGCGTCGCCAATGCGATGGAGCGGATCGTGCATGGTATCCTCGACGTAACCAGGTGAAGGGAAGGTGCCTTCTTGTGAAGCTGATATCCTGATCGCTATCTGGTTTCCATTGGAAACTGCATGGGAACTATCAGCATGAAAATCGCCATAGTCGGGGGCACCGGCCGCGCCGGCCGGGAAATCAGCGCCGAACTCGCCCGGCGCGGGCATCAGGTCACGGCGATCTCGCGCCATCCCGACCAGGCGGTGCAGGACCCCGCGATCACCGCCGTCGCTGGCGACGTGCGCGATGCAGCCGCTCTGTCGGCGCATCTCATTGGGCATGATGCCGTCGTCAGTGCGGTGATGTTCATGGACACCGACGCGGCGTCGCTGGTCGGCGCGGTGCGCGCTGCGGGCGTGGCGCGCTATCTGGTGGTCGGCGGTGCCGGCAGTCTGGAGGTCGCGCCCGGCCTCGCCCTTATCGACACCCCCGAATTTCCTGCCGAGTACAAGGCGGAGGCGGGACGCGGTGCAGCGTTTCTAAGCTATTTGCGCGGCGTGCAGGACATCGACTGGACTTTCCTGTCGCCCTCGGCCCTGTTCTTCGTCGGCCCGCGCACAGGCAGCTTCCGCCTCGGTGGTGACCAGTTGCTGGTCGATGGCGATGGCGCCAGCAGCATATCCTATGCCGACTATGCCATCGCCTTGGCCGACGAGATCGAGCAGCCGCGCCACAGCCGGGCGCGCTTCACGGTCGGCTACTGACCTAGAGTGATTTCGAGCCAGATGGAATCATCTGGCGGCTCGAAAATCACGACAAACAAAAGAATCCTAGAGCCTTTCCGGTTCAACCTGAACCGGCAAGGCTCTAGGGGGAGGGGCCTTATGCGGCCCCCTCCAGCTTGTCCTGCGTCTTCGTCAGGAAATCGCCAGCGTCATGCCGTTCGCGCAACTGCTTCTCCAGCGGACCCTGCGCCTTGTTCACCATGACGCCGCGCTGCACCGCCGGCCGCGCGTCGATCTGGTTTGCCCAGCGCATCAGATGCGTGTAGCTCTTCGTGTCCAGAAACTCGGCGGCGTTATAAGCGCGGTTCAGCGCCACGCCGCCATACCAGGGCCAGATTGCGATGTCGGCGATCGTATATTCGCCGCCCGCCATATACTCGTTCTCCGCCAGATGCTTGTCCAGCACGTCCATCTGGCGCTTCGCTTCCATGGCGAAGCGATTGATCGGATATTCGAATTTTTCCGGCGCATAGGCGTAGAAATGGCCAAAGCCCCCGCCCAGCATCGGCGCGCTGCCCATCTGCCAGAACAGCCAGCTGAGCGTCGCCGTGCGCGCGGCGGGATCGGTCGGCAGGAAGGCGCCGAACTTTTCCGCCAGATACAGCAGGATCGCGCCCGACTCGAACACCCGCTGTGGCGGCGATGCGCCGTGATCCATCAGCGCGGGGATCTTGCTGTTCGGGTTGACCGCCACGAAGCCGCTGCCGAACTGGTCGCCTTCGCTGATGCGGATCAGCCAGGCGTCATAGTCGGCGGCGAAACCAGCCTCCAGCAACTCCTCCAGCATGATCGTCACCTTCTGCCCATTGGGCGTGGCAAGCGAATAGAGTTGCAGCGGATGCTTGCCGATCGGCAATTCCTTTTCATGCGTCGCGCCGGCGATCGGCCGATTGATATTGGCAAAGGCGCCGCCATTGCCCGGCTCCCAGGTCCAGACGGAAGGCGGCGTATAGCTGTCGGTCATGGGAAAACTCCTCGCTCGGGGGCATGCGGCGCAGAGGTAGGGCGGCCGGTTGCCGATCGCAACGGGTCGCGCTTGCCAGACCCGTCGTTGCCGATCGCACCAGCATGGCGACCGGCCGCAAAGCGCTCGACAGACTCGCAAAATATCCGCTTCCCGCCCTTGACCGTTCAGGCAAGCGAGCCATATGAAGCCGCGCTGGCACTCCTGCCAAGGGAGTGCTAACAGATACAGGTTCCCGGGAGGAGGAGAGGGCGAACGACTGGCGGGATGTCCCGCGGCGCGCGCCTTGGCTCTGAAACCCGTTTCTACGAGGGAAAGGCAATCAACATGGCATTTCGTCCGTTGCACGACCGCGTTCTCGTCCGCCGCATCGAAGCGGAAGCGAAGACGGCCGGTGGCATCATCATCCCCGACACCGCCAAGGAAAAGCCGCAGGAAGGCGAAATCGTCTCCGTCGGTTCGGGTTCGAAGGCCGAAGACGGCAAGGTCACGCCGCTGGACGTCAAGGCCGGCGATCGCGTGCTGTTCGGCAAGTGGTCGGGCACCGAAGTCAAGGTCGACGGTGAAGACCTGCTGATCATGAAGGAAAGCGACATTCTCGGCATCGTTGCCTGAGAAACGCTGATTTTCCCCACACTCTAATTTGCAAGAAAGCAGAGGTTTTTACCCATGGCTGCAAAAGACGTAAAATTCTCGCGCGACGCCCGTGAGCGCATCCTGCGCGGCGTCGACATCCTGGCCGACGCGGTCAAGGTGACCCTGGGGCCGAAGGGCCGCAACGTCGTCATCGACAAGAGCTTCGGCGCCCCCCGCATCACCAAGGACGGCGTCAGCGTCGCCAAGGAAATCGAACTGAAGGACAAGTTCGAGAATATGGGCGCGCAGATGGTCCGCGAAGTCGCTTCGAAGACCAACGACATCGCCGGCGACGGCACCACCACCGCGACCGTTCTGGCCCAGGCCATCGTGCGCGAAGGCATGAAGTCGGTTGCCGCCGGCATGAACCCGATGGACCTCAAGCGCGGTATCGACCTCGCCACCGCCAAGGTCGTCGAGGACATCAAGTCGCGCTCGAAGCCGGTTTCGGGTTCGTCGGAAGTGGCCCAGGTCGGCATCATCTCGGCCAATGGCGACGTGGAAGTCGGTGAGAAGATCGCCGAAGCCATGGAGAAGGTCGGCAAGGAAGGCGTCATCACCGTGGAAGAGGCCAAGGGTCTCGACTTCGAGCTGGACGTTGTCGAAGGCATGCAGTTCGACCGCGGCTATCTGTCGCCCTACTTCATCACGAACCCGGAG
>JBIIEH010000005.1:0-172103 GCA_044237945.1 Sphingobium sp. | reverse complement strand
GCCAGTATGACGTGATCGCCACCGTCAAGGGCGGCGGCCTGTCCGGTCAGGCCGGCGCGGTCAAGCACGGTATCGCCCAGGCGCTGACCAAGTACGAGCCGGCGCTGCGCAGCGCGGTGAAGGCCGCGGGCTTCCTGACCCGCGACAGCCGCACCGTGGAGCGCAAGAAGTACGGCAAGGCCAAGGCCCGCCGCAGCTTCCAGTTCTCGAAGCGCTGATCGGTTTACAAAACCGATTTTGGAATTTTGGAAAGGGGCCGGTTTTCCGGCCCCTTTTTTCGTGGACGGCGTCGAGGCATTCGGGGTTTGGGCGGCGAAGTTCACAGTGTCGTCGGGCAATTCGGCGCGAAAAGGGGCCAATAGTCCCGCCGAAGCGCCGCCGAAGGAGGCGCGAGGATGCGGTTGGTGTGCGTTCGGGTGGCTGGCGGGTGGCGATCGGGTCACAGTTGGTGGACGATCGTGTTGCACTGGCATTGCTGCCGGGGAGCGCTGACGGGCGGATGAGGGGCTGATGCGGTGTCGCCGCGTTCCCGTCGGGTTGCAGGGAGGGGGCCGGCGGGCCGCTGCCGGGGGGCACGCGAGGCATCAGCGGACGGGCGCCGTTGTGGGCGGGACGGAGTCGGGCGCGGGCGGAGCGGCCGGGCGGCCCATCGCATCGGGACCGAAGGGATCGGCCTGCCGCCGGGCATGGACTTTCAGGGCATGGCTCCAGTGGTGATCGAACGGCGTGCCGGCGAGCCGCTTTCGCAGGCGATGCGCGCTGTTGCGCGACATGCCCACATGCCGCGCTGCCTTGGCGACGCAGCCGGTGTCGAGCAACTGCATCAGGAAGGCGCGCTGCTTTTCGGGAGTCCAGTGTGCGCGGTCGGCGGGGACTGGAGGGGGCGGATTGCTGGGGTTGTGGTCCATCCGGCAGGATGGAGCAGATTTGGAGGTGTGTAGGACAGGGGATTTTGTCGTTCAGGCAGGCCACATGTTCATCCGCGCGCTTTTCTCACATTGCGGGCGATCTGGTCGAGATGCGGCGCCCAGGAACCGCAGCAGCCGCCGAAAATGTCGATATGGGGGTAGCGTTGCGCCAGTTGGCCCATGCGCTGGCCCAGGTCCGCCGGATCGCCATCCTCGATATGGCCAAGCTGGCACAGGTCGATCTTGTCCCTGGCGCTGGCGTTGGGACGCAGGCTGCGGATGCGGTGGATCCAGTCGCCCGGTTCGAGCGCGGGTTCGAACTCGATCGGGTGGGAGCAGTTGATGCCGTAGAAATCGGGCCTTGCCTCGCCCGCCTGCGCGTCCACCTGTTCGATGGCTTCCTTGAGGGATGGACCCGATTTGAGGCGGTGGTTGCTGTCGAGCGTGAAGGAGATGTTTAGCGGCACGCCGATGCGCGCGGCGGCGCGGGCGACGCCAACCGCTTCGGGGACATTGTTGAAGGTGACGGCGCTGACGAAATCGACATCGGTGCGTTTGAGCACTTCGAGCTGGAAGGCGTGATAGTCCTCCGCTTCGTTGGCCGTGATCGTCTGGTTGAGCGCATAGGCGTCGCCCCTGGGGCCCAGCATGCCGCCGATGAGAATAGTGTCGATCTGGTCCTTATAGGGGCTGGCGACGGCGCGCAGGAAGGCGATCGACTGTTCGAGCGCGTCGGCGAGGCCCTGCCGCGAATAGCCGAGCTTGTCGCCCCAGTCGGGGCTGGCGCGATAGTCGAGGCCGCTCAGCATCGCGGCGAAGCCATGTTCGGCCGCCACGTCGAGGACATGGGCGTACATCATGGAGAGGTCCGCCATGGCGGCGGGGCTGTCGAGCAGCGGATACATCGCAAATTCGGGGAGGTGATGCCCGTGGCGATACTGGATTTCCGTCTCTTGACCGCCTTCGGTCAGGTATAAGATGCCGTCGCGCTGCTTTGGAAATGCGGTCATGGAACTGCCCTCCACTTCATATGGAAGATATCGCATCGTGCGGTGGGAGGAAAGCGGTGCTGCTGTCGGCTTTGCGTGCGCGATGCGGACTGTGATGATCGTGCCGTTTAATTGGGCCGGAAATATAAATCAAAATGCAGGCATCGATGCTATACATGTGTCCTGATGCAGGTGAAGAAATAATGCGTCATCAGGCTGCAGGAGGAACAGTGATCCAGATATGATGCGCGACATTTAACTGGATTTTCAATCTTGTTGGGCAGGTGAAATAAAGTTCCATCCTTCGCTGAAGAAACGTCGTCATGTCCTTCCTCGATCGGTCCAGCCTTGCGCCCTTCGCCAGCGCCTATCCGCTGTCGCCGACGATGCTGCGGCATGCGCTGATCGACCAGCCATTATTGTCTCTGGAAGCGCTGGCCAAAGCGTCGCTGGAACTGCCGCCGGAATATGTCGAGCGGCGGATCGCGAACGCTCCCAATGGCGGCGATTTCGCGATGGATGGGTCGGGCGACGCCGATGTCGCCAGCGTGATCCGCTCGATCGGGACCAGCGGCAACTGGATCATGCTCCGCTTCGTCGAGCAGCTGCCGGCCTATCGCGATCTGCTGCACGGCGTGATGCGGGAACTCGACCCGGCGATCGCGCCGGCGACCGGGCCGGGCCTGACAGTGCGGGGGTTCATCTTCATTTCCTCGCCCGGCACCCACACGCCCTATCATTTCGACTGCGAATACAACATCCTGTTCCAGATCTCAGGCGACAAGCAGTTCGCGACCTATCGTCCCGTCGCGCCATGGCTGCCGCTCGCCTGTCACGAGGCCTATTATGGCGCGGGCGACAATATGCTGCCCTGGCAGGACAGTTTCGAGGCGCAAGCGGATGTCCACCATCTGCGGCCCGGCGATGCGCTCTATGTGCCTTATGCGTCGCCGCACTGGGTGAAGGCGGGCGCGGAGCCGACGATTTCGCTGTCCATCACCTGGCAGAGCCAGTGGAGTGAGTCAGTGGGCGACGCGATGCAGGTCAATCCGCTGCTGCGGCGGTGGGGCCTGCCGACCGGCGGTGCGCCGGTCTGGCCGACGGTGCCCAAATGGCGGTCGCTGGGCTGTCGGGTCGCGCGCAAGGCGGGGCTGCTATGAGCCTGCTGCAGCCGCCCAGCGCGTTCCGCGCGGATCATGGCGACATATGGCCCTGGACGGATGTCGACGCGCCGTCCGTCCGCATGGAGCGCCTGTCCGATCTGACGGGGGAGGACCGGGCGCGCTGGACGATCCTGTCCGCGCAGGCGGGGCGCAGCAATATTTTCGCGCAGGACTGGTTCATGCAGGCGGCGCTGACCCATGCCGATGACGGGGGCGACGTGCTGCTGGCGATCGTCATCGACGGGCGGGGGCGCTGGCTGGGCGTGATGCCGCTGATCGCGGACGGGCATTTCGGGCGCTGGCCTGCGCGCATCTGGCGCAACTGGGTATCGACCAACCAGTTTCTGGGGATGCCGCTGGTGGCGACGCGATCGGCCGACCTGTTCTGGGCGAGCCTGCTGTCGTTTCTGGACCGGCAGGCAGGACGCCGGCTGATGCTGCACTTCGCGGGTTTCGACGCCGAAGCGCCTGCCAGCATCGCGCTGCTGGAACAATGCCGGCAGGAATCGCGGGCAGTGCACATCATCAGCTGCGTCGATCGCCCGGCCCATCGTGCCGGCGAGGTGGTTGACGGCCGCAGCGAGGCGAAGACGCGCAGCCGGTTGCGCAGCCTGTCCCGGCGGCTGGAGCAGGATCACGGCGCGGTTGTGTTCAGCGTGCTCGAACCGGGCGCGCCGTGCGACGACTGGATCGAGGCCTTTCTGGAGATGGAGGCGGCCGGCTGGAAAGGGCGCGGGGGCAGTGCGCTGGGCAGCGCGGCCGCCACCAGAGAGCTGTTTCGCGCCGTCATCGCCCGGGGCCACGCCAATGGCAGCGCGCGGCTCGCCCGCCTGTCCGCCGGTGGCCGGGTGGTCGCCATGTCGAGCTGGTTCGAAACCGGGACCTGGGGCCACGGCTTCAAGATGACCTTCGACGAGGCCTATCGCGCCTATGCGCCGGGCCAGCTGCTGATGCGCGAAGTAAGGGACAGGCTGGGCGATCGGCCCGACCTGTCGTTCGACACTTGCGTGCCCCGCAATGCGAGCCATTGCGACCGGCTGTGGCGGGGCAACCGGAAAATCATGGAGGGTGCGGTCGCGATCGGTCCGGCGCGGCGGCGGCTGTATTTCGACTGGCTAATGCGCGCGCGGGCGCTCTATGCGTCGACCAAGACTCGCCTTGGCGGAGCGGAGCGGCCCTAGGATTCGTTTGTTTGTCGTGATTTCCGAGCCGCCAGATGATTCCATCTGGCTCGAAATCACGCTAGCCGAGCCTTTATTCCGCCTCTTCGACTGGCGCGCCCGGCCCGTTCTTCAGCACCGACTCGATCGCGTTCTTTGCGCCGGCCTTGCTGGAATAGCCTTCGGTCCAGAAGATCACTTCGCTGTTATATTTGAACTTGGCGACGAACTCGCCGGCCTTGTTCTTTTCGATCACGAATTTGTGGGCCATGGCATGCACTCCGACCGTTTCGTTAGCGGAACCGTGCCGGAGAATAGGGCGCTGCGTCGATGCTGGCAATGGCGTCCGGTGGCGCATTGCCGGTGACCAGCGCGGCTGCCAGCAGCGCGGCGGCGGGGGCGGTCTGGATGCCGAAGCCGCCTTGTCCGGCGAACCAGAACAGGCCGGGCGTTTCGGGATCGAAGCCGTAGAGGGGCGCGCGGTCGGGGGCGAAGCTGCGCAGGCCCGCCCAGCGGCGTTCGAGCGCGGCGATGGGCCAGTCGACGGCGCTCTGGAAACGGTCGATCGCGTGGGCGACGTCGATCTCCTCCGGCGCGGCGTCGCAGGGCGGGGAGGGGGCCTCGTCATGCGGGGTGAGCCAGAGGCGGTCCTGGCCCTCCGGCTTGAAATAGAAGCTGCCGGCGAGGTCCATGACGAGGGGAATGGGGTTGGGCGGCAGCTTGGCGATGCGCAGCTGAACGACGGTGCGGCGGAGCGGTTGCAGGCCGATTGTGCGCGCGCCGCATGCGACCGCGACCTTGTCGGCCCACGCGCCGGCGGCGTTGACGATGAGGTTGCAGTGCAGAGGGCCGGTCGATGTCTCCAGCGTCCAGCCGTCGCCGTCGCGCTGCGCGTTGAGCAGGCTCGTGTCGCAGGCGATCTGGCCGCCGCGCTGGTGGAACTGGCGGAGCCAGGCCTGGTGGAGCGCCCCAACGTCGATGTCCATGCAGCTGGGTTCGTGGACGCCGATCGTCCAGTCGGGTCTCAGGCCGGGCAGCATCGTGGCGGGATCGACGGGCTGGAGATCGACTTGCGGGAAGGTGGCGATCAGGGCGTCGCGGGCGAGGGCGTCGTGCGGGCGGCCGATGTGGAGCGTGCCGCGCGGGGTGAGGAAGGGGGCTTTCGCGAAATCGGGGTCGGGGGTGAGCAGGAACGGGGCGGACGCGATGGTGAGCGGCTGGATGAGGGGGCCGCCATAGGTCTCCTCCCAGAAGGCGACGGAGCGGCCGGTGGCGTGATAGCCGGGCTGCGGCTCCATCTCCAGGATGGTGACGCGGGCGTCGCGGGCGAGCATTGCGCCGAGGCTGGCGCCGGCGATGCCGCCGCCGATGATGACGATGTCCGCGCTGGAGGTCATGGGGTGTGGCGGTCGAGGAATCCGTCGATTCGCGCAAGGGCGTCGAGGCGCACCGGGTCGAGTTCGCGCAGCAGCTCGTGCGCCGCCTCCGCGCCATAGAGGTGCAGCGCGGCGTGCGGGATGGCGGCGACGATGCGCTGGATGTCGGGGGTGGAGACCAGCTCGTCGGCGCTGGTGGCGAGGACGAGGGTAGGACAGGTGATGTCGCGCAGTCGGCCGCCGGCTTCGAGCGCGCGGGTGGAGGCGAACGCCTGCGCGATCCAGTTCCAGCTGGGCGGGCCGACGGAAATGTCGCGATTATGGTCGCGCCACCAGATCTCGTCGGCATAGCGGGCAGGATCATGGGTCAGGCGCTTCTGGCGCAGGCGGCGGTGGCGGGCGGACTCCTTCTGCTTCCACGCGGCGGTCTTCGCGCGGCCGGAGCGGGCCATCATCTCGGCGATGCGGACGGAGAGCCAGTGGGGCAGGGGGCCGGTGTTGATGCCCAGCATCGGCGCGACGGCGACCAGCGCATCGGGCTGGGTCATGCCCTCCGCCAGCGCGCGGAGAGCCAGATGGCCACCCATGGAGTGGGCGAGGATGACGTGCGGGCCGGTGCTGTTCGCGCGCCATTCGGCTTCGAGCGCGTTCAGGTCCGCGATCCACTGCGCGAAATCGTCGATATGGCCGCAGAGCGGATCGTCGGTGAGGCGGCCTGACCCGCCCTGTCCACGCCAGTCGAAGGTGGTGACTTCCCATCCGCGTTCGGCCCAGTGGTGGACGACCTCCAGATATTTCTCGATCATGTCGCCACGCCCGCCCAGCACCAGCATGCGGCCGCGCGTGCCGGGGCCGAGGCGATAGCGGCGGAGCGGCCAGCCGTCGGGTGCCTGCCAATAGTCGAGCCGCCCGCCCATCGGCCAGGCGCGACGGTCGAACGGGGGCGTGAACGCGGGGGCGTCCGGCTGGGCGGCGAACAGGGGCGAATCCATCTGGCCCATGGTTACGGTTTGGTAAGCCATGCGGTCTAGACCCCCTGTCCCATGACGGGGGAATATTTTCGGCTCGCGCTGGTCGCGATTTTGGGGCTGCTGCTGATCGTGGCGGCCGTGCGGGATCTGCGTGCGCGCATCATCGACCCATGGCTGACCGGCGGAATCGCGCTGATGGCGCCGCTCTGGTGGCTGGCCAATGACGTGTCCTGGCTGGGCATGGGCGTGCAGCTGGTCTGCGGGCTGGTGGTGTTCACGATCTTTGCCGTGCTGTTCGCTCTGGGCGGCATGGGCGGCGGCGACGTGAAGCTGCTGGGCGCGCTGGCTCTGTGGTTCCCGTGGGAGGCGACGGTGACGCTGATCGTCATCATGTCCCTGGCGGGCGGGCTGCTGACCGTTGCGACGGCGGTGCATCACCGGATGACGCGGCGGCTGGGCAAGGCGGAGGTCCCCTACGGCATAGCCATTTCGCTGGCGGCGCTGTGGTTGCTTGGCGAACGATATTTTAACCAATTTGCGTGATGAACGGGTGTCTGGGGGCGCTGCACCCGGTTGAGGGAGGCGAATTTCGTCATGGAAGCTAAGAAAATCGTGCTGCTGGCGGGGGCGTTGATTATCGCCGTTACGACAGCGTTGCTGGCGCGCAGCATGTTCAGCTCGTCCAGCGCTCCGCAGGTCAACGCGGCATCTATGCCCGAGGCCGAACTGCCGCATGTGCTGGTCGCCACCAAGGCGCTGCCCGTGGGCACCATCCTGGACGCTGAGAGCTTCCGCTTTCAGCCCTGGCCCAAGGATCTCATCGAGACCGCTTATTACCTGAAAGGGCAGGCCGATCCGGCAAAGCTGGCAGGTAGCGTGGTCCGCAACGCGATCACCGCCGGCCAGCCGCTGACGCAGGGCGCGCTGATCAAGCCGGGCGATCGTGGCTTCCTGGCCGCGGCGCTGGGGCCGGGCATGCGCGCCGTGACGGTGCCGGTGTCGGCCAACAGCTCGGTCGCGGGTTTCGTTTTCCCGGGTGATCGTGTCGACCTGGTCCTGACGCAGAGCGTGTCGGGCGGCGGCGACGGTGATCCGCTGAAGGTTTCCGAAACCATCCTGCGCAACCTGCGCGTGCTCGCCACCGACCAGCGCATGGATGCGATGGGCGAAGACGGCAAGCCTGTGGTGCAGACCTATTCCAACGTGACCGTCGAGGTGACGCCCAAGATCGCCGAGAAGATCGCGGTATCGCAGACCATCGGTTCGCTCTCGCTCTCGCTGCGTTCCATCGCGGACAACACGTCCGACCTGGACGCCGCGATCGCGGGCACCGACGTCGACCTGCCGGCGGGCACCAACCCGACCGCGGAGAAGGCGCTGCTGACCAAGCTGGCGGCCAGCCCGGTCGATCGTGGCTCCACCTATTCCACGGGTGCGGATGTGTCGCGCTACCAGCGCAGCTCCGTGCCGGCCAAGCCGGACCAGGCGGGACCCGTCGCGCTCGGCCCCAATGGCCAGATCATGGCGCCTGTCGCGCCCAAGGGACCCGTGATCCGCGTCGCACGCGGCACGAATGTGACCGAAGTTCCGGTCGGGGGGAAGTGAGATGAAGCTGCTTAATAGCCTCACCCATCGCGCAAGCGTCAAGGCCGTGGCGGCTCCCGCCATCGCCCTGACCATCGCGCTGGCCGCGGCGGCTGCGCCGACCACGGCGCTCAATGCGGCCCCGTCGCTGCAACAGGATGGAGCCATCCTGATGTCGGTCGGCGGCAGCCGGGTCATCAACCTGCCGGGCAAGATGTCCGACGTGGTGATCGGCGACCCCGATGTGGTCGACGTCCACGTCCGGTCGCAGGGCCAGCTGTACCTGATCGCCAAGAAGGCGGGCGAGACCACGGTCTTCGCCACGACCAAGGACGGCAAGGTGCTGTTTTCCGGCAGCATCCGGGTCGGCAACAACCTGACCAGCATTGACGACATGCTGCGCCTGGCGATGCCGGAATCGAACATCGCCGTGAACAAGATGAACGGTATGATCCTGCTGACTGGCACGATCAAGGCGCCCGAGGATGCGGCCGAAGCCGAACGCCTCACGCAGGCGTTTGTCGGCAAGGAAGTCACCGTGGTCAGCCGCCTGCGCATGGCGACGCCGTTGCAGGTGATGTTGCAGGTGAAGATCGCCGAAGTGGCCCGCGATGTCGGCCACAAGATCGGCACGAACTTCTCCAGCTCCGACTTCAGCGGCGGCAAGGTGCTGGGCAGCATCGGCGGCGGCACGCGCAACTTTGTCGATCATGCGGTCGACGACACCGGCGCGCAGACCTGGACGTTCAACAATCCGACCGATGGCAGCTACAGCCTGGGCGGCGTGGCCCGCCTGTTCGGCATGAACATCGCCGGCGCGCTGGACCTGGCGGAATCGAGCGGCCTGGCCGTGACGCTGGCGCAGCCGAACCTGACCGCGATCTCGGGTGAGACCGCCAGTTTCCTGGCGGGTGGCGAATATCCCTATTCGGTCAATAACGGGCCGGCTTCGGGCAACAGCATCGAGTTCAAGCAATATGGCGTGCAGCTGGCCTTCACGCCGACCGTGCTGAGCGACGGCCGCATCTCGCTGCGCGTTCGCCCGACCGTGTCGAGCCTCGACTTTTCGGTCAATGCGAGCGTTCCGGCTCTCAAGAGCCGTACGGCCGAGACCACGGTGGAGCTGGGTTCGGGGCAGGCGTTCATGATCGCCGGCCTGATGAACAACGAAACTGGCAACAACATCAACAAGGTGCCGGGTCTGGGCAACATCCCGATCCTGGGCAGCCTGTTCAAGTCGCGCAACTTCCAGCGCAACGAGACCGAGCTGGTCATCGTCGTCACCCCTTATCTGGTGAAGCCGATGAATGCGCAGGACGTGCGCCTGCCGACCGACGGTTTCCGCAACGCCAATATCGGCCAGGGCCTGTTCCTGCAGCAGAGCAATGACGGCGTCACTGGCAAGAAGCCGGAGATGCCGGTCCGCGCGCCCGGCGCGCCGGTGCCGAACGGGCCGCAGGCGGCCAATCCGATCCCGCCGGTCGCGCTGCGCGAAGACGGCAAACGCTCGGGCAAGTCCGGCGGCGCGGCCCCCGGCTTCAGCTTCTGACGGAAAGGACGAAAGACATGATTTCGGTCTCCAAGCATCTTCTCCGTCTGGGCGCCATCGCGGCGTTGGCCATGCCGCTGGCGGCTTGCGAAACGGACATGAACCGCAGCGTGGAATCGATCCACCAGCCGGTGGTGAGCTATTCGACCTACAGCTTCGACGTACAGTCGGGGCCGGCGCTGGCCGATTATGACGCCCGCCGCCTGTCGGACTGGTTCGCTTCGGTTGGTCTGAACTATGGCGACCAGGTCGCGATCGTGACCGACTCTGGCTATTACAGCCCCGGCCTGCGTGACGATGTCGCCAATCTGGTGGCGCGCCATGGCCTGCTGCTGGGCGAGGACGGTTCGGCCTCCGCCGGCAGCGCGCCGGAAGGATCGATCCGCGTGGTCATCCGCCGCGCCAGCGCCAGCGTGCCGGGCTGCCCGGACTGGACGAGCAAGGAAGAGAGCAACATCCAGCTCGGCACCGGCTCCAATTTCGGCTGCGGCGTCAACAGCAACTGGGCGGCGATGGTCGCCAATCCCGAGGATCTGGTGCGCGGCCAGGGCAGCGACGGCGATCTGACGACCGCGCAGACGTCCAACCGCGCGATCACCACCTATCGCAACAAGCAGCCGACGGGCGCGGGCGACCTGCGTCAAATCACGGCGGGAGGGCAGTAACATGAACGCACCCTGGAGGCCCGGCATGGCGGGCCAGCGCGACCCCTTCCACGCTTTCGTCTGCGACGATCACAGCTTCGACCTGCTACGCGCGGTCGCCAGCGAACTGGGCTGGGCGGCGGAAAAGGTGAACAAGGGCGGCATGCGCAACGCGGTGCAGAGCCTGTCGATCACCGCGTCCCCGCAGATCCTGTTCGTCGACATGTCCGAAAGCGGCGATCCGCTGAACGACATCAACTCGCTGGCGGAAGTCTGTGAGCCGGGCACCGTCGTCATCGCGGCGGGGCAGGTCAATGACGTGCGCCTGTATCGTGATCTGGTGTCGAGCGGCATCCAGGACTATCTGCTCAAGCCCTTCGGCGCGGACCAGCTGCGCGACGCGCTGACGCAGGCGCAGGCGGTGTTCATGGCCCCGCGCGACGCGGCGCCGGAACGCCCGCACTGCACCGTGGCCGTCATCGGCACGCGCGGCGGATCGGGCGCGTCCAGCATCGCGACATCGATCGCGTGGATGCTGTCGGAAAAGAAGAAGCGGCCGACCGCATTGCTCGATCTGGACGTGCATTTCGGCACCAATGCGCTGGCGCTCGATCTGGAGCCGGGCCGCGGCCTGACCGACGCGATCGAGAATCCCAGCCGCATAGACGGGCTGTTCATCGAGCGCGCCATGGTGCGCGCCAGCGACACCCTGGCGATCCTGTCGGCCGAAGCGCCGATCAGCCAGCCGATGATGACGGACGGCGGCGCCTATTATCAGCTGCTCGAAGAGTTCAAGGCGGCGTTCGAATGCAGCGTCATCGACCTGCCGCGCGGCATGCTGATCCAGCATCCGCATCTGGTGAACGACGCCAATGTCACGGTCGTCGTGACCGAACTGACGCTGGCGGCGGCGCGCGATTCGATCCGCATCCTCTCCTGGCTCAAGACCAATGCGCCGCAGTCGCGCGTGGTCGTGGTCGCCAACAAGGTGCAGCCGGGCGTGCTGGAGATCAGCCGCAAGGACTTCGAACAGTCGATCGAACGCAAGATCGACGTGCTGGTGCCGTTCGACCTGCGCATCGGCGCGCAATCGGCGAAGCTGGGCAAAACGCTCGCTGAAACCGCCAAGGGCAGCAAGGTCGGCGCGGCCTGCGCGACGATGCTCGACGCCGTGCTGGGCGCGGTGGACGAGAGCGAAGGCGACGCTGGCGGGAAGCCCGCCCGCAAGAAGGGCGACACGCTGCTCGGCAAGATCGGCGAGATCAAGAGCAAGCTGCCGACGCGGCGCAAGGAAAAGGCGCCGGCGGACCTCTAAACGGGTCGGCTGGTCGACGGTAAGGCAGGCGCGGGGGCGAACGGACAGGTCATGGACGGCAATATCCTAATGATGGCGGTGCTGCTGGCGGGCATGCTGGGCCTCGTCTATTTCGCCTTCGCCGGCCCTTCGGCCGAGAAGGCGGGCAAGCGCCGCATCGCCACCATCCGTGGCCGGCACAGCGATTCCGCCGAAAGCATAATGGAAGCCCGGATGCGCAAGGCGATTTCCAATCGCGCGCCCGGCGCCGACATGAAGCTGTTCACGTCGATCATCCCCAATCCGGAAAACCTGACCAAGCGTATCCGGATGACGGGCAAGAAGTGGACGCTCAATCAGTATATGATGAGCTGCGCCGGCGTGTTCGTGGTGATGACCGGCTTCCTGCTGCTGCGCGGCTTCCCGGTGCTGATGGCGCTGTTCATCGGTCTGGCGGCGGGTCTGGGCCTGCCGCACTGGTGGGTCGGGCGCCTCATCAAGAAGCGCGTCCTGAAGTTCACAGCCAAGTTTCCCGACGCGCTGGAATTGTTGGTGCGCGGCCTGCGGTCGGGTCTGCCGATCACCGAGACGCTGGGCATCGTGTCGAGCGAAATTCCGGGGCCGGTGGGCGAGGAATTTCGCCTGATCACCGAGCGGATCAAGATCGGCAAGACGATGGACCAGGCGTTGCAGGAAACGGCCGACCGGCTGGGCACGGCCGAGTTCCAGTTCTTCGTCATCAGCCTGGCGATCCAGCGCGAGACGGGCGGCAACCTGGCCGAGACGCTGTCGAACCTGGCCACGGTGCTGCGCCAGCGTGCGCAGATGAAGCTGAAGATCCGGGCGATGTCGTCGGAATCGAAGGCGTCGGCCTATATCATCGGGTCGCTGCCGTTCATCGTGTTCGGCCTGATCTGTTGGATCAACTTCAACTATATGACGCCCTTCTTCACGTCGGACCCGACGATGCTGTTCGGGCTGGGCCTGATGCAGTGGGTGGGCCTGGGCGGCATGTGCTGGATGGGCATTGGCGTGTTCATCATGGCGCAGATGATCAACTTCGAAATCTGATGGGGGACAGGTAAGACAATGGACGCTCCACCCCCCGCAGCCACGCTCTACGGCCTGACCGCGACCGATATCGGGACGCTGATGGCCGCGCTCGCCACCCTGGCCGTGCTGTTCGCGCTGTACATGGCGACGACCGTGCGCGACCCGATGGCCAAGCGCGTCAAGGCGCTGAACGAGCGGCGCGAACAGTTGAAGGCGGGCATCACCGCGTCGACCGCCAAGCGCCGCGCCAAGCTGGTCAAGAAGAACCAGACCACCGACCAGATGCGGTCGTTCCTGTCGAGCCTGAAGGTGCTTCAGGATTCGCAGCTGAAAGACGTGCAGATCCGGCTGGCGCAGGCCGGCATCCGGTCGAAGGACTGGGCGGTCGCGGTGATCTTTGGCCGGATGATCGGGCCGATCGTGATCGGCGGCGGCGCGGCCATCCTGCTTTACGGCGTGGGCGCGTTCCCCGACTGGGGCGATTTCAAGCGGTTCATGGTGTTCGCCGGCGCGCTGCTGCTGTCGTACAAGGCGCCCGATCTCTACATCAACAACAAGGTGTCGAAGCGTTCCGCCGCGATCCGCAAGGGCCTGCCCGACGCGCTCGACCTGCTGGTGATCTGCGCCGAGGCCGGCTTGACCGTGGACGCCGCGTTCGGCCGCGTGTCGAAGGAACTGGGCAAAGCCTATCCCGAACTGGGCGACGAGTTCCAGCTGACCGCGATCGAGCTGAGCTTCCTGACGGAACGGCGCATGGCGTTCGAGAATCTGGCGACGCGCGTGAAGCTGGATGCGGTCAAGGGCGTGGTCACGACCATGATCCAGACCGAGAAATATGGTACGCCGCTCGCCTCCGCGCTGCGCGTGCTGTCCGCCGAGTTCCGCCACGAGCGCATGATGCGCGCCGAGGAAAAGGCCGCGCGCCTGCCCGCGATCATGACCGTGCCGCTGATCCTGTTCATTCTGCCGACGCTGTTCGTCGTCATTCTGGGTCCGGCCGCCTGTTCGATCAGCAAGGCATTCTGATCCGCCTTTCGGCGGGAACGGCGCCAGCCCACACCCCCACCCGACCTCCCATTCAGGATACACGCTGTGGGAAGTCGGGTGGGGGTATGGGCCGACGCGGTTCGGGCTATTCCCCCAGGATGAAGTCGACGCCGGCTTTGGCGTGGATACTGGTGGAATCGTAGATCGGCAGGACGTTCGCCTCCACGTCGACGATCAGCTCCAGTTCGGTGCAGGCGAGCACGGCGGCCTGCACGTCTTCCTTGGCGATGTCGGTGAGTTCCGACTTCATGTAGCGTTCGGACTCGCGGCTGACCTTGCCCAGGGTCAGCTCGTCATAGACGATGCGGTCGATCCGTTCAGCGAGCTCGGTGTCCGCGCGCAGCAGCGAGACGCCGTGGCCAACCAGGCGCTGGCGGTAGAATTTCTCCGTCATGACATTGCTGGTGCCGATGAGGGCGGCGCGTTCGATGCCGTCGGCCTTCATCCGCTGACCCACGGCGTCGGCGATGTGGATCACGGGGATGCCCACCGCCGCCTGCACGCTGTCGTAAAGTTTGTACATGCTGTTGGCGCAGATCAGCAGCGCGCCGGCGCCCGCCTGTTCCAGCCGCTTGGCCGATGCGGTGAGGATATCGGCCGTGCGCGCCCAGTCCTCGTCGCTGATGGAGCGGCCGATATCGGCGAAATCCAGGCTTTCGATCAGCAGCGGCGCGCTGTGCTGGCCGCCCTTCGCGCGGCGCACCGCCTCGTTGATGATCTGATAATAGCGGGCGGTGGAACTCCAGCTGAGGCCGCCGATCAGTCCGAGCTTGCGCATGTGTCTCCCGTCATGCTGTCGGGGAGCGCTTCCCCAGGAGGCTTCCTTCTTAGAGACTATGTCCGGGGCGGCAAGGGTCGCAGCGCCAGCATCGCGCCGGCTCCGGCGAGCAGGGCGCCGATGAGGACCAAAGGTGGATTGCCGAAGGCGAGGCCGAGCGAGGCGGCGGTGGCTCCGGCGGGCAGGGCGAGCCAGGCGGGGCGGCGGGGTTGGAACGCTGCGGCGGCGATCAGGATGGTGGCGAAAAGCGCAGCGGCTCCGGCGGGCAGGGGCGTGGCGACGCCGAAGGCTTGCGGATTGGCGAGGGCGCTGAGGGCAACGATCAGCGCGACCGCGCCGGATAGCAGATAGAGCGGCGGGGCGAGGCGATCGGGCGGCGGGAAGGCGCGGCGGCGGGCGAGGAGGATGCCGATGCCTGATCCGACGAGGAAGACGGCGGCGGCATCGGGCACATTGACCATGTCGTGGACGTAGACGGTTGCAGCGCAGGCGAGGCAGAGGCCGAATGCGGCGAGCAGGATGGAGCGCCGGTCGCCATGGCGGGCGATGCGGTGGAGCGACCAGGCGAGGCAGAGCGTGGCGACAATCGAGACGGCAAGGGCGATCAGGGAGAACGGCGCGCCCTCCGCGCCTTCGGCCGGCGCGATCATGCGTGCGGGTCCTGGTCATTCTGGACCAGCGCGGTGAAGCCGCCGGCGAGTGCGATGGCGCCGACCAGCGTGGCGGCGAGACCGGCGATCTGCACGATCGGCATGGTCGCCTCCAGCGCGACGATCAGCGCGCCGGCGAGGGCAATGGTGGAGACGAGGCCGGTCGCCGCGACCAGCGCCGTTCTGCGGCCCGGCGAAACTGCGCGCACCGCGAACGCGCCGGCGAGCAGGCCGCCAAAAAGCAGCGCGAGCGCCTGAAACAGGGTCACGCGCGCCGCATCAAGGAAGGAAGCCGCCTGGGGATCAGTGGGAGATGAGCAGCACGACGATCGCGCCGACGCTGAAGCTGACGATCGTGCCCCATTTCACGAAGGTGACGAAGCCGGCGAAGGTGTTGTTCGCCATCTTGTAGTCCATGCCCGACATCTGGTTCACCCCTCATTTCTGTCTGTCGCGACCCGTTTACCGGCAAGGCGCGCCATGCTCAAGCGCCGGGTCAAAGAAAGCGGGCGTGATTAAGCGCGTCTTTACCCCGCACGGATAGGGTCGAAAGCCTGTTCCATGCCGGGGGATTTGATGGCGCGCGACGGCGTACCGATATTGATGCTGATCGACGACGAGCCTGCGCAGCGCCGGCTGGTGTCGGCGCTGGCGGCGCGCGCCGGCTGGCGCACGCTGCTGGCCGACGATGGCGAGACCGCGCTGGCGACGCTGGGCACGCAGGACGGCATGCGGCTGGATGCGGTGCTGCTGGACCAGTGGAGTCCTTCGTTTGATCCGGCAGACCTGATCCGGCAAATTCGCGCCGAGCGCCCGTCGCTGCCGGTGCTGATCCTGACCGCGCACAATAATGTCGCCGTCGCGGTGGAGGCGATGCGAGCGGGTGCGGCGGATTATCTGTCCAAGCCGATCGCGCCCGACCGGCTGCTCGCGGCGCTCAACGCGACGCTGAACGACGCGCATGGCGGCGGCGAACTGCGCCCGTTGACCGAGAAGATCACTGCGCCTTTGTCGTTCGAGGATGTGGTCGGCTCCGCGCCGATGTTCCGCGCGGCGCTGGCGATTGCGGCCAAGGCGGCGCGGGCGCGGGTGCCGGTGCTGATCGAAGGCGAGAGCGGCGTCGGCAAGGATGTCGTCGCGCGCGCGATTCATGCGGCTTCGCCCCGGCACAAGCAGGCGATGATAACGCTCAACTGCGGCGCGATCCCCGCCAATCTGGTCGAATCGGAACTGTTCGGGCACGAGCGCGGGGCCTTCACCGGCGCTTTCGACCGCCATGTCGGCAAGTTCGTGAGCGCCGACATGGGCACGATCTTCCTCGATGAAGTCAGCGAAATGCCGTTCGACGCGCAGGTCAAGCTGCTGCGGGTGTTGCAGGATGGCGAGGTACAGCCGATCGGCGCGCGCCGGCCGGTGCATGTCGACGTGCGGGTGATCGCCGCGACCAACAAGAAATTGCAGGAAGAGGTGGAGGCCGGGCGCTTCCGCGAGGACCTTTATTATCGGCTGAATGTGGTGCAGCTGACCGTGCCGCCGCTGCGCGAGCGCAAGGGTGACGTGCCGGCTTTGTGCCGTCATCTGCTGGCGCGGATCGCCGCCCAGCCGGGCCTGCGCAGCCTGGGGCTGACGGGCGAGGCGCTGGCGCTGCTGATGCAGCATGACTGGCCGGGCAATGTGCGGCAGTTGCAGAACGCGCTGTTTCGCGCCGCCGTTCTGTGCGAGGGCGACGCGCTGACGCCGCAGGATTTTCCGCAGATCGCCGCGCAGATCGAGAACCGCATCGCGACCGGCGTGGCGTCGTTGCGGGCGGTGCCGGCGCAACCTTCGCATCAGGAGGGCGCCGGGATCACGCTGTTCGAGGGCGACGGGCATGTGCGCCAGTTGGCCGAGATCGAGGCGGATGTGATCCGGCTCGCCATCGGCCATTATCGCGGGCGGATGACCGAAGTCGCGCGGCGGCTGGGGATCGGGCGATCGACGCTGTATCGCAAGCTGACCGAACTGGGGATCGATTCAGCCGCCTGATCCGACATTGAAAATCCGGCCCGGCTGTGCTTTGCATCGCGCCATGAAGAACGCCCTGATCCTCGCCGCCATCGCCCTGCCGCTGCTCGCCGGATGCGGGCGGACCGAGCCGGTGGCGGACATGCCGAGCCAGGAGGAACTGGCCGCCGCCGCCAATGCCGCCGCCGCCAACGCGCTGGCCAATGCGCAGGCGGAGCAGGTCGCGACGCTCAATTATGTGAACCAGGATCGCGGCTATTCCATCACCTTCCCCGAAGGCTGGGTGAAGGATGACGGGGCCAGCAGCAAGGACGGCGTCGTCTATGAGGACCCCGGCGCGGGCGCGGACGTGCGCGTGTTCTGGCAGGCCAACAGCAATGACGAGACGTTGCAGCAGATCGTTGAGGCGGTGAACGGCGGATCGGAAGGCGTCGACGGCGACTTCATCGGCGACACGGAATATCGCGGCACGGCGAATGACGGCGAGGGCAATAATGTCGTGGTGCGGCTGTTGAAGCTGAAGGATGGGTCGATCGTGACGGCGACCTTCGTCTATCCCGAGATGCTGGGCGAGCAGTATCAGCCGATCGCCAAGACGGTGCTGGACAGCCTGCGCGTGTTCGCGCCGAAGGCGGCGGAGGGCGACGCGGCGGCTAATGTCGCGGGAAATACTGCGGGCGAGTGATGGGCAGTTCGACCATTCGCTAATTGGCTTGGCGTTCGCGCTGCCTTATTGGCGGTTGCAACGGGCCGGGGTCGCACAGATCATCCTCGTCGCGGGGACGGGTTGAATGGTCAACGATGGCCGCATCATGCCGGGGGGCATGATGCGGCCATTGTTTTTTCCGCGATCTTTTAGATAGTTTGGCGCGTGTGGCGTGACCCCACCCCGCTGCGACTAACTCCGCTGCGCTTCGTAAGTCTCGCTGCCCCTCCCCTGAAGGGGAGGGGTGACTTCCACTATATGGCGCTCAGCCCCGCGTCGGCCAAGCCGCGCCACAGGTGGAGGGCCTGGACGCTTTCCTTGACGTCGTGGACGCGGACCATCTGCGCGCCGCGATCGGCGGCGGCGAAGGCCAGGGCGATGGAGCCGCCCAGGCGCTCGGGCGGGGGGACTTCGTTGGAGAGCGCGCCGATCAGGCGCTTGCGGCTGCCGGCGAAGAGCAGGGCGACGCCGAGGCCTTGGAAGACGGCGAGATTGTTCACGAGGGCGAGATTGTCGGCGAGGCCCTTGCCGAAGCCCAGGCCCGGATCGACCATGATCTTTTCGCGCGGGATCCCGGCGGCGAGGCAGGCGGCGACGCGCGCTTCGAGATGATCGAACACGTCGGCGACGACATCGGTGTAGCCGGCGGGATTGTCGTGCGGGTCTTCGCCATTCGACGGGGCGTGCATCAGGATGACGGGGCAGCCGGCTTTTGCGACGACTTCGAGCGCGCGGGGATCGTGGGCGAGGGCGCTGACATCGTTGACAATGCTGGCTCCGGCGGCGAGCGCGGCTTCCATCACGCCGGCCTTGCGGGTGTCGATGGAGACGGGAACGCCGCTGGCGGCGAGGCGCTCGATCACGGGGACAACGCGCTTGATCTCGTCGCCTTCCCAGATCTTTTCCGCGCGGGGGCGGGTGGATTCGCCGCCCACGTCGATCAGCGCCGCGCCGGCCGCCGCCATGGCGAAGCCGGCGTCGGCGGCGGCCTGCGGATCGTTCATGTGCTTGCCGCCATCGGAGAAGCTGTCGGGCGTGACGTTGAGGATGCCCATGACCTGCGGCGCGTCGAAGCGGATCGTGCGGTCGCGCAGGGCGAGCGGCGGGCGCTGGGCGGAGATGTTGGCGGCGAGGCTTTGCGCGCGGGTGGCCAGCGGGGCGGGGAGTTGGGCGAGGGTCGCGTCGAAATCGGCGACGGGGATCGTGGCGCGGGCGATGCGGGTCGCGCCTTTCAGCGCGGTCAGTTCATAGCCCTGGAACCAGAGCAGGCCGTTGCCCATGCGGGTGACTTGCCCGTCGCGGCCGTAGGGGGACGGGCAGGGCCAGATCGGGCGGAGGTAGAGGCGGGCGTCGGCGGGGATGGGGGGGAGGGTGGGCATTCGAGCCTCCTAGGTTTCACCCCTCCCCTTTAGGGGAGGGGACGGGGGTGGGGGAGGTCTCACCGAGAGGTCGGTTACAGGCCCCACCCCAACCCCTCCCCTGAAGGGGAGGGGCTAAGAAAGGTTACGGCTCCGTGGCGAGGATGTAATTCTGGCGCAGGGCGTCGATGGGTTTCAGGGCGCCTTCCGCCTCATAGTGCCAGAAGGTCCAGCCGTTGCAGCTGGGCAGCCCTTGCAGCGTTGCGCCCATCTTGTGGATGGAGGCGCTGTCGGCGCCGACCGTGAGCGATCCGTCCGCGCGGACGGTGGCCTGCCAGCGGCGCTTGCTGTCAGTGAGGATCGCGCCGGGCTGGAGATGGCCGGTTTCGACGAGCGTGCCGAAGGCGACGCGGGGTTGCTGCTTGGCGCTCTGCATGATCGAGAGCGCGGACTCGTCGAGCGGGAGGGCGGCCTGGATGCGTTCCTCGGCGACTTCGATATAGGCCGGTTCGCGCTCGATGCCGATCCAGCGACGGCCGAGGCGCTTGGCGACGGCGCCGGTGGTGCCGGTGCCGAAGAAGGGATCGAGCACCACGTCGCCGGGCTTGGTGCAGGCGAGCATGACGCGATAGAGCAGGGCTTCGGGCTTCTGCGTCGGGTGCGCCTTGTGCCCGTCGCGCTTGAGGCGTTCCTGGCCGCCGCAGATAGGGAGCACCCAGTCGGAGCGCATCTGCAACTCGTCGTTGAGCGTCTTCATCGCCTTGTAGTTGAAGGTGTAGCGCGCGCGTTCACCCTGGCTGGCCCAGATGAGGGTTTCGTGCGCGTTGGTGAAGCGGGTGCCCTTGAAATTGGGCATCGGATTCGCCTTGCGCCAGATGATGTCGTTGAGGATCCAGAAGCCCTGATCCTGCAAGGTCGCGCCGACGCGGAAGATGTTGTGATAGCTGCCGATGACCCAGATGGTGCCATTGGGCTTCAGGATGCGGCGCGCTTCGCGCAGCCAGGCGGCGGTGAAGCGGTCATAGGCGGTGAAGCTGTCGAACTTGTCCCAATCGTCGGTGACGGCGTCGACATGGCTGCCGTCCGGGCGCGACAGGTCGCCGCCAAGCTGGAGATTATAGGGCGGGTCGGCGAAGATCATGTCGATGCAGGCGTCGGGCAGCTTCGCCATTTCGGCGATGCAGTCCCCCCGCAGCAGGCGATCGGCTTCGATCGCGACAGGCTCAACCGTCTTCTTTCGCCGCGTTTTCGCGACGGCTTCCATTACACCCATTGATGCCCCCGAATGATCTTGAGGACCAGCGATGAGTCCTCGGGAGTCCGGCGTCAAGTTCAGTGACTTATCCGTTAACCTTTAAGGAAATGGTTAACGTGAGAGAACGAATGGAGGAGCCACGACATGTTGAGTCGGCGCGACTCGCGCAGACTCTAGATATCGTGGTGTGGCGCAAAAGACTCTGCCAACGAGTCCGCGCGAATTTTTTGGTTAACGGCCTCGCGCGATGGCGCGGGCTTGTCGATCGATAACCGGATGGTTATGACGAACGCATGACAGGATTGTTGCCAGAGGGGGAAGCGCCGGGCGCGTGCGATGCGCTGTTCAAGGCGTTGTCGGACGGGACTCGGCGCGGGTTGCTCGAATATCTCGTTCATGAGGGCGAGCAAAGCGTGCATGCGCTGACCGCGATTTCCGGCGTGTCGCAGCCGATGGTGTCGCGGCACATGATGAAGCTGAAACGCGCGGGGCTGGTGACCGGGCGGCGCGCGGGGCGCGAGACGATGTATGCCGCGCGGGTCAAGGGCATGGGGCCGGTGGTGCAGTGGATGGCGGTCTATGGCGCGCTCTGGTCGCAGCGATTTGCGGCGCTGGGCGATCTGGAGGCAGCGTGAGCGGAAGCAGCGATATGCCGGTGTGCGTGGCGGCGCTCTATCGCTTCGCGCCGTTCGCAGATGTTGCGGCGATCCAGCGCGATCTGGCGGCGCTCTGCTGCGGGCGGGGCGTGAAGGGCACGCTGCTGGTGGCGGGCGAGGGGATCAACGGGACGATCGCCGGGACGGACGAAGCCATCGCGGCGGTGGTCGCGGCGGTGCGGGCGCTGCCGGGCTGCGCGGGGCTGGACGTCAAATATTCGCGCGCGGCGGTGATGCCGTTCCACCGCATGAAGGTGCGGCGCAAGCGCGAGATCGTGACCATGGGGGTCGAGGGGATCGATCCCAATGTCGAGGTCGGACACTATGTTGCGGCGGAGGATTGGAACGCGCTGATAGCCGAGCCGGGCACGATCCTGATCGATACGCGCAACGATTATGAGGTGGCGATCGGGACTTTTGCGGGCGCCATCGACCCGCAGATCGCGACCTTTCGCGACTTTCCGGCCTGGTTCGAGGGTGAACGGGCGCGGTTGCTGGGTGAGGGCGTCGCGCAGCCGAAGGTGGCGATGTTCTGCACCGGGGGGATAAGGTGCGAGAAGTCCACGGCCTATCTCAGGGCGCAGGGGGTGGAGGATGTCTATCATCTGGAGGGCGGCATCCTGAAGTATCTGGAGACCGTGCCGGAGGCGGAAAGCCTGTGGCAGGGGGAGTGCTTCGTGTTCGACCAGCGGGTGGCGGTGGGGCATGGACTGGCGCCGGGCACGCATGGGTTGTGCCATGGCTGCCGCATGCCGGTGAGCGCGGCGGACCGGGCTTCGCCGCTGTTCGTGGAGGGGGTTAGTTGTCCGGCATGCCATGGGGCGCGGGATGCGGCGAAGCTGGCGGGTTATGCGGAAAGGGAGCGGCAGGAGAGGCTGGCGCAGGCGCGGGGGGAGGCGCATGTTGGGGCGGTGATGGGCGCTGACAGTCGGCTTTGACACATGAACGCCGTTACAGGATTGTGATGGCAAGCTGCCTGGATGCGCGCCATGCCACCTAAAATCTTCTTCTATATCGCCTTGCTGTTCCCCATCGCCGGAGCAGGTCTGGCCTTCATATCAGATGTATTCGCATTGCTCCGGATGGCTCTCGAATTTTCCAGGATCGCTTACCCTATTGCAGCGATTATCGGCGCCATGGCAATCGCGTTGGCAAAGTCCGAAAGGGATTTGAAGAAAATTGCGTTGATTTCTCCGATAATATTCACGCCTATTTCGATTTTATGCTTCTATATTGAAATTATATCGGATAATAGTTTTATTTATCCAAATATGAATGATATTTCATTTATGGTTCCCATAGGGCTGTATAGCTTGCTAATCGGCTATGCCTATGTCGCCATAACTCTCGGTTTCTACGAATTCATAAAAAATGTCGGATTGATACGTCGAGAATAGCTTTGTTGGTCAAGCCCGGCATGACGGAGAAGAAGCGGTTGGGATGATTGCTGGCGAGCGCTGACACACCGCCTAAATGAGCAGCAACTGCGCGACTGGTGCAAAACTCTTGCGGTGCAGTGGCGTCGGGCCGTGTTCGCGCAGGGCGGCCATGTGCTTTGCGCTGCCATAGCCCTTGTTGGATTCCCAGCCGTAATGCGGGTGGTCGGCGGCGGCGGCGATCATCTGGCGGTCGCGTTCTTCCTTGGCGAGGATGGAGGCGGCGGCGATGCTGAGGGATTTGGCGTCGCCTTCGACGATGGCGGTGGCGGGCCAGCGCCATGTCGGGCAGCGGTTGCCGTCTACCAGCACATGGGCGCAGTCGGTCGCGAGCGCTTCGACTGCGCGGGTCATGGCGAGCATCGTGGCCCAGAGGATGTTGAGGTGATCGATTTCCTCGACGCTGGCGACGCCGATGGCCCAGCAGAGGGACTGGGACTTGATGAGCGGTTCGAGGGTGGCGCGTTTGGCGGCGGAGAGTTGCTTGCTGTCGTTGAGGCCGGGCGGCACGCGGGCGGGATCGAGGATGACGGCGGCGGCGACGACCGGGCCGGCGAGGGGGCCGCGTCCGGCCTCGTCCACGCCGGCGACGAGCGCGGGGTGGTGCAGGGCTTCGTGGGCGAAGTCAGGCATGGGAGAAGCCGTGGGGCACGCCCATAGGGCCGTGGCCGGCGCCGAGGCCGGGCGCGCTTTCGAGCGCGGCGCGGACGTAGTGGCGGGCGCGGTCGATCGCGGCGGGGAGGGGCATGGCTTGTCCCAGGCCCGTGGCGATGGCGCTGGCGAGGGTGCAGCCGGTGCCGTGGGTGTGTGGTGTGTCGATGCGCGGGTCGGTCCAGCTCTGGACGAGGCCCTGCGGGCCGATCAGGCGATCGGTGAGCATCGCGCCTTCGCCATGGCCGCCCTTGGCGAGGACATGGGTGGTGAAGCGGGTCGCGATCTGATCACCGCCCAGCGCCTCGATCTCCGGGATGTTGGGGGTGACGAGAGTGGCGAGGGCCATGAGCTGTTCGAAGGCGGCGATGGTGTCCGCGTCGGCGAGGAGGGAGCCGCTGGTCGCGACCATGACGGGATCGAAGACGATGGGGATGTTTTCGAGTTGCGTCAGGCGGTCGGCGACGGCGCGGGCGGTTTGCGCGCTGCCGATCATGCCGATCTTGACTGCATCGACGCCGATGTCGGCGATGACGCTGTCCATCTGGGCGATGACCATGTCGGTGGGGACGGGGTGGACGGCCTGCACGCCGAGCGTGTTCTGCGCGGTGATGGCGGTGATCGCGGTCATGGCGTGGCCGCCGAGCATGGTGACGGTTTTGATGTCCGCCTGAATTCCGGCGCCACCGCCGCTGTCAGAACCGGCGATGATGAGGATACGCGCGGGCTTCATGCCTTGTAGTGGCGGTCCGTGGAGGCCGGGTTGCTGGCCAGCGCCTTGCCGGTGCGGGTGGGGCGGTCCATCAGTTCGCCGCCGCAATTGGGGCAGCGGTCGTCGAGCGCTTCGGCGCAGGGCGCGCAGAAGCTGCATTCGAAGGAGCAGATGAACGCGCCGGGTTCGTCGGCGGGGAGGTCCGTGCCGCAGCGTTCGCAGTCGGGGCGCATTTCAAGCATGATGGGGTATCGCAGAAGAGGAAGCGGGACCCCGAATCAAGTCCGGGGTGACGAGGGAAAAGCCTGTCACGCCGCGGCCTTCTCCACGGCGGCGCAGATGCGGTCCACCACGTCGCGGACCTGATCCTCGCGGTCGCCTTCGGCCATGACGCGGATCACGGGTTCGGTGCCGGATGGGCGGATGACGAGGCGGCCCGAGCCGTTGAGTTCGGCTTCGGCCTGCGCGATGACGCGCTTCACATCGTCATGCTCCAGCGGCTTGCCGCCGGCGAAGCGGACGTTTTTCAGGAGCTGCGGCACGGGGTCGAACTGGTGCAGCACTTCGCTGGCGGGTTTGCCCGAACGCACGAGCGCCGCCAGCACCTGGAGCGCGGCGACGGTGCCGTCGCCGGTGGTGGCGTAGTCGGAGAGGATCATGTGGCCGGACTGCTCGCCGCCGACATTAAAGCCGCCCTTGCGCATGCGTTCGAGCACATAGCGGTCGCCGACGCTGGTGCGTTCAAGGCCAATGCCTTGCCCCGAGAGAAAGCGTTCTAGGCCGAGGTTCGACATGACGGTGGCGACGAGGCCGCCGCCGCGCAGCGTGCCTTCGCGTGCCCAGTTGGCGGCGATCAGCGCCATGATCTGGTCGCCGTCGACGATCTTGCCCTTTTCATCGACCACGATCAGTCGGTCGGCATCGCCGTCAAGCGCAATGCCGATGTCGGCGCCCGATGACACGACCGTTTCCTGGCAGGCGAGCGGCGCGGTGGAGCCGCAGCCATCATTGATGTTCGTGCCGTTGGGCGTGACGCCGATCGCGACCACGGTGGCGCCCAGTTCCCACAGGGCCGAGGGCGCGACCTGATAGGCGGCGCCATTGGCGCAATCGACGACGATCTTGAGGCCGTCGAGGCGGAGATCGGCGGGGAAGCTGGATTTGACGGCGTGGATGTAGCGGCCGCGGGCATCCTCCACCCGGCGGGCGCGGCCGATGTCCTTGGAGGCGGCCAGCGCAATGTCCTGGCTGAGGAGCGCCTCGATCTTGAGTTCATCCTCGTCGGAGAGCTTGTAGCCGTCCGGGCCGAAGAGCTTGATGCCATTGTCGAAATAGGGGTTGTGGCTGGCCGAGATCATGACGCCGAGGTCCGCGCGCATCGAATGCGCGAGCATGGCGACGGCGGGGGTCGGGATCGGGCCGAACTGGACCACGTCCATGCCGACCGCGGTGAAGCCCGCGACCAGCGCATTTTCCACCATATAGCCCGACAGGCGCGTGTCCTTGCCGATGACGACGCGGTGGCGGTGGCTGCCGCGCAGGAAATGCGTGCCGGCGGCCATGCCGACCTTCATCGCCATTTCCGCCGTCATGGGCCACTGGTTGGTGCGGCCGCGAATGCCGTCCGTGCCGAAATATTGCCTGCTCATGGGGCGGACTATGCGCCGAAGGGGTGGCGGCTATCAAGTCTGCTTGCCGCAACCGAAGGCGAGAAGTTTTTCTCGTTCGACTTTCCCGCCGGGCGGGCGCATGCGTGGCCCCATGAAGAGTTTCGATGCGGCAGTGGACGCGCTTTCCGGCGCGGTCTTCTTCAAGGTGCCGTTGCTGGGCGCGCAGATCGAGCTGATCGTGCTCTATCTGGCCGTGCCGATGCTGTTTTTTACGGTTTGGCTGGGCTTTCCGAATATTTTTCAGGTGGGGCGCGCGGTGCGTATCCTCCAGCAGCAGCCGCGCGAGGGCGAAGCGAAGGGCGATGTCAGCCAGTGGGGAGCGCTGACGACGGCGCTGTCGGGCACCATAGGTCTGGGCAATATTGCGGGCGTGGCGGTGGCGCTGACGATGGGTGGCCCCGGCGCGATATTGTGGATGTTCGTCATCGGCTGGTTCGCGATGACGGTGAAGATGGCCGAAGTGGTGCTGGGCCTCAAATATCGCGTGTTCGACGAGGCCGGCCATGTGCATGGCGGGCCGATGTATGTGCTGAAAGCGGTGGGCGCGGCGCGGGGCTGGCCGAAGCTGGGGCTGGCGCTGGGCGGGCTATACGCCTTCTTCGCTTTGTTCGGCGCGATCCCGATGGTGCAGGTGAACCAGAGCTTCGCGCAGGTGCAGGTGGTGACCGGGATCACCAATGGCTGGGGCTATGGCGTGTTCATCGCGGCGGCCGTGGCGCTGGTGACGCTGGGCGGCGCGGCCTGGCTGGGCGAAGTGGCCAAGCGGCTGACGCCGCTCAAGGTCGGCGTCTATCTGTTCGGCGTGCTGACCATCCTGATCCTGCACAATGACCTGATCCCCGGCGCGCTGGCGAAGATATGGGCGGGCGCGTGGAATGGCGACGCGGCGACCGGCGGAGCGATCGGCGCGTTCGTGGCGGGCATGCGGCGCGCGGTGTTCGCGAGCGAGGCGGGCGTGGGATCGGCGGTGATGGCGCACAGTCTGGCGCGGGCGCGGCATCCGGTGTCGGAGGGGCTGGTTGCGCTGCTGGAGCCGTTGCTGGGCACGATGATCGTGTGCGGGCTGGGCGGGCTGGCGCTGGTGGTGGCCGATACCTGGGACGACGGGTTGCAGGGGATCGCGATCACGTCGGCCGCCTTTGCCGGGGTGGCCGACTGGTTCCCGTGGGTGCTGGCGGTCGTGGTGTTCTTGTTCGCTTATTCGACGCTGGTGGCATGGGGTTTTTACGGGTTGCAAGCCTGGGGCTATCTGTTCGGGCATGGCCAGCGCGCGCAGTGGACGTACAAGATCCTCTATATCGTCGCCCTGCCGCCGGCGGCCGCGATCGACCTGGGCAGCGTGGTCGGCATCGTCGATTCGGCCTTCTTCCTGATGGCCATCCCTAATGTCATCGCGCTCTACTGGTGCGCGGGGGAAGTGCGGCGGGATGTGCGCGCCTATCTGCGCGCGGAGGACCCGGAGCAGGAGCCGGTCAGGCCCGCGCCGCCTGTTCCCATGCCGGACCGCACGCCGCAGACCGATAGTGCGTCACCCAGTTCAGGAGGATTGTCCTTGCCCCAGATCGTCGCCAATCAGCGCGAATTGCAGAGCGCCATCGTCGCGGCGAAGGGGCATGAGTGGACCGGCGGCTGGATGGAGGCGGCGACGAAGGCGCTGTATATGTCGGTGCTGTCGCCGGGTGATTTCGCGATTGATGCGGGGGCCAATCGCGGCCAGCACGCCGTGCCGATGGCCGGCGCTGTGGGGCCGACGGGTCGGGTGCTGGCGATCGAGGCGTCCGCCGTGATGGTGGAGCAGTTGCGGCAGGCGGTTGCGGCGGCAGACGCTTCCGCGATCGTCGACATCGGCCATTATGCCGTGTCGGATCAGGCGGGCAGCGCTTCGTTCAATTTCATGCCCACGGCCGATGGCTACAGCTCGCTCGGCTGGGACGACAAGATGGCGCAGTTCGGCGAGCCGGAGGTCGAGACGGTGGAGGTTCATCGGCTGGACGATCTGGTGGGTGAGGAACGCGCCGTTGCGTTCATGAAGCTGGATATCGAGGGTGCGGAGCTTCCGGCGCTGCGGGGGGCGGCGCGGTTGCTGCGGCGGGATCGGCCGGTGCTGGCGTTCGAGAATGGCGGGCTGCGCTATGCTCAGCGGTTCGACTATAGCAGCGCGGATTTCTTCGGCTTTTTCGAGCAGGTCGGCTATCAGGTCTATACGCCGTTCGGGACTCCCTTTGGTCGCGAGTGGGACAATGGCCTGCAACCGGGGCAGCTGTTCGCGCTGCCGGTGGAGATGGGCGAGCGGGCGGCGGGGATATTGAACCCGGCGATGATGCGCGCGCTGTTCGGGGCTTTGCAGGCGGAGGCTTAGCGCCCCCGCGCGCGGCGGACGAGGTGGCGCAGGATCTGGCCCTTGCTGGGGGATTCTTCGGGCGCGAGTTGCAGCAGGTCGCGGGGGGCGGCGGTCATCACCTGCTGTTCGGCGAAGCGATAGCCTTCTGCGCGTTCGGGATGTTCGCGGAGAAATTCAGCCGTGGCCGCATCCTCCAGCCGACCGACGATCGTGCCGTGCGCCTTTTCCGCTGCCCAGCGGATGGCATGGCGGCGGTGGTCGGCGCAGTGGCGGGTCGCCTTTGCGATATTTTCCGCCGAATGTTCCAGCCCGAGATCGGCCAGCAGGTTGAGGGCCGCGATGCGGTCTATGCTCCAGGCGCTCATGTCTCTCCTTTTGCGACCTTTTTTTGGAGAAAGGGCGCTGGAGGAAAGGGGATCAATCGGCGAGCGGTGAAGCGAGTCCTGTGCGCGGCGACACGAGTCAGCGGGCCATCACCGCCTCGATCTCGTCGGCGGTGCGGGGGATGTCTGCGCTCAGGCGCTCATTGCCGGTGGCGGTGACGAGATAGAGGTCCTCGATACGGATGCCGTAATTGGCCGACTGGACATAAAGGCCCGGCTCCATGGTGATGACCGCGCCGGCCGGCAGGGGCTTCGAATAGTCGCCCGCGTCATGCACGTCGAGGCCGACGAAATGCCCGAGGCCATGATAGAAATCGTCGATCCGGCCGGCCTTGCGGAACACATCCTTGGCGGTTTCCTGGAGGTCTTCATAATAGACGCCGGCCTTGAGTTTCGCGACGGCGGCGGCCTGCGCGGCGAGGACGAGGTCATAGTCGGCGCGTTGCTGCGGCGTGAACTTGCCCGACGCGGGGAAGGTGCGGGTGATGTCGCTCGCGTAGCGGCCGACCGAGGCGGCGGCGTCGATCAGCACCAGATCGTTTGCGCCGATGACGCCGCCGCCCCTGGTGTAGTGGAGCGACGCCGCGTTGCGGCCCGTGGCGACGATGCTGTCATAGGAGAGGCCGGTGCCGCCAGCGGCGCGGAAGGCGTCCTCCAATATTGCCTTCAACTGGGCTTCGCTCATGCCGGGGCGGACGGCCTTCATCGCGGCGATATGGCCCTGTCCGGTGGCGGCGGTCGCCTTGCGGATGAGGTCGATTTCGCGCGCTTCCTTGACGAGGCGCAGGGCGGGGAGGATGCCGCTGTCGTCGGACATCGAGACGCCGGGGACGCGCTGCATCACCTTGCCGTAGAGTTCCATCGCCTTGGGCACGGGGGCGTTGGCGCCGACGATCGGCCCCATGAAGTGCAGCGTCTTGGAGCGTTCGGCGAGGCCGGTGACGAGGCCGCCGAGATTGCCGGTGCGGTAGACCTTGGCGAAGCCGGTGCGCGCCTCGATCTGTGCGCCGAGCGGCACGCGCTCTACATCCCAGCGCTCGACCTCCGGGTTGCGGGAGGGGAGGAGGAGGAATTCCTTGAAGGTGCGTTCCATGGGGGCGAGGACGAGGACGGCGCCGGGTTCGTCGAGAATGCCGGTCAGCCAGGCGAAGTCGCTGTCCTGATAGAAGGCGGGCGCGACCGGGGCGTCGGTCTCGACCGGGTCGGCGGCGTGGATGACGGCTACGCCGTCCTTGATGAGCGCCATGACCTTTTGGCGGCGGGCGCGATAGACATCGGGCGTGAACGGGGCGGTGCCGACGGGGGTGGCGAAGCCTTCGGGCGGGGCGATCTGAGCGAGGAGGCTGGCGGACGGCAGGAGGGCGCTGGCGGCGGTGCCGGCGAGGATGTGGCGGCGGTTGAACATGGATGCCCCTGAAGCTGTGTTATCGCGTTAAGGCGGTGATGGCGCAATTCGCGCGGCCTGTCGAGGGGGTGGGGTTACCGCTTTCTTAGGGCTTGCAGGCGAGGATGGTTGGCGAGGAGGCCGGCCGTGGGCGACGGGATCATCGAGGGCGAATTTGAGGAAGTGCCGGGCGGTGGTTCGGCGCGCGTCCTGACGCCCGAAGCGGTGGAGCCTGCCGGCGATGCGCGCCCTGGATCGACACGGGGTGGCGTCTGGCGGGCCATTGCTGTGGTTGGGATCGTGGCCGTTCTGGCGCTGGGTTTTGTAGTCGCATTGTATCAAGCCGAGCGGCCGGCGGTCATCGCTTTGCCGGAGCCTGCGCCGGTGCGTACCGTGCGCGATCTCTATTCGGGTGACAGTGCAGCATCGTCGCGGGCCGCGCCGACACCGGCCGATGCACCGCCAGCGCCAGCGCCGCAGACATTTCCACTGCTGCTGTCCGAGGCGAGCATGCAGCGGGCGGTGGCGGCATTCGAACAGGTCTATGCGAGCGGCGGCATGGCGGGAGCGGCGACCTATAGCCGCGACTGCCACGCACGGCTGACAGCGGCGCCTTCGGTCGAGGCGTTCGATCATTGTGCGGGGTTCGACCTGGCCGGGGTTCGCGCGGATGCTGCTTTGACGGCGCAGAGGGCTTCGAAGCACGAATATTTCGACGAGAATGCGGCGGCGGTCCGCATTCGCGATGCGGGGCTGCGGATTACCGGCGACGGGGCGGCGGTGTATCGGCGCGCGACGATGATCTGGACCGCAGTGGGTGACGTGATGCAGAAGATGGCCGAGGGCAGGGTGCCGGCTGGAGACGAAGGCTTCTGACAGCGAAAAGGGTCCCTCCCGCGTGGGAGAGGCCCTTTCGTCAGCCGGTCAGGCCGGGTCAGATCTTGTCGCCGAGTGCGCCCTTGACCGAACCCTTGATGTCCTGGAACGTGCCCTTGGCCTTCTGGGCCTTGCCTTCCGCTTCCAGTTCGGGATCGCGGTTGTGCTGGCCGATGGCTTCCTTGACCGAACCGGCGGCCTTGTTGCCTGCCGCCTTCAGCTTGTCGGTGACTTCACCCATGGAAATTCTCCTTGCGTTGCAGTTGTCGGTTCAACGGGTGGAGAGAGGGGAAGTTGCCTTCGATACGGGGGCGGAACGGCTTAATTATCGTGGCTTAGCGTCCGCGATGCGCGTCCGCCTGCGCGCTGGCGAGCCGGTCGGCGCGTTCGTTTTCGGGGTGGCCGGCATGGCCCTTGACCCATTGCCAGGTGAGCTTGTGCGGTTGCGCGACAGCGACCAGCGCCTGCCACAGGTCGGCATTCTTGACCGGCTTGTTGTCGGCGGTGCGCCAGCCCTTTTTCTGCCAGCCGAAGATCCATTTGGTGATGCCGTCCATCACATATTTGCTGTCGGTGTAGAGGGTGATGCGGCAGGGCTTTTTCAGCGCTTTGAGCGCCTCGATCGCCGCCATCATCTCCATGCGGTTGTTGGTGGTCTGCGCTTCGCCGCCCGACAGTTCCTTCTCCTTGTCGCCAAAGCGCAGGATCGCGCCCCAGCCGCCGGGGCCGGGATTGCCCTTGCACGCGCCGTCGGTGAAGATGTCGACTACAGGAATGTCGGTCATGCGCCGAGCAGTTCGGCCGGATCGGCCTTGGCGTAGAAGTCGAGGCGGCGCAGGAAGGCGAGCGGGTCCTTGCGGGTCACCAGCGCGTCGGCCGGGGTGTTGATCCAGTCATAGGCGCGCGTCAGCAGGAAGCGGAGCGCGGAACCCCGGCACAATATCGGGAAGGCGGCGCGCTCGGCGTCGGTCAGGCCATGGCTGGCGGCATAGCCGGCGCCCAGCGCGGCGGCGCGGTCGGCGAAATAGGCGCTGCCGTCGAAGCTGAAGCACCAGCTGCCATGGGTGATGGCCAGGTCATAGGCGCGGATGTCGGTACAGCTGAAATAGAAGTCGATGAGGCCGGTGACGTCATCGCCCAGCATCAGCACATTGTCGGGGAACAGGTCCGCATGGATGACGCTGCGGTCCAGATCGATCGGCCAGTGCGCGTCGAGAAAGGCGAGTTCCTGCGCGACGCGATCGCCAAGGCCGGGCATGATGCTGTCGAAATCATCGCCGCATTTCGCGGCGAGATCATGCCAGCCGGCCTTGTCGAGCGCGTTGCGGCGTTCGCCGGCGAAGCCCTGCGCCGCCTTGTGCAGCTGCCCCAGCGCTTCGCCTGCGGCGCGGGACTGCGCGGGGGTGGGTTCGGTGAGCGAAATGCCGGTCAGGAACTCGATGAGACAGGCTGGGCGGCCGGCGAGTTGCTGGAGCCGCTGCCCGTCGCGATCGGCGATGAAGCGGGGGACGAGGCAGCCGCGCGCGCCCAGATGGTCGAGCAGGTCCATGAAGAAGGGCAGGTCGCCCACATCCACGCGCTTTTCGTAGAGGGTGAGGATATAGCGCTGGCCGGCTCCATCGGGGCCGGTGGTTTCGAGCAGATAGTTGCTGTTCTCCACCCCCTCGGCAATGCCCTTGGCCGAGACGAGGCGGCCGGCGTCGTAGCGGGCGAGGAAGGCGTCGATATCCTCGGCGGGAACATGCGTGTAGACGGCCATGGGGTCAGGCGGCTTCCAAGCCGCGCGGCAGCTTGAAGATCATGCGTTCCTGCGCGGTCTCGACCATTTCCTCGATCACAGTGAAGCGCTCGGCAATGCGGTCCACCACTTCGCGCACCAGTATTTCGGGGGCGGACGCGCCGGCGGTGACGCCCAGCGTGGTGACGCCGTCGAGCCATGCGAAGTCGATTTCTTCCGCACGCTGGATCAGGCGGGACGGCGTGCCCTCGCGCTCCGACACTTCGACCAGGCGCAGCGAGTTGGAGCTTTTGGGCGATCCGATCACCAGCACGAGCTGGCATTGCGGCGCGATCGCCTTGACCGCCGCCTGCCGGTTCGACGTCGCGTAGCAGATATCCTCGCCCTTGGGCGCGACGATCGAGGGGAAGCGGCGGTGCAGCGTGGCGACGATGGCGGCGGTGTCGTCCACCGACAGCGTGGTCTGCGTCAGGAAGGCGAGGTTTTCCGGGTCGGCGGGGGCGAGCGCTTCGGCGTCCTCGACCGTCTCGATCAGGGTCATGCTGCCTTCGGGCACCTGGCCCAGCGTGCCGATGACTTCGGGATGCCCCTTGTGGCCGATGAACAATATGTGGCGTCCGGCGTCGACCTGCCGTTCGGCCTGACGGTGGACCTTGCTGACCAGCGGGCAGGTGGCGTCGAGATAGGAAAGGCCGCGCGCTTCCGCCTTGGCCGGCACCGCCTTGGGCACGCCATGGGCGGAAAAGACGACGGGGACGCCATCGGGCACCTGATCCAGGCTCTCGACAAAGATCGCGCCCTTGGCCTTGAGGCCGTCGACAACATATTTGTTGTGGACGATTTCGTGGCGGACATAGACCGGCGCGCCATATTTCTCGATCGCGCGCTCGACGATGATGATCGCGCGGTCCACGCCGGCGCAGAAGCCGCGAGGCGCGGCGATCAGCAGTTGCATTTGCGGTCGGGGGGCGCCGTTCGTCGTCATGGGCTGGGGCTTAGGCGAATGTGGGGCGCGAAGGAAGGGCGTCCTTTCGGTTGCGCGGCGGCGAGGGGATGGATAAGGGAAACGCTTGTTACCGTGGCCCGTCCACCCTTCGTGAACCGTTTCTGGGAACCGCCTGTGAAATCATCCCGCCTGCTGCTGACCGGAACGATCGCTCTTGCCCTTGCGGGCTGTTCGCGCCGGGGTGAGATCGACGCCACGGGCGGGATCGTGTCCGTGCGTTCGTCCTGCCCGAGTGCGGCAATCCCCGCCTATACCGGCGACGTGACCTTGTTCGACCCGGCGACCAGCCGCGCGTCGACCGCGATCGACGTGGTCGCCAACATCACCAATCTGCGGTCGACCTGCACCGACAATGGCCAGTTCGTCACGCAGGCGAGCTTCACCGTCAACGCCATCCGCCGCGATGCCGGCGCAGCGCGGCAGGTGACGCTGCCCTATTTCTCCACCGTGGTGCGTGGCGGCACGGCCGTGATCGCCAAGCGGATCGGTCAGGTCACACTGAACTTCGCGGCCGGCGAATATCGTGCGACCGCGACGGGCACGGCCAACAGCTTCGTCGACAAGGCGTCGGCGACGCTGCCGGCCGATGTGCAGGAGAAGATCACGCAGAAGCGCAAGGCGGGCGACGCGGACGCCGCGATCGATCCCTTCGCCCAGCCCGACGTCAAGGCGGCGCTGCTGCGAACCAGCTTCGAGCTGCTGGTCGGGTTCAACCTGACCCAGGCGCAGCTCCAGTATAACGCGACACGCTAACCCGAATAACACCCTCCGTTCGGGCTGAGCTTGTCGAAGCCCCATGCTGAGCGGAGGCGAAGCGGCTTCGACAGGCTCAGCCGAGGCCTTCGACTTCGCTCAGGCTGAACGGGGGGATCACGCAGGATCGACCCATGTCCCTCTATACCCGTTTCACCGCCCATCTGAACGCCGTGCTCGACGCGCTGGAGGGGGAGGGCGTGCTGCCCGCCGGTCTCAATCGCAAGGCCGTGACGGTGGAGCCGCCGCGTGATCCGTCGCATGGCGACATGGCCACCAACGCCGCGATGGTGCTGGCGAAGCCCGCCGGAACCAATCCGCGCGCGCTGGCAGAGGTGATCGTGAGCAAGCTGACGGCGCTGGACGAAGTGGAGAGCGCGGCGATCGCCGGGCCGGGCTTCATCAACATGAAGCTGACCGATGCGACCTGGCGCGGGGAGCTGGCCGCGATCGAGGTGGCGGGCGACGCATATGGCAAGTCGGATGTCGGCGCAGGCGTATCCGTGAATGTCGAATATGTTTCCGCCAATCCGACCGGCCCCATGCATATGGGTCATTGCCGGGGCGCGGTGGTGGGCGATGCGCTCGCTACGCTGCTGGAGGCGATCGGCCACAAGGTGACGCGCGAATATTATATCAACGATGCAGGCGGGCAGGTGGACGTGCTCGCCCGGTCGGCGCATCTGCGCTATCGCGAGGCGTTGGGACAGGATGTCGGCGCGGTGCCCGAGGGCCTGTATCCGGGTGACTATCTGGTCCCGGTGGGGCAAGCGCTGGTCGCCAAATATGGCGACAAGTTTGTCGGCGCGCCCGAGGGCGAGTGGCTCGTCCTGTTCCGTACCTTCGCGGTATCGAAGATGATGGAAATGATCCGCGACGATCTGGCGCTGCTGGGCATCCATCACGATATTTTCGCGTCGGAGGCGGAGTTGCAGGCGGCGGGCAAGCCGGCCGAGGCGGAGGCGTGGCTGCGCGCGCATGATCTGGTCTATGACGGCGTGCTGGAAGCGCCCAAGGGCGAGCTGCCCGACGACTGGGAGCCGGTGGAGTTGCCGCTGTTCCGCTCGACGAAATTTGGCGACGATCAGGACCGGCCGATCAAGAAGTCGAACGGCGCCTGGACCTATTTCGGCGCGGACATGGCCTATCACTATCAGAAGGCGCAGGCCGCCGACCAGTTGATCGACATCTGGGGCGCGGACCATGCCGGCACGGTCAAGCGCATCCAGGCGGCGGTCGCGGCGTTGACGGAGGGCAAGGCGCGCTTCGACGTGAAGCTCATTCAGATGGTGCGTCTGCTGCGCGATGGCGAGCCGGTGAAGATGTCGAAGCGGGCCGGCAATTTCGTGACTTTGGCCGATGTGGTCAACGAAGTTGGTAAGGATGTCGTGCGCTTCACCATGCTGACGCGCAAGGCCGATGCGCAGATGGACTTCGACTTTGCCAAGGTGGTGGAGGCGTCGAAGGACAATCCGGTATTCTATGTGCAGTACGCCCATGCGCGGATTTCCTCGCTCGGGCGGCGCGCGGAGGAGGCGGGCATGGTGCTGCCGGCGGCCGACCTGTCCCTTCTTGGGACTCGCGAGCTGGAGCTGGTGAAACTGGCGGCGCAGTTCCCGCGTGTCGTGGAAGGCGCGGCTGCGGCGCGCGAGCCGCACCGGGTCGCCTTTTATCTCAATGACTTGGCGGCAGCGTTCCATGGCTGGTGGAATGCCGGCAATGACGATCCGGGCGCGCGCGTCATCCTGGCCGACGATCCGGCGATGACGGCGGCGCGGCTTTCCTTGTCCCGCGCTTTGGGGCAGATTATCCGCAACGGGTTGGCCTTGATGGGGGTCACGGCCCTCACCGAAATGCAATAGATCCTGGGCGGAGCGCGAAATGACTGATTACGAGCGGGGACGGTTCGACTTCGATGAGGAAGATCGGCTGCCCTGGCTGGAGCCGGCCGGCGATGACGCCGACGAGGAGCGGATATCGCCGCTGCGCGTGCTGGGCCTGATCGTCATCGGGCTGGCGCTGATCGGCGCGGTGGTGGCCGGCATCTGGTGGGCGCAGAACCGCAGCAGCGGATCGGGTGAGGAAGGCGTGCTGATCGCCGCACCCGATGGCAGCTACAAGATCGCCGCGAACGAGGCGGACGCCAAGAAGTTCGAGGGCGAGGGCGACGCCAGCTTCGCCGCGAGCGAAGGCGTGGCGCGCGACGGCCGTATCGACCCCAGCCGCGTGCCCGAAGCACCGATCGAGGGGCATCGCGTGGAGCCGGCCAAGCCCGCCGGACCCGGCCCGGCCAAGCCCGCGCAGAGCGTCAGCGCCCCCGTGCGCGACGCGACGACCGGGGTGCTGCCCAAGCCGGTGGCGCGCCCGGCGGCGGGCGGCGCGACGATCCAACTGGGCGCCTATGGCAGCCAGAGCGGCGCGCAGGACGCCTGGAACAAGCTGACGCGACGCTACACCTATTTGTCCGCGCTGACGATGAGCGTGGAGAGCGTGCAGGTGAACGGCGCGACGCTGTATCGCCTGCGCGCCAGCGGGCCGGACGCCGGCACGCTCTGCGGACGGCTGAAGGTGGCGGGCGAGACCTGCATGACGGTGAGCTAGAAAATTCCCTCTCCCCTTCAGGGGGAGAGGGTACTTTGATTTCGACATCAACATGATCCGTCGCTACCATCTCCCCCATGAAACCCGTTATTTTCGGCCTTTCCGGCGCTTCCCTGACTGATGACGAGCGCGCTTTCTTCGCGGAGGCGGAGCCGGCGGGTTATATCCTGTTCAAGCGCAACGTGGTCGACCGGGCGCAGATGCGCGCGCTGACGGATGATTTGCGGGCGCTGCACGGGCGCGATGACCTGCTGATCATGATCGATCAGGAGGGCGGTCGGGTGGCGCGGATGCAGCCGCCGGTCTGGCCTGCCTTTCCGCCGGGGCTGGCGTTCGATCGGTTGTACGAGACCGCGCCGTCCAGCGCGATCGCGGCGGCGCGGGCGAATGCGCGGGCGATCGCGACGACACTGCGCGAGGTGGGCGTCAATGTGGACGCGCTGCCGCTGCTCGACGTGCGGCAGGAGGGGGCAAGCGACATCATGGGTGACCGCACGCTGGGCGCCGAGCCGATGCGGGTGGCGGCGCTGGGGCGCGCGACGATCGAGGGGTTGGCGGATGGCGGCGTCGTCGGCATCGTCAAGCATATGCCGGGCCATGGCCGCGCGCTGGTGGACAGCCATCATGAACTGCCGATCGTCACGGCGGGCGAGCCGGCGCTGGAGACCGATCTCGCGCCGTTCCGCGCGCTCAAGGACGCACCGATGGGGATGACGGCGCATGTCGTCTACACCGCCTGGGACCCGGACCTGCCGGCGAGCCTTTCCGCGTCGGTGATCGAGACGATCATTCGCGGGCGGATCGGCTTTGACGGGCTGCTGATGTCCGATGACCTCGACATGAAGGCGTTGAAGGGCGACGTCGCCGATCTGGCGCGGGGCGTGGTGGATGCGGGCTGCGACATCGCGCTCAATTGCTGGGGGCGGATGGACGAGATGCTGCGGATCGCTGAGCGCCTGCCGGAGATGAGCGATCTGTCGCGGGCGCGGCTGGACCGGGCCATACAATCGGCGGTGACGCCTGCGGACATGCCGGACCTTAAGGAATTGCTGGCGACGCGCGACGAGTTGCTGGCGCTGGCGTGAGCGAGGACCTCTTCTCGCCGCGCGAAGAGATACTGACGGTCAGCTTCGAAAGCTGGGAAGGGCCGCTCGACCTGTTGCTGACGCTGGCGCGGGCGCAGAAGGTGGATTTGCGGGAAATCTCGATTCTCGCGCTGGTCGAGCAATATCTGCATCATATTGAAAGCGCGCGGCGGCTGCGGCTGGAACTGGCGGCGGACTATCTGGTGATGGCGGCGTGGCTCGCCTATCTCAAGTCCGCGCTGCTGCTGCCGCGCCGGCCCGAGGAGACGCCCAGTCCCGAGGAACTGGCGCTGCGGCTGCAATTGCGGCTGCAACGGTTGAACGCGATGCGTGATGCTGGCGCGCGGCTGCTGGCGCGCGACCGGATCGGGCGGGACGTGTTCCTGCGCGGCGCGCCCGAAGGGCTGCGGCAGATCCGTCATGCGAAATGGGAGGCGCGGCTCTATGACCTGATCGCGGCTTATGGGCAGATCAAGGCGCGCAACGCGCCGGTCATGCATGTCGTGGCGACCCGCGCGGTGGTGACGCTGGATCAGGCAATCCACCATATCGCGCGGATGATCGGCGCGGCGATCGACTGGACGGAGCTGGAGGCGTTTCTGCCGGAAGACGGCGAATTGCGGAAATCGGCGCTGGCGAGCAGCTTCGTCGCGGCGCTGGAGCTGGCGAAGCAGGGGCGAGTGGAGATACGGCAGGAGGGGATTTTCGAGCCGATCTACCTGCGGGCCGGGGAGGCGACGGCGTGACGGAAGAACCGGACGATTATCTGCGCGCGCTCGAAGCGGTGCTGTTCGCCAGTGAGACGCCGCTGACGCTGGCGGACTTGCGCGCGCATCTGGGCGGCGAGGGCGACCTGGAGGGCGCGCTCGCGACACTGGAGGCGCATTATGCCGGGCGCGGGGTCAATCTGGTGGAGCGCGGCGGGCAATGGCATTTCCAGACCGCTGGCGACCTGGCGCATCTGCTGCGGCGCGAGCGGGAGGAGACGCGGCGACTGTCGCGCGCGGCGATGGAGACGCTGGCGATCATCGCCTATCACGAGCCGGTCAGCCGCGCGGAAATAGAGGCGATCCGGGGCGTGCAGGTGGCCAAGGGGACCCTGGACGTATTGATGGACGCAGGCTGGGTGACGCCGGCTGGTCGGCGCGAGGTTCCGGGCCGTCCGCTGATCTATGCGACGACCGTAGAATTCCTGTCACATTTCGGGCTTAGCAGCCGGCGCGACCTGCCGGGCATGGAGGATCTGCGCGCAGCGGGCCTGCTCGATCCGGTCGATCTGGCGCTGGAGGGTCTGGAGACCCAATCCGTTCTGGAAAAGGACGACGAGGAAGCCTAGATAGGGCTTCTGATCAGGAGACGTGTAATGGGTTCGTTTTCAATGATGCACTGGGTGATCGTGCTCCTGGTGGTCATGCTGCTCTTTGGCGGTGGCCGAATTTCCGGGCTGATGGGCGATGTCGCCAAGGGCATCAAGAGCTTCAAGAAGGGCATGGCCGACGACGAGGACGAAGCGCCCGCGCCCAAGCCCGCCACCCGGCTGGAAGGCCATCGCGTGCCCGAGCAGGACGGTGTGAAGACTGAAGAGCAGAGCAAGGTCTGAGCGGAAAGGCGCGCGGGTAGCTCTGCATGTTCGGCATCGATTCCACCGAACTCCTGTTGATCGTCATCGTCGCGGTGATCGTCATCGGGCCGAAGGATTTGCCGCGCGCTCTGTACAAGATCGGCCAGATCGTGGGCAAGGCGCAGGGCATGGCCCGGCATTTCCGCACCGGCATCGACGCGATGGTGCGGGAAGTCGAACTGGAAGAGCTGGAGAAGAAATGGGCCGCGCAGAACAAGCGGATCATGGAAGAGCATCCGCCCGCGACGGACGGCCAGCCGCCCGAAGCGCTGCCTGCGCCGGCCGTAGAGGCTGAAAGCGTCGTTCCCGTGGGCAAGCCGGCCTTCGTCGCTGAATCCGCGCCGGCCAAGCCCGCTCCCGTGGAAGCGGCGGACGGCCCGCCCTATGTCGCGGAGGCGCCCCGCAAGGGCGACGCGGCGGCATGATCGCGGATATCGACGAGAGCAAGGCGCCGCTGCTCGAACATCTGATCGAGTTGCGCAGCCGGTTGCTGAAATGCGTGATCGCGCTGTTTGTGACGGGTGCGGTGTGTTTCTATTTTTCCGAGCAGCTGTTCGCCATTCTGGTGCATCCACTCAAGGAAGCCTTTGGCGATGGCGGCGGCAAGCTCGTCTACACCAAGCTCTACGAAGCCTTTTTCGTGCAGGTGAAGATCGCCCTGTTTGGCGGTTTCTTCCTGTCATTTCCGATCATCGCCAATCAGCTGTGGGCGTTCGTTGCGCCGGGTCTCTATGCGCAGGAGAAGAAGGCGCTGCTGCCGTTCATCCTGATGACGCCGGTGCTGTTCGCGCTGGGGGCGAGCCTTGCCTATTTCGTGGTGATGCCGACCGCATTCCATTTCTTCCTGCAATTTCAGGGGAACAGCAGCGGCTTGCAGGTGGAGGCGCTGCCTAGCACCGACGCCTATCTGGGGCTGGTGATGCAGTTCATCCTGGCGTTCGGCATCAGTTTTTTGATGCCGGTGCTGCTGATGCTGCTTAACCGTGCGGGTTTCGTGAGCCGGGACCAGTTGAAGGGCATGCGGCGCTACATGATCGTGGGTGCGTTCATCCTGGCGGCGGTGTTGACGCCACCGGACGTGGTGTCGCAGCTGATGCTCGCGGTGCCGCTGATCCTGCTGTACGAAGTGACGATCATCGCGATCTGGTTCACCGATCGCAAGAAGGCGGCCGAGGACGCACGGGAAGAGGCTTCGGCCTGACGGAACGGGGAGGGCGCCATGGCTACGGCGACCCTCCCGCCCAGAAATCAGTCAGCTGCGTTTTCCACAGCCTTGCCGGCGCTCTGCACGTCACGGCCTGCGCCTCCGACGGTGTTGCAGGCGGCCAGGAACAGCGAGCCGGACAGCAACAGGGCGGCGATGATCTTCTTGTTCATGGAAACTCTCCCAATGGAAACCGGGCCGGCGTCATGCCGGCGACGGGAGGAAAACCCATGCCGTGCGAAAGCGTTCCGCAGCCGTAAGAAACTGATTTTGGAGAGATTTCGTCCGCCAGACGCAATTTGGGTCCGGACCGCGTCGGGGGGGGGGGAGCGATCCGGACCCATGTTTGTGGATAGCAAGAGCGGGGGGCAAAAGATTTGCTATCCGGAATGTAGAATGCGCAGGGGCCGCTTTGGTTCCGAAAAAAGATGCGAAAAGCGCAAAAATATCTGTCTAGCCATATCAACGGCTTGGGTGATTATCGCCGAGTTAACCGCAGAAAAGTTCAGATCAGCGGCCGGCCCGTGTTGCGATATTCGGGGCGGATCGTGGATTCCGGCAGGCTGTCTTCGCGATTGGCGTCGCGGCGGGCGGGCGGCGGAAGGGGCGTCCAGCCGCGCGGCGCGACCGGAGTAGCGGGCGCATAGGCCGGTGGCGAGAAGGCGGGCGCTGGCTGGATCAAGCCATCGACAGGAGCGACAGGGTGGACGGGCCAGCTGGTGCGGGCCGGGCCGGATATCAACTCGCGCCGGCTGTAGGGCATGCGGAAGGCGTCCGTTGTGCCGTTGAAGCCGTTGTTGCGGTAGAAGATATGCGCGCCGATGACGCCCACGGGCTGGAGCGTCGCCGACCAGGGCGGCCGCACGGCGAGCGTGTGATAATGGGTGGCAAGGCCGACCGGCTTGTAGACGACGCCGGCGAGCGCCTCCACCGCGATGCGGCGGGCGCGGGCCCAGCTGGCGACATTGGGCACGCGCGCCATGGAGCCGTCGCAGCTGAAGGTGAACTGGCAGCGGAAATCGGTGCGCTCCGAGCCCTGATAGACGACGCCGCAGACGCTGTTGGGCCACAGCGGGCTGTGGACGCGGTTCAGCACCACCTGCGCGACGGCGCGCTGGCCGTCCTCCGGCTCGTTGCCCGCCTCGTAATAGATGGCGGAGGTGAGGCAGTTGGCGGCGCGCAGATCGTCGAGCGCGGTCATTCCTCGGAACGCGACGGCCGGTGCGGCGACGACTTCGTCTAGCCCCAGCACATGCTCGCTCTGCACGGTCTGGACGCCGGGGACAGGATCGAACGCGCCCTCGGCGAAGAAGAAGGCGGAGCCGGGAAAGTTCTGATCAGCATGTTCGCCCGGATCGACGGCGGCATGGGTCTGCATCAGGTCGAGGGGGGCGGCGGTAATCAGGCGCGGCACGGCCAGCACGAGCAGCGCCAGCGCCGCCCATACCCAGAGCCATCTGTGGTTCGAATGCGCCAGTTGCCGCAAGGTCATCCCCGAATAACGGCCGGAAAAGCCGTGACTTGAGCCGCCCTTACGCGATTTTTGGTGCGCCTTCTGCCCCTCAATCCGGGCTGTGCCGCGCTGGGACGTTAACCCTTGGCGCGGTTAACGCATCGGGTTGCACGCTCGAAAGCATCGCTTGCTTGGCAAGCGGCCACCGCGTCCGCTATGCGCTTGCCCCATGCTCATTCAGCCCGACAGCCTCGCCCTTATCGGTAACACCCCCATGGTCCGTCTCGCCGGCCCCTCGCAGGCCGCCGGCTGCGACATCTTCGCCAAATGCGAGTTCGCCAATCCCGGTGCATCGGTGAAGGACCGCGCGGCGCTGTTTATCGTCAAGGATGCCGAGGAGAAGGGGCTACTCAAGCCCGGCGGCACTATTGTCGAGGGGACGGCGGGCAATACCGGCATCGGCCTGGCGCTGGTCGCCAGCGCGAAGGGATACAAGACGATCATCGTCATGCCCGAAACGCAGAGCCGCGAGAAGATGGACACGCTTCGCGCGCTGGGTGCGCAGTTGGTGACGGTTCCGGCCGCGCCCTATTCCAACCCGGGCCATTTCGTCCACACCAGCCGCCGCATTGCGGAGGAGACGGAAAACGCGATCTGGGCCAACCAGTTCGACAATATCGCCAACCGCAAGGCGCATATCATGGGCACGGCGGAGGAAATCTGGACCCAGATGGACGGCCGCGTCGATGGCTTCACCTGTGCAGCGGGGACCGGCGGTACGATCGCCGGCGTGGGGCTGGGCCTGAAGGCGCATGACGAGAATATCACCATCGCGCTGGCGGACCCTTATGGCGCGGCGCTGTACAATTACTACGCGCATGGCGAGTTGAAGGCGGAAGGCTCTTCGGTCGCCGAGGGCATCGGGCAGGGGCGCATCACCGCCAATCTGGAAGGCGCGCCGATCGACACGCAGTTCCGCATTTCCGACGAGGAAGGGCTGTTGTGGGTGCGTCGGCTGCTGGCGGAGGAGGGGCTGTGCCTGGGCCTCTCGTCGGGGATCAACGTGGCGGGCGCGGTGGCGCTGGGCAGGCAGTTGGGGCCGGGCAAGCGGATCGTGACGATCCTGTGCGACACCGGATTCCGCTATCTGTCCACGCTGTACAATCGCGAATGGCTCGAATCGAAGGGCTTGACCGTATTCCCCTGGCTGGCGCAGAATGACTGATCCCGCAGGAGCAGTCCGCATGACCGATAAGCCGCGTCATCAGGAAGGAATGCAGCGTATCCAGATCGGCCTGACCGGCGTGGCCGGCGTCGTGCTGCTGGTGGGCCTGGCCAATATCGTCATCGACAAGGCGGGCATCGACAGCGCCACCGCGCCGCCGCCGGTGGTGCCGACGCTGAACGGCAACGCCGTCGCGCCCAAGGATCCGTTGGCGGAATTGGGCGTGCAGCCTGCTGCGCAGGACCAGAATCCGGTGGTGCCGGACTTGCAGCCTGACCCCAAATTGCAGAAGCCGATGGACCGCTGATTTCCGGCGGGTGCGGCGTGGGGCGGTTCGTGGGCTGTCGGTTCGCGTCTCTCCATGCGTTGCGCGTGGGGAGGGATGGATGCTGAAACAAGTTCAGCATGACGGGGCGGCGGGGGGCTGGCTCCGCACTTTTCTTTTGCTGTGGTTGCCGGGGGCGGTGCTGGTTGTCGCGGGGCTGCCTGCTCTGCTGTTCGCGGGGCAGCTGAATGTTGCGGACTGGTGTTGGCCGGCGCTGGGCATTTTTCTGGTGGCGGGGTGGCTGGCAGGGGGGCGCGATAGAGCGGCGCTAGTCGGCGGTGGTGCATTGGCCGCGCCGTTGCTGTGCTGGCTGGCGGCGGGGCGTTTGCCGGACTTGCTTGCGACACTGCTGCTGGCGGGATGCGTCGGGCTGGCGCTGGCTGCGGGCCTGCAACAGCGCGGGCGGAAATGGGGCCGGGCGGCGCTGTGTCTCGCCGCAGCGTTGTCGCTTCCCATCCTGTCCCAGCCGGCGGTTCTTGCGCCATCGCCCGGCCCACGGCCGAAGCTCGGGGTGCTGAGCGCGTTACCGCTGTTCTGGCAGGAAGGCGCGGTGGGGCCGCAGGCGCGGGCGGATGCGCCGATCATCGGGCTGCTCAAACTGCGCTATGATCTTCTTGCTGAAGACGGGGTGCGCGATCCTATATTGTCCCAGGTCGACCGGCTGCTGATCGCGCAGCCGCGGGCGTTTGCCCCGGAGGAACTGGTCGCGATCGACGCATGGGTCAGGCGGGGCGGGCGGGCCTTGGTGCTGGCCGATCCGTTGCTGCGCTGGCCCTCGTCGCTGCCGATGGGCGATCGGCGGCGCGCGCCGGCGGTCAGCCTGCTGGGGCCGCTGATCGCGCATTGGGGGCTGGAATATGCGCCCGATTTTCCCAGTGAATCGCGCGAGTCGCGGGGGCTGGACGAGCAGCGTCTTTTCATGGATGATGGCAGGCTCATGACAGTCTTCGCTGCCTCGCCCTTTCGGCCGACCGGCCGGGATTGCGCCGTCTTCGCCGGCGGCATGGCAGCGCGCTGCACGGTAGGACGAGGCAGCGCTGTCCTGATCGCCGACGCTGATCTGATCGATGACCGTTTGTGGCTGGCTGATCCTGCCAGACCCGCAGATCCGCGCGCCTGGAGTGCGGATACGCCAGCGCTCGTCGCCGGATGGCTGGGCGAGGACCTGGGGGCGGGCGTGCGGCGCTGGGTCGTCGATGCTGCGCATCTGCATCGGGGGCTGCGCTGGGCGCTGCTTTATGGGCTGGCATGGGCAGGAGTGGGGACGTGGCTGTTGCGGCGTCGAACAGGGCCGGTTCGGGTGGGTTTCCGTCCCAGGTCGGGAGATCCTCCTCCCAGTTAAGACCAATGTCTAAGGGTGAAAATGGGGTGGGAACCCAGAACAAAACAGGATTTCCCACTTTCTCCCATAATTAACGCTTTTCTTGCCATGCCGAACCCGGTATCTGATCCCTATTGGGGTTCAGAACAGTCGGATGGTGCCCGTTGTCTCGCGCAGGAGCGATTCAGCGACCGACGGTCTGCGTCCCGCCAACAGGGGTCGGTCGGGTCCATCCAGTGTCGGATGTCATTCTCTACTCGGGTAACGACTTCAGTGTCGCGGACGGCAAGAAGCGGTTCGTGCTCCCCCTTGAGATACGCAAGCAGGTGAAGCTGTCGAGCGGCGGCACGACCTTGTGCCTGTCGGGCCACGACAGCCTGCTCTGCGCCCAGGGCTTCGGCGAGACCCATCGCCAATATATGTTCCAGGACGCCGAGGATCAGATGCTGATGGCGCGCGCCGCCGGGCGCGCATTCGACATCGCGCCGCTGCACGAGAAGCTGGGCGCGGTGGAGCAGGTCAATTTCGACGAGGCCGGCCGCTTCTCGCTCTCAGCCGATTTCCGTGAGCTGTACGGCTTTGCCGACGCGATCTTCTTCTATGGTGTGGGCCGGGTGTTCCAGATGTGGAACCCGGAAGAGTTCGTCGCCAGCGAGGAGCGCCCGCTGCTGATCCGCAACAAGGTGCGCCGCTGGCTCGACGCGCGGAAGGAGGCTGGCAAGTGACCAGCGCTCCCACTCTCTCCGCCGAATATGATCGCCACATCCCGGTGCTGCTGTCCGAGGTGCTGACTGCGCTCGGCATCAGGCAGGGCGAGCGCCATGTCGACGGCACCTTTGGCGCAGGTGGTTACTCGGTCGCGATGGCGAAGGCCGGGGCCAGCGTCTTTTCCCTCGATCGCGACCCCGATGCGATTGCCGAGGGGCGGGCGATCGCCGACGCCAATGGCGTCACGCTGATCGCGGGCGAATTTTCGCGAATGCAGCCGCTGCTGGCGGAGGCTGGTGTGGAGCAGGTGTCGGGCGTGACGCTGGATATCGGCGTATCGTCGATGCAGCTGGACCGTGCCGACCGGGGCTTTTCCGTGCAGGCCGACGGCCCGCTGCTGATGACGATGAGCCAGCAGGGTGAGAATGCCGGCGATTTCCTGAACAATGCGTCGGAGGAGGAGATCGCCAATGTGCTCTACCTCTATGGCGACGAGAAGCGCTCCTATCGGGTGGCGCGGGCGATTGTCGGCGCGCGGCCGCTGACGCGCACGAGTGAACTGGCCAGCGTGGTGCGTCGCGCCCTGGGCTACAAGCCGCACGACAAGAAGGACCCGGCGATCCGCATTTTCCAGGCGATCCGCATCAGGGTGAACCGCGAGTTGGACGAACTGGAGCAGGGGCTGGAAGCCGCCGAGGCGGTGCTGGAGCCGGGCGGCCGGCTGGCGGTGGTGACGTTCCACAGCCTGGAGGACCGCATCGTCAAGAATTTCCTGCGCAAGCGCAGCGGCGGCGAAGGCCAGGGGTCGAGGCATATGCCGGCACAGGCCGCTGGGCCCGCGCCGACTTTTGAAAAGCCGGCCAAGGCGGTGCGGCCGGGCGAGGCGGAACTGGCGCGCAACCCCCGCGCCCGATCCGCCACGCTGCGCAGCGCCGTGCGCACCGCCGCCCCTGTTTCTCCCGTCCAACCACCCCATCGGAGCGCCCGCCCATGATCGCCGTCAAGAGGATGCAGAGCCTGTTCTGGATCATCATGGTCGCGCTGGGCGGGCTGGGGGCTTATCTGGTGTCGCTGAAGGTCGCGACCGAGCGCAATGAGCTGATGCGGGTGCGCGCCCATATCGCCCGCGCGCAGTCGGACATTCGCTATCTGGAGACCGAGTTTTCCGCCCGCGCCAATGTGCGCCAGCTGGAACGCTGGAACGCGGAGGACTTTTATTATGGCGCGCCCAGCGTCGTGCAATATCTCCAGGGCGAGCGGTCGCTCGCGCATCTGGACGGCATCCAGCCCAATGGCCCGGAATATGTCGCGCCGCCGGTGATGGTGGCGATGGCGACGAAAACGCCGGACGCGCAGCCGGCCGCGCTGGAGAGCGCCGCCACGCCCAGCCTGACCGCGCCGATCGCGGCCGAGCTGTCGGTCGTGCAGCCGGCCCGCGCCGCCATCGTGCCGATCGCCGCCGCCAAGTCTGCGGCGGAAAAGACCGAGAAGAAGAAGGCCGCGCCGGTGACGGTGGCGGCGGCGACGGTGGTAGACAAGGCGAAGCCGGACGTGAAGGCCCGCCGCGCCGAGCGCATGGCGATGCTGGAAGCGAGCCTGCTCGACAGTTCCACGCTGGGCGATATCACCGCCCGCGCCGCGCGCGAGAGCAAGGGGAGCAAACGCTGATGGCCACGATCGTCGTACAGCCGGGCGGGCGGGTCAGTCGCGGGCGCGTCACCGTGACGGCGATCGCGCATAATCGGCTGATGCTGATCCTGATCCTGTTCCTGGCGATCACGGCGGGACTGATCGCGCGGCTTTTGTGGGTCGGCGTCTTTGCGGTCAGCGCGCGCGATGTCGATCCGGCGTCCGCCTTCGTGCCGATCCGGTCGGACATCGTGGACCGCAATGGCGTCACCATGGCGCGGACGATGGATGCCTATTCCATCGCGGTGCGGCCGTCCAAGCTGATCGGCGAACCGGCGGAGATCGCGCGCAAGCTGCACGAGATTTTCCCCGACCAGCCGGAAGCCGATTTCTACAAGAAGCTGACCGGCAAGGGCTGGGCCTATCTGCGCCGTCGCGCGCTGCCCGAGGAAGTGGCGGCGGTGAACGCGCTGGGCGAGATCGGCATCGAATTTCCGCGCGAGAAGGAGCGGCTCTATCCGCAGCGCTCGCTGGGCGCGCATGTGCTGGGCTTTGCGCCCAATAGCGACGGCGATGGCGGCATGGGCGTGGAGGCGGCGTTCAACAGCCGCCTGATCGACCCGGCGCTGCGCAGCCAGCCCTTTGCGCTGTCGATCGACAGTCGGGTGCAGGGCGTGCTGGAAAGCGAACTGTATCGCGGGCTGATGGAGCAGAACGCCAAGGGCGCGGGCGGCATCGTGCTGGACGTGGAGACCGGCGAGGTCATCGCCATGGCGTCGTTGCCGACGTTCGACCCCAACAAGCTGCAGAATTACGGCAACAAGGCCTGTGGCGAATCCCCGATCTGCAACCAGATCGTGCAGTCGCGCTATGAGCTGGGGTCGACCTTCAAGCCGATCTCCATCGGCAAGGCGATGGACGTGGGCGTCGTCACGTCGATGAGCAAGCGCTATGATGCGACCGAGCCGTTGCAGATTGCCGGTTTCCGCATCAAGGACGACCATCCGGCGCGGCGCTGGCTGAACGTGCCGGAAACGCTGGCGCATTCGTCGAACATCGCCACCGCCCGCATTGCCGACGAAATGGGCGCGGCGCCGATGCAGGACATCTTCCGCAAGCTGCATTTCGACCAGCGTTCGCCGATCGAGTTGAACGAGCGCGCCGGCACGCTGTGGCCGGTGCATTGGGGGCGGATCACGACCATGACCACCTCCTATGGCCATGGCATCGCGGTGACGCCGCTGCACCTGGCCTGCGCCTATGCGGCGCTGGTCAATGGCGGGATGTGGCGGCCGGCGACGCTGCGCAAGCTGAAGCCCAGCGAAGTGCCGGCGGGCGAGCGTGTCTATTCGGAACGGACCAGCGCGCAGATGCGCGCGCTGTTGCGCCTGATCGTCGCGGAGGGTACGGGTCGAAGCGCCAACGCGATCGGCTATCGCGTCGGCGGCAAGACCGGATCGGCCGAAAAGGCCGCCGGTGGCGGCTACAACAAGAGTTCACTGGTGACGACCTTCGCGTCCGCATTCCCCATGGATCATCCCCGTTATGTCGTCCTGACCATGATGGACGAGCCGAAGGGCAACGCCAAGACGTTCGGGCTGCGCACCGCCGCCTGGACCGCTGCGCCCGTAGTGCGCCGGGTGATCGAGCGGACGGGGCCGATGCTGGGCATATTGCCCGACCAGACTCATGATGCCGACATTGCCCTGCTGAAGCCGTTGCTGTGGAAGGCCAAGGGAGAAGAATGATGCGCCTTGGCGCGCTGGCGGATGGAATTGTCGCACTAAAGGACGGCGCGGACAGCGTCGTGTCGGGCTTTGCCATCGACAATCGCAAGGTCGCGCCCGGCACGATCTTCGGCGCGTTCCAGGGCGCGCGGGTGAATGGCGAGCGCTTCATTCCCGACGCGGTGGCGGCTGGAGCCGTGGCCGTGGTCGCGCGGCCCGAGGCAGTGGTCGAGGGGGCGGTGCATATCGCCGCCGATAATCCGCGCCTGGTGTTCGCGCATCTGGCGGCGCGCTATTTCGCGCCCTTCCCGGACGTGATCGTCGCCGTCACCGGCACCAACGGCAAGACGAGCAATGTCGAGCTGATCCGCCAGCTGTGGCGGATGGGCGGGCACAAGGCGGCCTCCATCGGCACGCTGGGCGTTACTACCTCGGTCGATCAGGTGTCGACGGGGCTGACGACGCCGGACGTCGTCACCTTCCTGTCGAACATGGCCGGCCTGAAGCGCGAGGGGATCACCCATGCCGCGTTTGAAGCCTCCAGCCATGGCCTGGACCAGTATCGCACCGAGGGGCTGCCGGTGCTGGCGGGGGGCTTTACGAACCTGTCGCGCGACCATCTCGATTATCATGGCACGATGGACGCTTATTTCGCGGCGAAGATGCGGCTGTTCGACGAAGTGATCATCGATGGCGGCGCGGCGGTGGTGTGGGCTGACGACGAATGGTCGGACCAGGTGATCGCGCGGGTGCGGGCGCGGGGCCTGAAGCTGCTGACCGTGGGCGAGAAGGGCGAGGCGCTGAAATTGCTGTCGCGCGAGCCGACGCATCTCGGGCAGACGCTGATGATCGAGGCGGAGGGGAAGGCGGTCAAGGTCAACCTGCCGCTGATCGGGGCCTATCAGGCGGCCAATGCGCTGACCGCCGCCGGGCTGGTGATCGCCTGCGGTGGAGAAACCGCGAAAGTGCTGGAACTGCTGGCGCGGGTGCAGCCGGTGCGCGGGCGGCTGGAGCGGGCGGCGATCACGAAAGTCGGCGCGCCGGTCTATGTCGATTATGCGCATACGCCCGATGGGCTGCGCGCTGCGATCGAGGCGCTGCGGCCGCATACGAAGGGGCGGCTGATTACGCTGTTCGGTGCGGGCGGGGACCGCGATCCCGGCAAGCGGCCGCAGATGGGCAAGGTGGCGGCGGAGCTTTCCGACCATGTCATCGTCACCGACGACAATCCGCGTTCGGAGGACCCCAAGGTGATCCGCGCTGCCATCCTGGCCGGCGCGCCGGGCGTCGAGGAGATTGGCGGGCGACGAGCGGCCATCGCCGCCGCCATTGCGCAAGCCGGGGCCGACGACATCGTGCTGCTGGCGGGCAAGGGGCATGAGCAGGGCCAGATCATCGGCGACCGGGTGCTGCCCTTCGACGATGTGACGGTTGCGCGGGAGTGCGCCGGACTTGGCTGACCTCTGGACATCCGACGAGATCGTAGCGGCCACCGGCGGCGCCGCGTCCGCGCCGTTCGCGGTGAACGGCGTGGCGTTCGACAGTCGCGAGGTCGGGCCGGGCGACCTGTTCGTCGCGATGAAGGGCGAGCAGACGGACGGGCTGCGTTTCGTCGGCAAGGCGTTCGAGGCGGGGGCGGCGGGCGCGATTGCCAGCCAGCCGATCGGCAACCGGCATGTGCTCGTCCCCGACAGCGCGGCCGCGCTGGATGCGCTGGGCCACGCGTCGCGCAAGCGCATGGGTGGCAAGGTGGTGGGCGTCACTGGTTCCGTGGGCAAGACGGGCACGAAGGAGGCGCTGTTCCATGCGCTCGACCGCAGCTGTCCGGACAGGGTGCATCGATCGGTCAAGAGCTACAATAATCATGTCGGCGTGCCGCTGAGCCTCGCGCGGATGCCGCGCGATGCGGACTATGGTGTGTTCGAGATGGGCATGAACCATGCTGGCGAGTTGTCCGCGCTGACCCGGATGGTGCGGCCGCATGTCGCTGTCGTCACCGCGATCGCGCCGGCGCATATCGAGTTTTTCGGCACGGAGGCGAAGATCGCCGAGGCCAAGGCGGAAATCTTCGAGGGGCTGATGCCCGGCGGCGTGGCGGTGATCCCCTATGACAGCCCGCATGTGTCGCTGCTCTACAACAAGGCGGAGCGGCATGCCGCGCGCATCCTGACCTTCGGCTTCGGCGCGGGGGCGGACGTGCGCGCGATGGAATCGGTGCCGGCGGCGGGCGGGGGCACGCTGGTGACGGCGAAGCTGCCGGGCGCGGAGCTGTGCTTCACGGTCGGCGCGCCGGGCGAGCATTGGGTGTCGAATGCGCTGGCGGTGCTGGCCGTGGTCGAGGCGCTGGGCGCGGACCTGGCGGCGGCCGGGCTGGCGCTGGCGGAGATGCCGGGCCTGCCGGGCCGCGGCGAGCGGCGGATATTGCCGATCGCGGGCGGCGAGGCGCTGCTGATCGACGAAAGCTACAACGCCAATCCGCTGAGCATGGCCGCGACGCTGAAGCAGTTGGGGCGTGAGAAGGCGGATCGCCGCGTCGCCGTGCTGGGCGGGATGCGCGAGCTGGGCGACCGCAGCGCGGAACTGCATGCTGGCCTCGCCGCGCCGATGGTCAATGGGGCGGTCGACTATGCGATCCTGGTCGGCGACGAGATGGCGCCGCTGGCCGAGGCGCTGGGCGGCAAGATCGACTATGCGCATGTGCCCGACACGGCGGCCGCGACCGGGCTGCTGCGGTCGGACCTGCGGGCGGGGGACGCGATACTGGTCAAGGGATCGAACGGCATCGGCCTGTCGAAACTGGTGGCCGCGTTGAAGGAAGTTACGGACTGATGCTTTACTGGCTTGCCCAGACTCTTGATTTCGCCGGGATTTTCAATCTCGTCCGCTACCTGTCCTTCCGGGCGGGCGCGGCGATCTTTACCGCGCTCCTGATCGGCCTGGTGATCGGGCCGCGCTTCATCGGCTGGTTGCGGGTGCGGCAGGGCAAGGGGCAGCCGATCCGTTCGGACGGGCCGCAGACGCACCTGGCCAAGCGCGGCACGCCGACCATGGGCGGGCTGATGATCCTGACATCGGTGGTCGCATCGGTGCTGCTGTGGATGGACCTCAGCTCGATTTACGTGTGGGCCTGCCTGTTCGTGACGCTGGGGTTCGGCGCGATCGGTTTCCTCGACGATTATGACAAGGTGACCAAGGCCAGCCACAAGGGGCTGTCGGGCAAGGCGCGGCTGCTGTTCGAATTCCTGATCGCGGGTCTGGCTGCATGGATGATCGTCAGCCAGCACGGCAATACCGCGCTCTATGTGCCCTTCTACAATGGCCCGGCGATCGAGCTGGGGCCGTTCTACTTCCTGTTCGCCGCCTTCGTGATTGTGGCGTTCGGCAATGCGGTGAACCTGACCGATGGCCTCGATGGCCTCGCGACGATGCCGGTCATCATCGCCTGCATGGCGTTCATGGCGATCGTGTATCTGGTCGGCCGTGCGGACTTCGCCGCCTATCTGGGCATCCCGCATGTGCCGGGGGCGGGCAACCTGACGATCCTGTGCGGCGCGATCATCGGCGCGGGGCTGGCTTTCCTGTGGTTCAATGCGCCGCCGGCGGCCGTGTTCATGGGCGACACGGGGAGCCTTGCGCTGGGCGGGACGATCGGCGTGATTGCGGTGACCGCGCATCACGAGATCGTGCTGGGCATCATCGGCGGGCTGTTCGTGGTGGAGGCGATGAGCGTCATCATCCAGGTGTTCTTCTACAAGCGCACCGGCAGGCGGGTGTTCAAGATGGCGCCGATCCACCATCATTTCGAACAGCTGGGCTGGGCCGAGCCTACCGTGGTGATCCGCTTCTGGATCATCGCCTTTGTGCTGGCGCTGGCCGGCCTTGCGACGTTGAAGCTGCGATGATCGTTTCGAGCGCCTTTGCGGGGAAGACCTACGCCGTTCTGGGCCTCGCGCGCTCGGGCCTTGCGACCGTGGAGACGCTGGTCGCCAGCGGCGCGCGGGTCGTGGCGTGGGACAGCCGGGAAGAGGCGCGCAGCCAAGTCGAAGGGAAGGCCGAACTGGCCGATCCGCTGGAAATCGACCTTTCCGGCTTCGACGGCGTGGTCGTGTCGCCGGGCGTGCCGCTCAACAAGCATCCCATCGCCATGCATGCCAAGGTCGCGGGCGTGCCCGTCATCGGCGATATCGAGCTGTTCGCGCTCGCACGGCCGACGCTGCCGCCGCACAAGGTGATCGGCATCACCGGCACCAACGGCAAGTCGACCACCACGGCGCTGATCCACCATATCGTGACGCAGGCTGGTTTCCCCGCACGCATGGGCGGCAATATCGGCCTGCCGATCCTGGGGCAGGAGCCGCTGGAGCCGAACCTGCATGGCGTGGGCGTCTATGTGCTGGAACTGTCGAGCTATCAGATCGACCTGACGCAGAGCCTGGACTGCGATGTCGCGGTGCTGCTGAACATCACGCCCGATCATCTGGATCGCTATGACGGGTTCGAGGGCTATGTCGCGTCGAAGGCGAGGCTGTTCGCGATGCAGGACGCGGGGCATGTCGCGGTGATCGCCGGCGAGGATATGCCGAGCAAGAAGATCGCGAAATCCTTGACCCAGAGGATTGATGAGGAGCAGCTGGAAAAACTGCACGCGCTGACCGTTCAGCCAGCATTTTCAGCACTTTCGATCAAAGAAGGGTTCGGCCATCTGGAATGCGCATTTCGTGCGGACCAGGCAGGATGGCCTTCGCTGCAAGGGCCGCACAATGCTCAGAATGCGGCGGTAGCTATCGCTGTCGCGAAGGCGCTCGGCATAGACGAGGCCACGATCGAGGCCGCCCTCGCCAGCTACGCCAGCCTGCCCCACCGCATGCAGGCGGTCGGCACGCATAACGGCGTCCTCTACGTCAACGACAGCAAGGCGACCAATCCCGCCTCCACCGCTCCCGCGCTCGCCGCATGGCCGCCGGTCGATGGCAAGCCGCGCATCCACTGGATCGTCGGCGGCCTCGCCAAGACCGACAATCTGGACGAGTGCGCGCCGATGTTCGGCAATGTCGCGCATGCCTATACCATCGGCGAAGCGGGGCATATGTTCGCCGATCTGCTGCGGCCGGTCATGGCGGTGGACGACAGCGAGATGCTAAGCGCCGCCGTCCGGCGTGCCGCGCGCATCGCGCAGCCGGGGGATATCGTGCTGCTGTCACCGGCCTGCGCGAGTTTCGATCAGTTTCGGGATTTCGAAGCCAGGGGCGACGCCTTCGCGGCGGCCGTCGCGGCGCTGGAATGATTTGGTCAGCCGGGGGGCAATGAAGTGAACGGCGAAAGGTCGGCGAGGATGTTCAGACCAGGCGAACTGGTGAAAGGCTTCAAGGGCCGCACCGTCCCGCGTGAGCGCACGGCGCTCGCCATCTGGTTCTGGGAGATCGACCGCGTTCTCCTGTCGCTGATCGTCGTGCTGATGGCGATCGGGCTGGTGGCGGTCGCCGCCGCATCGCCCGTGGCCGCGATCGACCGATCGACCAGCACGGTCAGCGTCAATTCGCTGATCTATTTCTATCGCCAGCTGGTCTGGGTGCTGATCGGCCTGCCGGTGATGCTGGTCATTTCCATGCTGCCCCGGCAGCAGGCGCGGCGACTGGCGCTGTTCATGACCGCCTTCTTCTTCGTGATGCTGCTGGCGGTGCCGGTGCTGGGGTCGGTCATCAACGGCGCGAAGCGCTGGATCGACCTGCCGGGCTTCCGGTTCCAGCCGTCCGAGTTCCTGAAGCCCGCTTATGTTGTGGCGACCGCCTGGCTGCTGTCCTTGAAAGGCCGCGACGCCAAGCTGCCGGTGATCCCGATCACCGGCGCGCTGACTTTCGCCATCGCCGGGCTGCTGATGCTTCAGCCGGACTTCGGCCAGACGGTGATCTTCTGCGCCTGCTGGGGCGCGCTGCTGCTGCTGTCGGGCGTGTCGATGCGGATCATCGGCGCGATGGGGCTGGCGGCGATCGGGATGCTGGTCGCGACCTATACCTTCTATGAAAATGGCCGCCAGCGGATCAACGACTTCCTGGGCATTGGCGTGCAGATCGACGCGGGGCCGGACCAGACCGAACTGGCGTTCCGCACCATCACCCATGGCGGCTTTACCGGCGTCGGGCCGGGCGGCGGGCAGAACAAGTTCCGCCTGCCCGAAGCGCATACCGACTATATCTTCTCCGTCATTGGGGAAGAGTTCGGGCTGCTGGCCTGCATCGCCATCGCTCTGGTCTATCTGGCGATCATCGTGCGCGTGCTGCTGCGCCTGCTGGACGAGGAGGATAATTTCACCATCCTCGCCGCCGCCGGCCTGACGGTGGAGTTCGGCATGCAGGCGATCATCAATATGGGCGTCAATGCCCAGATTTTCCCGTCGAAGGGCATGACCTTGCCCTTTATCAGCTATGGCGGCTCCTCTATGCTGGCGCTCAGCATCGGTATCGGCCTGCTGCTCGCGTTCACGCGACGCAACCCTTTCCTGGGCAGGCATCATACCGTGGTCAAATGGAGCGGCCGATGAGTATTTCCCGTCACTTCGTCCTCGCCGCCGGCGGGACGGGGGGCCATATGATTCCAGCGCACGCCGTCGCCGAGGAACTGATGGCGCGCGGCCATCATGTTGCGCTCGTCACCGATGAGCGGGGCGCGAAGATCCCCGGCATTTTCGGCGAGGCGCGGGGCAACCGGGCGCAGGTGCATGTGCTGCCGGCCGGCCGCATGACCAAGGACCCGCGCAGCTGGCCATCCGCGATCAAGGGCATTCTTGCCGGCCGGGCGATGGCGCGGCGGCTGAATGAGACGTTCCAGCCGACCGCCGTGGTGGGTTTTGGCGGCTATCCCGCCATGCCCGCGCTGCTGGCGGCGCTGGCGGATGGTATTCCGACCGCGATCCACGAGCAGAACGCGGTGCTGGGCCGGGTCAACCGGCTGCTGGCGGGGCGGGTGGACGCGATCGCTACCGCCTATCCGGTGATCGAGCGGCTGAAGGGCAAGTTTGCGAACAAGGTGCATCTGGTCGGCAATCCGGTGCGTGAGGAAGTCAAGGCGCTGCGCGAGGATGATTTCCCCGCGCTGACCGACGAGAGCGTGTTCCGCGTGCTGGTGATCGGCGGCAGCCAGGGCGCGACCGTGCTGTCGAGCGTGGTGCCCGAGGGGCTGGGCATGCTGCCCGTGGCGCTGCGCCGCCGCTTGCAGGTGACGCAGCAGTGTCGGGCCGAGGATATCGAGCGGGTGCGCAAGAGCTATGCGGAGATGGAAATCCCTGCTGATCTGGCGACCTATTTCAACGATGTGCCCGAGAAGCTGGGCTGGAGCCATCTGGTGATCGCGCGCGCGGGCGCGTCGACGCTGGCGGAGCTGACCTGTGCGGGCCGCCCCGCGATCCTGATCCCGCTGCCGAGCGCTATGGACGACCACCAGACCGCCAATGCGCGCGAGATGACTGAGGCCGGCGGCGCGCGGACGATCGCGCAGGCGCGCTTCACCGGGGTGGAGCTGGCCAAGCAGATGCAGAAGATGGCGCTGGAGCCGGGCGCGCTCCAGAACGCGGCGAAGCGGGCGCGGTCCTGCGGCCGGCCAGACGCGGCGCGCGACATGGCGGACCTGCTCGAAAGCATCGGCAAGGCGCCGATCATGAATGATCCGGTGAAGGTTTCGCCGGCTCCGACCACATTGAATTTGCAGGGAGTTCCCGCATGAAGGGTGTCGGCACCGACATCGGCACGATCCATTTCATCGGCATCGGCGGCATCGGCATGTCCGGTATCGCCGAGGTGATGCACAATCTGGGCTATCGGGTGCAGGGTAGCGACGTGGCCGAGGGCTATGTCGTGGAGGGCCTGCGCGCCAAGGGGATCAAGGTGATGATCGGCCACGCGGCCGAAAATCTGGGCGACGCCGCCGTGGTCGTCACCTCCACCGCGATCAAGCGGGGCAATCCCGAAGTCGAGCTGGCGCTGGAGAACCGCGTGCCGGTGATCCGTCGGGCGGAGATGCTGGCGGAGCTGATGCGTTTGAAGTCCACCGTCGCGGTGGCGGGCACGCATGGCAAGACGACGACGACATCGATGGTCGCGGCGCTGCTGGACGCGGGCGGGGTGGACCCGACCGTCATCAACGGCGGCATCATCAACAGCTATGGTTCCAACGCGCGGCTGGGCAACAGCGACTGGATGGTCGTGGAGGCGGACGAGAGCGACGGCAGCTTCCTGCGGCTGGACGGAACGATCGCGGTCGTGACGAACATCGATCCGGAACATCTGGATCATTATGGCAGCTTCGACCGGGTGAAGGACGCCTTTGTCGAGTTCGTCGGCAATGTGCCCTTTTATGGCGCGGCGTTGCTGTGCCTTGATCATCCCGAGGTGCAGGCGATCCTGCCGCGGGTGCAGGACCGGCGGATCGTCACCTATGGCTTTTCGGCGCAGGCCGATATCCGGGGCGAGAATGTGGTGAGCTTCCCTGGCGGCAATCGCTTCGACGTGCAGGTGCGTGAGCGTGACGGCACGCTGCGGCGGATCGAGGGGATCGAGATGCCGATGCCGGGGCGTCACAATGTGCTGAACGCCATGGCGGCGATCGGCGTGGCGCTGCACATGGGCATCGACGATGCGACGATCCAGACGGGCTTTGCCAAGTTCGGCGGGGTCAAGCGGCGCTTTACCAAGGTTGGTGAGATTCCGGCCGGCGCGGGCGTGGCGACGGTGATCGACGATTATGGCCATCATCCGGTCGAGATCAAAGCCGTGCTCGCTGCCGCGCGCGAGGGCGCGAAGGGGCGCGTGATCGCCGTGGTGCAGCCGCATCGCTTCACCCGCCTGCGCGACCTGATGGACGAGTTCCAGCAGGCGTTCAATGACGCCGACATCGTCTATGCCGCGCCCGTATATACCGCGGGCGAGCAGCCGATCGAGGGTGTGGACAGCGCCGAACTGGTCGCGGGGCTGAAGCGTCGCGGGCATCGGGCCGCGTCGACGGTGGAAAGTGCCGAGGCGCTGGCGAGCGCTCTGGCCGCTGACATTCAGGCGGACGACATGGTCATCTGCCTGGGCGCGGGCGACATCACGAAATGGGCGGCGGGGCTGGCTGCGGCCGTTTCCGCCAAGATGAAGGAGACGGCGTGACCGCTGCCGCTTCCCTTGATGCGATGCCGGCCGTGCGCGGCAAGCTGACGGCGGGTGCGCCGCTGGCGCCGCTCGTCTGGTTCAAGAGCGGCGGGGCGGCGCAATGGCTGTTCGAGCCGGCGGACGTCGACGATCTGTCGGATTTCCTGGCGCAGCTGGACCCGGCTATGCCGGTGATGGCGCTGGGTCTCGGCTCCAACCTGATCGTGCGCGATGGCGGCGTGCCGGGCGTGGTCGTGCGGCTGGGCAAGCCTTTCGCGAAGGTGGAAGCGCTGGACGCCGTCACCCTGCGCTGCGGTGGCGGGGCGAGCGGCATTCTCGTATCCTCGACCGCTCGCGACAAGGGCGTCGCAGGGCTGGAGTTTCTGCGGTCGATCCCCGGCACGGTCGGCGGTTTCGTGCGGATGAACGGCGGCGCTTATGGGCGCGAGACGCGGGATATCCTTGTGTCGTGCGAGGTTGTACTGCGGTCGGGCGAGCAGGTGACCCTGCCGGTGTCGGACCTGCATTACCGCTATCGCCATAGCAACCTGACCGATGGCGCGATCGTCGTCAGCGCGGTGTTTTATGGCGAGCCGGGCGAGCCGGCGGCGATCCAGGCGGAGATGGACCGCATCGCAGCCGCGCGCGAGGAGAGCCAGCCGCTGCGCAGCAAGACGGGCGGATCGACCTTCAAGAATCCGGACGGGCACAAGGCATGGGCCTTGGTGGATGAGGCCGGCTGTCGCGGGCTGGTGCTCGGCGGGGCGCAGGTGAGCGAGAAGCATACCAACTTCCTGCTGAACACGGGCGACGCGACCAGCGCGGATATCGAGGCGCTGGGCGAAGAGGTCCGGCGGCGGGTGAAGGACAAGAGCGGCGTGGAATTGCAGTGGGAAATCCAGCGCGTGGGGAACGTGGCATGACGCGCGGTCCCTGGCATGTGGCAGTGCTGATGGGCGGCTGGTCGTCCGAGCGGCCGGTGTCGCTGTCGTCGGGCGAGGGGATCGCCAAGGCGCTGGAGAGCCGTGGGCACAAGGTCACGCGGATCGACATGGACCGCGATGTCGCCGCGAAGCTCGTGGCGGCCAAGGCGGACGTGGTGTTCAACGCGCTGCATGGCGTGCCGGGCGAGGATGGCACGGTGCAGGGGATGATGGACCTGATGGGCCTGACCTACACGCATTCTGGTCTCGCCACCTCGGTCATCGCGATCGACAAGGTGCTGACCAAGCAGACGCTGGTCCCCTATGGCATTCCCATGCCCGGCGGGCAGATCGTGCGAAGCGAGAGCCTGTTCGAGGGCGACCCGCTGCCGCGTCCCTATGTGGTGAAGCCGGTGAACGAAGGTTCTTCCGTGGGCGTCGCGATCGTGACGGCGGAGGGCAATTACGGATCGCCGATCGGCCGCGATGTCGAGGGGCCGTGGCTGCATTTCGACGAACTGCTGGCCGAACCCTTCATCCGGGGCCGCGAGCTGACGACCGCCGTGCTGGGCGACGAGGCTCTGCTGGTGACCGAATTGCGGCCCAAGAGCGGCTTCTATGATTTCGACGCCAAATATACCGATGGCATGACCGACCATATCTGCCCGGCGGAGATCCCCGACGAGATCACCGCCGCGTGCAAGGCGATTGCGCTCAAGGCGCATCAGCTGCTCGGCTGTCGCGGGGCGTCGCGCTCCGACTTCCGCTGGGATGACGAGCAGGGCGTCGAGGGGCTGTTCCTGCTGGAGGTCAATACCCAGCCGGGCATGACGCCATTGAGCCTGGTGCCGGAACAGGCGGCGAAGCTGGGCATCGATTATGCCGAACTGGTCGAGCGGATCGTGGAAGAGGCACTAGAGCGGGGGGCGGGATCATGAGCGAGGCGAAAATCCGGCGCGGCGGCACCAGCCGCCTGAGCAAGCCGGCCCCCGGCAGGGGCAGGGGGGGCAAGAAGCCGCTCAAGCGCCAGTCCTGGTTCGACCGTCTGCTCGATGCGCTGCCCGTCAGCGACGCGACGATCCAGAAGGCGGCGACCTGGGCGATCGTCGGCATCGCCGCGTCGATCGTCATCGGCATCGCCATCTTTCTGGGCCTGCCCGGCATGGCGCGGCAGGAGGCGGCGGAGATTGCCGCGCGCGCCGGCTTCGAGGTCGAGAAGGTCGAGGTGCGCGGCGTCGAGCGGATGGACGAGATGGCGGTGTATAACATCGCGCTGGGGCAGGTGGACCGCTCCATGCTGTCGCTCGACCTGCCTAAAGTGCGCAATGAAATGCTTGCCTTGGGCTGGGTCAAGGATGCGCGCATTTCCCGCCGGCTGCCCGATACTTTGGTGGTCGACATCGTCGAGCGGGAGCCGGTGGCGGTGTGGCAGAATAATGGTCGCCTCGCCCTGATCGATGTGCAAGGCATTGTTCTGCAAAGCGTTTCTGTGGACGCCATTCCCGACCTGCCGCTGGTTGTCGGTCCCAATGCCAATCGTCAGACGGCGGGGCTGGGGCGGCTGATGGAGAACACTCCGGCGTTGAAGCCGCTGTTGGCCGGCGCGACCTGGGTCGGGAACCGGCGCTGGGACCTGCGCTTTCAGTCGGGTGAGACGCTGTCGCTGCCCGAAGGCAATCAGCAGTCGGCGGCGGCTCTGGTGAATTTCGCGCGGATGGACGGTGTCAACCGGCTGCTGGGCCGGGGCATCGTCCGGTTCGACATGCGCGATCCCGATCGGTTCATCCTGCGGCTGCCGCCCAATGCGCCGACGGAAAAGGCCGTGAAGGCCAGCGAGGAACCCCGACCGACAACCGCCGCAGAGGAGGGCTGACATCATGGCGCCACCCAAGGTCGACAAGCTGATCACCGCGATCGACATCGGATCGTGGAAGGTTTCCGCGCTGATCGCCGGACGCACCGACAGCGGCGAGCTGGCGATCCTGGGCACGGGCCAGCGCGAGAGTCGGGGCGTCCGGCGCGGCTTCATCGCCGACATGGAGCGCACCGAACTCGCCGTGCGCGAGACGGTGGAGCAGGCCGAGCGGGTCGCGGGCACGAATATCGAGGATGTGTGGGTCAGCTTTTCGGGCGGATCGATGGTCAGCGATGTCGTCACCGTCGAGCGCGACATGGGCGGCGACCGGATCGAGCAGGCGGACATCGACGACCTGCTGACCACCGGGCAGCAGGGCATCGACCCGGATGGCCGCGTCGTGCTGCACGCGCAGCCGACCTGTTTTTCGATCAACGGGCGCGTGCCGGTGAAGCGGCCGCTGGGCATGCATGCCGACCTGCTGGGCGTGGACATTCATGTCGTGCTGGCGGACGGCGCGCCGCTCGCCAATCTGGACCTGTGCGTGCGTGGCGCCTATCTCAACGTCAACTCCATCGTCGCCTCGCCGATCGCGACGGGCCTTGCCTGCCTGTCGGAGGAGGAGCGCGACCTGGGCGTGGCGCTGGTCGAGATGGGCGCGGGCGTCACCAATGTCTCGCTCTATGCCGGCGGCATGCTGGTGGGGCTGCATTCGATCCCGATCGGCGCGGCCGACATCACCGACGATATCGCATCGGCCTTCGGCATTCGCCGCAGTCAGGCGGAGCGGATGAAGTGCTTCTATGGTTCGGCCATGCAGAACCCGCGCGATTTCCGCGAGATGATCGAGATTGCGCCGCCCCATGGCGACGCCGCCGCGCCCGGCCAGAGCGCCGGTCCCAACGCGGAAGGCGGCAAGATCACCCGCGCGGCGCTGGTCGGCGTCATTTGCGAACGGCTGAACATGATCATGTCCGAAGTGAACGCCGCGCTGGCGGGCATGGGCTTCAATTCGCCCACGGGCCGTCAGGTCGTGTTGACCGGCGGCGGCGCGGAGTTGAAGGGCATCGCCGATTATGCGCAGGGCGCGCTGGGCCGCGCGGTGCGCGTGGGCAAGCCGCGGGGGCTCGCCGCCATGCCCGAAGCGCATAGCGGGCCGGCCTTTGCGGCGCTTGCCGGTCTGGCGCTCTATGGCGCGTCGAACCCAACGGATCTGCGCAGCCTGGCCCCGGCGGCGCAGACCGTGCATCGCCTGGGTGCGCCGCTGTGGTGGCAAAGGATGATGCGGGCGATGCGCGCGAATTACTGATGGTTCGACGAAGGTCGAAGACAGAAAGACGAATTTAGCAGGTGAAATGCTCCACTATCTGGTGCATGACCTTTCAATGACAGTTAAGGCTTCGTTGCCGGAAGCCTCAGGGAGCAAGTTATGAGCATCGAGATCAGCCCGCCGCATGTGGATGAACTCAAGCCGCGCATCGCGGTCATCGGCGTTGGTGGGGCTGGCGGCAACGCGATCGCCAACATGATCGCCGCCAAGGTCGAGGGCGTCGATTTCATCGTCGCCAATACCGATGCGCAGGCGCTCAACGCCTCGCCGGCGGAGCGCCGCATCCAGCTTGGCCCGCAGATCACCGAAGGCCTGGGTGCAGGATCGCGCCCCGAAATCGGCAAGGCGGCGGCGGAAGAGACGATCGCTTCGGTCGAGCATGCGCTGGAAGGCGCGCATATGTGCTTCATCGCCGCCGGCATGGGCGGCGGCACCGGCACCGGCGCGGCCCCCGTCATCGCCAAGGCGGCGCGCGATCGCGGCATCCTGACCGTGGGCGTGGTGACGAAGCCCTTCACCTTCGAAGGATCGCGCCGCATGCGCTCGGCCGATTCCGGCATCGAGGAATTGCAGAAGGTCGTCGACACCCTCATCGTCATTCCGAACCAGAATCTGTTCCTGATCGCCAACCCGAACACGACCTTCAAGGAAGCGTTCGAGATGGCGGACGAGGTCCTGCAGCAGGGCGTGCGCGGCATCACCGACCTGATGGTCATGCCGGGCCTGATCAACCTGGACTTCGCCGACGTCCGCTCCGTGATGGGCGAGATGGGCAAGGCGATGATGGGCACGGGCGAGGCGGAAGGCGACGGCCGCGCGCTGTCCGCCGCCGAGCAGGCGATCGCCAACCCGCTGCTGGACGGCGTGTCGATGCGCGGCGCCAAGGGCGTGATCGTGTCGATCGTCGGTGGCGAGGATATGCGCCTGATGGAAGTGGACGAGGCCGCGAACCACATTCGCGAACTGGTCGATCCGGACGCGAACATCATCTGGGGCAGCGCGTTCAACCCGGCGCTGGAAGGCAAGATCCGCGTGTCGGTGGTCGCCACCGGCATCGACAGCGAAGGCAGCGCCGAAGCGGCGCAGTACAGCAAGCCCTTCGCCTTCGCGAGCAGCCGCCCGTCGATCGCCGTGCCCAGCACGCCGGCGCCGGCCGCGCCCGTCGCCGCCGCGCCTGTGGTCGCCGAGGCCGAACCGCTGGAACTGGACGTGCCCGAAGCGCCGGCCCCTGCGCCGCTGACGCCGCCAGTAGCCGTGACGCCGCCTTTCTCGCCGCCCAAGCCCGCCGCCGTGTTTTCCGACGAGGGTCCGGAGGAGGACGAACTGCTGCTCGATTCGACGACCGCCGAAGAGAAGCCGGCGGCGCCCGAAGCGCCCGCTCCGCGCGTGGCGAGCGGCGGCACGCTGTTCGAGCGCATGGCCGGGCTGACGCGCGGCGCGGATCAGGCTGCGCCGGAAGAGGGCGCGTCCGGCGTGGACATCCCTCGCTTCCTCAATCGCCAGAGCAATCAGTAAAAAGGCGGTCTGCGCCATGTTTTCGAAGGCCGGGATCAGTCCCGGCCTTCGTCGTTTCTGGCGCGCGTTCTGGCGCTGGGCGGTGGAGATACATTGCCCATTCATCCGGCTATCCGCTAAGGCAGCGGCGTGAAGCACAGCCTGACATGGATTCTCGTTGGTCTGCCCCTGTCGGGGGCGGGCGTGGCCCTGCCGGGAACGGCGCTGGCGCAATATGACCAGGCGCAACTGGTGAAGCCGGCCGGCGCGGACGATCTGGGCACGAATCTGTCCCGGCTGGCGTCCAATCCCAAGGATATCGAGGCGCTGATCGGCGCGGGCAATGCGGCGCTGGCGCTGGACGATCCGCGCGCGGCGGCGGGTTTCTTCGCGCGCGCGGATGCGCTCACCAGCGGCGACGGGCGGATCAAGGCGGGCCTCGCTCGGGTCAACCTGCAATTGCAGAACCCGGCGGAGGCGGTGCGGCTGTTCGACCAGGCGGCGCGGCTGGGCATGCCCGATGCGGCGGTGCTGGTGGATCGCGGGCTGGCGCGCGACATGGTCGGCGATCAGGCCAGTGCACAGCGTGATTACGCCGCCGCCTTCGCGCAGACGCCCGACGACCCTGATCTGCGCCGCCGCTATGCGGCATCGCTTGGCATATCTGGGCAGGTGAGCGCTGCCGAGAAGATGCTGGAGCCTTTGCTCTACAAGAGCGATCGGGCCGGCTGGCGCTATCGCGCGTTCATCCTGGCGATGAACAACCGGCAGGACGAGGCGAAGAAGATCGCCGACCAGACCATGCCGGCCGATCTGGCGCAGGCGATCACGCCCTATCTGCGCAAGATGCCCTATCTGACCGCCGCGCAGAAGGCGGTGGCGCTGCATTATGGTCATTTCCCGATGCAGATCGGCACGCAGATCGCGGCGATCACGCCGACCGCCGTGCCGCCCGGCCTGGCCCCCGAACCGCCGCCGCAAAAGCTGGCGGCCGCCGAGCCAGTCAAGATGAGCGCCGCGCGCGCCCGTGCCGAGCGGCGCGCCAAGGCGCGCGAGCGGCGCAGGTCTGGCGAGGCGACGCTGGCGGCATCGACGGCGAAGCCGGGTTTCAGCGAGGCGACGCAGCCGGTGAAGCAGCAGCCCGTGCCGCCGCCGCCTCTTCCGCCAGCGCCCCGCCCGGTCGAACCCAAGCCGGTTGAGCCGAAGCCAGTCGAAACCAAGCCAGTCGAAACCAAGCCCGAGCAGCCACGCGGGCCTGTCTTCGCGGCCGCCGATCCGGTGGTGCAGCCGGTGGCGGAAAAGCCCGAGCCGCCCGCGCCCGTCCCCGAGAAGCCCGTATCCATCGCGCCCGAGTCAAAGCCCCCCGTGCCGCAACAACCCTTGCCCGCGCGGGACGGCAGCATCGGCGCGCAGTTGAACGCGATCACTCTGGCGCAGGCTTCGGGGCGCTCGCCCGCGACCGTGACGCCAGTCAATCCCGCCGCGCAGGATCCGCGTGACGCCGCCGTGACGGACCCGGCGACGCCGGTGGGACCTGCTCCCATCGATCCGGCTGTCACCGATCCGGCCGTCACCGAACCCAGACCCGCCGATCCTACCGCGACCGTGCAGGTGCCGCGCAGCCTGGCCGACATCATTCGCGCCATCGACGTGCCGGAATCGGAGCGGACCTCCACCGTCGCCGCCGTCGACCTGAATGAGATTGCGGCCATGCAGGCGGCCTCCGCTGCGCGCAAGAAGGCCGAGGATGACAAGGCGAAGGCGGTCGCCAAAGCCAAGGCCGAAGCCGACGCGAAGAAAAAGAAGGAAGCCGAGGAGAAGGCGAAACTGGCCGCCAATCCCTCGCGCAACTGGGTGCAGATCAGCACCGGGCGGCAGCGCGGGGCCTTGGGCTTTACGCTCAAGGGCCTGCGAAAGAAATATCCCGACATCGCCCCGCAGCAGAGCTGGATCGCCAGCTGGGGCAGCACCAACCGCCTGCTGATCGGCCCGTTCGCCAGTTTCGAACGCGCAAAATCGCTGGAAGACTCGCTGAAGGCCGCCGGCGCGGATGTGTTCGCGTGGAAGAGCGATGCAGGCGAAGTCGTCGAACGCTTCTCCGGCAACTGATCCGATGACGCTTGCATCCTATGCCTGCCGCCCCGACGAAAGCCGGGGGCGGCTTCACCCCGAACAGGGCGGCGAGCGGCGCGGCCCGCGCGACATGTTCCAGCGTGACCGCGACCGCATCATCCATTCGATCGCCTTTCGTCGCCTCCGGCACAAGACGCAGGTGTTCGTCGCGCCCGATGGCGACCATTATCGCGTCCGGCTGACCCACAGCCTGGAGGTCGCGCAGGTCGGGCGCACCACCGCGCGGACGCTGGGCCTCAATGAGGATCTGACCGAAGCCTTGTGCCTGGCGCATGACATCGGCCATCCGCCCTTCGGCCACGCCGGCGAGGACGCGCTGGAGGCGGCGATGCTCGACCATGGCGGCTGGGATCACAATGCGCATACGCTGCGCACGCTGATGCTGATCGAAAGCCCCTATCCGCGTTTCGCTGGCCTCAACCTCAGCTGGGAAATGCTGGAGGGGCTGGCCAAGCATAACGGCCCGATCATCGATCCGGGCTGGGCGATGCGGGATCTGGACGCGCAGTTCCCGCTGGACCTCGCCAGCCACGCCTCGCTGGAGGCGCAGCTGGCGGCGATTTCGGACGATATCGCCTATGACAATCACGACATCGACGACGGGCTGCGCGCGGGGCTGCTGACGCTGGAACAGCTTCTGGAGGTGCCATTCGTGCGCGCCAGCTGGGACCGGGTGAAGGCGCGCTATCCCGATGTGCCCGACGATCGCCTGCTGCGGGAACTGGTGCGTGAGCAGATCGGCGTGATGGCCAACGACCTGATCGAGAGCAGCCGCGCCAATATCGCCGCTTCGGGGGTGGAGACGGTGGCGGATGTGCGCGCCTGTGGCCGGACGCTGATCGGCTTTTCGCCCGAACTGGCGGCGCAGGAGCGGGACTTGAAGCGCTTCATGTACGCCACGCTCTATCATCACCCCTCGCAACTGGCGGCGGCGGACGAGGCGCGCATCGTGGTGATGCGCCTGTTTCGCGCCTATCAGGCCGATCCTGCGCTGATGCCGCCGGAATGGCGCGACGCCTGTTCGACGCAGGAGCCGGCGCGCAGCCGCCACATCGCCGACTTCATCGCCGGTATGACCGACCGCTATGCGCAAAGCCGCTATGCCGAGATATACGGCGCGGGCGCAACGATCGCCGATTGACGGGCTCGTCCGGTTCGGCGATGCACAATCCAGCTTCCGACTCTTCACACGAGTCGGACGTGATGCGGGAGAGCATGGGGGGCTTGCAGCCTGCCCGTCGCCGAAGGAGCAACCGCCCCGGAATCTCTCAGGCCAACGGACCGCATCATGGGCAGGCACTCTGGAAAGCGGACGGCGTTCGTCGTCGTCCCACCGAAGGGGTAAGCCGGTCGCGTTTTACGCACCGGCGAAAGCTCTCAGGTTCCCGTGACAGAGGGGGTGATGAACGATCGGGTCCTTGACGGGTTCGTGAGTTGTCGCGCCACCTCTTTGCATGGAGCCTCATCGATGAGCGCCAAGGACGATATCGCCACCCTCGAAGAGGAACTGCCGCCCGAGGCGCTGCCGCTCGACGCCTGGCACCGCGCGAAGGGTGCGCGCATGGTGGAGTTCGCCGGCTACCACATGCCGATCCAGTATGAAGGCATCATGGCCGAACATAGCTGGACGCGCGAGCATGCCGGGCTGTTCGACGTCAGCCATATGGGCCAGCTGACCTTCTCGGGCGAGGGCGTGGACGCCGCGCTGGAGCAGCTGCTGCCGAGCAACATCAAGGAGTTGAAGCCCTTCCGCCAGCGCTATTCGATGCTGCTGGACGAGGAAGGCGGCATCCTGGACGACCTGATGGTGTCGCGCCTGGGCGGGGACGCATTCGACGGCGCGGACATCTACATGGTGGTCAACGGCGCGTGCAAATATGACGATATCGGCTGGATGATCGAGCATCTGCCCGACGCGGTGGTGATGAACCATCAGGCCGACCAAGCGCTGCTGGCGCTGCAGGGGCCGGAAGCGGGCGAGGCGATGGCCGCGCTGGTGCCGGGCGTGGCCGAGCTGACCTTCATGCAGTCGGGCCTGTTCGACTGGGACGGCGTGCCGCTGTGGATCAGCCGGTCGGGCTATACAGGTGAGGACGGGTTCGAGATCAGCGTGCCGGGCGAGGCCGTGGCGGCGCTGGCCGATGCGCTGTGCGCGTTGCCGCAGGTGAAGCCGATCGGCCTTGGCGCGCGGGATTCGCTGCGGCTGGAGGCGGGGCTGCCGCTTTACGGCCATGACCTGACGCCGGCCGTCAGCGCGATCGGCGCGGACCTGGGCTTCGCGATCCAGAAGCGTCGGCGCGAGGAGGGCGGCTTCTTCGGCCATGCCCGCGTCGTCAAGGAACTGGCCGAGGGGCCGGGGAGCAAGCGCGTGGGCCTGAAGATCGAGGGCAAGCTGCCCGCACGGGAAGGCGCGCCGATCTATGCCGGCGACGTGCTGGCGGGCGAGGTCACGTCGGGCGGCTTCGCGCCGACCGTCGCCGCGCCGATCGCCATGGGCTGGGTCAGCCGGCCGCATGCTGCCGAAGGCACGAAACTGGAAATCGAAGTGCGCGGCAAGCGCATTGCGGCTGTGGTCGCGCCGATGCCGTTCGTTCCGCACCGTTATCATCGTAGCATCAAGAACTGAGGGGTACAGTCAGATGAGCCGTTACTTCACCGACGAACATGAATGGATCGACGTCGAGGGCGAAATCGCGACGGTCGGCATCACCGATTATGCGCAGGAGCAGCTGGGCGACATCGTGTTCGTCGAACTGCCCGAAGAAGGCGCGACCTTCGAGAAGGGCGACGACGCTGCAGTGGTCGAGTCCGTCAAGGCCGCGTCGGACGTCTATGCGCCGATCAGCGGCGAGGTGATCGAGACCAATGGCGCGCTGGAGGACGAGCCGGCGCTGGTCAACAGCGATCCCGAGGAAGATGGCTGGTTCTTCAAGCTGCGCATCGGCGATGCGGAGGAGTTGAAGGGCCTGATGAACGAGGCCGCGTACAAGAAGTTCGTCGCGAGCCTTTGATCCAACCGAAAAGCCCCTCCCTTTCAAGGGAGGGGTTGGGGTGGGTCGCGAGCGCAGCGAGCGTGCGACCTGGCCTCATTGGCTGACGCCAGCGATTGCTGAAGAAGCAATCGCACCCACCCCCGGCCCCTCCCTAAGTAGGGAGGGGAGGAGACCTGCAATGCGTTACCTGCCCCTTACCGACGCCGACCGCGTGGAGATGCTCTCCGTCATTGGCGCGTCCTCGATCGACGATCTGTTCGTGGATGTGCCCGAAGCTGCGCGGCTGACCGGCACGATCGCCGGCCTGTCCGACCATATGACCGAAATGGCGGTCGAGCGGCACATGCGGGGGCTTTCGAAGCAGAATCTGGCGGCGGCCGACGCGCCCTTCTTCCTGGGGGCGGGAGCGTATCGCCATCATGTGCCCGCCAGCGTCGATCATCTGATCCAGCGCGGCGAGTTTCTGACCGCCTATACGCCCTATCAGCCGGAAATCGCGCAGGGCACGTTGCAGGTGCTGTTCGAATTCCAGACGCAGGTCGCGCGGCTTTTCGGCTGCGACGTCGCCAATGCGTCGATGTATGACGGATCGACCGCCTGCTGGGAGGCGATCGGCATGGCGCGGCGCATCACCAAGCGGGGCAGGGCGCTGCTGTCGTCGGGCCTGCATCCGCATTATGTGTCGGTCGCCAGGACCATGGCGAAGTTCACTGGCGACGCGCTGGACACCAGCGCGCCGACGCTGGAGGCCGCGACCGACATCGACGCGCTGATCGGCGCGATCGACAAGGATGTGAGCTGCGTCGTGGTACAATATCCCGACATCCTCGGCCGCATCGCCGACCTGACCCCGCTGGCCGATGCCGCGCATGCCGCTGGCGCGCTGCTGGTGGCCGTGGTGACGGAGCCGGTGGCGCTGGGGGCGATCGCTTCGCCGGGCGAAATGGGCGCGGACATCGTCGTGGGCGAGGGGCAGTCGCTGGGCGTCGGCCTCCAGTTCGGCGGGCCGTATCTGGGCCTGTTCGCGTGCAAGCAGAAATATGTCCGCCAGATGCCGGGCCGCCTGTGCGGCGAGACGCTGGACGCGGCGGGCAAGCGCGGCTTCGTGCTGACGCTGTCGACCCGCGAGCAGCATATCCGGCGCGAGAAGGCGACGTCGAACATCTGCACTAATAGCGGGCTTTGCGCGCTGGCCTTCACGATCCACATGACGCTGCTGGGCGAGAAGGGGCTTCGCGAGTTGGCGACGCTCAACCATGCGCTGGCGGTGCAGGCGGCCGAACGGCTGGCCAGGGTGTCCGGCGTGACCCTGCTCAATGACGGCTTCTTCAACGAGTTCACGCTGATCCTGTCGAAGGACGCGCGCGATGTCGTGCGCAATCTGGCCGACAAGGGCGTGCTGGGCGGCGTGTCGCTGGGACGGCTCTATCCCGACGCGCCGGAGATCGGCGGCGGGCTGATCGTCGCGGTCACGGAAACCACTTCGGCGGAGGATGTCGAAGCCTTTGCCAAGGCGCTCGAGGAGGAACTGGCATGACCATGCTCAAGGAAGGTCGCCCGACGACCCCCGTCGCCGTCAAGGACGCGCATATGGCCCCCGGCACCGCCACCGGCAATCGCGCGCTGATGCTGGAAGAGGCGCTGATCTTCGAGATCGGCTCCACGGAAACCACTGGCGTCGATTTTGCCGATGCGCCCAAGGTTTCGAGCAAACTGGGCGGGCTGGAGCGCAAGAGCGGCATCGGCCTGCCGGGCCTGTCCGAGCCGGAGACGGTGCGGCATTATACCCGCCTCAGCCGCCAGAACTACGCTATCGACCTTGGCCTGTTTCCGCTCGGCAGCTGCACGATGAAGCATAATCCGCGGCTCAACGAGAAAGTGGCGCGCATGCCCGGCTTTGCCGATGTGCATCCGTTGCAGCCGCAGTCGACCATTCAGGGCGCGCTGGGGGTCATCAACGAACTGGCCGTCTGGCTCATTAAGCTGACCGGCATGCATGGCGTCGCAATGACGCCCAAGGCGGGCGCGCATGGCGAACTTTGCGGCCTGCTGTGCATCCGCGCCGCGCTGGAGGCGCGGGGCGATGCGCGCAAGGTGGTGCTGGTGCCGGAGAGCGCGCATGGCACGAACCCGGCGACGGCGGCCTTCTGCGGCTATCAGGTCGAGGATATTCCCGCGACCCCGGATGGCCGTGTGGATCTGGAGGCGTTGAAGGCGCGGCTTGGCCCGGATGTGGCGGCGGTGATGATAACCAATCCCAACACCTGCGGTCTGTTCGAGCGCGACATGAAGACGATTTCCGACGCAGTGCATGCCGCCGGGGCTTTCGTCTATTGCGACGGCGCGAACTTCAACGCCATCGTCGGTCGGGTGCGGCCGGGCGATCTGGGCGTCGACGCGATGCACATCAACCTGCACAAGACCTTCTCCACGCCGCATGGCGGCGGCGGCCCCGGCGCAGGGCCGGTGGTGCTGTCGGAGGCTCTCGCGCCCTTCGGGCCGCTGCCCTACACCGCGCGCATGGCGGACGGCACGATCCACCTCATCGAGGAGGAGAATGTCGGCGAGGAAATGCCGCAGAGCTTCGGCCGCATGTCCGCCTTCCACGGGCAGATGGGCATGTTCACGCGGGCGCTGACCTATATCCTTTCGCATGGCGCGGATGGGTTGAAGCAGGTTGCCGAGGATGCGGTGCTGAACGCCAACTACATCCTGCGCAGCCTGGAGGACGTGCTGGACGCGCCCTTCGGGCCAAGCGGGCCGTGCATGCATGAGGCGCTGTTCAGCGACAAGGGCCTGGCCGAGGGCTTCACCACGCTCGACATCGCCAAGGGGCTGATCGACGAGGGCTTCCACCCGATGACCATGTACTTCCCGCTGGTGGTGCATGGCGCGATGCTGGTGGAGCCGACCGAGACGGAGAGCAAGGCGGCGCTGGACCAGTTCATCATGGCGCTGCGGAGCCTGGCCGAACGCGCGCGGGCCGGGGACGAGGCGCTCAAGGGCGCGCCCTATCACGCGCCGCGCCGCCGCCTGGACGAGACGCTGGCGGCGCGCAAGCCGGTGCTGACGTGGAGCGAGCCGGAGGTGGCTGAGGCCGCCGAGTGAGCGTCTGGACGCCCGGTGAAGCGGCAGCGGAGGCGGGCAAGCGCCACGCCCCCGCCACGCTGCGCAATCGCGACGCGATCGTCGATGTGCTGGCGGGCGTGCTGCCGCCTGCCGGGCTGGTGCTGGAGGTGGCGAGCGGATCGGGCGAGCATGTCGTGCATTTCGCGGCGGCCTTCCCGGCGCTGGAGTGGCAGCCGAGCGATCCTGACGGGGACGCGCTGGCATCCATTCTGGCTTGGAGCGGGGAGGCGGCGTTGCCGAACCTGCGACCGCCGGTGATGCTGGATGCGGCGGCGGGCGACTGGCCGGTCGATCTGGCGGACGCAGTGCTGTGCATCAACATGACGCATATCAGTCCGTGGGCGGCGACGCTCGGGCTGTTCGCGGGCGCGGCGCGGGTGCTGCCGGCCGGGGCGGCATTGATCCTCTACGGTCCCTATCTGGAGGCGCAGGTGGAGACGGCGGCGTCGAACCTGGCGTTCGATCGTTCGCTCAAGGATCGCGATGCGCGTTGGGGGCTGCGCGATGTGGCCGACATGGACGGGGTGGCGGACGACGCGGGATTTGCGCGCACGGATCGGGTCGAGATGCCGGCCAATAATCTGGCGATAGTGTATCGACGACTTTGACGTAGACGTGAATAACGATTGGGTGATGTTCCGCTAGGCAAGCTAGGGTGGATAGGCACCATAAGGATGGATGGCTACCTTGTCCCACCCTTCGGTTTTTCGATTGCCACGGAGGATGCCTTGTATGGATCATGACCTCAGTGAAGTCGAACTGGCTCATGCGTGGATCAGCGAAATATCAGTCGATGATGGAATTTTAGATCCAGAAAGAGAGTTCAAATACGCATTTTTGCTGGATGATTATATCGATCATGACCCTGATTTTGCATGGTCGGTGATAAAGATCATTTCTGAATCGGATATGTCGGAATGGGCGGAATCAAATTTCTCTGCCGGACCATTGACGTCCTTCGTGGATAAATATGCGAACAGATATTTTGACGATATAAAATATTTGGTTCAAGCTCGAGCAAAATTTAAGGATCAGATGCTGGGAGTGGTTTTTTTAGATAAAGTAAAGAAGATATTCGGCGAAAGCATTTTCGATGATTGAGCTATGGCCGAACTGCTGACCACCCTCGTCGCCGACGAACTGGCGGTCCCCGCTGATTCCCGCGCGGTGGCGATGGGCGGGACGATCGCGGCGCTGTATCCGCAGGCGGCGCGGGCGGTGCTGTTCTATGGGTCGTGCCTGCGAGAGGCCAATCTCGACGGGCTGATGCTCGATTTCTACCTGATCGTGTCGGATTATGAAGCGGCCTATGGCAAGGGCTGGCTGGCGCGGGCCAATCGGGCGATCCCGCCCAATGTCTTTCCGTTCCAGCATGATGGGCTGATCGCCAAATATGCGGTGCTGAGCGAAGCGGATTTTGCGCGGCTGTGCGGGCCGCAGGCGGACAATGTGTCGGTCTGGGCGCGTTTCGCGCAGCCGTCGCGGCTGGTCTGGGCGGCGGATGAAGCTGCGAGGACGCGCGCGGTGGAGGCGGTGGCACGGGCCGCGCCGACACTGCTGGCGCTGGCGCGGCCGATGGCGGCGGCGGATGCGGGTGTCGCGCAACTGTGGGAGGCCGGCTTCGCGCTGACCTATGGCGCGGAGTTGCGGGCGGAGCGCAAGGGGCGTTCGCTCTCGATCGTCGATGCCGATCCGGAGCGCTATCGTCGGTTCGGGGAGGCGGCTCTGGCCGTGCTGCCGCCTGCTCCCGCTGACGCGGCGGCGCACTGGCGGCGCTTGCGGAGCCGGGGCAAGCGGCTGTCGGTGCTGCGCCTCGCCAAAGCCAGTTTTACCTACGCCGGCGGCATCGATTATCTGGCGTGGAAGATCAACCGGCATGCCGGCACGAAGATCGAGATAAAGCCCTGGCAGCGGCGCTGGCCGCTGCTGGGGGCGATCACGCTGCTGCCGCGGCTGCTGTCGAGCGGGGCGGTTCGCTGAGCGCGGCGGAAAGCGCGGCGGACAGTCCGCCGATCGTATAGGGCTTGCGCAGCACGCCATGGCCGCCAAATTCCGCGCCGGTGGTTTCGCCGGCAAATCCGGTGACGAACAGAACCGGGATGTGGCGATAGACGGCGGGCAGGCGGCTCACCATTTCCGGGCCGGTCATGTCGGGCATCAGCACGTCCGACAGGATCAGGCCGATGTCATTGTGGCTGCGCAGCAGCTTTTCCGCCTTGGCCGGATGGTCGCAGGCGATCGGAAGGTGGCCCAGTTCCGCCAGTGCCGACATGGTCTGGTTGAGCACGCGCGGGTCGTCCTCCACCACCAGGATGCGGGTGGGCGGGTGCAGCACATCTTCCTGCGGCTCGACCAGGCTGACGACGCCGCCTTCGGCTCCGGCGGTGCGGCGGGGCAGGTATATATGGACGCTGGTGCCTTCGCCCGGCGCGCTGTCGATGCGGATTTCGCCCTGGCTCTGGCGCACGAAGCCGAAGATCTGGCTGAGGCCCAGGCCCGTGCCCTTGCCCACCGGCTTGGTGGTGAAGAAGGGTTCGAAGACGCGCGCGACGACGTCCGGCGTCATGCCGCAGCCGTCGTCGGTTACGGTCAGGCGGACATAGTCGCCGGCCGGGCACTCGCCGATCTCGTTCGCGGCGAGCCGGGCGTGGCCGGTCGACATGGTCAGATTGCCGCGCCCGTCCATCGCGTCGCGGGCGTTGACGCACAGGTTGAGGAGGGCGTTCTCCATCTGGTGCTGATCGACGAAGATGTGCCAGCCATCGGCCTGCGCGTTGATGCGGACCTTGATCTGGTCGCCGATGGTGCGGTCGATGAGTTCGCGCATGCCGCCCAGCAGCAGGTCGGCGTCCACGCTGGCGGGCAGCAGCGGTTCGGAACGGGCGAAGGCGAGCAGGCGGCGGGTCAGCGCGGCGGCGCGGGTTGCGCCCTCCATGGCGTTGTCGAGATGCCGGCCGGCGTCGGCGGGGCGCTCGTGCAACTTGCGCTTGGCGAGTTCCAGCCCGCCGACGACGACGGCCAGCATATTGTTGAAATCATGCGCGATGCCGCCGGTCAACTGGCCCACCGCCTCCATCTTGTGCATCTGGCGGACATGGTCTTCGGCGGCGGCGCGCTCGGCCGATTCCAGCTTCAGCCGCTCATAGGCGTCGGACAGTTCGCTGGTGCGCGCAGCGACGGCAGCCTCCAGATGGTCGGCGCGCTCCGCCTCGATCTCGGCGGCGCGGCGGGCGGCGCGGTGCGCGCTATAGGCCCACCAGGCAAAGCCCAGCGTCAGCAGCACCGTCACCAGCAGCGCCAGTCCGACCAGGCGCGATGTCCGGCCGACCCAGGCATTGCGGTCGCCCGCCAGCGCGACAGCGACGCTGCGTTCAGCGAGGCGCGCGCGTTCGGCGTCGATGATCTGCGGCAGCAGGCGGTTTATACGCGACAGGTCGTCGGTCTTGCCAGCGCGATGGAACTCGCCCAGCGCGCTCATCTTCTGGTCGTAGGTGGTGCGCAGGCCGATTTCCGACAGGCGCTTGCTGCGTTCCGTGAACGCCGACTGGAGTTGCACGACATTGTCATGCTGCCAGCCGGAGCGGCGAGTGGAATAGGACAGCGACTTGAGTTGCGCCGCCGCCATGCGCAACTGGTCCTGGAACAGGCGGCCGGTGTCGCGGTCCATGCTGATGACGTAGCGGGCCAAAGTGACTTCGGATCGCGCCATGGTCGCTTCGAAGCGGCGGGTCTGGGCGATCACTTCGAAACTGCGGCGCTGTTCGACGAGGGCGCGCTCATGATCGCGGGTGGCGGTGCTGGCGCTGTAGAGCAGCGCGCCCATCGCGCCGACGAGCAGCATCAGCAGCCCCGCAGCCAGGGCGCGCGCCAGCAGAGCGCGCCAGCGCATCCGCCATTCCACGATGTCGTCGACCCCCACCATAGACGGCCACATTAACCCAACAAAGGTTAACCGCGAAACAATCTAACGCCTGTGCGAACCGGAAAAGCGCGATTTGCCGTGCAAATCGCGCAATCCGTCGATTGATGCGGAACCAAAAGCGTTAACGCTCAGCCGATTGCGCCGGTGATCTTGCCGGCGCTTTCGAACATGCTCAGGATTTCCTCAACCTGCTCGTCGCTATGTTCGGCGCACAGCGAGCAGCGCAGCAGGAAGGTGCCGGCCGGGGTCGCCGGCGGGCGGGCCATGTTGACGTAGAGGCCGAGTTCCAGCAGCGCCTGCCACATCGCGACCGCCTGCGTCTGGTCGGTCAGGATGACGGCGATGATCGCCGATTGCGGGGTCTTGGTGCCCAGGGTGAAGCCGAGATCGGTCAGGCCCTGATGCAGGCGGCGGCTGTTCTTCCACAGATGCGCGCGCTTTTCGCCGGCGTGCATCAGCTTGCGGATGCTGGTGGCGGCAGTGGCGACAACGCTGGGGGGCAGCGAAGCGGTGAAAACGTAAGGGCGGCAGACGAGGCGCAGGATTTCGAACTTGGGATGGTTCGAAACGCAGAAGCCGCCGACCGTGCCGACCGACTTGGAGAAGGTGCCGACGATGAAGTCGACGTCCTTCTCGACGCCCTGTTCCTCGTACACGCCGCGGCCATTGGGACCGAAAAAGCCCATGCCATGGGCTTCGTCGACCAGGATCATGCAGTTGGGATGCTTGCGCACGGCGGCGACCATGTCCGGCAGCGGGGCGATGTCGCCGAGCATCGAATAGACGCCCTCCAGCACGACCAGTTTCTGCGCGTCGGCGGGGAGGCGGCCCAGGCGCTTGTCGAGATCCTCGACGCTGTTGTGGCGGAAGCGGACGATTTCGGCGTCGCCCAGGAAGCAGCCGTCATAGATCGACGCATGGCTGTCCGCGTCGAGCACGACATAGTCGCCGCGCCCCGCCAGCGTGGAGATCATGCCCAGATTGGCCTGATAGCCGGTCGAGAAGACCATCGCGCCGGACGTGCCGTAAAACTCCTTGAGCGCGTCCTCGCAATCCTTGTGCGTGCCATAGGTGCCGTTGAGGACGCGGCTGCCGGTGGTGCCGCTGCCGAAATCGTCGAGCGCCTTCTTGCCGGCGGCGACGACATCCGGATCGAAGGTCATGCCCATATAGTTATAAGTGCCGAGCAGGATCGTTTCCTTGCCCTTGATGACGGCGAGGGTCGGCGACTTCACCTCGTCCATGACGATCGCGAAGGGATCGCGCACGCCGGTCGCCAGCAGCGCCTCGCGCTCGCCGATCAGGGCGTCGAACTTGGAGAAGAGGTCGCGGGCGTCGGGCACTTCGGACGGAGTGCGGGCGTCGGATTCGGTGGCGGCGGCGTCGCTCATGTCAGGCGGCCTTCAGCTTGGCGACGGCATCCACGAGCTGGCCGACGGTCTCGATTTCCGCCTGCATGTTCATGGTGATGATGATGTCGAATTCGTCCTCGATCGCGGCGACGAAGTCCATGACCGTCAGGCTGTCCCACTCCAGGTCGCCGGCAAAAGTGGTGGTTTCGCTGAGCGCGACTTCCTTCTTGTTGAAGGGCGCGATCTGCGCGGCGATCTGGTCGAAAATGGCTGTGCGATCCGTCATGTCAATCAGGCTTTCTCGTGAAAGCGCGGCTTTTGCCCGCTCGGGAGCGTGCTTGGCAAGACAATATGGCGGGAGTCGGGCGGGATGGGGGCTAGGGTGCGGAAGGCTTAGCGGAAATTATCCGCATAAGCCTGAAGCTTCAGCGTCTTGGGCGCAGTGGCGATCAGCGTGTAGGGGATGGCTTCACGATCGGCATAGGCGATCGCAGCGGCCTGCGACGGGAAGGTCAGGCGCAGCTGCTGCTTCGTGTCGCCGGAACCGGCCCAGCCGGTCAGCGGATCGGGCAGCTTGGCTTCGGCTGGCGCATATTCCAGCACCCACAAATGGGTCAGCGCCTTGCCGGACTGGAGGGCGTTCTTCTGGATCTGATAGATGCGCGCGGCCATCGAAGGGAGACTCCGTTTCTTCTTGGTGCTGCGTTGCACCAGAGGCGCGCGGGAATCAAGAATTACGGCGTGCGTCCGCATTCTTTGTCCGCAGCGTGGCGGATGCGGCGGCGGGATCGTCGGGCCAGGGGTGGCGGGGATAGCGGCCTCGCATTTCCTTCGCCACGTCGCGCCAGTTGCCGGCCCAGAAACCGGGCAGGTCGCGGGTGGTCTGGATCGGCCGGCCGGCGGGGGAGGTGAGGGAGAGGACGAGGGGGATGCGATCCGTGCCGATCGTGGGGTGCTGCGACAGGCCGAACAGCGCCTGGACCCGCAGTTCGACGCGTGGGCCGCCTTCGGCCGCATAGTCGATGGCGTGGGTGCTACCGGCCGGCGAGCGGAAATCAGGCGGGGCGAGGCGGTCGAGCTGCTGTTTGGCGTCCCAGCCAATCAGGGTTTCGAGGACGCCGGATAGCTGCGAGCGGTCGATGTCGGTGAGGCGGCGCTTTCCCGAAAGCAGAGGGGGGAGCCAGTCGTCGAGGGTGGCGATCAGGGCGGCGTCGGACAAGGTCTCGATCTTCGCGAAGCTCGCGCGTGTGCGCAATGACAGAGCCGCCTCTGACCAGGGGAGCAGGTCGAGGCCGTGGCGGCGGACGCCTTCGGTCAGGGCGGCGACGACGGCGGCGGGATCGGGGCGGTCGTCGGGGCCGGTGGAGAGGCGGACCGCGCCCAGACGGCGTTCGCGCAGGGCCTCTATCCCTTTGTTATCAGGACGATATTGGACGGTTCGGTGTTCGGCGATGCGGTCGGCGAACAAAGCGAGGATGTCGGCTTCGGTGAGCGGGGCGGCGGAGAGGATGCGTGCGCCGGAGGCTGCGCCCTGCACTTCGCCTACCGCCAGCCAGTCCTCGCGGGCGAGGGGGGAGAGCGGGTCGAGGCGGAAGCCACGGCCGCCGACGCTGGTCCAGTCTGCGCCGTCCGGGGAGCGGCGTTTGGAGACTCGGTCGGGGAACGCGAGGGCGAGAGAGAGGGCGACGGCATTTTCTCGGTCGAGAGGTTGCAGGCTCGCTTCGCTCGCACCCACCCCAACCCCTCCCTTGGAAGGGAGGGGCTTTATTAGGTTGGCCCATCTCTTCGCCAGCCCTCTTGCCGCCTCCGCGCGCTGGCCGCTTTCGCGCCGCCAGCGCTGGCGGCGGAGGGTGAGGTCGGTGTCCTGGCCGCCGATGCCGCGTTCGCCGAGCAGGACGGCGACTTCGGCGGCGACGGGCGCAAATCCCAATTCGCCGGCGCGGACCAGCATGTGGGCGAGGCGCGCGGCGAGGGGGAGCTTGGCGAGCAGCTTGCCGTGCGCGGTGATGCGGCCGTCTGTGTCCAAGGCTTCGAGCGTTTGGAGGCGCGTGCGCGCTTCGGCGACGGCGGCGGCGGGCGGCGGGTCGAGCCAGCGCAGCGTCGCGGGATCGCTCGCGCCCCAGAGCGCGCAGTCGAGCAGCAGGCTGGAAAGGTCACTTTCGAGGATTTCGGGCGGGTCGAAGGGCGGCATGCCGGCGGTGGCGGCGGCTTCCCACAGGCGATAGGCGACGCCGGGGCGCTGACGCGCGGCGCGGCCAGCGCGCTGGGTGGCGCTGGCCTGGCTCGCGCGTTCGGTGACGAGGCGGGTGACGCCGGCGGCGCGATCGTAGCGCGGGCGGCGGGCTAGGCCGCTATCGACGACGATGCGGACGCCGTCGATGGTCAGGCTGGTTTCGGCGATGGAGGTCGCGAGGATGACCTTGCGCCGGCCGTCGCGGTCGGGGCGGATGGCGGCGCGCTGGGCGCCGGGGTCGAGGCTGCCGTGGAGCATGTGGATGACGGCGGCGATGCCGTCGAGCCGTTCGGCGGTGCGCTCGATTTCCCGGACGCCGGGGAGGAAGGCGAGGAGGTCGCCTTGCGTCTCTTCGGCGAGGGCGCGGCGAATGGCGGCGGCCATCTCGTCCTCGATGCGTTTTTCGGCGGCGCGACCGATATGTCGCAATTCCAGCGGCTGTATGCGGCCTTCGCTTTCGATGACGGGCGCGCCGCCGAGCAAAGTCGAAAAACGTGCGCCGTCGAGCGTGGCGGACATGGGGATGATGCGCAGGTCGGGGCGCAGCGCCTCCTGCGCGTCGAGGGCCAGCGCAAGGCCGAAATCGCTGTCGAGGCTGCGCTCATGGACTTCGTCGAACAGCACGGCGGAGACGCCGGCGAGTTCGGGATCGTCCTGGATGCGGCGGACGAAAATGCCTTCGGTCAGGACGAGCAGGCGGGTTTTGGCCGACTGGCGACTGTCCATGCGGGTGGCGTAGCCGACCGTGCCGCCGGGCTGTTCGCCCAGCATTTCCGCGATGCGCTCGGCCGCAGCGCGGGCGGCGAGGCGGCGGGGGGAGAGGAGGAGCACCTGTCCGCTGCACCAAGGTTCGTCGAGCAAGGCGGGGGCGACTGCGGTCGTCTTGCCCGCGCCGGGCGGGGCGACCAGCACGGCGCTGCTGCCCTCGCGCAGGGCGGCGAGCAGGTCCGGCAGGACGGCGTGGATGGGCAGCGCGGTCATGCCGCCGCTGTCGAGGGTTTCGCTGCCGAGTGCAATGGCGACCTGTCAGAGCATGTCATGGAAACAGTTGCTCTATTCCACGTTTGGATAGAGGCGGGTTGATCGAGGTTTAAGCGAACAGGGGCCGGGGCGCATGCCTGACCAGATGAATGTGGAACGATACAAGGCCCTGTTCGAGGAGATGGACGAGGGATTCTGCATCATCGAGTTCTTCGACGGACCGCATGGCCCCCTGAGCGATTACATCCATGTCGAGGCGAACGCCGCCTATGAGCGCAATGCCGGCATTCCCAATGTCGTGGGCCAGAAGGTGCGCGAGATGGTGCCGGACGAAGCGGGCGACTGGGTGGAGCTGTATGGCGGGGTGCTGCATAGCGGCCAGCCGATCCGTTTTCAGCGCGAGCTGGAGGCGACCGGCCATTATCTGGAGGTCTCCGCCTTTCGCGTCGGCGCGTTCGAGAACCGGCAGGTCGCGGTGCTGTTCAACGACATCACCCAGCGGATCGCGGCGGAGAAGGCGCAGCGCGCGTTGCAGGACACGCTGGAGCGGCGCGTGGCCGAGGTGCTGGCGGAGCGCGAGGCGATCGAGGCCAATCTGCGGCAGGCGCAGAAGATGGAGGCGGTGGGCCAGCTGACCGGCGGCCTGGCGCATGATTTCAACAATCTGCTGGCCGGCATATCGGGCGCGTTCGAGATGATCGGCGTGCGGCTGGCGCAGGGGCGCAACAGCGATGTCGAGCGCTATCTGGCGGCGGGGCAGGGCGCGACGCGGCGGGCGGCGGCGTTGACGCATCGGCTGCTCGCCTTTTCGCGACGGCAGACGCTGTCGCCCCGGCCGGTGGTCATCAATCGGCTGCTGTGTGATTTTTCCGATCTCGTGCGGCGGACGGTGGGGCCGGCCTATACGGTCGAGACGGTGGAGGCGGGCGGGCTGTGGCCAGCGCTGGTGGATGCAAACCAGCTGGAAAATGCGCTGCTGAACCTGTGCATCAACGGCCGCGACGCGATGCCCGATGGGGGCACGATCACGATCGAGACCGCGAACCGTTGGCTGGACGAGCGGACCGCGCGCGAGCGGGGGCTGGAGCCGGGGCAATATGTGACGGTGTGCGTCAGCGATACGGGATCGGGCATCGACAAGGATATTATCGAGCGGGTGTTCGACCCGTTCTTCACGACCAAGCCGATCGGCGAAGGCACGGGGCTGGGCCTGTCGATGGTCTACGGCTTTGCGCGCCAGTCGAACGGGCATGTGCGGATTTATTCGGAGGTCGATGCGGGCACGATGGTGTGCGTCTATCTGCCGCGCCACAGGGGGCAGGAGGATGTCGATGCGCCGATCACCGCAGAGTCGCTGTCGGCGGCAGAGGCGGGCGCGATGGTGCTGGTGGTGGATGACGAACCGTCGGTGCGGATGCTGATGGTCGATGCGCTGAGTGACTTGGGCTATGGCTGCATCGAGGCGGGCGACGGGGCGGCGGGCATCCGCGTGCTGGAGTCGGACGCGCGGATCGACCTGCTGATTACCGATGTCGGCCTGCCCGGCGGCCTGAACGGGCGACAGGTGGCGGATGCGGCGCGCGACCGGCGGCCGGAGCTGCCGGTGCTGTTCGTGACCGGCTATGCGGAGAATGCGGTGCTGAACCACGGGCATATCGCGCATGGCATGGAAGTGCTGACCAAGCCGTTTGCGGTGTCGGAACTGCGGCGGCGGGTGGCGACCTTGCTGCACGTGGTGGAGTAGATCAGCCGCGCCGGCCCAGTACGGTGATCGTCGGCCATTCGCCGCCAAGGTCCATGCGGGCGTCGATGCCGTAGACGCGGTGGAGATTGTCGGGGGTCAGCACCTGCGCGGGCGGGCCGTCGGCGACGATGCTTCCGCTTTCGATCAGCAGCAGGCGATCACAATAGCGCGCGGCCATGGTGAGGTCGTGCAACACGGCGATGACCAGGCCGCCGTTTCGCGCCTGCGCGTGCAGCACGTCCATCACGTCGATCTGGTGGCCGGGGTCGAGGCTGGCGAGCGGTTCGTCCACCACCAGAGCGGGCGCGCCGACCGCGAGTGCGCGGGCGAGGAGCACGCGGGCGCGCTCGCCGCCCGACAGTTCGGTGGCGATGCGGTCGCGCAGGGACAGGATGTCCGTCTGCGCCATGGCCTGTTCGATGGCGGCTTCGTCGGCCGGGCCGATGCGCGACATCGGCGTCAGATGCGGCAGGCGGCCGAGGCCGACGAGACGGCTGACGGTGAGCGGCCAGTGCAGCGTCTGCCCCTGCGGCAGATAGGCGATGGTCCGGGCGATATCGGCGCGGGGCAGGCGCGTCATGTCCTGTCCGTCGAGCAGGATGGAGCCGGTCGAGGGGATCAGCGACAGCAGCGCGCGCGCGAGGGTGGACTTGCCCGCGCCATTGGGACCGACGATGCCGGTCAGCGTGCCGGCGGCGAAATCGGCGCTGGCGTCGCGGACCACCGGGCGGCGGCCGAGCGTGACGCTGACGCTGTCGAGGCGGAGAGTCACCACAGCCGCCGCTCCCGCATGAGGTGGACGAGGAAGATCGGCACGCCCAGAAAGGCGGTGACGACGCCGAGCTTGAGTTCATTGGTGGTCGGGATCAGGCGGACGGCGAGGTCGGACAGGGTCAGCAGCGCCGCGCCGCCGATGGCCGAAGGCAGCAGGATCGCCGAAGGGCTGCGGTCGGTCAGCGGGCGGATGAGGTGGGGGACGATAAGGCCGATGAAGCCGATCGCGCCCGACACCGCGACCGCGCCGCCCACGCCGATCGCGACGCCCAGCAGCAGGCGCAGCCGCACCGCCGACAGGCTAACGCCCAGCGCGCGCGCGCCGTCTTCGCCCAGGGTCAGGGCGTCAAGCGCGCGGCCGTCCCACAACAGCAGCACGACGCCGACGACGATGCAGGGCAGGGCGATCCAGACATGGTCGAAGGAGCGGTTGTCCAGGCTGCCCAGCAGCCAGGTCATGATCTCCATCGCGGCGAAGGGGTTGGGCGACAGGTTGAGCGCCAGGCTGATGCCCGCGATCGCCAGCGTGCCCACCGCGATGCCGGCCAGGATGAGGGTGAGCGGGCTTTCGGACTGGCCGGCGAGTGTGAACAGCAGCACGAGAGAGAGCAGCGCGGCGCTGACCGCGAGCAATGGCAGGACGATGGGGTGCAGTTCGGCGAGGCCGAAATAGATCGCCGTCACCGCGCCCAGCGACGCGGCGTTGGACGTGCCGAGCACGGCGGGTTCGGCCAGCGGATTGCGCAGATAGCCCTGCATCGCCGCGCCCGCGATCCCCAGCATCGCGCCGACCGCCAGACCGAGCAGCGCGCGGGGCAGGCGCAGGTCGATGAGGATGGTGGTCGCGATCGGATCACCATGGCCGGCGGCGACGGCGAAGAGCCGCTCGAACGAGAGGGTGACCGGCCCGAACAGCAGCGAGGCGACCGCCGCGACGATCGCCAATGCGGTGAGCGAACCGATCAGCAGGGAACGACCGTGCGTCATGCCGCGCGCCTAGGCGGATGCGCGGGCTTGCGCAATCGTCATTAGCGCGCGATCAGCCGGCAGGCGCAGCGGACTGTTCCTTGGCGATGAGGTCGCTCGCTTCCTTGACGGCAGTGTCGAGCGGAACCGTGCCACCTGCGACATCGTCGGCCAGCAGCATGAGTTCATGGCCGATCGCGGAGCCATTGTCGGCTTCCTCGGTCACATGCACGCCCTTGTGCTTCGCGATGGTTGCGTCCCAGTCGGCACGGACGCGCTGCCAATAGGCGCTGGTCTTCGTCCAATATGTGTCGGCGGCGGCGACCGGGAAGTCGGTGGCGGGGACATAGCTGTTGATGACGGTTTCGTGGGTGAAGGTCGCCTCCGCCCCGTCCTTCGGCCCGATCTTCGCATTGTCCTGCTCATGCACCCAGCCGGTCGGGGTGAGGGCGTGGCGGTTGGTGCCGATATAATGGGTGTAGGGCGGCTTGCGCACGGCGTCGCGGCGGGCGAGGGGGCGGCGGGTCTCCGCGCTCATCCAGCGGGCGACGCCGCCGTCATAGCGCCAGCGGCCGATCGCGCCGTAGCGGGGGCTGTCGTCGGTCTGCCACACGGTCTGCGACCAGGCGCCCTGCCGGTCGGCGTCGGACACGGGTTGCAGCGTCCACTGGCCGGGGCCGTCATAGACCAGCACGGACCTGGGCTGCCAGGTCCAGTCCTGCCGCCAGTGCTTGATGACCATCGGCTTGCCGTCGCCCATGTCGACCACCAGCAGATGCTGAAGCGCGACATAATCCGGGGTTTCGGCGATGACGCGCACGACTTCGTGGCCGCCCGACAGCTTGGGCGGGAGCGGGGTGTAGCCGGCGACGAAGGGCACGGTTTCGCGCATGTCGAAGGTGACCTTGTAGGTGCCGGCCATCGCCTTGATCGAGGCGAGATCGCGATCATGACTGGCGGCGACTTCGGTCTTCGTCTGGGCGACTACAGGCGCGGTGACGGCCAGCAGCGCGGCGGCGAGGGCGAAACGGATGGTCATGATGTCTCTCCGGCTCACAGCGTCAGGGCGAGCGACAGGCCGAAATTGCGGCCGGGCTGGGAATAGGCGTCGCGCACGATCGAGGTGGAGGTTAGTCCGCGCACGTCGCTCCACCAGAAATATTTCTTGTCGAAGATGTTGAACAGGCCGGCGCGCAGGGTGGCGCCCTCGATCACCTGGAAGGAGGCGGTGGCGTCCACGATCCAGAAGCCGGGCGGGGTGAAGCATTGTGTCGCCGGCGCACCGGGGTCGAAAGGCGGGGTGGCCGGGCGGGCGGGCGCATTGCAGCTGTTGTTGGTGCGCGACAGCTGCTTGCCGGCCGAGTGGGTGGCGGTGAGCGTGGCGGAGAAAGGACCTTCGTCCGGGCGGTAGAACAGGCCGGCGACGAACTTTACGGGTTCCACGCTGTCGAGCGCGCCGGAGCCTTCTCCGGTGGTCGTGCGGACGGAGCCTTTGGCATAGGAGAAAGCGGCCTGCGCGCCAAAACCGCTGGGCAGGCGGACATCGCCCTTCGCCTCGAACCCGTGGATCTTCACGCGGCCAAGGTTGATATACTGAAAGATGGCGGGATCGGCGGGATTGCCGAACTCGCCGCCGACCTGCACCTGGTCGATGAAGTTGCGGTAGCGGGCGCTGAACGCGGCGCCGCTCAAGGACCAGCGGTCGCCGGCGAGGCGGATGCCGCCCTCCACGCTTTCGCTGGTTTCCGGGCGCAGGTCGGGATTGGGCACCGACATGTAGCTTTGCACCGGGTTGAAGAAGCCGTTGTTGATCTGGTTCGGCTCCGGGGCCTTGAAGCCGCGCGTGTAGTTGGCGAACAGGCGGATCATCTCGGTCGCTTTCACGACCGCGCCGATGCGCGGCGTGACCTTCGATCCGCTCTGGCCGCGCGGGGTGAAGGCGGCGAACAGCGGATCATCCTGCGGGTCGAGCTTGTAATGGTCGTAGCGCAGCGAGGGGTAGAGCGTCAGCAGGCCGTTCGCGACGCTGATCTCGTCCTGGATGAACGCGCCGAACAGATCATAGTCGGTCGTCGGGAAGGCGCGGGTCGGATAGGTCTCGCCCGCCGGGGGCACGGTGCCGTCGCGCAGGCCGGCCTGGCGGGTGCGCGAATAGTCGACGCCATAGACCAGCAGATGCGAGAGCGGGCCGGTGTCGAACTTGCTCTCCAGCTGGAGCATGCCGCCATAGACGCGGTTGCGGAACTGGTTGATGCGGATGCGGTCGGCGGAGATGTTGCGGTCTTCCGCGGCGGTCTGCTCGTTGCTGCTGCGCTGGTAGTAAGCGGCGGCGCGGATGCCGGAGATGAAGCCCTCGCCGGTGTAGCGATAGTCGAGCGTCGCGCGGTTGCGCTTCGTCTCGTCGGTGGCGGTCAGGTCCAGCGTGGAGGTCGCGCCGAGCGGCGGCTTGGCGATGGCGCTCAGCACATGGGTGTCGATCTGGCTGTCGAACCGCTCCCAGGTCAGGCGAACGCGATGCTGCGTGCCGGGCGTCCAGGCGACGCGGGCGAGGAGGGCGTTGGATTCGCTATCCTGCGGATTGGGCGTGGTCCGATCCGTGTTCGCGCTATCGTTCGTCCCCTTGTTGTCCAGTTCATGCCCGTCGCGGCGGGTGTAGGCGAGCATCGCCTGGAGATCGCCAGTGCGACCGGCGACGACGAAGCCCTTGGTCCAGCTTTCGTCGGAGGAATCATAGGCGACGCGCGCGCCGCCGCCGACCGACTTGCCGTCCTTGAGGAAATCCTCCGGGTCCTTGGTGAGGAAGCTGACCGCGCCGGCCACGCCGTCGCTGCCATAGAGGGCGGAGGCGGGGCCGCGCAGGATTTCGACGGACTTTACGAGATCGAGATCGACATAGTCGCCGCGCCCGACCGACTGTGCGCCGAAGGCGAAGCCGTCCGGCACGCGCACGCCGTCGACGGTGATGAGGACACGGTTGCCCTCCAGCCCGCGAATGTTGAAGCCGCTGTTGCGATCACGCCCGGCGGCCGATCCGGCGGCGGTGAAGCGGGCCGGCGCGCGGCGCACGGTGACGCCCGGTTCGTAGCGGACCAGATCCTTGATGTCCGTGATCATCTGATCCTCGATCTGCTTCGAGTCGATGACCGAGACGGTGGCGGGGGCGTCCTCGACCGGCTTCTCGGTGCGGGTGGCGGTGACGGTGATCGTGCTGTCGCGCGTGGCGTCCGCTGCGGCGTCGGGCACCCGAGCGTAGGCGTCGCCAGCAACGAAGGCGGCCGGCGCGAGGCCGGCGAGGAGGATGGATGTGCGCATGATGAAACCCCTTTCAATGGGCGCTTGCTAGTGCGAGTCACTCGCGTTAGCAAGTCGACTCTTTATCGAGAGGGGATGACATGGCTCGACGGTGGATCAGGACTGCGGCGTTTGCGGGCGTTGCGGCGGGCTGCGCTTTGGCGGCGACGATGGCGCAGGCGCATATGCCTTATGTGCTGCCGGGTATGTTCGATGTGGGCGAGGGCAAGAGCGTGACGATGGAGGCGGCCTTCACCGAGGATGCCTTCCGTCCCGACATCGGCATGAAGGATGCGCCGTTCGAGCTGACCGGGCCGGACGGGAAGACCGCGCCGCTGGCGACGCCGACGTTGCTGACCGGGATGACGGTGGGCGAGGCGAGTCTGCCGGTGGATGGCCTGTACCGCCTGTCGTCGGGCCAGCGGTTCGGCCGGATGGGCAAGATGTACCGCGATGGCGAGGTGTGGAAGATGGCGGGCGAAGGCAGCGAACCGCCGGCCGGCGTCACGCTGGTCGATGTGCAGAGCACGACTCTGGCCGACGCTTATGTGCTGCGGGGCAAGCCGGGCGCGGCGGGCGCTCTGGCGCCGCGTGGCAAGGCGCTGGAAATCCATCCGCTGGGTGATCCGAGCGCGCTGACGGCGGGCGCGCCGTTCGCGCTGGAAATCTTGTACCAGGGCAAGGGGCTGGCCGGGGCGCAGGTGACTTTGTTCCGGGAGGCGGGTTTTTATGACGGCAAGAAGGTCGTGGCCGAGCAGGCGAGCGACGCGGCGGGCAAGCTGAGTGTGACGCCGCCCGACGCCGGGCGCTACCTGCTGCTGGTGCGGCACCGCGACGCCGCGCCGGCGGCGGCGGGCGCGCCTTATTACAGTTACACGGTCACGCTCGTCTTTGAGGTGATGTAGCTATTTCGCCTCCTTGAGGGTCATGGGGTCATAGAGGCGGCCGTTCTTCATGACCCAGTGGAGGATGGCGACATTTTCGATGTTCGCCAGCGGGTCCGCGTCCAGGATCAGCAGGTCGGCGAGCTTGCCGGGTTCCAGGCTGCCGATGTCGGCGTCGCGGCCGATCACGCGCGCGCCGCCGATGGTGGCGGCGTGCAGCACCTCCATGGGTGTCGCGCCGCCGCCGGCGAAGCAGATCAGTTCCCAGAGATAGCCAAGGCCCTGCACCTCGCCATGGCTGCCCATGCCGACGAGACCGCCGGCGCGCTGAATCTTGAGCGCGTCGGCGGCGAAGGCGGCGTAGCTTTCATTCTCTTCCGGCGTCCAGCGGCGGTTGCGCAGTTTTTCGGCGAGGACTTCCGGCGGCATGAAATGCTGGATGCGCGGGTCGTCCTGCGGGCGGCGGCGGATGATCATGTCGAACAGGGCCGGCGCGCCGCCGTAGAGGACGCCCAGAGTCGGCGTGTAGCTGGTGCCGCTCTTCGCCATCAGGGTGATCATGTCCTGCCGTAGCGGAGCGACGGGGATGGCGTGTTCGTTGCCGGAAAAGCCGTCGAGGAAATGGGTGATGCCGAGCGGCATGTCGCTCGCGCCCTCGGTCGTGGGCATCATGCCGACCTGTTTGGCGGCCTCCACCATATACTGACGCCGGGCGCGGTCGCCGACCATGTACGCCTTGATATTGCGGGTGCGGTACTCGTCGCGGAAGCGGGTGAGGACTGCCGCGACATCTTCTGCACTGTCGCCGGGGCTGTTGCGGAAGATGCCGGGGCCGGTGGTGTAGGCGCGGGGGCCGGGCATCATGCCGGCGTCGATCATGTCCTGATAGGCGAAGATGTCGCTGGTGAAGGGTTGCACTTCCAGCCCGGAGGTGACGCCGAAGGCCAGGTTGATGCCGAAGTCCCATGCGCCAAGGTCGTGGACCTTGCGGCGGATTTCGAACCAGTGGGCGTGGGTGTCGACGAAGCCGGGGGTGATGAATTTTCCGCTTACATCACGGACTTTCGCTCCCTCGGGGATCGCGACGCTGCCGCTCGGGCCGACCGCGACGATGCGGTTGTCGGTAATGACGACATCGGCGTTCGGGATCACACTGTCACCCTGCATCGGCAGGACGGTGGCGCCGCGCAGGACGATGCTGCCGGTGGGGACGTCGCGGGGGACGGTGACGGGGAGGGCGAGGCTGGTCGCCTTCGCCTCGCTCGCGCCGGGGGCGGAGCGGTCGATATCGGCGAGGGCGATGCGGCGCAAGGTGGAGCCGGCGGACCAGAGGATGCCCTGACCGTCCGGGGTGAAGCTGGCGAAGTCCGCGCCGATGCGGGTCAGGCGGATGGCGGGGGTATCGGGCTGGGTGAGGTCGATCTTGGGTGGCTTGCCGTCCTTCGCCGCCGGCAGGTCGATGAGCGAGATCTGGAAGGCGTGGCGGACGAGGGCGCGCTTGCCATCGGGTGAGAGCTGCACTTCGTCGGGGGGGACGGGGACGCCGACATATTGGCCGGCGGCTTGCGCCACGACAGCGGCTTCGATGCGGTTGTCGCTGCCGTCGAGGGCGAGCGAGTGAATGCCGTCGCCCGCCGTGTAGCGCAGGCGCTGGCCGTCCGGTGCCCACTGGAGTTGGCGCGCGCCGAAGGCGTGGGTGACGAGGCTTGGCGTGCCGCCGGGGGTCGGCAGGGTGATGAGGTCGGTGGCGCGGCTCTGGTCGATCTCGTTGATCTTGCGGACTCGGTCGTAGTGGCTGGCCTGGAGCGCGGCGATCGTCCTGCCGTCCGGGGAGAAGGCGGGTTCGGTGTAGAAGGCGGGGGCCTTGGTCAGGCGGCGGGGCTTGCCGCCGGCGACCGGAACGGTCCAGATCGCGCCGCCTTCCGCGCGGGTCCAGCTGACATAAGCGAGGCTCCTGCCATCGGGGGACCAGGCGGGCTGGAAGTTCTGGCCATCGACCGGCAGGCGGTGGGGGGCGGGGTCGGTCAGTTTCTGGACGTAGAGGCTGCCCAAAGCGGTGAAGGCGAGGGTGGTTCCGTCTGGCGAGAGGGTGGGGGCCTGGATGACGCGGACCCTGACCGGGCCGGTTTCCTCGCGCTGGGTGACGTGGGTCTGGGGACCCAGGCCGAGATGCAAGTTCGCGGTGAAGCGCGTGCCAGACGCGATACCGTCGGCGACCGAGATGCGGACCAGCTTGCCGTCGATGCTGGTCAGCAAGTGCTTGTTATCGGGCGTGAATAGGATTCGGGGCGTGAGGCCGGCATAATAGCCCTGTTCCTGCGCGTCGCGGTCCAGCGGGGCGTAGATGCGGCGGTCTTCTCCGGTGGTCAGATCGCGCAGGCGTAGCTCGTCGCGCTTGCCGGCTCTGGAGGCATAAGCGAGGAAGCGGCCGTCATGCGAGAGGGCGGGGGTCATCGCGCCGCCGCCGCCTTCGATCAGGGTCTCGCTGGTCTTCGTGGCGATGTCATAGCGGGCGATCGACCAGTTGGGCGGGTCGTTTTCGGTCCAGGTATGGCCGGTCTTGAAGGCGTAATAGAGAGTTTTGCCGTCCGGCGAGGGCTGGACGCCCAGCACATTTTTCCGGTCGTCCCAGCCGGGTGCGTCGGCTTTCGTCAGAGCTTCGCCGGGGTTGGGGCCGGCCGCGTCGAACTTCCACAGCTCGAAGGCCAGCTGGCGGTGGACCATGTGGGAAACGTAGAGCGACTTCCCGTCCGGCGACCAGGCGGGCATCGACAGGATGTTGAGCGATGTTTCCTGGCTGATCTGGCGCGGGTTGGAGCCGTCCGCGTCGGCGACCCACAGGTTCACGACGCCCGATCGGTCGGAGATGAAGGCGAAGCGGGTGCCGTCCGGCGAGAAGACGGGATGTGCTTCATAGGCGAGGCCGGTGAGCAGCGGGCGGGCCGTGCCGCCGGTGGCGTCGAGCGCGTAGATATCGCCCAGAATGTCGATCAGCAGCGTCTTGCCGTCGGGCGACAGGTCGGGCTGCATCCAGGTGGCTTCGTCGACCGTGTAGTCGAGCGTGCGGCTGGGCTGGAGGCTGAGGCCCTGCGAGAGCGCGGGCGTTGCCGCCGTCGCCAACAGTGCGGCGATCCCGATCCGCCAAGCCTTCATGCCTTATACTCCCACACAAAAGAAAAAGGGCGCGAAGCGTCGCCGCTCCGCGCCCTGATGCGACCCTTACAGGCTCTTACATGCTCCAGTCGATGCGCAGGCCGTAAGTGCGCGGCCGGATGATCGACCCCTGCGGGGTGAAGGCGTCGTTCGCGAAGGGCGCGTTCAGCACGCCATATTTGTCGAACAGATTGTTGACGAAGCCCATGGCGCGCACGCCCTCCATCAGGTCGATCGAGGCGCGCACGTCGAAGACGTGGAAGTCGCCGCGGCGCGAGACATCGTCGAACGAGGTCGGGGCCGAGGAGAGGTAGCGATGCGCCACCTCCAGCATCGGCGCGCCGCCGACGTCGCGCAGGTCGAGCGTGGCGGTGTTGGAGATCGACCACTTCGACGATCCGGGCAGGGTCGTGCCCTTGGGGTAGCCGCCCAGACCCGCCGCGTCGAACGGATAGGGCAGGAACTTGGTCAGCTCGGCCTTCTGGTAGGTGACGTTGGTGTTCAGGCTGAACTGCGGCACGGGGCGGAGGGTGCCGGAAAATTCGACGCCGTCCACATCCGCGCCACCGGCGTTGATGACGTAGGAATAATAGGTCGGCGCCGGGCCGAACAGGCGCGCCTGGATGTTGTTCCAGTCGAGGTGGAAGCCGGTGATGTCGAAGGTGAACAGGTCGCCGCCCAGCTTCCCCTTCACGCCGACTTCATAATTGTTGACCGTGTCGCTCTCGTAATTGGTCGGCAGGCCCGGCAGCAGGCCGGCATTGGGGTTCGCGCCGCCCACGCGAAAACCCTTCGAATAGGTCGCGTAGATCATCAAATCCTTGTTCGGGCGGAAGGCGGCCGTGACCTTGGGCGTGAAGCCGTCTTCCTTCTGGTCGAGGCTGCTGCCCGCGTCGGTCAGCGAGCCGCTGAGGAAGCTCGCCTGGTTGACCAGACCCGCCTTCGCCGTGGTGTCGTAATAGCGGCCGCCCAGCGTGATTTCGATCTGCTCGATCGGCTTGATGCTGAGTTCGCCGAAGACGCCGAAATCCTTGTTCAGCGAGTCTGTGAGATAGCCATAGATACGGTCGCCGGGGGCCAGGATATTGGCCGGGCCGGAGAAATCGCCCGGATTGGCGTTGATATAGGCTTCCGCGCCGTTCTGGAGAATGACGTCGTTCGTGTTCTTGGTGGCGCGCATGTAGCTGACGCCGATCAGCCAGCGGAACATGCCCTCGCCGGTCGAGGCCAGACGGGCCTCGATCGTCTTGATGTTCGCGGTGGCGTCGCCGAAGCTGTAGGCCGAGTCCGGGCCGGTCGTGACGCCGGTGACATAGCCCACGCCCTGGTTCGAGAAGACGGTGTTGTTCTTCTTGCTGTTGACCGCGCCGATGACGGTCAGCTTGGCGAAGCCCAGTTCCTGGTCGAGACGCAGGCTGTTCAGCCAGAAGCGGGTCGACTGCCATTCGGCGTGCGCCACATCGCGGACATAGGGATTGCCCAGGTCCAGATAGGTCTGATCGTCCAGCCGGGTCTTCTGATAATAGCTCATATAGGTGAGCTTGGTGTCGGGCGTGGGCGTCCAGACGATCGACCCGCGATAGCTGGCGCTGGTGAAGTCGTTGCTGCCGTCGCGATCGATGCCCGGATTGTCGAGGAAGCCCGCGTCCTTGCGGTGCCCGACGACGAGGCGCACGGCCAGCTGATCGGCGATGATCGGCACGTTGACCATGGCCTTGAAGCCGTGATTGAGGTCACCGGCGGCGTTCTTGGTCGAGCCAAGCATGGTGGAGGCGGCCGCCTCCAGCTTGGACGGGTCGGCGGTGTTCACGACATAGTTGACGAGGCCGCCCAGCGTGGACGAGCCGAACAGCGTGCCCTGCGGCCCGCGCAGCACCTCGACCCGCTCCAGGTCGAAGGTGTCGACGTCCGGGATGCCGATCGGGAAGCCCGGCTCCACCTGCGGAATTTCGTTGATATAATAGCCGACCGTGGTCTGGCCCTGTTCGTGATAGGTGGTGGCGGCGATGCCGCGGATCACGACTTCCGACACGCCCGGCTGATAGTCGTTGAAGACCACGCCCGGCAGGCGGGTGACATAGTCAGCGAGGCTGTTGGCGTTCATCTTCTTGAGCTGATCGCCGGTGACGGCGCTGACCGGCAGGGCGGTCTGCATCAGGCTTTCGTTGCGCTTGGTGGCGGTGACGATGATCTCTGTGCCCTCGTCGGCGGCCGGTTCCTGCGCGAGCGCCGGCGTCGCGAGCATCGCCGCGCCTGCCAAAATGGTGCCGCTCATCCACTGCGTGATCTTCATGTGCCATGCCCCTTTTTGATCGTGACCGGCCCGTCCGTTCTTTTTCCGGATCATTGCCGACTGTGACGGGGCCATGACATCGGCTTTGCCCTGGCCAAACATCCAGTTTGACGAAGGCAGGGGGTCCAAGCGCGGCGCTGGACCCGTCGCCGCTTGGACCCGTCGGCGGCGCGCTATTGGATGTTTCCGCGTACCGCGTCGACGGGCAGCGTGCTAGATCAAGGGAATAGAGCAACAGGGAGTATCGCCATGGATCGTCGCCAGTTCATCGGGGCCGGGGCCGGCATGGGGGCCATGCTGCTGGCGCGGCCGATTGCGGCGCGGGTGGCCGACAAGGGGCTGGACGTCGCGCTCATCAATGCAAGCGTGTGGACCGGCAAGACTGGTGAGGCGCGGCAGACCGCGATCGGCATCAGCGGCGACCGGATCGCGGTGGTCGGCGGCGACGCGGTGAAGGCGAAGATCACGAAGGCGACGAAGATCATCGACCTTCAGGGCGCGTTCGTGATGCCGGCCTTTACCGACAATCACACCCATTTCCTGCGCGGGTCGATCACGCTGTCGCAGCCCGATCTGCTGAGTTCCAAGGATCGCGCCGATTTCGCCGCGCGGCTGGGCGAGGCGGCGAAGGCGCATCCGGGGCGCTGGATATTGGGCGGGACCTGGGACGAGCAGCGGCTGGGCGGCGAGCTGCCGACGCGCGAATGGATCGACGCGGCCACCGGCGATACGCCGGTCGCGGTGCCGCGCACCGACCTGCACGCCTATCTGCTGAACAGCGAGGCGCTGAAGCGCGCGGGCATCACGAAGGATACGCCCGATCCCGATGGCGGCGTGATCGTGCGCGATGCGGCTGGCAATCCGACCGGGGTGGTGAAGGACAACGCGAAGAATCTGGTCGATCGCGTCATCCCCGAGCCGACGCAGGACGAACGCATGGCGACCGCGCGCGAGGGCATCGCCCATGGCCTGTCCAAGGGCGTGGCGCAGGTGCATGTGCCGGAAATCGACTGGTTCACGCATCAGGCGCTGACGGGCCTGCGCGCCAGGGGCGAGACCGACATGCGCTTCTACAGCTTCGTGCCGCTGCCCGACTGGGAGAAGATGGCGGCGATCGTCAAGGAACAGGGCAGGGGCGACGACTGGGTCCGCTGGGGCGGGGTCAAGGGCCTGTGCGACGGCTCGCTGGGATCGCGCACGGCCCTGTTCTGGGAACCCTATAGCGACGCGCCCGACCAGCATGGCATGCGGGTGACCAGCCTGGAGGATTTGCGCCGCTTCATCCTGGGCGCGGACAAGGCGGGGCTGCACGTCACCACCCATGCGATCGGCGACGAGGCGAATGACGAGGTGCTGGATATCTTCGCCGAGGTCGAGAAGGCGAACGGCCCGCGCGACCGGCGTTTCCGCATCGAGCATGCGCAGCATTGCCGACCGACCAGCATTCCGCGCTTCGCCAAACAGAAGGTGATCGCGTCGGTGCAGCCGTTCCATGCGATCGACGACGGGCGCTGGGCGGTGAAGCGGATCGGCGAGAAGCGGCTGAACGGCACATATGCGTTCAAGTCGTTCCTGGATACGGGCGCGACCATGACCTTCGGGTCGGACTGGCCGGTGGGGCCGCTTGATCCTTTGACGGGCGTCTATGGCGCGGTGACGCGCGAGACGATCGACGGGGCCAATCCCAATGGCTGGCTGCCCGAGCAGAAGGTGAGCATGGAGCAGGCGCTGCATGCCTATACCGCCGCCAATGCCTATGCCGGGTTCATGGAGGACCGCAGCGGCGTGATCGCGCCGGGCTATTATGCGGATCTGGCGATACTGGACGCGGACCTGTTCGCGGTGGACGTCGAGAAGATCAAGGACGTGAAGGTGTTGCATACCTTCGTGGGAGGCAAGGCGCGCTACTCTGCCTGATCCCGCGCGGCGAGGCCCAGGCGCTTCAGCGCCGCCTGCGCTTCGGTTTCGGTGAGGCTGGCGAAGCCCAGACGAAGCCCATGGGGGGCGTCCGGGGCGGCGCGGAAGCTTTCCGAACTGGCGAAGCGCAGGCCGTGGCGGGCGGCGTTCGCTTCGGCGCGGCGCAGCACGGCGGAATCGCGGAAATTGACCCAGAAGGCGAGGCCGCCGTCGGGCATGCGATAGTCGATGCGGTCGCCCAGCTCTGCCGCCATCGCCTGCGCGAAGGCGTCGCGGCGGGCAGCATAGACCTGGCCCACCTTGCGCGCGTGGCGGCGCAGTTCGCCTTCGGTGATGAGTTCGGCGACGGCGTCCTCCGTCACAGTGTTGCCCATGCCGTCGGTGAGCGACACGCCATGCGCGATCGCGTCGATATAGGCGGCGGGCGCGACCAGATAGCCGATGCGCAGCGCGGGCAGCAGCAGTTTCGAGAGCGACCCCAGATAGACGACATGCGACGGCGCGTAGCTGGCCATCGGCAGCAAAGGCTGCGATTCGAAGTGGAACTCATGGTCGTAATCATCCTCGATCACCGCGAAATTGAACTGGCGGGCGAGTTCGAGCAGGCGCAGGCGGCGTTCCGGGCGCAGCGCGACGGTGGTCGGGAACTGGTGGTGCGGCGTCAGAAAGATGGCGCGGACGCGGTGCTTGCGGCAGGCGCGCTCGACATCGGCGACGTCGACGCCGTTTTCGTCGAGCGCCACGGGCACGGTCTTCGCGCCGCAGGCCGCGAAGACCGCAAAGGCCGGTTCGTGCGTCAGCGCCTCCACCAGCACCACGTCGCCCGGCCGGATCAGCGCGCGGGCGGCCAGGAACAGCGCGTGCTGGCTGCCACGGGTGATGCAGATATTGTCGGCGCTGACGGCCAGGCCCCGTTCGGAGCGCAGCATTTCCGCCACGCCCGCGCGCAGCATCGGCGTGCCGCGCGGGTCGCGATAGGCGAGGCGATTGTCGCGGGCGGCGCGCTTGATCGCGGATCGGTACGCGCGGGAGAGGATTTCCTGCGGGAACAGGCGGCCGTCGGGCGCGCCCTCGTCGATCTTGGTCGCGGCGCTTTCGGGCAGGGCCAGCGCGCGGGCGGGCGGCGGCAGGAAGTCGTAGGACGGGCGCTCGGGGAAGGGCGCTTCCTGCGGCGTGGGCTTGGCCGCGCCCTTGCCGCGTTCGGTGATGGCGCGCGAGACGACCGTGCCGCGCGTGCCCTCACTGTTGAGCCAGCCCTGCGCCATCAGGTCTTCATAGGCGAGCACCACCGTCTTGCGGTTGACGCCCAATGTGGTCGCCATTTCCCGGCTGCTGGGCAGATAGGTTCCAGGCGCGAGGCGGCCGCTCTCGATCTCGCGGATGAGGGCGTGGACGATCTGGAGATAGAGCGGCGTGCGCAGCGCCGGGTCGATCCGGTTGGTCAACCCGACTTTCCAGGGGCGAAGCATTGGACCGGGCTATCCTGTGATTGGCGGCATCGTGGCGGTCCAGTATAGCGGACTGGTAAAGCCTCGCAATAGCTTGGTCCCCCGCTTTTCGGGGTCTTGGCGCTTGGCAAGCGGGGCGGCGGCGGCGACAATCGGGGGAGAATATGGGGGTAGTGCAGTGACGTCTTCTCCGTCGACCTTGTCGCCGTTCGACCGCTATACGGATGCGGATATGCTGGCGCTGATCGCCGATTATCCGCTGGCCTGGGTCGTGCCGGTGGCGGGACCACCGACCGATGCGGCGATGCTGCCGCTGGTGGCGCAGTTGCAGGCCGGGCGGCTGAGCGCGCTGATCGGCCATCTGTCGCGGCGCAATCCGCTGGTCGCGGCGCTGGAGGCCGATCCGCGCGCGCTGATCCTGGTGCAGGGGCCGCAGGATTATGTGTCGCCCGAACTGGTGAGCAAGCCCGGCTGGGCGCCGACCTGGAACTATGCGCAGCTGCGGATCGAGGCGGAGGTGACCTTTGGCGCGCCGGATATCGACAAGGCGCTGGACGTGCTGACCGATGCGATGGAGCGGGACCGGGCGGCGCCGTGGACATCGGCGAAGATGGGCGAGCGCTATGGGCGGATGGCGCCGCATATCATTGGCTTCACCGCACGGGTCACGAAGGTCGAGGGCAAGTTCAAGCTGGGGCAGGACGAGGACGCGACGAGCTATGGCGAGATCGTCGCGGGGCATCCCAATGCGGAGATGGTGCGCTGGATGGAGCGGATGAACGACGGGCGGGCGCGGGGGTGATCGTCAGCCGATGCGCGGCGGCAAGGTGAGCATGCCGCCATCGACCGGCAGCGTGACGCCGGTGATCCAGCGCGCATCCGGCCCGCAGAGATAGACGACCGCCGCCGCGACATCGCGCGCATAGCCCTCGCGGCGCAGCGCCGTCAGCGACAGGCGCGCTTCGCGCTGGGCGGGATCGACCAGGCTGCGCACCATCGGCGTTTCGACGGTGCCGGGCACCACGGCGTTGACCCGGATATTGTGTGGGCCATAGCTGCCGGCGAGATCGACGGTGAGGCCGATCATGCCCGCCTTCGACGCGGCATAAGCGGGATTGCCGAAGCTGCGCATGCCGGCGGCCGAGGCGATGTTGACCACTGATCCGCCGCCGCGCGCCATGAAATGTCGCAGCGCCGCCGCCGCCAGGAACATCGTGCCGGTCAGGTTGACGCCGATGACGCGGGTCCATTCCTCCGCCGTCATTGCATGCGCGGCGAGGCGGCTGGTGACGGCGGCGTTGTTGACCAGGATGTCCACATCACCGAACCGATCGATGGCGGCCTGCACGGCGCGTTCGCCGGTATCGGGATCGGCGATGTCGGCGACCAGCAGGGCGGCGTGGCCGCCGGCATCGGTGATTCGATCGACCGTGGTCTGCCCTGCTGTTTCATCGCGGTCGATCACCAGCACGGCCGTGCCGGCAGCGGCCAGCGCGACCGCGATCGCCGAGCCGATCCCCTCCACGCCATCCGCGTCGATCGGCCCGCCACCGCCGCTGACGATGGCAACCTGTTGGGCAAGCGGGCGATTGTCGGAAATGGTCATGACGGCCATCGATAAAGCCAAGCGTCCGTTGCGGCAAATCACTCCGTTTCGCAGCCGTTCCTGCCCCCGGATTAACGATTGATCGAGACATTGTCGGTATCAGCCAGACCCGTGGGCGAGCATGGGGGTGCGTGTGGGCTTTGGCTGGCGCAATCGGGACATTTCGGCCGATGAAGGGGAGATGGTCGATCCGGCGCTGGAGACAGCGGGCGCGGAGCGGTTGCGTGCGCTGAGGCGGCGCGCGGCGCAGGTCGAGGAGCCGGTCGCCCCGGTTACCGTGGCGGGACCGCAGGCGCGGCCGGAGCTGGCCGACAATCCCTTTGCGTTGCTGGAACTGCCGCTCGCGGCTGGGACGGCGCAGATCAATGAAGCCTATGACAGCCTTTCGTTCGAGCTGGGTCGCGACGAAGCGGCCTTGAGCGCGGCGCGCGCCGCGCTGATGGCCCCGCGCGAGCGGCTGGCGGCGGAAATCCGCTGGATGCCGGGTCTGCCGCGCGCGACCACCGACGCGCTGATCGCGGCGCTGCGGACGGGCGATAGCGCGCCGCTGCGATCGATGCTGGGCAAGGCGTCGGGCGTGGCGCGCTTCAACATCGCGGTCGCGTTGCTGGAGACAGACCTGTCCGACGCGCAGGCGGCGGGCGAGGTGCTGGCCGCCGCGCGCGACGTGGATGGCGACGCGCTGCTGGAGCAGCTGGACGAAGCGCGTTTTGCCGCGCGCGAGCGGGAGATCGACCGGGCGCTGTTCGACGAATGTCTGGACGAACGGGCCAGGACGGTGGGCGCGAAGGCGGCGGCGGCTTTCGCGGCCAGCGCTACGGGCCGCGCCGCGCTGACTCGCGCGTTACAGGCGGATGGGGCGGCGAAGGGGCGGTTCGACACCGGGCTGCGCGATGCTTTGCTGGCCGGCTATGGCGCGGAGATCGGGCAGGCGCTGGATCAGTCGCGCGGGCGCATCCTGTCCGGGATCGAGGCGCTGAAGGCCGATCCGGCGAGCCAGGGGCATGCGACGAGCCTGCTGACCGCGCTGGACGTGTGGTCCAATCTGCGCCGGCCGATGCAGGTGCATGAGGCGGCGCGCGGGCTGGACGATCCGGCGTCGGGCGACATTTTCGCGTCGGTGCGCTCGCTGAGCGTCGACCTGTCCAACGAGCATCAGCAATATGAGATCGCGCTGCGGCTGGGCCGGGCACTGCTGTCCAGCTTCGCGCTGGTGCCCACGCATCGCGCCGCGCTGGAGCGGGAACTGCCGACGCTGATCGGCAATGCGGCGGTCAAGCGCGCGAACCAGCTGCACGACATGGCGCTGGCCGCGCTGCGGCCGCTGGCGCGGCAGGTCGAGGCGGGCGGTCTGGAGGGCGCGGGCGGGCTGGCCGGGTCGATCAACGCGCTGGTCGCCGATGTGGAATGCCTGGGGGGGCGGGCCGACAATAACGACAAGGCGCTGGAAACCGTGTTCATGACGGTGCGCGACATCGCCATCGAAATGCACAACAAGGCGCGCGAGCGGGACGCGGCCTATGCCATGCTGGTGTGGCTGGCGGGGCAGGGGCCGCCCGCGCCGGTCGCGCAGAAGCTGGAGGAGGACCTCAAGCATTTCGGCGTGGAGGCGGATGTCGCGGTGCGTGAAGCGCCGAAGGACGACGCTGCGCCGGCTGCGCCGCGTGCGCCGGGGTCCTTCGGGCGGTCAAGCAGGGGGGGCGGCGGTGGTTCCGGCAAGGCCGCGACGCCGCCCGCGCGTGCGCCGCGTGAAAAAAGCGCGCCGACACCGCGCGCGCCACGCGAAAAGGGGCGGTTCGGCGTGGCTCGGGGTTTCCTGGTCGTCATCATATTGATCGCCATACTCTATGGCCGGGGGTCGGACCGGGCCGAGCGGCGCAGGCAGCGCGAGGCGGCTGCCGCAAGCGGGGAGGCCGTGGCGCCATCCTCCGGCGATTATTACAGCGATCGGGCGGAGCGCCGGCGTGCCAACGCCGAAGATCTGCTGGAAAAGATCCGCGCGGCGCAGGAGCGGCCGGCGCAGCCACCGCCCGCACCGCGTCCCTTTACCATGCCGCCCGAGCATGAACCCGCGCCATCCTATGCGCCATCGGGCAGCGGTGGGCCGGCGACCTCCAGCACGCCGCGCTTCGTCCCGGGCCAGCCCATGGTCGATGCGCAACCGGCGGGGACGCAGCCATGAGCGAGGCGGCGCTGGCGACGCTCGCTGTGCAGTACTGGAAGCTGTGCGCGGCGCTGGAGCGGGAACTGGGCCATGCCGATCCGGCCCGGCGCGAAGCGGGGGAGGCGCAGCTGCGCTTTGCCCGGCGCAAGCTGGACAGCGTGCTGGAGGGGGAAGGCATGCGCCTCGCCACCTATGAGGGCGAGGCGTTCACGCCGGAAATTCCCGCCAGTCCGGTGAATGCGGACGACATCAGCGAAGGCGCGGCGAGCGTCGCCGAGACGCTGGAACCCACCATCATCGGCGCGGACGGCATCGTCCATGGCGGCCGCATCCTTCTGAAACAGGGCTGATCTTCATGTATCTTGGCATCGATCTGGGCACGTCCAATTCGGCGATCGTCGGCAACCGCGCCGGGCGGCTGGAGCTGTACAAGGCGGTGAGCGGCGAGGATGTGCTGGCGTCGGTGGTGATGACCGACCGGCATGGCGGGCGCTATGTCGGCAAGCGCGCCTATGAGCAGCTGCGCACCAACCCCAGGGGCGTCGCGTCGCGGTTCAAGCGCTTGCTGGGCACGTCCACCGTGCTGCCCTTCGGGCCGGAGGACGGCACGATCACGCCCGAGGAGGCGAGCAGCGAGGTGCTGCGGCAGCTGATGAAGCAGATGCGCGCGGGCGTGGGCGAGGGCGAGGAGATAGAGGGCGCGGTCGTCACCGTGCCCGCCGCGTTCAACCAGATGCAGTCGGAAGCGACGATCCGCGCGGCGCGGGCGGCGGGGCTGGCGCAGGTCGGCCTGTTGCAGGAGCCGATCGCCGCCGCGCTGGCCTGTATCGAGAAGCCGGAGGCGCGCACCGGCCTGTTCCTGGTCTATGATCTGGGCGGCGGCACGTTCGACGTGGCGCTGGTCCGCGCGATCGACGGGCAGGTCTCGATCGAGGCGCATGAAGGCATCAACATGCTTGGCGGCAGCGATTTCGATCGCATGATCGTCGAGAATTTCGTGCGGCCCTGGCTGGAGCGGGAATTTTCCCTGCCCGAAGGGTGGCAGCAGCAGGACGACTATCGCCGGCTGCTGGCGCTGGCGACCGCCAATGCGGAAGCCGCGAAGATCGAGCTGTCGACATCAAGCGAGGCGATCATCTTCGTGTCGGAGCATGATGCGCGGGCGACCGACGCGGCGGGACGGGAGATGTATGTCGAGGTGGTGCTGCGCCGCGCCGATCTGGATGGCCTCGTCGCCGACAAGGTGGAGCAGTCGATCGCGCTCTGCCGCAAGGTGATCGCGGACCACAAATATACGCCGGCCGATGTCAGCAAGGTCGTGCTGATCGGCGGGCCGTCGCGCATGCCGATTATTCGGGAACGCGTGCCGGCGGAACTGGGGATCGCGACCGATCTGGACATCGACCCGATGACGGCGGTGGCGCGGGGCGCGGCGATCTATGCCGAGAGTCGGGTCTGGGCCGATGGTGAGGCGGAGGCGAAGCCGGCGCGGGTAGCGCAGGCGGCGGGGGCGGATGTCTCCTACGACTATGAGGCGCGCACCTCGCGCGAGCGCGGGCGCATTCGCGTGACGGCGGCGGGCGGCGGCGAGGGGCTGCGCGTGACGGCGACGGGCAGCGACGGGCGCGACTATGGCGAGCGGGCGGTGAGCGAAAGCCCGGTGTTCGTCGTCGCGCTGGGCGAGGGCGAGACGCAGGTGACGATGACCGTGACCGACGCGGCCGGCGCGCGGGTGGAGGAAGCCTGCGCGGCGCTGACCATCACGCGGGTCGCGGCGGCGGCGGCGGGCGCGCCCTGCACCAGCACGATCGCGGTCAAGGTGGAGGATGGCGACGGCGTGCGCGCGATCAACGTGCTGGAGCCGCTGATCCGCAAGGGCGAGACGCTGCCGCGCAAGGGCGCGCGGACGTTCCGGTCGGCGCGGCGGCTGGACCCGGGCAGTGCGGATTTCATCGACGTCGAACTGTTCGAGCAGGCCGAGGGCGTGCTGGAGCCGGAGGCGAACCTGCTGATTGGGTCGTTCCGCCTGTCGGGCGCGGATTTGCCGAGCTATGCCGCGCCGCTGCGGCCGGGCGAGCAGATCGTGCTGCACTGGTCGGTGGATGACAGCCAGCTGATCCGCTGTTCGGTGGAATTGCCCGAACAGGGGCTGCATCTGCGCGACCACAGTTTCTACATGGACGATCTGGCGCGGGTCGATTTCGCGACGCATGGACGGTCTTACGCTTGCGTGGCGCTGGATGCGGCGGCGCGGGCGCTGGAGGCGTTCGACGGGCTGGACCCGGCGGTGCGCGGGCGGTTCGGCGAGGAGATGCATCGGATCGACCGGCGCATCCTCGACCAGTATCGCCGGCTCGACAATGCGATCGAGGCGGACACCTTCCGGTCGATCGCGGAGGAAGCGCGGCTGTTGCGGCAGGATATTTCGCGGCTGCGGCACCGCCCGGAACTGCGGGTGCAGATCGTGCGGAGCGAGATGTTCCGGGTGGAGGCGCGGTCTCGCATGATGCTGTCGCTGCTGTCGCAGGGCGATCGCGACCGGATAGCGCAGCTGCTGGCGTCGGCCGAGCAGGCGCTGGAGGAAGGACGCGTGCCGGTGGCGGAGCGGACGGTCAACACGGTCGACCAGCTGTTGTCGGGGGTGAACCGTCAGCGGCCGGAATTCTATGTCGAGGCGTTTGCCTATCTTCAGCATCAGCGGGGCCTGACGACCGATCCGGCGAAGTTCGACCTGCTGGTGACGCGCGGGCGCGCGGCGCTGGCGGCGGGCGATCTGGCGGGCGTGCAGGACGTGTGTTCGGGCCTGGTCGGCGTCATCAACTTCCCGAAGGATCAGGAAGCCGATGTCGCCGCGCTGGCGGGATTGCGGCGCTAGATCACGACGAAATCCGCCGCCGTCATGGCAAGGCCGGTCGTCAGCGTCGCGAACTGCACCTGCGCCGCCGCGCCTGTGCCGTCGCTGTCATAGAATAGCGCGCCGGTCGCGCTGTTGTAGATGATGCGGTCGGTCGCATCGCCGGCCGCCGCGCCGATGACGAACTGCGAGGGCAGCAGCGCGCCTTCCGCCAGTGCGGCGAAATTGCCCTGGCCGAGGTAGATCGTGTCGTCCGCCACATTGAAGTCGGTGATGCGGTCGATATTGCCCGCCGCCGGCGCGGTGTCGAAATAGAAGCCGTCCGCGCCCGCGCCGCCGACCAGCGTGTCCGCGCCGAGCCGGCCGTAGAGGCTGTCCGCGCCGTCGCCGCCGTTCAGCACATTGGCGCCGTCATTGCCGAACAGGCGATTGTCGAGCGCATTGCCGCCGCCGGTGAGGTCCGCCGTGCCGGTCAGGCGCAGCCGTTCGACATTGGCGCCCAGCACATGGCTGACCGAGGATTCGACCAGGTCCGTGCCGCCATTCAACCCCTCGACGATCACGTCGCCGGCATTGTCGACGACATAGGTGTCGTTGCCGCCATTGCCCTGCATCACGTCCGCGCCGCCGCCGCCGTCCAGCCGGTTCGCGCCGGCATTGCCGACCAGCTGGTTGACGAAGCCGTTGCCGGTGAGGTCGATCGCGGTCGTGCCGGCATGGTCGGTGGTGGTCATGATCTCTATTTGGCTGTTGCCGCCCAGCGCATAGCTGCGGCTGGCGAGCACGCGGTCGGCCGTGCCGGCGTTCGCGCCCTCGACCACGGCGTCGGCGGCGTTATCGACATAATACCAGTCGTCGCCCGTTCCGCCGCGCATGATGTCGGCGCCCGCGCCGCCGTCGATCCGGTCGTCGCCGCCGCCCGCGTTGATCTCGTCATTGCCGGCGCCGGTGGAGATGATGTTGACGCCGTCGGTGCCGGTCACGACATCCTTGAATGCGCTGCCGATGACATTTTCGAAGCGCGTCGCGCGTTCGGCGCCGATGGTTCCTACGGCGAGGTCTATGACGGCGCCGGCGCTGTCGGTCAGCAACGAGACGTCCAGCGTGTCGATGCCGTCGCCGCCGTCGAACCCGTCATAAGGATAGACATTGGAAATATAGCCGTCGAGAGCGCGGATAATGTCGTCGCCCTGTTGGCCGAAGGCGCTGACGGCGGTCAGAATGTCGTTCTTGCCGGAGCCGTAGAACTGTTCGATCCCGGTGAAGCTGGCGGTGTTGCCCGCACCGTCGAAAGCCGTGCCGGTCACGGTGGAGGCTATGACGCCCGTCGCCGCGCCGGAACTGAAGCCGATCCAGTCGAAATCGTCTCCGCCGTCGATCTCGTCATGCTCGCCGCTGCCGGACCAGTCGATGTTGAACTGGTCGAACCCGCCGCCCCCCTGCAAAATATCGTTGCCGCCATAGCCGCCCAGGATGTTGCCCTGATCGTCGCCAATCAGGGTGTCGGCATATTGCGATCCGAACAGGCGTTCTATGCCGATCAATATATCCTTGCCCGCGCCGCCGGTGTCCTGCTGGCCGGCGATCAGCAGCGACACCGTGACTCCGGCCGACGCGCCCAGATAGCTGGCGCTGTCGAAAGCGCCGCCGCCGCCGTTCAGCACGTCGTCGCCTGCGCCGCCCTCCAGATAGTCATAGCTGTCGCCGCCGATCAGCCAGTCGCCGCCACTTCCCCCGGTCAGGACATTGGTGCCATCGCCGCCCACCAGTTGCTGGCCGCTGTCATTGGCCCGCAGCACATCGTCGAAGGCGCTGCCGATCACCTGCTCGATATTGCTGATGGTCTTCATGCCGCCGCCGCCCGTATTCTGCGCGCCGACGACGCCCAGGTCCACCTGCACGCCCGCAGTCGCGCCCGAGAAGCTCAACGTGTCATAGTCCGCGCCGCCGTCGATGACGTCCGTGCCGCTGATGTCGATGATGAGGTCCTCGCCCGCGCCGCCCAGGATGGTGTCGTTGCCGACGCCGCCATAGAGGATGTCGTCGCCGTCCTGCCCCTCGACCCGGTCATTGCCTGCGCCGCCGTCCAGCGTGTCCAGCCCCGCGCCGCCATAGAGCCGGTCCTGCCCGTCCCAGCCGGTCAGGCCGTTATTGCCGCCGTCGCCGGTCAGCACATCGTTGAAGTTGCTGCCGTACAGGGACTCTATGAAGACCAGCGTGTCGGTGCCCCAGCCGCCGGTATTCTGCGGGCCGCTGATCGCCAGCGACACGGTGACGCCTGCCGTTGCGATGGTGTAGTTGGCCCAGTCGACATCCGCGCCGCCATTGATCGTGTCATTGCCTGCGCCGCCATCCAGCGTATCGGAGCCGTCGCCGCCATTGACGATGTCATTGCCGCCATGGCCGAAGATAGTGTCGATGCCGCCGCTGCCGTTCAGCGTGTTGGCCCCGCTGCTGCCCTGGATGAAGTCGCCGAACAGGGTGCCGGTGACATTCTCGACATTGCGGAACGTGTCCAGGCCCGAGCCATTGGTGTTCTGCAGGTTGGTATTGCGCAGGTCGACCGAGACGCCGATGGTGGCATCGACGAAGCCGACCGTGTCGATGTCGTCGCCGCCGTCGATCACGTCATCGCCCGCGCCGCCGATGATCAGGTCGTTACCCGCGCCGCCCAGGATGGTGTCGTTGTTCGCGCCGCCCAGCAGCGTGTCGGCGTCATCGCCGCCCTCCAGACGGTCCGCGCCATCGTCGCCCGACAGATAGTCGAGGCCCGCGCCCCCCAGCAGCGTGTCGTCGCCCGCGCCGCCATAGAGCGTGTCCGCGCCGTCCAGCGCGTTCAGCCGGTCATTGCCGTTGAAGCCGAACAGCGTGTTGGCGCCGGTGGTGCCGGTGATGGAGTCCGCGCTGGCGCCGCCATTGGCGTTCTCGAAGTTCCAGAAGCGTGCGCCCGACAGGCTGCTGAGGCCGGTCGTCAGGTTCACCACCAGCGCGGCGTTGAGCGTGGTGAAGCGGCTGAGGTCGAGGGTGTCGATATCGTCGCCGCCATCGAGAATCTGGGTCGCGGCTGTGGACGCATAGACCGTGTCGGAGCCGCCCAGCGCGCGGATGGTTGTGCCGGCGCCCGCGCCCAGAATGTCGCTATTGTCGCTGGCGCTCAGGATTTCGACATTGCTGATCTGCACGCCCGCGCCGTTGATGCTGGTCCCCGTGCCGGTCGCCAGATCGACATTCCAGGCCGTGCCGGTGTCCAGCACCACGAAATCGGCGTCGCCCGCGCCGCCGTCGATCGTGGTGATCGCGCTGAACTGTGAGCGCACCAGAAATCGGTCGTTGCCGCCGCCGCCATTCAGCACATCGCTGCCGCCGCCGCCGTCCAGCACATTGGCGCCATTGTCGCCGGTCAGGCTGTCGGCATAGACGCTGCCGAGCAGGCTCTCGACGCCACGCAGCAGGTCAACGCCTGCGCCGATCGTATCCTGAAATCCCGTAATGGCGAGCGAGACGGTGACGCCCGAATTGGCGCTGGCATAGCTGGCGAGATCGACGCCACCCGCGCCCTCCATCCGGTCGTCGCCCGCGCCGCCGTTCAGTACGTCATTGCCGATCGTGCCGATCAGCACGTCATTGCCGTCATCGCCGTTCAGCGTGGCAGGGCCGCTGCCCACCGCTCCCGTGGCGGCATGGCCGGTGACCGCGACATTGAGCAGATAGGTTGCGCCCGCCGGGATGCCGGGGCTGCCGCCGGCCAGATAATAATTGTTGATGTTGATATAATAGACGCCGCTCGTGCTGGCGGTGAAGCTGAGATAGGAATCCGACGCGCTGTAGGAGCCGAGGCCGCCAGCGCTCAGGCTGGCGTCGTCATTCTTGGCGGCCAGATTGCCCGAACCGTCGAACAGGTGGATCAGCGGATCGAATCCCGGCCAGTCGGGCAAGCCGCCGGCGAAATCGACGTCGACCGTGATCGTCTGTCCGGCTTCGAGCGTGATCTGGTAATAATTGGGCGTGTCGTTGCCGGTGGCGAGAATGCTGGTGTGCGGGATCGCAGCGTTGGCGAAGGTCGGGTCGGGCACCGTCGTCCAGTAGGAGGCGTCGTCGATGACCAGCCCGCTGGCCAGCGTCTCGTTCCCGTCCGATACGTCCAGGAAGGTGGGACCATGATTGCCGAGCACGATGTCGTGACCATTGCCGGCATTGACCGTCAGGGGGTTGGTCGAATTGCCGGAAGCGATGATGAAATCGGAGTCGAGTGTCCCGGATACCGATGAGTCCGAACTGATGATGTTCGCCATAAGGGCCTCTTCATGCTCGTCGCAAATGGCGTGACGATATCGGATCGGCAGGAGGCGCCCTAGGACAGAACAGACGGGCCGCGCCGCGCCGCGGGACCTTGGCGCAACCTTGTCGAGCGCGGCGAGCGCATGAAAAACTGTGTTATCCTTGGACGTTAGCCCTATCCATTGGTCGCAGGCCCGCTTGTCAACCTCGCCAGCGGACTCTAGGCAAGCCTCCTTATTTTTGGAGGGGACTGGGGGCCATGGCCGTCATCACGGGCAGCAGCGGCAACGACGACTATGTGGGCGCGGAGGGTGTGGACGACACCGCCGTCATCGCCACCAGCAGCGCCAACGCCAGCTTCGCCTTCAACGGGGTCAACTGGACCGTCACCAGCGACCAGGGCGTCGATACGCTGACCTCCATCGAGAAGGTGCGCTTCGATGACGGCACGATCTCGATCGCCGGCAATTTCGAGCGGCAGGTGAACAGCTATTCGACCGGGGAACAGTCCAGGACGCGGACCACGACGCTCGCCAACGGCGATTATGTCGTGACCTGGCAGTCCAATGCGCAGGACGGCAGCGGCTATGGCGTCTATGCGCAGCTCTACAGCGCGGCGGGCGACCGCATCGGCGCGGAGACGCAGATCAACACGAGCACCAGCGGCAACCAGACGGACGCGATGATCACCGGGCTGACCGATGGCGGCTATCTGGTCACCTGGAGCGATGCCGGGTCCTACGCAATGCAGCGTTATTCGGCGGCGGGCGTGGCCGTGAACGGTCAGGTCGCGCTCAGTACCGCGCCCATTCGCGCGGTGACCTCCACGGCGGATGGCGGCTTTGCCATCATCAACACCGGGCAGCAGATCCGCACCTATACCGCCGATGGCGTTGCCGTCTCGACGCTGAACATCCCCAATACCAACGGTTACACGGCGATCGACATCACGACGCAGGCCAACGGTACGCTGGTGTCGCTTGGCCGCGACAGCGTTGGCAGTCTGATCGTGTCCGTCTTCACCAACGGCACGACCACCAGTCCGACCACGATCGCCAACAATTTTTACTCAGCCAACGCGGCCATCGCGGCGCACAGCGCGGGCGGCTTCGTGGTCGCCTACACCAGCGGCAGCGTACTCTACGTACAGCGCCAGAACGCCAATGGGTCCGCCGCCACCAACCGGATCACGATCGCCAATTCGGGCGAAGTCGTCCCCACGGTCGAAACCCTGTCGGACGGCAGCTATGTCGTCGCCTGGAACAACGGCAGCGGCGTCTTTGCGCAGCGCGTGTCGGCCGCCGGCGTGAAGCTGGGCGATGTGTTGAAGCTGAACATTGATGCGGTGTCCTCGCTCTATCAGGAACTGGGCATCGTCGGCACCCCGGACGGCGGCTATACCGTGACCTGGACGTCGAAGAGCGGCGCCGACGCCGACATCGTCAGCCAGCATGTGACCGCCGACAATCAGGTACAGGCCGACCGGCTGACCGGCGATGGCGCCGACAACAGCATCCGCCATGGCGGCGCCAACCGCGTGGATATCGACGGCGGCGCGGGCAACGACACGCTGGTCGGCGGCAACGGCGCCGACAATCTGTTCGGCAATGACGGCAATGACCTGCTGGACGGTGGCCTGGGCGTCAACCGGCTGGACGGCGGCGCGGGCACCGATGTCGTGCTGGCGGTGACCGGCGCGACCTTCTCCTATGGCAGCAACTGGGTGCTCAGCAGCCCGGGCAAGCAGGAAATCCTGACCAGCGTCGAGCGCGCCCGCTTCGAGGCGGGGGTCGTGTCGATGGAGGGCGGCACCGAGACGGTGCTGAACAATGCGATCAGCGGCGCCCAGTTCGCGGGCGAGGCGACCGCGCTGACCGGCGGTGGCTATGTCGTCACCTGGAGCGCGGCAAGAAGCGACGGCACCGGGCAGGACATCATCGCGCAGCGCTTCGATGGCGCAGGCAATGAGGTCGGCGCCGAAGTGACCGTCAGCGGCACGCTGGGCGCGACGGCCACCCCGGTCGTCACCGGCCTGTCCGATGGCGGCTATGCCGTCGTCTGGTACACCAGTAACGGCGTGCGCACGCTCCAGCGGTTCGCGGCGGACGGCACGGCGGCCGGCACGGCGACGACGCTGTCGGGCGCCACGATCGGCGAGCTGGCAAGCCTGCCGGGCGGTGGCTTCGTGCGGGCCTATGTGTCCACCGGCACGCTCAACGACATCTTCATCCAGCGTTACACGGCCACCGGCGCGCTCGATGGCGCGGCCGTCGCCGTCAACAGCTTCACGGTCGGCGACCAGACCAATGCGCAGGTCGCCAGCATGTCGAACGGGCGCTTCGTCGTGGTGTGGCAGTCCGCCGCGCAGGACGGTAGCGGATCGGGCATCTACATGCAGCGCTTCACCGCGGCCGGCGTGGCTGACGGCGCGGAAACGCGCGTCAACAGCTACACGCCCGGGGCGCAGACCGACCCCGCCGTCACGATCCTGAGCGGCGGCGGCTTCGCGGTCGCCTGGGCATCGGCGCAGACGGCGGCGGGCGGATCCGGCATCGTGGTGCAGCGGTTCAACTCCTCCGGCGTGAAGCTGGGCGGCGAAATCGTGCTGCCTTCCGCCATCGGCGGGGCGACCACCATACAGGGCCTGCCGGACGGCAGCTTCGTCGTCGGCTGGATGACCGGCAGCGGCGTCTTCACCCAGCGCTTCACCGCCACCGGCGAAAAGAGCGGCGACGTGCTGGCGCTGCACTCCGAACTGCCAACCTCCCTTGCCGAACTGTCGATCGTGGCGACCAGCGACGGCGGCTACACCGCGATCTGGAGTTCGTCCGACACCAATGGCAGCGGCGTGGTGGCGCAGCATGTGAAGGCCGACAACAGCATCGACCTGTCCACCCTGACCGGCCTGTCGGGCGACAATGTCATCACCTATAATGGCGAGAACCGCGTCGTCATCAACGGCGGGGGCGGCGACGACACCCTGTCCGGCGGCACGGCGGGCGACTTCCTGAACGGCGAGGCGGGCAGCGACACGCTGCGCGGCGGCAACGGCGCGGACACGATCAGCGGCGGCGCGGACGGAGACACACTGTACGGCGATTCGGGCAACGACATCATCGCCGGCGACGATGGCGACGACATCATCGACGGCGGGTTCGAGAATGACCAGCTGAGCGGCGGCGCGGGCAATGACAGCATCATCGGCGGCTGGGGCCTCGACACGCTCAGCGGCGATGCCGGCGACGATGTGCTCGATGGCCAGGGCGACAATGACATCATCAACGGCGGCGCGGGGCTGGACTGGCTGATCGGCGGCGTCGGCAATGATGTGCTGAACGGCGGCGACGACAATGACCGGCTGGAAGGCGGCGACGGCAACGACACGCTCGACGGCGGCGCCGGCAAGGATGTCATGATCGGCGGCGACGGCGACGACAATTATTACATCGATACCGAGGAAGACAGGATCATCGAGCTGGCGGACGGTGGCACCGACACCGTCTTCACCGCCGCCGGCTACACCATCACCAACATCCAGATCGAAAATGCGACGCTGACCGGCAGCGCGTCGGTGGACCTGACCGGATCGCGCCTGTCCAACATATTGACCGGCAATGCGGGCGACAACCGCCTGAACGGCGGCGCCGGCGCGGACCAGATGCGCGGGGGGCTGGGCGACGACACCTATGTCGTCGACAATGCCGGCGACATCGTGACGGAGGCTGCCAATGCCGGCACCGACACCGTGATCAGCGCGGTCAGCTATATGCTGGGCGCCAATGTGGAGACGCTGCGGCTGGTCGGCACTGCGATCACCGGCACCGGCAACGCGCTCGACAATCTGATCGTCGGCAATGCCTATGACAATGTGCTGGACGGGCAGGGCGGCGCCGACCGGATGCAGGGCGGCAACGGCAATGACGTCTACATCGTGCGCGGCGGCGAGCAGCTGCTGGAGCGCGCGGGACAGGGCAATGATCGCGTCGAATCCACCGTCAGCTGGGCGCTGGGCGACAATTTCGAGGATCTGTTCCTGCGCGGCGCGGGCCACATCAACGCCACCGGCAATGCGCTAAACAATGTGCTGCTCGGCAATACCGGCAACAACATCCTGGACGGCGGCGAAGGCGCCGACACGATGGAGGGCGGCCAGGGCGACGACACCTACATCGTCGACAATATCGGCGACGTCGCCACCGACAGCGGCGGCGGGACCGATCTGGTGCGATCGACCGTCAGCTGGACGCTGAGCTATGGCATCGAGAATCTGACGCTGCTGGGTGCGACCAATATCGACGGCACCGGCAATGCGCTGGACAATGTCATTCGCGGCAATGGCGGGCGCAACAGCCTGTCGGGCGGCAATGGCGGGCAGGACACGCTCATCGGCGGCGCGGGCAATGATACGCTCTATGGCATCGATGGCCTCGACCGGCTGATCGGCGGCACGGGCGACGACGTCTACATCGTCAACGGTGACGGCGACGAGGTGGTCGAACTGACCGGCCAGGGCTATGACAGCGTCACCGCCACGGTCTCGCGCTCCTACACGCTGGCGCAGAATGTCGAGCGGCTGGTGCTGGTGGGCCTCAATGTCGACGGCTTCGGCAACAGCCTGGACAATGAGATACTGGGCACGACCGGCGACAATCTGCTGGACGGCGCGGCGGGCGCGGACCGGCTGGTCGGCTATGAGGGCGACGACAGCTATCTGGTGGACAATGTCGGCGACGTCGTCGTCGAGGCAGCGAACCAGGGCACGGACGAGGTGCTGAGCAAGATCAGCTGGACGCTGGGCGCCAATCTGGAGAATCTCACGCTGACCGGCGCGGCGGCGATCAACGGCATCGGCAATGCGCTCGACAATCGCATTTCGGGCAATGACGCGAACAACACGCTGCGTGGCGGTATCGGCAGCGACATCATCATCGGCGGAGCGGGCACGGATCTGCTCTATGGCGAGGATGGCGACGACATCCTGTCCGGCGGCGTCGGCAACGACCGGATCGACGGCGGCGCGGGCTTCGACACCGTGTCCTATTCGGCGGCGAGCGGCGGCGTCACCATCAACCTGCTGCTCACCACGCAGCAGCCGGCGGGGGCGGCCGGCTCCGACATCCTCGTGTCGATCGAGAATGTGGACGGCACGAACCTCTATGGTGACATCCTGTTCGGCAATGCCGGCGCGAACGTGCTGCGGGGCCTCGGCGGTAACGACACGCTGCTGGGCGGCGACGGCAACGACACGCTGCAGGGCGGCGAAGGCGACGACATCATCCGCGCCGACGCCGGCAACGACCGGATCGACGGCGGCAACGGCGTCGACAAGCTGAGCTTCGCGAACATCGCCGCGAACGTCATCGTCGATCTCAACATCACCACCGGGCAGAACACCCGCGCGGGGCTGGACGTCATCCGCAATATCGAGAATGTGGACGGGTCGCAGACCGGCAATGACAGCCTGACCGGCGACGACGGCGACAACCAGCTCTCCGGCCTGGGCGGTAATGACACGCTGGCCGGCGGCGACGGCGCGGATCTGCTCGACGGCGGTGCGGGCATCGACACGGTGGACTATTCGGGCGCCTATGACGGCATCATTGCCAATCTGGCGACCGGATTGGGCACCGACCAGTCGGGTTCGACCGACCGCTATGTCGCCATCGAAAATCTGATCGGCAGCGAGTTCGACGATCGGCTGATCGGCGACGCGGGCGCCAACCGCCTGACCGGCGGCCTGGGCCAGGATTATCTGACCGGCGGCGCGGGCGCGGACATGTTCGTGTTCCGATCGACGGCGGAAACCGGCCTCAATGTGCTCAGCTGGGACATCATCCGCGATTTCGAGCGCGGCGCGGACCGCATCGACCTGTCGGGCATCGACGCGAACGAGGCGACGGTGGCGATCGACGCCTTCAACGCGATGCTGGACGCCGGCACGGCGTTCACGGCGGCGGGCCAGCTGCGGTTCGAGAACGGTATATTGTACGGCAACACGGATGCGGACGCAGCGGCGGAGTTCGCGATCCGGGTGGATGGCGTGACGGTGCTGGGGCTGGGGGATTTTGTGCTGTAGGGCGTGATCAGGCCCTTGGTCGCGACGCAAAGCCTGTTCAGTCGCCATCATGTCATACTATCCTCTCGCAACGGGACAGGAATAGGGGGCGACGATGGCCAGGTTGGAATGCAGGTCCGCGCAGGCTGGCGTCGCTTCGGCGTGGGTCGAGGTCGATGGCATCACGGACAGCGAGGTGGCGGAGTTTCGTGCCGAACTCAGCGATCGAATCGTGCGAAAAGGGCAGATATCCGACGCCGTCGCGGCGGTTTTCGTGGAACTGACCGACATTGCCCCGATGCCAATCCCAGCGACCTTTGGCAGCATGTCATTTACCGCCACCTTCTGTCGATCGGATGGAGCGATCAGCAATGGAAGCGTGTGTCCGGTTTCGCGCTCGAACGGGCGCTGGTCTCGATCTATCAGCCTCGACTTCAGCCGCTTGGCATGCGGATGCGCATTGTGAAAGCCGACGAAGCCAATCGAGCGCTCGCCAGCATGGGCATCAAGGATATTCGCGCAACGAAGGTCGATCTCTTCCTTGAAGGCCAGGCCCGCACTGAAGGCGGCCTGTTCGGACATGAGAATGCATGGGTGGTGTTCGGCTCTGCTCATGTGAAATCGAGCATTGCAGAACGCATCCAGGATGATGTGCCCGCCAGTCGCGCTTTCATGGAGCGAGGGCTGACTTCCATCGCCATCACGATGGATGCCAAAAGCTACCCGCCGCCGCATGGCCAATGCATTAACTATGGCGAGTTGGGCGGTCGCAGCGTGGACGTGGACAAGCAGAGATTGAAGCGCGGCTATGTCGAGGTCGATGGCCAGTTCGACGCCCTGTTTTCCTACAATTTGCGCACCCCGCCCAGCCCGCAGGAAACGCCCTCAGGCAAGCGCATCTTCACGATGACGATGCATGAACCGGAGCCGGACCAGCTGGTCGCTTTCCTGTCGAACCAATGGACGGCATTCGCAAAGGCGAACGGATTGAAGGCTAGCCAAGGGTGAGCAATGGCTGATCTTGGTCCTCTTTACCGTTTGCAAGATCGCACATCGCCGCATCGAGTTCGAAGCCGATATGATTGAGTCCGAGCGAGTGCGCCGCTCTGGCCGTCGTCCCGCTTCCCATGAACGGGTCACATATGACTGCGCCGGCTTGCAGTGCCGATGCCTTGATGCACTGCACGGGCAGGTCGATCGGAAAGGTCGAGCAGTGCTTGAATTTATTGGGAGACTGGACAAGTTCCCAGACCGACCCGACAGGCGGCTTCACGCGGAACCTGTGTTTTTCCGTCTTCGCGAAAATGTAAATTCCCTCATGCTTGCGATGGGGACGCCGACAGACGCCTTCGGGAAGCGGTCGCGACTTTACCCAGATCACTTCACCGCGGAAGAGCCATCCAAGATCACTCATGGCGATCGTTATGCGCTGCGGCAGAGCAAGAAGATTGCCATACTGGAGAAATCCGGCGTCCCTGTCGATAAAGGCGCGGCGGCGACCGCGCGCTTTTGTGTAGGCTGAATTGTTCTTGTCCAGCCCTTTGCCATCGGCACCAAGCGAGCTGTGGACATAGTCTTCCTCCCGCCAGTTTATCGGTGTGTTGTAAGCATCGCCAACATTGAGCCACAGCAATCCGGACGGTTTCAGGCAGCGCATCGCCTGGTCCAGGATTTTCACGAGATTGGCCACATAGTCTCGGGGATCAGGCTCTGAGCCGATGCCGCCATTTCCTCTCTGGCCCCAATATGGTGGGGAAGTGACGACCATATCCAGGCAATCGTCGGGAAGCGCCCTCAATCCGGCAAGACAGTCGATATTGTGGGTCTCGTTAATCGTCCAAGGCCCCAGTCGAGCATGAATTTTCGGGTCGGCTTCGCTCATGAAAACAGAATAGGAAGGGTTGGAATCCGCTGTCAACGCTCGCCTCTTTCGGCAACGTCGTGGCCTGATGTCTGTTGCCGGGGAACCAATCGGGCAAGCCGGCGGGCTGAGCCGAAAATCCGAGCGATGGACTGTATAGGTGGTAGCGGAGGAGGGACTTGAACCCCCGACACGCGGATTATGATTCCGCTGCTCTAACCAGCTGAGCTACTCCGCCCCATGGGCAGCGCAGGCCGTGTCGGGCTGCGCGGTGAGGGGGCGCTATAGGGCCGGTCTGCGGGCTTCGCAACCCTATTTGTGGCGGACGGAAAAGCCGGCCTGCGGCGTCGCCGGCCAGCGCGCCAGCGTGGCGGAATCCATGGCCGCCACCGCCTCGCTCACCAGCGGGCCGAGCTGTTCCATGCGCGGATTATGGCCGGCCCCCGGCACGGTCAGATAGGCGGCGGGCGTGCGGGCGGCGGCGAACAGGTCGGCGGCCTGGTCGAGGTCGACACGGTCGTCAGCCGTGCCCTGCATCATGGCGAAGGGCGCGTTGATCTTTTTGACCGCATCCAGATTGTTCCACTTGTCGGGCAGCAGGAAGCCTGCGCCGGCCGGGGCCGAATCCTCGAACGTGTCGAAGGTGGAGAGGGTGACGACGCCCGCCACCGGCACGGTTGCCGCGACGTGCAGCGCCACGGCGCCGCCCAGCGAATGGCCGACAAGATAGACGCGCGCGTCCTTGCCGACCAGTTCGCGCGCCCTGGCGACGAAGCTGCGGCCGTCCATCATCAGCCCGGCCTGTGTGGGGGATCCCGGATTGCCGCCAAAGCCGCGATAGGAGGCGACGAGGACATGGTCGCCCTTGCCGATCAGATGTTCGGCATAGCGCGCGCCCACGCCCTGGTTGGAGCCGCGCCCGTGGAAGAAGATCAGCACGTCATGGTCGTCCGCCGCGCCGGGCCAGTAATAGCCGGTCAGCATCAGCCCGTCCTCGCTGCGCACGCTGATCGTCTGGGGCCGGGTGGTCGCATATTGGTCGATGGCGACGGGCGTGGGGCTGGCCTTGTAGATTTGTTCGCGCATCACCCCGGCGCAGGCGCTCAGCGCCAGCATGAGGGCGAGGATGGCCGCGCGCGTGCGGCTTCGTTCCGGCCATCTGCCGCTCATATTCGGGAACTCCTTGCGCGACCCGTGATTTTCATCTTGCATTCCATAAACGGCCGCGCATGAATGCTGCAACGCACAAGCTGCTGTTCTGTCAGGCCGGTCTGGCCAAGGGAGGAATGACCACTTGCCCTTCCGCGAAATGTTCGAGCCGGATGGCTCGCTGCGCCCCTGTTATGCGGAGGTGCAGAACTGGGTCGAGCGCACCGGCATCGCCGGCCTCAACCGACGCCTGGACGAGGCGGAGGCGATCTTCCGGCGGATCGGCATCACCTTCGCGGTCTATGGCGAGGGCGGAGACCCGGAACGGCTGATCCCGTTCGACCTGTTGCCCCGCATCTTCACCGCGCAGGAATGGCGGGTGCTCGACAAGGGCATCCGGCAGCGGGCGCGGGCTTTGAACGCCTTCCTGCACGATGTCTATCATCGCGGCGAGATCGTGAAGGCGGGCATCATGCCCGGCGAGATCATCTATCAGAACAGCGCCTATCTGGCCGAGATGGCGGACTTCTCGCCGCCCGGAAAGGTCTACAGCCACATCGTCGGCATCGACATCGTGCGCACCGGGCCGGGCAGTTTCGAAGTGCTGGAGGATAATTGCCGCACCCCCTCTGGCGTGTCCTACATGCTGGAAAATCGCGAGATCATGACGCGCATGTTCCCCGAGCTGTTCGGGGCCGGCGTGGTCGCGCCGGTGGACGATTATCCGGCCGAATTGCTGAAAAGCCTTCAGGAAGTCGCGCCGCCGGCGTGCAAGGGCGACCCGGTGGTGGTGGTGCTGACGCCCGGATCGCTGAACAGCGCTTATTATGAGCACAGCTTTCTCGCCGACCTGATGGGCGTCGAACTGGTGGAGCCGGCCGACCTGTTCGTCGACGGCGACCGCGTCTACATGAAGACGACATCGGGGCCGAAGGCGGTGGACGTGATCTATCGCCGGATCGACGACGAATATATCGATCCGCTGGTGTTCCGCCCCGACAGCCTGCTGGGCGTGCCGGGCATCTTCAACGTCTATCGCAACGGCGGCGTCACGCTGGCGTCGGCCCCCGGATCGGGCATTGCCGACGACAAGGCGGTCTATGTCTATGTGCCGGAGATGATCCGCTTCTATCTCGGCGAAAAGCCGATCCTGGACAATATCCAGACCTGGCAATGCGGCAAGCCCGACGACTGCGCCTATGTGCTGGAAAACCTGCACGAACTGGTGGCCAAGGAAGTGCATGGGTCGGGCGGCTACGGCATGCTGATCGGTCCCAAATCGACCAAGGAGCAGGTGGAAGCCTATGCTGCGCGCATCCGCGCCAATCCGTCCGAGTTCATCGCCCAGCCGACGCTGGACCTCTCCACCGTGCCGACGCTGGGTCCGGCGAGCGTGGTGGAGCGGCATGCGGATTTCCGGCCTTACTGCCTGGTGGGCAAGCAGTTGCGGCTGGTGCCGGGCGGATTGACCCGCGTCGCGCTGACCGAAGGGTCGCTGGTGGTGAACTCCAGCCAGGGTGGGGGTGTCAAGGATACCTGGGTGTTGCAGGAATGATCGGGATGCTTCTTTTCCTCCCCTCCCCTTCAGGGGAGGGGCCGGGGGTGGGGGATGTCTCGCGGAGACATGCCGCCGTTACAGCCCCCACCCCAACCCCTCCCCTGAAGGGGAGGGGCTTTATTGGAAATCTCCCATGCTGAGCCGCACCGCCGAAAATCTCTACTGGATGGCGCGCTACATGGAGCGCGCGGAGTCCACCGCGCGGCTGCTGACCATGGGGCAGCGCATGGCGATCCTGCCGGGCGCGCATCATCGCGACGAGTGGCGGTCGGTCATCCGCGCCACCGGGTCCGACCATAATTTCCCGGAAAACGCGCCGGTCACCGAAACCGATGTCGTGTCCTGGCTGATGCTGGACCTCGACAATCCGTCATCCATCCGATCCTCGCTGCTGAAGGCCCGCGCCAACGCCAAGTCGGCGCGCACCATGTTGACGCAGGATATGTGGGAAGCGCTGAACGAGGGCTGGCGCAAGCTCGACAGCTATGATGTGGCGGAGGCGCGGCAGCAATTACCCGCGCTGATCGACTGGGTGAAGACTCGCGTCATGACCTTCCGCGGCGCGGCCGATTCGGGCCAGCTGCGTAATGAAGGGCACGACTTCCTGCGGGCGGGCGCCGCGCTGGAGCGGGCGCAGATGACGTTGCGGCTGCTGGACGTCAAATATTATGTCCTGCTGCCGGAAACTGAGGTGATCGGCGGCAATCGCGACCATTATCAGTGGACATCGGTGCTGCACGCGCTGTCGGGCAGCCGCGCCTATCACCATGTCTATGGCGGCACCTACACGCCCTGGCAGATCACCGACTTCCTGATGCTGAACGACATGTTCCCGCGCAGCGTCGCCTTCTGCTACGACCAGCTCGCCTATCGGCTGGGCCGGCTGGCGCGCGCGCATGGCGCTTCGGTGCAGTGCGACGCGACGATCGAGCAGATGGTGTCGAGCCTGCGATCGATCGACAGCGGCGAAATCTTCCGCAAGGGGCTGCACGAAACGGTGCAGACCGGGCTGCGCATGACCAACCAGCTCGGTGGTGAAATCGCCCACGCCTATCATTTCGGCTGAACCAGGGGAGGGGGACTGCCCATGAAGCTGCTCGTCCGACACCAGACCGTCTATGGCTATGTCTCCGCCGGGCGGGTGGCGATGCGACTGAAGCTGATGCCGGTCAGCAACCCGGCGCAGACGGTCGAGGACTGGCAGGTCAGCGTCAATGGCGAACCGCTGGAGGGCTTCACCCGCAACAGCCATGGCGACATGGAGGCGATATGGGTGCGGCACGACCGGCTCGACCAGGCGGTGATCGTCGCCGAGGGCCTCGTTGAGACGCGCCAGACCCATGGCGTCATGGGGCCGATGGAAAGCCGCGTGCCGCCGCAATATTTCCTGCGTGAGACGGCGCTGACCAAGGCGTCCGACGCCATCCGCGCCATGGCCGCCGCGACGCCGGACGATGACGGCGCGCTTGCGCGGCTGCACGCGATCTCGGCAGCGGTCAGCGACGCGGTTGCCTACCGACCTGGCGTGACACGCTCCGAAACCACGGCGGCCGAAGCCTTCGCGCTGGGGGCGGGCGTGTGTCAGGATCATGCGCAGATCTTCATCGCCGCCGCCCGGTCGGTCGGCATTCCGGCGCGCTATGTGTCGGGCTATCTGTTCGCGGACGGCGACAATGCGCTGCACGAAACCCATGGCTGGGCGGAGGGGCTGGTGCCGGGGCTGGGCTGGGTCGGCTTCGACCCGTCGAACCGGGTGTGCGTGACCGAACGCTATCTGCGCGTGGCGGGCGGGCTGGACGCGGACGAGGCCGCCCCGATCCGGGGCAGCGTCACCGTGGCGGGCGACATCCGCATTGACGCCGATGTCAGGATCGCGCAGGCGGAGGACGGCGTCGAGGAGCGGCAGCTGCAAAAACAGCAGCAACAGAGCATTCCGCCCGAGATGTCATAGGGTTGCAGATAAGAATCAGGAGGCCGGGGGGCCGTTATGACCTATTGCGTCGCAGTGCGCGTGGACCAGGGACTGGTCATGCTGTCGGATACCCGCACCAATGCGGGCATGGACAATATCGCGCGCTTCCGGAAGAGTTTCACCTACGGGGTCGAGGGCGAGCGGTCGATCACGCTGATGTGTTCGGGCAACCTGTCCATCACCCAGGGCGTCAAGGCGATCATCAGCCGGGCGATCAAGGATTCGGCGATCGACCCGTCGATCGAGACGATCCTCAACTGCGCCACCATGCACCGCGCGACGCAGATCGTCGGCGAAGCGATGCGCGTGATGCAGGGGCGCTATCGCTCCACCATCGAGATGCAGGGATCGGGCGCGGACGCCTCCATCATGATCGCGGGCCAGCGCAAGGGCGGCAAGCCGCGCCTGTACCTGATCTACTCCGCCGGCAATTTCATCGAGGCGACGGCCGACACGCCCTTCTTCCAGATCGGCGAGCATAAATATGGCAAGCCGATCCTCGACCGGATCATCAAGCCCGAAACCACGCTGGAGGACGCGACCAAGGCGGTGCTGGTGTCGATGGATTCGACCCTGCGCTCCAACCTGTCGGTCGGCATGCCGCTTGACCTGACGGTGATCGAGCGCGACGTCTTCGACTTCAAGGTCCGCACCCGGATAGAGGCGGATAATGAGCAGTTTGCGCAACTCTCGCTCGCCTGGTCGGCGGCGCTGCGCAAGGGGTTCGAGGACCTGCCGAACGTTTTGGATTGACGGCGTTACCCGCCTGACGGGGCGCCCGTGTCGAACCGTACCATGATGCTCTGCACCGAGGGCACGGCTTCTCCGGCAGCGTTGCGGACGGCGGCGGGGTGGAAGTCCTTCGCCGCATGCTCGCACGCGCTCGGGCCGAGGGCGTCGGTCGTCTGCATGAAGCGACGCTGCTCGCCCGGCGTCGTCACGCACGAACCGATCACGCCGGCCGCATCGACCAGGAAGGATATGCGGGCATAGGCCGGGGCGGTTGCGCCTGCGGGCAGGGCGTCGACTTTTACGGCCAGCTTCGATCGATCCGGCCGCCCCTTGTTGCCGGGCATCAGGAAGCTGGCGATGCCATAATGGGCGGCAAAAGCGGGCTGCCCCTGCGCGTCCTTCGCCGGCTCGAAACGAGCGCTCTTCATGAGGATTTCGCACACGTCGCCGCCCAGATCGTCGGCCACCGCAGGCGTGCAGCGGATCGCGCTGCCATCGGGCGCGACATCGATGACATAGGACAGCGATCCGCGACGCGCGACCGCCAGGGCTGGTTTCGAATGCTTCTTGCTGGTGAACCACTGGTTCGCCTCGATCGGCGTGGCCGGCGTTAGCGCCAGCATCATGGACAACAGCAGCGGCATCGCATTCCCCTCTCTTGCGATCGATTCGCATCAGATGCCGCAAATGCCCATCCGCGTCTAGCCACGACGAGAGCGCGGCTTGGTCCCCGACAAGTAAATCCATCGCTTGCATGCAATTGCTCGTGGCCTATCTCTGCGACCCAACCCGAATCACGCCGCGAAAGGCCCCTGAATGACCGCAACCCATTCCACCCGCATGCTGATCCTGGGGTCCGGCCCCGCCGGGCTGTCCGCCGCCATCTATGGCGCGCGCGCGGGCCTGGCGCCGATCGTGGTGCAGGGGATGCAGCCGGGCGGCCAGCTGACGATCACCACCGATGTCGAAAATTATCCCGGCTTTCGCGATGTCATCCAGGGACCCTGGCTGATGGAGCAGATGCAGGCGCAGGCCGAGCATGTCGGCGCGCAGATGATGTACGACCAGATCGTCGATGTGGACCTGTCGCAGCGGCCCTTCCGCCTGACCGGCGACGGCGGCACGGTCTATGTCGCTGATACGCTGGTCATCTGCACCGGCGCGCAGGCGAAATGGCTGGGCGTCGAGGGCGAAGAGCATCTGGCGGGCAAGGGCGTTTCCGCCTGCGCCACCTGCGACGGCTTCTTCTATCGCGGCAAGAAGGTGGTGGTGATCGGCGGCGGCAACACCGCGGTCGAAGAGGCCCTGTACCTCACCAACCACAGCCATGACGTGACGCTGATCCACCGCCGCGATTCGCTGCGGGCGGAGAAGATCCTTCAGGAACGCCTGTTCGCTCACCCGAAGATCAAGGTGCTGTGGAACAAGGCGGTGGAACGCTTCGTCGGCGGCGGCATGCCCGAAGGTCTGGTCGGCGTGGACCTGATCGACACGGTCACCGGCGAGAAGAGCCACGAGCCCACAGACGGCGGTTTCGTCGCGATCGGCCATTCGCCGCAGACCGAACTGTTCGCCGGCAAGCTGCCGCTGGACGAGGGCTATCTGCTGGTCGAGCCGGGCACGTCGCGCACCAACATCCCCGGCGTGTTCGCGGCCGGCGACGTGACCGACAAGATCTATCGGCAGGCGGTGACGGCGGCCGGCATGGGCTGCATGGCGGCGCTGGATGTCGAGAAATTCCTGGCCGAGCAGGATTTCGAGGCGATCGCCGCCGAGTGACCGGGGCCAGTGATCCGGCTTGAGGCAATTCTACCCTTATGGTAGAATTGCCTCATGCAGGGCGTCCTCCGACTGTCCGTATCGCCAGAGGGCCATCCGGTCTGGGCGGCCCTGTTTTCCCATGAAATCGGTCCTGCCGACGCGCCCTTTCCCTTCGTCGCGCGGCTGGCGCGGGAGAATGGCTGGACGCCCGGCCATGCCCAGCGCGTGCTGCTGGAATACAAGCGCTTCTGCTTCCTGGCGGTGACGGGCAGCGAGCCGGCGACCCCGTCCGACGCGGTCGATCAGGCCTGGCATCTGCACCTGACCTATAGCCGCGACTATTGGGAGCGCTTCTGCCCGCAGATATTGGGCAAGCCCCTGCACCATGATCCGGCGCGCGGCGGCGCGATGGAGCGCGGCCGCTTCTTCGAACAATATGCCCGCACCCTGCGCCGCTACGAGCAGGTGTTTGGTGAGGCCGCGCCGGCCGACATCTGGCCGGGCGCGGCGCAACGCCTGCTGCGCGATCCGCTCGCGCGGCGGGTGCATCCCGATCAGGCGATCATCGTGCCGCGCCGGCTGGTGCGCCGCGCCGCGATGGTGCTTGCCGCTCTTCTCCTTGTCGGAGTCGTCGCATGTCTCTCAATCCTTTCGATCTGACCGGCGGACCCTTTCTCACTCTCTATGTCGCCTTGCTCATCGCCGCGATCATCGCCGGCTGGCTGATCCCGCGCTGGCTGCGGCCGGACGGGCGGCCGGGGCGGGTCGAGGGGGAGGATCAACTGGCGATCCTGGCGGGCGGCGACATCCGCTATGTCGACACCGTCACCGCGCGGCTGCTGACCGCCGATCTGCTGACGATGAACGACGGCAAGCTGCACGCGACGCCCGTCGGCCGCCGCGCCGGCCGCACCGGCGCGGAGATGGCGGTGCTGGCGTTGCCCGGCCCGTTCGATGTCGCCACCGTCCAGCGCGCGCTGGCGGGCTATGCCGATCCGGTGAAAGAGGCGCTGGAGCGCAAGGGCCTGCTGATGGCGCCGGGCGACATCCTGCAAATGCGCTTCTGGCAGGCGTCGCCCTATCTGGCGCTGATCCTGTTCGGCGCGATCAAATGGGAGGTTGGCGTCGGACGCGGCAAGCCGGTCGGGATATTGTCCGTCCTGCTGATCGTGACGTTGGTGCTGGCGCTGATCCGCTTCTTCGTGGTGGACCGCCGCACGCGCGAGGGGATCGACGCGCTGGAGGAGGCGAAAGTGACGTCCGAACGCCTGCGCCGCGCGCCGATCGCGGCGGAAATGCCGATGGCGGTGGCGCTGTTCGGCACGCCGGTGCTGATGGGATCGGCCTGGTACGCCTATCACGACCTGCGCCGCGTCAGCAGCAGCGACAGTTCGGGCGGCAGCGATTCGTCGGGCGGCGATGGCGGCGGCGGGGGCGGATGCGGCGGTTGTGGGGGCGGGGATTGATGGGTGGGCGGCCACAAGCAGGCATTGCGGGCTGGCGGCAAAGAACTCATCATGTAGGCATGGCCATCCGTGACTACTGCCTGCCCGCAATATGCGTGGCCGCGTTGGGCATAATGACCGCGTTCTCAACCTCGCTATCTTGTGAGATTGGTTGCAATGGCCCAGAGCAGTATCCAGAGGCCGTTTTCATATTTATCGGAGTTCCGTCCAGCCTTGTGGCGCTCATAGGGAGCTTCATCAGGCCCGGCCTGACTGGCGCCCATCGCAATTGGTCAAATTCTATGATCGTCATGTGTTTGAGCCTTTGTGCATTGCTGGCGGGATCACTCTTTGCGCCGCCGGACTTTGACGTCCGGAACTTTCTACCGGCGTTCCTGACTGATAATCTCTTCATGATCTTGATGGCGATTGCACCGACGGCATTGCTGATTCTCTGCGTGGTTCGGGATCATCACGTGAGGCAGTCCGGCTTCATCAGCAACAGTTAACCACCCCTTCCGTCATTCCCGCGCAGGCGGGAACCCAGCTATCCCACGCGACTGGATCGCGGTGGCGCGCGGTGGGTCCCCGCTTTCGCGGGGATGACGAATGAGAGGAAATTTAACCGTCCAGCCATCGCGCTCCGCCGGCTCGTATTCCCACCGCGCGCGCTCCTCCACCCACCAAAAGCTGTCCTACAGGCCAACCGCCATGATACCCCATCCAAGCCCAACGCAGGCGGATGGATCGTCGCGCGAAAGGCTCTTTCTTATCGTCCGTCCTCCCGCCCCGTCCACGGCAGAACTGTCGCGTCGCTGTTACCCGGACGTGACCCAGGCGTGACCTGAAAGGGACGTCCCCGTGACCCTGTCGTGACCCGACAGGCGCGTCGCTGTCGCTTGACCGCCGCCTCGCCGCCACTATTGCCCCTGTTCCAGGCGCAAACAGGCGACGACGATGTGAACTTTGGCGCTGTGACCCTGCACTGCCGCGCAAACTCGCCAGCGTCAGCCGGCCTTGCCCTGCAAGAACGCGGCCAGCGAACCAAAAGTCTCGAAGGTGTCGCCGTCGATGTCGTCATCGTCGATCAGGATGCCGAAGCGATCCTCCATCTCGGTCAGCAGGCCGGCGACCGCCATCGAGTCCAGTTCGGGCAGAGCGCCGAACAATGGCGTGTCGGCGTCGAACGCATCGACCCGATCCTGGCTCAGTGACAGCACGTCGCGCAACAGGTCGCGCAACTGATCCTCTATGGTCCGGTCTTCCGGCTGCAGTTTGTTGGCCCGCATGATGTGCAGCGCAATAAAGACTGCCGCTCTATCCTACAAGCGCGGAAATGGCTGTTCGTGCGGCAGGAATCCAGCTGGAGCCATGGCGGGGATTGAAGCAGTCGATCTGCACCAGCGTCTGCCGCTCCTCCATCCAGTCGGCCTTGTAGGCATTGTCGCCGGTGCCATAGTCGATCACCGACACATGGTCTTCGTCGATCGCCTGCTGGAACATGCGATGGCCCAGCAGCGTGCCGGGCGATCCCTTGTCGAGGGCCTGGTCGTGGCACAGCTTGTGGATATAGGCGGTGTCGCCGTCGATCGACCAGATCTGCGCCGCCACCGCGCGTCCCTCCAGCCGTGCGAAGCCCAGCCGCAAGCGGCCCGCCGCGCCCTCCCGCTCCGCCAGCGCGCGGATGAAAGGCAGGGACGATTCCGGCTCCTTCCAGCTGCGGCCGTGAATGTCGACATAATCGGCCCACAGCGCGTCGGTCATCCGAGCCGTCAGGCTGAGGTCGAACGGGCTGTTCCGGCCCTTGCGCTTGATGAGGCTGCGCAGCGCGCCCGGCCGTTCGGCCCAGTAGGCCGCGAAATCGCGGCCGTTGAGGCGCAGCACATGCCGCCCGCCCATCGCCCGCTCCACTGCGAACCAGCCGGCCGATCGGAAGGCGCGCAGCAGTAGCGGCGCGGCGCGTGACACCGGATAGAGTTCGACATGGGCGTGCCCCTCCAGCGCATGGCGGGCGATGGCGGCCATCAGCCGGTCGCGCGCGGCGGCGTCGGGATCGCCGATGAATGCCGGCGCCCAGTCGAAGCTGTAGAAATTGGCGAGCGCGAACAGCTGGCGCGGCGCGGGTTGCAGCAGGAAAAGCCAGCATTCCGCTGCATTTTCGACCGCGCGATAGATGCGGATGTCCTCGCCCGCAAAGCAGTGCGCGTGCAGCGCCTCGAACCATTCGAGCCGCGAAAAGGGATCGACGCACGCCTGATCGAGCCGCCCGGCAATGGCCGCGCGCGCTTCCGACAGGCTGCGATATTCCCTTGTGAGGGGCAATTCCCTATCTCCCCCAGAGTAATGGCCGGTCCTTAAAGGGAAAATCTGGATATGGAGTTAAGCGATTCCCCGGTCTCCGGCGCGGTGGTCGACGGCGTTGATGTCCGCCCGATCGACCATGTGCTGCTGGCCGCCGACCCGCATCGCCCAGCGCTCGACGGCCGGTCTGGCGCGCAGAGTTTCGGCGAACTGGAGCGCAGTGTCGGCCGGCTGGCGGCATGGCTGGCGGGCTTCGGGCTGGAAAAGGGCGCGCGAGTCGCCAGCTGGATCGCCAAGGGGCCGGTCGCCGCGCTGATGCCGCTGGCGGCGCCGCGTGCGGGGGTGGTGCATGTGCCGGTCAATCCGCTGCTCAAGCGCGCGCAGGTGGCGCATATCCTGGCGGACAGTGGGGCTGCGATGCTGGTCGGCACGGCGGCGCGCATCGCCACGCTGGAGCCGGGTGACCTGCCGCCGGGCGTCCATCTGCACCGCGAGGATGACGCGGCCTGCGCAATGAGCGGCGGCGAGGAACTGCCGCCATCGCAGGCCGAGCCGGACGATCTGGCCGCGATCCTCTACACCAGCGGCTCGACCGGCCGGCCCAAGGGGGTGATGTTGAGCCACGCCAATCTGTGGATCGGCGCGGTGGCGGTGGCCGATTACCTGAAGCTGACGCCCGACGACCGGACCTTGTGCGTGCTGCCGTTCAGCTTCGATTATGGGCAGAACCAGCTGTTTTCGACCTGGATTGCGGGTGGCTGCGTCTATCCGCTCGACTATCTGACGCCGCGCGACGTGCTGAAATCGGTGGATCGGCGCGACATCACGACGCTGGCCGGGGTGCCGCCGCTCTGGGTGCAGCTGACCGAGCTGGACTGGCCGGTCGAGGTGGCCGCGAAACTGAAGCGCCTGACCAACAGCGGCGGCGCGCTGACCCGCCCGCTGGTGGCAAAACTGCGCGCGCTGTTCCCGCAGGCGGACCTCTATCCGATGTACGGCCTGACGGAGGCGTTCCGATCGACCTATCTTCCACCCGCTCTGGTAGACGCCCATCCCGACAGCATGGGCCGCGCGATCCCCCATGCGGAGATATTGGTGGTGCGCCCGGACGGCAGCCTGACCGAGGATGGCGAACCGGGCGAACTGGTGCATTGCGGGCCGCTGGTGGCGCAGGGGTACTGGCGCGATCCGGTCAAGACGGCGGAGCGCTACAAGCCCGCGCCCCCGGCGTCGCGCTACGGCGGCATGGCGGTCTGGTCGGGCGACACGGTGCGGCGGGAAGCGGACGGGCTGCTGTGGTTCGTCGGCCGCGACGATGCGATGATAAAATCCGCCGGCAACCGCATCAGCCCGTCCGAAGTCGAGGAAGTCGCCGTCGCCGCGCCGGGCGTGGCGGAAGCGGTGGCGCTGGGCGTGAAGGACGAGCGGTTGGGGCAGGCGGTGCTGCTGCTGCTGCGCGGCGGCGACAGGGATGCGGTCGCGGCGCATCTGAAGGCGGAGCTGCCCAATTTCATGCAGCCGCGCGAAATCGTGGTGCTGGACGAATTTCCCCATACGCCCAATGGCAAGACGGATCGGGTGGCGCTGGCGGCGGAATATGGGGATTGACCAAAAGTCACCCCTCCCCTGAAGGGGAGGGGCTTTAGAAAGGATCATGCGCTCAATGAAACCCACCGGCCCCATTCCCGACTGGTTCACCGCCGAGGAAGGCATGCTGCTGATCGGCGGTTGCGGCGCGGCGAGCCTGGTGGATGAGGCGGGGGATACGCCGCTGTTCGTGTACGACATGGCGATCGTGGAGACGCAGGTGCGGCGCCTGCGCGAGGCGATGCCCGAACGGCTGTCGATCCATTACGCGATGAAGGCGAACCCCTATGCGCCTTTGTTAGCTCGGATGGCGGGGCTGGTCGACGGCGTCGACGTGGCGTCGGGCGGTGAGTTGGCGATGGCGCTGTCCGCGGGCATGGACCCGGCGCACATCAGCTTTGCCGGGCCGGGAAAGCGCGACGACGAACTGGCGGCGGCGATCAGCGCCGGGGCGACGCTCAATCTGGAATCCGAAGGGGAGGCGGCGCGCGCGCTGGCCATCGGGAAAAAGCTGGGGCGCACGCCGCGCCTCGCCATTCGCGTCAATCCCGATTTCGAACTCAAGGGATCGGGCATGCGCATGGGCGGCGGGGCCAAGCCGTTCGGCGTCGATGCGGAGCGCGCGGCGGCGCTGGCGCGGCGTGTCATCGATGCCGGAGCGGAGTGGCGCGGCTGGCATATCTTTGCGGGGTCGCAGGCGCTCGATCCGATGGCGCTCATCGAGGCGCAGGCGGCGACGATTGCGCTGGCGGCGCGGCTTTCGGAAGAAGTTGGCGCGTCGCCGCCCCTCGTCAATCTGGGCGGCGGGTTCGGTATTCCCTATTTCCCCGGCGACACGCGGCTCGACATCCGGCCGATCGGCGTGGCGCTGGAGAGCGCGTTCGAAGCGCTGCCGGACATCCTGAAGGACAGCGCTTTCGCGATCGAACTCGGTCGCTGGCTGGTGGGCGAGGCGGGCGTCTATCTGACCCGCGTGGTGGATGTGAAGCTGAGCCAAGGCGAGACCTTCGCCATCGTTGACGGCGGCCTGCATCATCAACTGGCGGCCAGCGGCAATTTCGGCACGGTGGTGCGGCGCAACTATCCGGTGGCGGTGGCCAACCGCTTTGACGCGGAGCCGGCGGGGGAGCCGGTCACCGTGGTCGGCTGCCTCTGCACGCCAATCGACCGGCTGGCGAACGAGATCGCGCTGCCGCCAGTAGCGGAAGGCGACCTGATCGCAATCTTTCAGGCGGGGGCCTATGGCGCGAGCGCGAGTCCCGCCGCATTCCTGGGTCATCCGGCGGCAAAGGAAATGCTGATCGGCTGATTCCAAAGTAATTACCGGACATAAAAAGTAATAGTGCGGGCGCGAGACGTCCTGCGGCCTGTAACTCCTAACGGTATCTTTACCCTTTCCCGGCAAGAAGCAGCGTGAAGCCATGCGCTTGGGAACCGGGGCCACCTCTGTTCCGGCGCTCGATCGCGTGGCCGGTGCAAGAGGTGATGATGATGGGTTTTCAGCGTATTTCCTTGGCTCTGGGCGCGCTGTCGCTACTGGCTCCGGCGCTGAGCGGCTGCGGTGGCGCGGGTAGCGGCGGGCCGCAACTGCCGCCGGCGTCCTTCGTGTCGACCGAGGAAGGGCCGGGCGAGGAATATGTCATCGGCCCGCTCGACGACCTCACCATCTTCGTCTGGCGCAATCCCGAACTGGGCGCGAAGGTGCAGGTGCGCCCGGACGGTCGCATCACCACGCCGCTGATCACCGACATGCCGGCCGTGGGCAAGACGCCCAAGATGCTGGCCGACGACATCAAGCTGGCGCTGACGCAATATATCGAAAATCCGCTGGTGTCGGTGATCGTCAACAATTTCAGCGGCACCTTCAGCCAGCAGGTGCGGATCGTGGGCGCGACGGAAAAGCCGGCGTCCATCCCCTATCGCGCGAACATGACGCTGCTGGACGCGATGATCGCGGTCGGCGGCCTTTCCGAATATGCCGCCGGCAACAAGGCGCGCCTGGTCCGCTTCGACAAGTCGATCGGCCGGCAGCGCGAATATAATGTCCGCATCGGCGACCTTCTCAAGAAGGGTGACAGCCGCGCCAATGTGCAGCTGGCGCCCGGCGACGTCATCATCATCCCTGAAAGCATGTTCTGATCATGGGCGGCATTCTCGAAGAATTGCAGATCATCCTGCACGGCCTGTGGGCGCGCAAGTGGATCGCACTGGGCGTGGCCTGGGGCGTGTGCATGCTCGGCTGGCTGGGCATCGCGCTGATCCCGAACAAATATGAATCGAAGGCGCGGGTCTATGTCTCCACCCAGTCGGTGCTGGAGGACAAGATCGGCATCACGCAGGTGCAGTCGCAGCAGGATCTCGACCGCGTGCGTCAGACGCTGGCGAGCGCGGATAACCTCGAAAAGGTGATCCGCAATTCGGATCTGGCGCAGACCATATCCGGTCCTGCGGACCTGGCCGGCAAGATCAGCAAGATGCGCGAGAACATCACCGTCGTCGCGCAGGCTGACCCCAGCATGATCGACATCACCGCCGCTTCGGCCGACAGCAGTCTGTCGGACGGCGCGAACGCGCGCATTTCGCAGCAGATCGTGCAGAAGCTGATCGACATCTTCCAGGAAGAAAATATGTCCGGCGGCAAGGCCGAGACGCGCCAGAGCCTGGCCTTCCTGGACCAGCAGATCGCCGAACGCGGCAAGCAGCTGGAAGGCGCTGACCAGAAGCGCATCGCCTTTGCGCAGCGCTATGTCGGCCTGCTGCCCGGCCCCGGCTCCATCGCCCAGCGCATGGATGCGGCCCGGCTGGAGATCAACAATATCGATTCGCAGCTGGTGCAGGCGCAGAGCGCGCTGACCGCGATGAACGGCCAGCTGGTCGGCACGCCGCAGAGCCTGCCCGGCGTCGGCCCGGCCGGTGGCCCGTCCGCGCTGGCCCAGGCGCAGTCCGACCTCGCCGCCATGCGTGCGCGCGGTTGGACCAGCAGCCATCCCGACGTGATCGCGCAGCAGCGTCAGGTCGATGCTCTGCGCAAGGCGGGCGGCGGTGGCGGCGGTGGCGGCGCGACCTCGACGCCGAACCCGGCCTATCTGTCGATCCGGTCGATGCAGGCGGAGCGGTCCGCCACGGTGCAGGCGCTCCAGACCCGCAAGTCGCAGTTGCAGGCTGACCTCAATCAGATGACGGCCGCCCAGTCCAACGAGCCGGGCGTCGCGTCCGAGCAGGAAAAGCTGGAGCGCGACTATCAGGTGCTCAAGGATGGCTATGACAAGCTGTTGTCCGATCGCGAGGAAATCCGCCTGCGCGGAGACGTGAAGACGGAGACCGGATCGGTCCAGTTCCGCGTCGTCAATCCGCCGAGCATGCCGTCTTCGCCGACGTCGCCCAACCGTCCGCTGCTGATCATCGGCCTGCTGATCGTGGGCATTGGCGCAGGCGTGGGCGTCGCCTTCGCGCTGGCGCAGCTGAAAGGCAGCTTCTCCACCGCGCAGCGGCTGGAGCGGGCCTTTGGCCTGCCGGTGCTGGGGTCGATCACCAAGACGCTGAACGCATCGCAGATTGCGCTGGAGCGCAAGCATACCCGCTGGTTCGCGGGGGTGAGCGGGGCGCTGGCGGGGCTGTGCGTGATCCTGATCGCAGTGGAGTTCATCCAGCGCGGGCTGGCTTGAGGGGGAAGAGATGAACAAGCCTGAATTCACTTCCTCCAGCCGGTCGCTGCTGGAACGCGCGGCGGAAGTCTATGACTTCGGCGCGGCGTTGCGCGGTCGCGCCGCGCCGCCGCTGACCGGGCCTGTGCCCGAGCCGATTGCGCCGCCGCCTGTCGCTGCGCCCGAAGCGCCCGCTACGCCGGGTGTCCTGCGCGCCCGTGACTGGACCGGCCCGGCCCAGCGCCTCGACCGTGCGGCTTTGGTCGAAGCCGGTTTCATCCAGCCTGACGGCCCGGTAACGGCGCTGTCGGAAGAGTTTCGCCTGCTGAAGCGCGGCCTGCTCGCCCGGCTGAAAGGGCAGGAGCGGGGCAACCGCGTCCTTGTCTGTTCCGCCCATAGTGGCGAGGGCAAGAGTTTCTGCGCGATCAACCTGGCGCTGAGCCTCGCTGCGGAGCGGGATCGCGAAATCCTGCTGGTGGACGGCGATTTCGGCAAGCCCGAGCTGCCGTCCGTGTTGGGCTTGACCACTGGTCCCGGCCTGATGGACGCGCTCGCCGATCCGTTCCTGGCGGTCGAGGATCTGGTGATCCGCACCGACATGCCGTCGCTGTCGATCCTGCCGGCCGGTACGCGGAGCAACAATGATACCGAACTGCTGGCCTCCAGCCGCACCGACGCGCTGCTGGCGCGTCTGATGGAGGGACGGCCCGACCGTATCGTCCTGTTCGATTCGCCGCCGCTGCTTGCTGCGTCGTCCGGCGCGGTGCTGGCGGCCCATGCCGCCATCGCCTTGCTGGTGGTGCGCGCTGATCGCACCGCCGAAAGCGCGCTGCGCGACGCGGCGTCCATGGTGTCGGGCGCGGGTGCGGAAGTGCAGTTGCTGCTCAACGCCGTCAGCTTCTCGGCCAGCGGCCGCCGCTTCGGCAGCTATTACAAGGAAAGCAACGAGTCATGATCGCGCATCGCCTCAAGGCCGGTACGGCCCTGCCGCTGGCTGCTATCGCGCTGCTGACGCCGGGCTTGGCCTCGGCGCAGGAAAAGCGCCTGGACGTCACACCCTATATCGGCGTGGACCAGACTGTCATGGCTCCGCTGAAGGGTGGCGGCGACGTGCTGACCTTCACCAACGTCAATGCCGGCCTGACCGCGCAGGTGCAGAACCGCCGCGTCGAGGCCAGCATCGACTTGCAATATAACCATAATTTCAGCTGGGACGATCGCGTCGCGGACCAGGATCAGCTGAGCGGCATCGCCAATGCCAGCTTCCATGTCGCGCGCGGCCTGTCGATCAACACCGGCGGCATCGCCAGCCGCATTCGCACCGACGGCCTGTCGGGCGCGCAGGCGTTCGCTGACGATGGCTATACCAGCCAGATGTATGCCGGCTATATCGGCCCGTCCTATGCCACCAAAGTCGGCGATTTCGACATCGGCGCATCCTATCAACTGGGCTATGCCCGCGTGAACGACAGCGTCAGCGCCAACAGCGTCAACGGCCAGCCGCTCGGCGGCTCCTTCGCCGACAGCTGGACGCACAGCCTGACCGGGTCGGTCGGCTTCGCGCCGGACACCGTGCTGCCCGCGATCGGTCTGGTCGCCAGCGCCGGTTACGATCGCGAGGACGCCAGCCAGCTTGACCAGCGCTACGAAGACAAATGGGGCCGGGTCGACGCGACCCTGCCTGTCTCGACCACGCTCGCGCTGGTCGGCGGTGTCGGCTATGAGGACATGCAGATCCACCAGCGCTCTCCGGTGCTTGACGAGGATGGCGTGCCCGTCATCTCGGACGGTCGCTATGTCACCGACAGCAGCACGCCACGCGCACTGGTCTATGATCAGGACGGCCTGATCTGGGACGCGGGTGTGTTGTGGCGGCCCAGCCGGCGCATGTCGGCCACCGCACGGGTCGGTCAGCGCTATGGCGGCACCACCTATTCGGGCAGTCTGGTCTGGGAAGGCCGCGCCTCCAGCTTCGGTCTGTTTGTGTTCGACGGCGTCGATAGCTTCGGTCGCGTTATCACGACCGATCTGGCCGCGTTGTCGGGCAGCGACCTTCAGGTCGGCCGCAACCCGTTCACCAACGACCTCACCGGCTGCGCCTTCTCGACCACCGGCGGTGGGCGCTGCTTCAACGATGCGCTGTCGGGCATTACCGGCGCAAACTATCGCTATCGGGGCGTGTCGGGCCAGTGGTCTACACGCTACGGCCCGTGGAGCTATGGCGTGGGCGCGGGCTATTCGTTGCGCAAGTTCATCACCGCTTCGGGCGAGCGTGTGCTCATCCGCGGCACGAAGGACCAGAACTGGTACGGCAATGCGTCGGTCGTTTACACAATCAGCGACAGCGACAGCATCGATGCGGTTCTCTACGGCAATTATTTCGACGCCAGCGGGACCCGCCCGGACGTGCTGAATTACGGCGCGACGACCAGCTATTACAAGAACATCACCCGCCGCCTGTCGGCGCAGGCTTCGCTCGGCATCGACGGCGTCAAGTCCGACGACACCGATACGCAGATCAGCGCGATGGGCCAGGTGGGCATGCGTTACAGCTTTTAAGGATTTCCGCGCTAGGCGTCCGATGAAGGCCGCCTCGCCGGGAGGAGACGACGACAATGTACGATCAGTTCTACGGATTGCAGGGGCGCCCGTTCCAGCTGACGCCGGACCCGCATTTCTATTTCGAGAGCGCGACGCACCGCAAGGCGCTGTCTTATCTCGGCTATGGCCTGGCGCAGGGTGAGGGCTTCATCGTCATCACCGGCGATATCGGCGCGGGCAAGACGACGCTGGTCGGCCATCTGATGAGCACGATTGATCCGGTCCGGCTGACGGCGGTCAAGATCGTGTCGACGCAGGTCGGCGGCGACGACATGCTGCGGCTCGCCGCGCAGGCGTTCGGCATCCCGGCCGATGGCGCGTCGAAGGCGGAACTGCTGCACCGGGTGGAGGGCTTCCTCTACGCGCAGGCGCGCACCGGCCGCCGCACGCTGCTGATCGTGGACGAGGCGCAGAATCTGGCCGTCACGGCGCTGGAGGAGCTGCGCATGCTCTCCAACTTCCAGCTGGGCGGGCAGGCGCTGTTGCAGATATTCCTGCTGGGCCAGCCCGAGTTTCGCGACCTGCTCGCCTCGCCGCATCTGGAACAGTTGCGCCAGCGCGTCATCGCGACGCATCATCTGGAGCCGATGCTGGCGGACGAGATCGAACCCTATATCGTCCATCGCCTGTCGCTGGTTGGCTGGAATGGTTCGCCGTCGTTCACGCCTGCCGCGTTTGATGCGATCTATGACGCCACGGGCGGCGTGCCGCGCCGGGTAAATGCGCTGGCCAGCCGCGTGCTGCTGATGGGGGCGATCGACCAGATGGCCGTTATTGACGCGCCAGTGATCGAGGCGGTGGTGTCCGACATCGGTGTCGATGCCGACGCCCGGCCCGAAGCCGCGCCGCTGACGGCGCTGGATCATGCGCCGGAAGTTGTCGCGCCGCAGCCCGCTGCACCGCAGCCGGTCGCGTCCGAGCCGGTCTATCAAGCGCCCGAGCCTGAACCGCAGCCTGTTGCGCCAGAACCCGAGGTGCCGGCGGAACCCTTCGCCACGCTCTCGCCGGTCGAGACCGAGATACTGTTCGAGCAGTTTTCGACCCTGCATCAGGAGATCGAGGCGCTGCGTGCGGAGAAGGACGCGGCTCCGGTTTTCGATCACGGTCAGTTCGACACGCGGCTGGCGCTGCTGGACGAGCGGCTGGAAGGGATCGAGGCGCGGGCGCGTGAGCAGGATGCGGCGCTGCGCCGTGTGCTGACACTGATGGTTGAATGGGTGGAGCGCGAGGAGCGCGGCCAGCACAGCGCCGCCGCCTGAACCCCTGCGCTTGCAGGGGAGACGCGCCGGATACAGGATGGATGACATGTTGAACGCGCTTTCGGTCGATGTGGAGGACTGGTTCCAGGTCGGCGCGTTCGAGCGCACGATCCGGCGCGAGGACTGGGATGGGCTGACGCATCGGGTAGAACGCAACACCGATGCGGTGATGGCGCTGTTCGCCGACGCTGGAGTGACCGGAACCTTCTTCACGCTGGGCTGGGTGGCGGAGCGATATCCGGCGCTGATGCGGCGCATCGCCGACGCCGGCCATGAGGTGGCGAGCCATGGCTATGACCATGCGCGCGTCTTCACCATGACCGCCGAGCAGTTCCGCGCCGATTTGCGCAAGTCGCGCGCGATCCTGGAGGATGCGAGCGGGCAGGCGGTGACTGGCTATCGTGCGCCGAGCTTTTCGATCGATACCCGCACGCCCTGGGCGCATGAAGTGCTGGCGGAGGAGGGCTATGCCTATTCCAGCAGCGTCGCGCCGGTGGTGCATGACCATTATGGCTGGCCGGAATCGCCGCGCTTTGCGTGGAAGCCGGTGCAGGGCGCGGGACTGGTCGAATTGCCGGTGACGACCGCGAAATTCCACGGCCGCACGCTGGCGGCGGGGGGCGGGGGCTTTTTCCGGCTGTTGCCCTATGCTTTCTCTCGCTGGGCGATCCGGCAGGTCAATGACGAGGCCCAGCGGCCGGCGATCATCTATTTCCATCCCTGGGAGATCGACTCCGGCCAGCCGCGTGTGGCGGGCGCCCCGCTCAAGTCGCGGGTGCGGCATTATAGCCGGCTGTCGGCGATGGCGGGCAAGCTGCGGCGGCTGACCAGCGATTTCGAGTGGACGCGGGTGGATGCGCTGGCGGCGCGGGAAGCGGAGCGGGCGGCATGAAGATGGGGAACCGGGCGGACCTGGCCATCGTGGCGATGGATCTTCACGATGATACTCTTGCCAGAGCGGTTGATGCGTTTGTGCTGGAAAATGAAAAAGGCACGCCTTTTCAACGACCTGCTTGGATGCTGGGGGTCGAGAGTTCGACCGGCAACCGGGCGTATGTGCTGGCGGCGGTGGGGCCTTCGGGGCGGATACAGGGCCTGTTGCCGCTGCATCATGTGAAGAGCCTGCTGTTCGGGCAGGCTCTGGTGTCGAGCGCCTTTGCGGTTGATGGCGGGATATTGGCGGACGATCCCGCGACCATCGCGGCGCTGGCGGCGGCGGCGCAGGATGTTGGGCGCGAAAAGGGTAATCTTTCCATAGAGTTGCATGGTGGTCCGGGGGCGGAGGGCTGGACGCCCTATAGCCAGCATCTGGGCTTCGTGCGGCCGCTTGCTGCCGATGACGAGGCGGAACTGCTCGCCATCCCGCGCAAGCATCGCGCCGAACTGCGCAAGGCGCTGGCGAACCCGGACCTGCGGGTCGAGATCGGGCGATCGCGGAAGCTGCTGCGGGATCATTATGCGGTCTATGCGCAGAGCGTCCACAATCTGGGCACGCCGGTTTTCCCGGCGAAGCTGCTGCGCGACATATTCGACAATTTCGGCGAGGATGCCGATGTGCTGGTCGTCTATGAAGGCGACCGGCCGGTGTCGGCGGTGCTGAGCCTCTATCATAACGGTTCGGTTATGCCTTACTGGGGCGGCGGCATTCATGATGCGCGGCGGCTGCGGTCCAACGAACTGATGTATTATCGCCTGATGGGCCATGCGCGCGCGCGGGGCATGAGCCGGTTCGATTTCGGTCGGTCGAAGAAGGACAGCGGGCAGGCGGCGTGGAAGAAGAGCTTTGGCTTCGAACCGAGGCCGCTGCTCTATCATACCTGGTCGCCGGACGGGAAAGCGCGCGACATCGATCCGCGCGATCCCAAATATCAGCGCCGCATCGATATGTGGAAGAAGCTGCCGCTGCCGATCGCCAATCTGATCGGCCCGTTCATCTCGCGAGGGCTGGGGTGAGCGGCGACATCCTCTTCCTGTGCCACCGCGTTCCCTTCCCGCCTGATCGCGGCGACAAGATACGGTCGCATAACATCCTGAAACGCCTGGCGGAGGCAAGCGCCGTGCATGTCGGCTGCTTCGCCGATGATGAGCGCGACATGTCCTATGCCGGTGAGTTGGCGGAGGTCGCGGCGAGCCAGTGCGTGCTGATGCGCGATCGGTCGCGCGCGGTGGCGGGGCTGACGGGGCTGGCCAAGGGCCAGTCGATGCTGGTGTCGCTGTTCGATCATCCCGGGCTGCACCAGTGGGTGCGCCAGACGTTGGCGGAGCAGCCGATCAGCGCGGTGTTCGCCTATTCGGTGCAGATGGCGCATTTCGTGCCGGTGCTGCCGGCGCATGTGCGCTTCATGATGGATTTCGTCGATCTCGATTCGGCCAAATATGCCGCTTATGGCGCGGAAGGCTCCGGGCCGATGGCGTGGATCAACCGGCGCGAAGGCCGCGTGCTGCTCGATTTCGAGCGCCGCGTCGCTGCGCGCGCGGACATGTCCAGTTTTGTGAGCGAAGCCGAGGCCGCCCTGTTCCGCGAGGTGAGCGGGGAGGGGGCGGACAAGGTCGTCGCGCTGGAGAATGGCGTGGCGCTCGATTATTTCGACCCGACCGCTGACTTCCCCGCCATCCCGCCGGAATCCGGTCCTCTGCTCGTGTTCACCGGCCAGATGGACTATCGCCCCAATGTCGAGGCGGTGGAGAGTTTTGCGCGCGAGACCTTGCCGGCGATCCGGTCTGCGCGGCCGGATGTGCGCTTTGCCATCGTCGGCCGCAGCCCCGCGCCCTCCGTGCTGGCGCTGGGCGAGTTGCCGGGCGTTACCGTGACCGGCGGCGTGCCGGACGTGCGCGGCTGGATCGCGGCGGCGGATGTCGTGGTCGCACCGTTGCGGATCGCGCGCGGGATTCAGAACAAGGTGCTCGAAGCCATGGCGATGGCGCGTCCGGTCGTCGCCTCGCCGCAGGCGGCGGAGGGCATCGATGCGACTCACGAAAGCCATTTCATTGTCGCCGCCAATCCGGCCGAGGAAGCCGCGCATATCCTGGACCTGCTGGCTCGTCCCGATCACGCCCGACGCATCGGGCTGGCCGCGCGCGCGCGGATGGAAGAACGCTATCGCTGGTCCGCCACGCTGGAGCGCCTGCCTGCGATGCTGTTTGGTGAGGAAGCGCAAAAGGTTGCCGCCGCGTGAGTGAGCAGGCTCTTTCTTTTCGCCGCCTTCCACTGGTCGAACTGATCGGCTGGCGCGGCCATCTGGTCGCGCTGGGCGTGGTCGCCGCCACGATCCTGTGTCTGTTCGCGGGCGACGCGATCGGCATGGTATCGATCTGGTGGAACGCCTCCACCTTCGGCCATTGCCTGTTCGTGCCGATCATCGTCGCCTGGCTGGTGCAGCAGCGCGCGGACGGCCTGCGCCAGTTGTCGCCCGTCGCCTGGTCGCCGGGGCTGATCTGGCTGGGGCTGGGCGCGCTGACCTGGGCGGTCGGCGCGGCGGCGGGGGTGGCGATGATCCGCCATCTGTCGCTGGTGCTGATGTTGCAGGGCGCGACCATCGCGCTGCTGGGACCGGCGGTGGCGCGCGCGCTGCTGTTCCCGCTGTTCTATGCCTTCTTCATGGTGCCGTTCGGCGAGGAGTTGGTGCCGCCGCTCCAGATCGTGACCGCGCGGCTTTCCATGTTCTTCCTGACGCTGGCGGGCGTGCCGGCGCATATGGATGGCATCTTCATCACCACGCCGACCGGCTATTTCGAGGTGGCCGAAGCCTGTTCGGGCGCGAAGTTCGTGATCGCGATGACGGCTTATGGCGCGCTGGTGTGCAATGTCTGCTTCCACAGCTGGACGCGGCGGATCGGCTTTCTGGCCGGGGCCTTGGGCCTGTCGGTGCTGGCGAACGGGGTGCGGGCGTTCGTCACGATCCTGGTCGCGCATCTGACCACGGTGGATGCGGCGGTGGGGTTCGACCATGTCGTCTATGGCTGGGTGTTCTTTGCGCTGGTGATGATCGTGGTGATGGCCGCCGCCTGGCCCTTTTTCGATCGCAAGCCCGGTGATCCCTGGTTCGATCCGGGGCAGTTGCAGGGGCCGGTCTCCGCCGACCAGCCGACCGCGCGCACCGCCATTGTTGCGCTGGCGCTCATCATCGCCGCACCGCTGTGGCTGGCGGCGAGCGATGCGGCGAGCGATCCTCTGCCCGGCGCGCCGGCGCTGCCCGCCGTGCAGGGCTGGCGGCTGGTTGACGGCGCGGACGGCAAGCCGTGGCGGCCGCGCTTCGATGGGGCGGACAATCTGGTCATGGGCCGCTATGCCGACGCGAAGGGGCGCGTCGTGGACCTGGCCATCGCCACTTACGACCGGCAGGACGAGGGGCGCGAGATCGTCGGCTATGCGCAGGGCGCGGCGGACCCGGACGGCGAGTGGACCTGGTCCTCGCCCGCGCCGGCTCCGGCGGATGCGCGCGGGGAGCAGATCACCGCGCCCGGGCCGGTGATCCGCCATGTCGTGAGCTTCTATGGCATCGGTGACGCGCCGCTGACCGGCAGCAAGCCGCAGGTGAAGCTGGAGACGATGAAGGCGCGACTGCTGGGTGGCGACAAGCGCGCGGTCGCGCTGCTCGTGTCGGCGGAGGACCGCGAGGGGCAGGATGCGGATGCGGTGATCGGCGCGTTCCTGCGCGATGTGGGTGATCCCAAGGCGCTGGCGGATCGCAGTATTGGCGTGACGCGGTGAGGGTGGGACTAGGTTCCACCGTCATCCTGAACTTGTTTCAGGATCCATTTCTCTTCACGCGCGGTGACATGCGCAATCGCGCTGCCTTCGCCCGCTGCGCCTGTGGATATGGCATCACGCCGCGGCAAGAAACTGCGCCTGTGGCACGATGGACCCTGAAACAAGTTCAGGGTGACGGGAAATCTTGGGTTTCGCTCTCCAATCGCCTAAGGCCATCCCCATGTGCGGCATAGCGGGCGTCTTCCATCTCGAAACGGCAAAGCCGGTCGATCCGGCGCGGGTGCGCGGCATGCTGGATGTGATGCCGCATCGCGGGCCGGACGGCAGCGGCATCTGGACCGCGCCGGGCGTGGGGCTGGGCCATCTGCGTCTGTCGATCATCGACCTGGCCAGCGGTGCGCAGCCGATGCTGACGCCGGACGAGGCGCTGGCTGTCACCTTCAACGGCGAGATCTATAATTTCGCCGAAGTGCGCGCGGAACTGGAGGCCAAGGGCCATGTGTTCCGCACCAACAGCGACACCGAAGTCATCCTGCACGGATACCGCCAGTGGGGCGAGGCGTGCGTCGATCGCTTCACCGGCATGTTCGCCTTTGCGCTGTATGATGCGCGGGCGCAGTCTTTGTGGCTGGTGCGGGACCGGCTGGGGGTCAAGCCGCTGCATTATGCCGCGCTGTCGGACGGCAGCATCATCTTCGGGTCGGAGCTGAAATGCCTGCTCGCGCATCCGTTGCTGCGGCGTGCGCCGGACCTGAGCGCGATCGAGGATTACATGGCCTATGGCTATGTGCCCGACGACGCCTGCATGGTGGCGGGGGTGAAGAAGCTGGGCGCGGGCGAGACCTTGCGGCTGGTGCGCGGGCGTCCGCTGCCGGCGCCGCAGCGCTACTGGGACGTCAGCTTTGCGGATCGCACCAGCGCAAAGCCCGAAGCGCTGGAGGAGGAACTGGTTGCGCTGATGCGCGATGCGGTCCGTTCGCGCATGGTGTCGGACGTGCCGCTGGGCGCGTTCCTGTCGGGCGGGGTGGACAGCAGCAGCGTCGTCGCGCTGATGGCCGAAGCGTCGAAACAGGCGGTCAAGACCTGCACCATCGGCTTTGACGTCGCGAGCCTGGACGAGACCGGCTATGCCGAGCGCATCGCCCGGCGCTTTGCGACCGATCATCGCACGCGGACGGTGTCACCCGATGATTATGGGCTGATCGACACGCTGGCTTTCCATTTCGACGAACCCTTTGCTGATGCGTCGGCGCTGCCGACCTATCGGGTGTGCGAACTGGCGCGTGAGCAGGTGACGGTGGCGCTGTCGGGCGATGGCGCAGACGAGGCGTTTGCGGGCTATCGCCGCCACCGCTTCCAGATGCGCGGCGAGCAGATGCGGTCGCTGATCCCGGCGAGCATTCGCCAGCCTTTATTCGGGACGCTGGGCAAATATTATCCCAAGGCCGACTGGGCGCCGCGTCCGCTGCGGGCGAAATCGACTTTCCTCGAACTGGCGGGCGATGGCGGCGAAGCCTATGCCGCGTCGGTCGGCATCACGCCGTTCGCGCTGCGGCAGCGGCTGTTTTCGCCGGAGATGAAGGCGGGGTTGCAGGGGCATCGCGCCGAGGACCGCTATGTGAAGACGATGGCGAATGCGCCCGCGCGCGACCCGCTGGACCGGGCGCAATATGCCGACATCCGCATCTGGCTGCCCGGCGACATCCTGACCAAGACTGACCGCATGAGCATGGCCGTGAGCCTGGAGGCGCGCGAGCCGCTGCTCGACCACCGGCTGGTCGAGTTCGCCGCGCGGCTGCCGGTGGGGCTGCGGGTGAAGGGCGCGAGCGGCAAATATCTGCTGAAGAAGGCGATGGAGCCTTATCTGCCGCAGGACATTCTCTACCGCCCGAAAATGGGTTTCGTGACGCCGATCAGCGATTGGTTTCGCGGCGCGCTGGCCGGGGAAGCGGCGGCGGTGGCGGGCGGATCGGCGCTGGTGCGCACCGGCTGGTTCGACGCGAACCTGCTGGGGAAGCTGGCGGCCGAGCACAAGAGTGGGCTGTCGGACCATGGCCGGCTGCTGTGGCAGTTGGTGATGCTGAACAAGTCGCTGGAGCGGGTGTTCGGGGTTTAAACCCCGATCTGCGCTACGTCAGATTTCTCCCGCCGCCACCATCTTGCCCAGCAGCAGGTTCACGCGCGTCTGCCAACCGGGACCGGCGGCGCGCAGATGCTCGACAGTCTTCCTGTCCAGCCGGATTTTCACCTCCACCTTCGGGTCGTCCGATTTGGGGCGTCCGCGTTTCGACGGCTTCAGGCCGGCCATGAAGGCCGCGTCCATCGGTGGATTGTCGTCCTGTGTTTCCGGGTCAAATCTGGTCATAGTAAAATCTCGTTTCCTGCTTTTCCGCCCGACGCAGGCTGATGGCGCGGATGGCGTGTTCGTGCGATCCTTCGGCGAAAACCAGAACATGCAGCCTGTCGCCGATCAAACCCAGTGCGACGAAGCGTATCTCGCCATAATCGAAGCGGTCATCCTCGCGTTCCAGCGCCGTGTCCCAGTCAAATCCTTCCGCATCGCGCAGGGACAGGCCATGTTTGCTTTTGTTCGTTGCGTCCTTGTTCTGATCGAACTCGATTTCCACGGAATTTTTGTACACCCAATAAATCGCGTGCGCAATGCTCATGGGATCACTCGCGATGAGAAACTCCCCTTGCGTTTCCCCCGCGCCGGCGCCACGTCCCGGCCCACCACAGGGCGCGCGCGAACGATCTTCCATCCATGACAGTCTCCAAGGAAATCGTCCGCCTCAGGCTGTATCTGCTGTGCCTTACCGGGGACATGGCGGGGCTGTTCCTGTCCTTTCTGATCGCCAATCGGGTGATGCTGGGGTCGCTGCTGGGCGAGCCGGGGAAGCCGCATGGGCTGGTGATGTTCGCGATGCTGGCGCCGCTCTACGCCATATTGGGCGTGCAGGGCGGGGCCTATGGCATCCACAGCTTCGAGAATAGCCGGCGCGGCGTGTATCGGGCGCTGCTGGCGCTGGCGCAGGCGGCGTTCCTGATGCTGGTGATCATCTATTTCGGCAAGATCGCCGAGCAGTTGTCGCGCCTGACGCTGCTGACCGGGCTGCTGCTGTCGGCCGCGGCGGTGATCGGCGTGCGGATGGCGGTGGCGCGGCTGGGGCAGCGGCTGCTGGGGGAGGTGCCGCACCTGACCACGGTGATCCTGGACGGCGTGACGTTCGATACGGCGTCGCACATGACCGTCATTCAGGCCAAGGATGCGGGCCTGCGCCCCGAGCGGCATGACGCGGCCATGGCGGAGCGGCTGGCGGCGATCGTCGGCACGGCGGAGCGGGTGATCGTCGCCTGTCCGCTGGAGCGGATGGACGACTGGTCGACGGCGCTCAAGTCGCTGTCGGCGCGGGGCGAGATCGTGGTGCCCGAACTGCTGCGTTTCGCGCCGGCGCGGATCGATCATGTCGACGGCCAGCCGACCATCGTCGTCGCCGGCGGGCCGTTTCCGTTCCGCGACCGTATCGTCAAGCGCGGGTTCGATCTTCTGGTCGCAAGCGTGGCCACCATCCTTGCCTCGCCCATCCTGATCGGTGCGGCGATCGCGATCAAGCTGACCAGTCCGGGGCCGATCCTGTTCCGCCAGCCGCGCATGGGCAAGGATGCGCGGCCGTTCAGCATCTACAAGTTCCGCTCCATGCGGGCGGACCGGCTGGACGTGAAGGCGGACAGGCTGACCACGCGCGACGATGATCGCGTGACGCCAGTTGGCCGCTTCCTGCGCAAGAGCAGCATCGACGAGCTGCCGCAGCTGTTCAACGTGCTGCGCGGCGACATGAGCATTGTTGGCCCGCGCCCGCATGCCGCCGCTGCCAAGGCGGGCGACAGCCTCTATTGGGAGGTGGATGCGCGTTACTGGGAGCGGCACTGCATCAAGCCGGGGATGACGGGGCTGGCGCAGGTGCGGGGGCATCGGGGGGCGACCGACCATCATCAGGACCTGATCGACCGGCTGCAATCCGATCTGGAATATGTGACCGAATGGTCGATCTGGCGCGATTTGCGGATCATCGTGGCGACGGTGGGGGTGCTGGTGCATCCCAAGGCATACTGATGGACCGGACCGACCTGATCCTTGGCGTCGTGCTGCTGCTGTCGCTTCTGGCGGTGGCGTGGCCCTTTGCGGTCTATCCGCTGATCCTGCGGCTGCTGCCGATCCGGCCCGAGGCGCCGCAGGCGGGGCCGGCGCCCAGCGCGTCGCTGCTGTTCTGCGCCTATAATGAGGCGGCGGCCATGCCGGAGAAACTGGCCAATCTGGCGATGCTCAAGGCGCGCTATCCGCATGTCGAGATGCTCGCTTATGACGATGGTTCCTCCGACGGGACGGCGGCGCTGATTGCGGCGCAGGGCGATCTGGTCACGCTGGTGCACGGGCCTGGGCGGACGGGCAAGGCGCATGGCATGAAGCTGCTCGCGGCGCGCGCGCGGGGCGACGTATTGATCTTCACCGACGCCAATGTGTTGCTGGACGCGGACGCGATCGACAATCTGCTGGCGCGCTATGCCGATCCGGAGATCGGCGGTGTGCTGGGGTCGCTGCATTATATGGGCGAGGGCGAGAGTGCGACGGCGCAGGTCGGATCACTCTACTGGCGGATCGAGGAGCGTCTCAAGGACGAGGAGTCGCGCACCGGCAATGTCATGGGCGCGGATGGCTCCATCTTCTCGATCCGGCGCGCGCTGTACCCAGAGTTCCCTGACGATGTGCTGGACGACCTGACCGTGTCGATGGCGGTGGTGTTTGCGGGCAAGAGGCTGGTCAAGGCGAAGGACGTCATTGCGCGCGAGCGGCTGGTGACGGGGCGGAAGGATGAATATCGGCGGAAGGTGCGGATCGCCGCGCGCGCCTGGCATACGCATCGGCATTTGCGGCCGGGGCTGCGGAAAATGGCCGCGATTGACCGTTTCAAATATGCATCTCGAAAAATTGTGCGGTGGTTCGGCGGGCTGTTCATCCTGTCGGGCGTGGTTGCCGCCGGGGGACTCGCGATGCGGATATCGCCGGAAGTCTATATGGCGGGCGGGACATTGGTGGTGCTGTTCGTCTGGCTGGGGATGCGCCGCAGGGGCGGGCCGTTTGCGGCGGTGGTCGATATCCTGATCGCTTATGCCGCGACGCTGCAGGGCGTCGCGAAAGCGATGTCGGGGCGCACCGTCACGACATGGAACCCGGCAAAGTCACGGTGATCCTCTCGCCAAGCGCGTCCCATACTGTATAGGGCGAAAGCCTAGTTTGTTTTCCGTGATTTCCGAGCCGCCAGATGATTCCATCTGGCTCGAAATCACTCTAACCCTGCTCGTGGAGCGCATTCGTGATTACCCTCCAGCGGGTGGCCAAGGCCATCGGCAAGCATCTGACCCGCAGCACGCTCAAGGTCCGCAAGGCGCTCGGTGCGCGGCGCAACCATGTCTGCCCGGCTTGCGAGAATGCCGTTGTCGGCTTTTTCCGCTACGGAAACAACGCGCAATGGGGTTGTCCGGAGTGCGGCGCGTCGCCCCGCGAGCGGTTGATGAACCACCTGCTTCTGAGTGGGAAGATCACTGCGCCGGTTGATGGCGGAATCCTGCACATGGCCCCCAATGAGGCGAGTCTGGTGCGGCGCTTTTCCGCTGCGCAGGACTATGTGCCCGCGGACCTGCACCCCGACATCTATCCCGTGCCGGGCATGACGAAGGTCGACCTGATGGCGCTGGACGCGGATGCCCGCTTCGATCTGTTCTACGCCAGCCATGTCATGGAGCATGTGCCTGACGACGCGGTCGTCCTGCGCAATGTCTTTCGTGCGCTGAAGCCGGGCGGCGAAGCCTGGCTGATCGTGCCGCTGTGGAGCAAGCCCACGGAAGACGGCAGCTACGCCATGCCGCCGCGTGAACGGGAGCGGCGCTTTGGCCAGTGGGACCATGTGCGGCAATATGGGCCGGACTTCGCCGACCGCATCCGCGCCGCCGGCTTCGAGCTGGAAGAGATCGACGCGCGCTCGATCGACGCCGACCTGCGGCGCTTCCACGCGCTGGACGAGCGCCTGTACCGCGCGCGAAAACCGCTCCACGCCCCTGCATGAGCCGTCTGGCGCAGGCCGAGGGGTCCGCCCGCATCCTGGCGCTGGTCAAGCTCGCCAATGTGGGGTTGGTGCTGCTCTGGGGCTTTGCGGTCACCTATGTCTTTGTGCGCGCGCTGCCGATCGCGGAGTTCCAGTCTTTTCTGCTGCTGGTCGCGTTCGGCAATTTCACGATCTCCGCCGAATTTGGCCTGACCAGCATCATCTATGCGCGGTTGCGCCGCTTCTGGCTGGCTGACGGAGCAGCAGAAGAGGGCGGCTTCCGGCTGGAAGAGATGGGCGTGCTGTTCCTGTTCCTTGGCCTGCTGATCGCGGGCGGGACGGCGATCCTGCTCGTCGCGCTCGCCGGCGGCTGGCTGGAGACGGGCGCGCCGCTGCTGTTCCTGCTGTTCTTCCTGTCGGCCTGCCTCAACCTGCCGGCGTTGCTCGCCAAGCGCGCGCTGGCGGCGATCGACGGCAATATCCTGTGGGAACTGCTCGATTGCGGGCGGCGGGTGGTGACGATCGGCCTGTTGCTGGCGATATTGGGGGGGCTGGACGCGCGACTTTCGGTCGCGTTGCAGCTGGCGGTGAGCATCATGGTGATCGGTTGGGCGATCGGTCATGTGCATCGGCGGCTGGGCATGCGGGCGGGGCACTGGCTGGCGTTCCGATCGGGCGGCGGGCATGTAAGGCGGCATTATCTGGGCGATATCGGGGCGTCGGCGGCGTTCACCGTGTCGGATATCGTTGCCTATAACGCGCCCTATTTCACGATCGCGGCGGCCACGGCGGACCCGCGTCCGATGCTGCTGTTCGACTTCTTCTTCAAGATGTCGCGGGCGCTTTCCATGCTGGTGCGGGCGATCATGGAGGCGGCGCTGCCGCGCATTACCCGTGCCTTTCATGCGGGCGAGAGAGTGCGGTTGCGGCAATTGCTGCTGCGGGCGAGCGGCGTGGCGCTGGGGCTAGCGGTGGCGCTGTCCATGGCGCTGATGCTGGTCGGGCCATGGCTGTTCGCGCAACTGTTCGACCGGCGGGCGGAGATCGATCGCGTCGACCTGGCGCTGGTCGGGCTGGCGCTGGTCGGTCTCGCGCTGATCTGCGTGTCGGTCTATGCGCAGGCGGCCTTGGGGCGGTTCGCGCATCTGCTGGGGCGGTCGCTGCCGTTGCTGGCGGGATCGCTGCTGAGCGTGCCGCTGGCGATGCTGGTCTGGCCGGGGCGGTTCGATGTCGGTTTTCTGTCGCTGTACGCGCTGACGATGATCGGCGTGGCGGGACTGCATGTGCTGTCGCTGCGCAGGCTGGCGCGCGCATGAAGGTCGCAATGGTCGATCCGTCGCTGTTTACGGGGCGCTATGACGACAGCCTGTGTGCGGCCTTGGGGGCGCAGGGCGCGGAAGTGACGCTGCTCGGGCGGCCGCTGCGGGCGACCGATGCGATCGCGCCTGAAAGCTATGCCTATGTCCCGCATTTCTTCCGGCGCAGTGAGGCGTTGCGGGCGAAGCGGGGCGAGGGCGGGGCGTTTCGGCTGGCCAAGGCGGTGGAATATGCCGCCGCCTGTTTGTTCGGCGATATCGGGCCGCTGCGGCAGGCCGATGTCGTGCATATGCAGTGGCTGCCGCTGGCGCCGGCCGACCGGCTGCTGCTGCGGCGGCTGAAGGGGCGAGTGGCGCTGGTGCATACGGTGCATAATGCCGACGCCTATCATGACGACAGCGGGTTGCAGGGGCGCGGCTATGGGGAGGCGCTGGCGCTGTTCGACGCGCTGGTCGTGCATGGCGCGCAGACGCGGGACCGGCTGGTGGCGCGCGGGATCGATCCGGCGCGCATCCATGTGACGCCGCATCCGCCGATGCGGCTGGCGGCGGCCGGGGCGGAGGATCTGGCGGCGGTGGCGGAACCGACGCGGCCGCGTGTCCTGTTCTTCGGCACGATCCGGCCCTACAAGGGTGTGGACCTGCTGATCGACGCCTGTCTGGCGCTGTGGCGGGGCGGGCAGGATTTCGAGCTGGTACTGGCGGGCAAGCCGTTCATGGATGTGGGGCCGCTGCTGGCGCGGGTCGGCGAGGCGGGCTTTGCCGACCGGCTGGTTAGCGATCTCGGATTTCTCTCCGAACCCAGGCTCGACGCGCATATGATGCGGGCCGACATGCTGGTGTTTCCCTATCGCCATATCGATTCGAGCGGGGCGTTCCTGTCGGCGTTGCACCATGGAAAGGCGATGGTGACGTCCGATGCGGGCATGTTCGCGGCGTTGCCGGATGGCGTCGCAACGCGCTTTCCCGCCGGCAAGGCCCCGGCGCTGGCCGACGCGCTCTTGCCGTTGATCGCCGACGCGCCCATGAGGCGGGCGGCGGGCGAACGCGCCCGCGCATATGGGACAGAGATGGGCGACTGGAACGACATGGCGCGCGCGACGATGGACATCTACCGGGCGGTCGCCGCATGAGCCGCTATGTGCGGGAGGCGAAGGACCGCGCGCTGGCGGTGAAGCTGGCGCTGGCCGGGCGGGTGCATCAATATCCCGAAATCCGCGCGCTGCGGCAGTTCCTGAACGCCTTCGCGGTCGATTGCGTGATCGATGTCGGGGCCAATCGCGGGCAATATGCGACGATGCTGCGCAAGGATGTGGGCTTTGCCGGCACGATCCTGTCGTTCGAGCCGAACCCGGACATCTTTGCGGGGCTGGAGAAGCGCACGAAGGGCGACGATCGCTGGCATGTGTTCAACATGGCGCTGTCCGACTTCGACGGGCCGGCGAGCTTCAACATCATGGCGGCCGAGCAGTTCAGCTCGCTGAAAAAACCCGCGCAGGGGCAGGATGATGTCTTCGCCGAGCGGAACAAGGTGGTCCGCACCGTCGAGATGCAGTGCCGCCGGCTGGACGGGCTGCTGCCTGAACTGGCGGCGAAGCATGGCGTCGTTCGTCCTTTCCTGAAGATGGATACGCAGGGGCATGATCTGGCGGTATGCGAGGGCGCGGGCTGTGCGCTGACCGGCATGGCCGGCGTGCAGACGGAGCTGGCCGTGCGCCCGATCTATGAGGGCGGCACGGGCTATCGCGCGATGATCGACTATCTGGACGACAAGGGCTTCGACCCGAGCGCGCTGTTCGCCAACAACAAGGGGCATTTCCCGCTGCTGGTGGAGATGGACGGGCTGTTCGTCAGCCGGGCGTTGCTGGACGGCTGATGCCGCGCTTGGTTTCCGCGCGGGGGCTGTTTCTGGGCGGGGCGATCGGCCTGGCGCTCTGGCTGGGCCTGACCTTCGTCTGGCATGTGACCTGGCGGCAGGGGATCAGCCTGCCGGTGATCCTGTTCCTGGATCAGGATTTTCCGATTCTGCTGGGCGCTCTGTTCCTGCTGACGCTGGCGGTGCCGTTTGCGGATGGGCGAGCCTTTGGCCTGCCTTTGCCGCGTGCGCGGATCGTGATTCCGTTCATCCTGCTGCTGTGTCTGGCGGCCTGGGCGGGGCATTATCTGCTGTTTCAGGATTATGCGATTTCGCGCGACGAGGAGGTCGCGCGCTTTGCCGCCGCCTATATGCGGGAGGGCATGCTGTCGCGGCCGATCCCGCCGGAATGGGAGCCGTATCGGCGGGCGATCATGCCCGAGTTCTTCTCACCCTTTGGCGCGGCGGATTACTGGACGGCGGCCTATCTGCCGGTGAACAGCGCCTTGCAGGCGTTTTTCTGGCGGCTGGGTGACCCCAATGCGACCGGGCCGGCGCTGCTGATGATCGGCCTGATCGCGCTGTGGCGGGTCGCGTTGCGGCTGATGCCGGACCGGCCGGACGCGGTGTGGGTCAGCCTGTTGCTGGCCTTCTCCTCGACGCAATTGTGGGTCACGGCGATGACCCCCTATGCGATGACGGGGCATTTCGCGCTGAACATGGTCTGGCTGGCGCTGGTGCTGTGGAACCGGCCGATCGGGCATGTCGCGGCGGGCGCGGTGGCGATCGCGGCGGCGGGGCTGCACCAGTGGCATTTTCCGCCGATCTTCATCGGGCCGTTCATTCTGTGGATGCTGCTGGGGCGCAAATGGGGGCAGGCGGCCTTCCACGCGGCGATGCTGGTGCTGATCGTGATCGTATGGGCGAAGCTGTGGCCGCATTATCTGGCCGATACGCTGGGGCCGGCGATGGATGTGCGTCCGTCCGCCGGGGTGGCGGACAAGGTCGGCAGCCTGTTCGGACGGCTGGGCGAGAAGTGGCAGCCGCTGGTGAACCTGACCCGCTATGTCGCGTGGAACGACATATTGATGGTTCCGCTGGCGGCGCTGGGGATTGCCGCGATGCGGTGGCGGGCGATGGTGCGGGGGCAGGAGATTGCGCTGCCGCTGGCTTTGGGGTGTCTGGCGGGCTGCGCGCTGTCGCTGGCGCAGGGCTATGGCTGGGGGTTCCGCTATGCGCATGGTTTTATCGGGCCGTTCTGTCTGCTGGCGGGGCTTGGCTGGGCGCGGTGTCGGCCGAAGGATTCGCTGCGGCCGCTTTATGTCGGGCTGCTGATTACCGGGCTGACGAGCGCCTGGCTGGTGTGGCGCACGCATGAATTCGTCGCGCCCTATGCCGCGAGCCACCGGATGATCGATGCGTCGAACGCCGATGTCGTGCTGGTCGATCCGCGTGGCGGGCTGTTCGTGACCGACCTGGTGCGCGGGCGCGACGGGGTGCCGGGCAAGCCGATGGTCATGAACCTGGGCATGCTGACCTTGACCCAGGTGGACGAGCTGTGCGGCAATTATGTCGTCGAGCTGTTTGATCGGTCGGGCTTCCGGCCGCTTGGTGTGCCGCTGGCACGCTGGCGGCTGGGGCGGATGGACGATCTGCGCGCGCATATGGAGGCAAGGGGCTGTGACAAGCCGGTGCCGTTGCCGCTGCCCGAGACGGTGGAGGATGCGTTCCGGCAGTCGGGTGGGGTGTTGTAGGTGCTCCCCGCAGCATCGTCATGCTGAACTTGTTTCAGCATCCATCGGGCGGCAGGCGCGGTTGTTGCGGAGATCACGACAGGCTGCGAACCGCACTGAAGGCGTCCTCAATGCGCCGCCGCCGGTACAAGCGCGTGGGGAGAAATGGATCCTGAAACGAGTTCAGGATGACGGAAGGATGGCGGAAGCGGTCCTTTCTATTGATCGCACACCCTGTGTTTGGTCATGTCCAGCATGAACTCCGGTCGGAACGACCAGATGGGATCGGGGTCCAGATTTATACCCCATGCCGGCCTATAGACGGTCGATAGCAAGAAGGCGATTAGGCAGGCGAAGGGTAGCGCTATCGCTGCGATGATCCGTCTGCTCCAACGCCATGTTACCTCTGGTGCTACCACTCGCATCAGTCGGATGAGGATGAACAAGGCCATTGCAATGATTGCGATGTCGAACACAAACAGCGGGATTGATAGAGAGAACTCCATCGAACTCGCACCCGTCGGCCGGGAATGGGGAAGCGGGAAGCCCCTTCCTGAATGTCCCGGTCCGTCTTCCGGCTTATCGCAATAAGGGTGCCACCAACGCAGCGCCAAAAAGTATTCAAGGCAAGGGGAAACTGTGAGGCTGAGAAAGGCGTCTTTGACGATGTCCCGCCGCCGCGCGTTCATGGCTTCCCCGCAGTTCCCTTCACATAGACTCGCTTGCCGCCGATCCACGTCTCCAGCACCTGCGTCCCCCGAATATCCTTCGGCGCGCTCACCGAAATATCGCGGTCGATCAGGAGGAAGTCGGCGCGTTGGCCGGGGACGAGGCTGCCGAATTTCTTTTCCGCGAAGCCCGCGAACGCCGCCTGGCGCGTGAAGCCGTCTAGCGCGACCTGAAAGCCGACGCGCTGTTGGGGCATCCAGCCGCCGGGCGGCTGGCCCTCGGCGTCTTCGCGGCTCATGGCGACGGCGATGCCGGGGAAGGGGTTGGGGCTTTCGACTGGCACGTCGGACCCGAAGGCCAAGGGGACGCGGTTGTCGAGCATCGACTTCCACGCATAGGCGCCGGCGAGGCGGGCTTCGCCCATGCGTGCGCCGGCCATGCGCCAGTCCGATGCTTCGTGGACGGGCTGCATCGAAGCGATGATGCCGTTGCGGGCGAAGCGGGGCAGATCGGCGGGATCGACGATCTGCGCATGCTCGATGCGCCAGCGCCGGTCGCCGGCATAGGTGAGGGCCAGCTCGTCGATCGCGCCCAGCAGTTCGGCGTTGGCTGCGTCGCCGATGGCGTGGACGGCGACCTGGAAATTGTCCATCGCCGCGCGGCTCATGAGGTTGCGTAGCTGCGTGTCGGAGATGATGGGGATGCCGCGCTGGCCCGGCGCGTCGGCATAGTCGGCCTTGAGCCAGGCACCGCGCGAGCCGAGCGCGCCGTCCAGCACCAGCTTGACGCCGCCCATGCGCAGATGATCGTCATAGAGCCAGGGGGTCGGCTCCGGCCCGGCGATGGTCACCATATTATCGACGCCGGCGGCATAGGCCATGATCCGCACGCGCAGCGCGCCGCGATCGGCCGAGCGGCGGAACGCCTGCCAGTCGTCGATGCTGGTGCCCATGTCGGCGATGGCGGTGATGCCCTGCGCCAGCAGCGCGCGCTGCGCCTTTTCGAAGGCGTTGTCGCGGTCCTTGGGTGCGGGTGGGGGCACGACCTTGGCCATCAGGTTCATGGCGTTGTCGACCAGCACGCCGGCGGGCTTGCCGCTCACCATTTCGATGCGGCCGCCGGCCGGGGATTTGGTGGTCGCGGTGATGCCGGCGATGGAGAGGGCGCGGCTGTTGGCCCAGCCGGCATGGCCGTCGATCCGCTCCAGCCAGACCGGGGTGTCGCCCACGGCTGCATCCAGTTCCGCGGCGGTTGGGAAGCGGCCGAGGCCCCATTGCTCCTGGTTCCAGCCGCGCCCGATGATCCATTTGAGGCTGCCATTTTCGCGGGCGAACGCCTGGATTTTCGCCTGCGCTTCGGCCAGCGAATGCGTGTCGGAGAGGTCGAGCGTCACCAGCGACAGGCCATAGCCCATGACATGGCCATGCGCGTCGATGAGGCCGGGGATCAGCGTCTTGCCGCCGGCGTCCATCTTGAAGTCGAGGCCCTTGGGCCAGGGCTGGCCGCGCTTGGGCTTTTTGAGTTTGGGTTCTTCGTAGCGGCCGGGGAGCAGCTGCTGCACCTTGCCCTCGTCGTCGATCAGGATCGCCTGAAAGCGGACGATCTTGCCGGTGGCGTCGATGGCGATGCCGTTGACATTGTCGATGACGCCCGAGGCGTGGGCGGGGAGGGGGAGGGCGGCGAGGAGGGCGGCGAGAGTGACCTTTGCTACAGGCCCCACCCCAACCCCTCCCCTGAAGGGGAGGGGCTTTTTCGGTTTCGACCAAATCCTCATGCCCGCGTCACCCGGCGCACCAGCGCGCTGGTGTCCTGCCTGCTGCCGCCCATGGCCTGCACGTCGGCGTAGAACTGGTCGACCAGCGCGGTGACCGGCAGGGTGGCGCCGTTCGCGCGGGCTTCTTCCAGTGCGAGGCCGAGATCCTTGCGCATCCAGTCGACCGCGAAGCCGAAGTCGAAGCTGTCCTGCGCCATCGTCTTCCAGCGATTGTCCATCTGCCAGCTTTGCGCCGCGCCGCCCGATATCGCTTCGAACACCTTTTCGAGATCGAGTTCGGCGGCCTGGGCGAAGCGCATGGCTTCGCTGAGGCCCTGAAGCACGCCGGCGATGGCGACCTGGTTCACCATCTTGGTGGTCTGGCCCGCGCCCGCGCCGCCGACATGCACGATGCGCGCGGCATAAGCCTGCATCACGATCTTGGCGGCGGCGACGGCGGGTTCGCTGCCGCCGCACATGATGGAGAGCTTGCCGTTTTCCGCGCCGGCCTGTCCGCCCGAGACCGGGGCGTCGACGCAGTGGATGCCCAGGCCCTCGCCTTCGACGAACAACTGCCGCGCGATCCGCGCCGACACGGTGGTGTGGTCGATGAACAGGCCGCCCGGCTGCATCGTGCGGAACGCGCCGTCGCGGCCCAGCGTCACCTGGCTCAAGTCATCGTCGGTGCCGACGCAACTGATGACGATGTCAGCGCTCTCGGCCGCCTTGGCCGGGCTGATCGCGACTTGCCCGCCATAGGTTTCCGCCCACGCCTTCGCCTTGCCGATCGACCGATTATAGACGGTCAGGCTGTGCCCGGCCCTGGCGAGGTGCCCGGCGACGGGGCCGCCCATCACGCCCAGACCGATAAACGCGATATTAGCCATGTGCCTCGTATCTTTATTGCTATCGGCCACGGCATAGGGCCAGTTTTCCCCTAGTGCCAGTTTCTTCGCCCACAATTTTCGTCTACGGGGCCAGCCCATGAACACGCATATGCCCGCTCTGGAAAAAATCGAAAGCGCCCTGCCGCTGCCCGTCACCGTCGATGACATATTGGCGGCGCGCATTCGTATTGCGGGTTCGGTGGTGCAGACGCCGACGCTGATCAGCCAGACGCTGTCCGACATGCTGGGCTGCACCGTCTATCTCAAGTTCGAAAACCTCCAGTTCACCGCCGCCTACAAGGAGCGCGGCGCGCTCAATCGCCTGTCGACTCTGGATGCTTCGGCGAAGGCCAAGGGTGTTATCGGCGCATCGGCCGGCAATCATGCGCAGGGCCTGGCCTATCATGGCCGGCGCATGGGCGTGCCGGTGACCATCGTGATGCCGCGACCGACTCCGACGGTGAAGGTCAGCCAGACCGAAGGCCATGGCGCGACCGTGGTGCTGCATGGCGAGAGTTTCGACGACGCCTATGCCCATGCCCGCCGGCTGGAGGTGGAGCAGGGCCTGACCTTCGTCCATCCCTTCGACGAGCCGGACATCATCGCCGGGCAGGGCACGGTGGCGCTGGAGATGCTGGAGGATGCGCCGTCGATCGACACGCTGATCATCCCGATCGGCGGGGGCGGCCTGTTTTCCGGCATGGGCACGGCAGCGCGGGCGATGAAGCCCGACATCCGCCTGGTGGGTGTGCAGGCGGAGCTGTATCCGTCGATGTACGACTTCATCAAGGGCCGCGACCTGGAATGCACCGGCGATACGCTGGCCGAGGGCATTGCCGTCAAGCAGCCGGGCGAACTGACCCGCCGCTTCGTCGAGAGGCTGGCGGATGACGTGCTGCTGGTGAGCGAGCGGCGGCTGGAAGAGGCGCTGAGCCTGCTGCTCCAGATCGAGAAGACGGTGGTCGAGGGTGCAGGCGCGGCGGGTCTGGCGGCGCTGCTGACGCATCGCGAGATGTTTGCGGGGCGCACGGTCGGGCTGGTGCTGACCGGCGGCAATATCGACACGCGGCTGCTGGCCAATGTGCTGCTGCGCGATCTGGCGCGGTCGGGGCGGCTGGCGCGGCTGCGCATCATCCTGCAGGATCGGCCGGGCGCGCTGTTCCATGTCGCGCGCATCTTCGACGAGCAGTCGGTCAACATCCTGGAACTGGCGCATCAGCGCATCTTCACCAACCTGCCGGCCAAGGGGCTGAGCCTGGACGTGGAGTGCGAGACGCGGGATCGCGCGCATCTGCAACGGCTGATCGCGGCGCTGGGTGAAGCGGGTTACGATGTTGCGCCGATCGAGGTGGCTTAAAGAAGCGGGGTCGGGTTCGTTCTAATTGGCAGCGGATGGATCATGCCGAATCCCCGTTAACTTTTTAAGGTAAACGATCTTTTCAGAGGCGCGCCCGGGCGGCATAGTCCGGCCATGAATCGGGGTTCGGGCCATCTTGTTGGGGGACGCATAGCGTGACAGCGCCTTTCCGTTTCCCGCGCTTCTTCGTGACCAATCCGTCGCCTTGCCCCTATCTGCCGGGCAAGAACGAGCGGAAGGTTTTTACCGAGCTTAACGGCGAGAATGCCGGCGAACTGAACGATGCGCTGGGGCGCATCGGTTTTCGCCGCAGCCAGAATGTCGCCTATCGGCCGAGCTGCGCGGACTGTTCCGCCTGCGTGTCCGTCCGCGTCGTCGCTGACGAGTTCCAGCCCAATGCGACGCAGCGCAAGCTGCTGCGCAAGCACAGCGACCTGGTCGTCACCGCGTGCAAGCCCTGGTCCACCGAGGAACAGTTCGCGCTGCTGCAACGCTATCTGCGCAGCCGGCATCCCGGCGGCGGCATGGCCGAGATGGACGAGATGGACTTTGCCGACATGGTCGAGCAGACCCCGGTCGACAGCCATGTCATCGAATATCGCGAGCCGGGGATCGATGGCCGTGTCGGCCGGCTGGTCGGCGCATGCCTGACCGACCGTCAGGGCGACGGCCTGTCGATGATCTACAGCTTCTTCGAGACGGAGCTGGAGCATCGGCCGGGCATGGGCAATTTCATCATCATGGACCACATCCTGCGATCGGCGCGGGCGGGCCTGCCCTATGTGTATCTGGGCTACTGGGTGCAGGGCGCGCAGCGGATGCAGTACAAGGTGCGCTATCGCCCGCTGGAGAAGCTGAGCCGGTCGGGCTGGGTGCGGTTTGATCCGGACGAGCAGGAGCAGGCGATCCGGTCAAGCACGGGGCAGCGGGACGAGCCGCCGCTGCCGATGGAACTGGCGGCGATTTTCCGGAAGTAGTCTGCGGGTTTACTCTGTTCCGCGTAACCGAAGAAAAGCGGGATCCCGGGTCAAGCCCGGGATGACGATTGGGTGAACGGCCGAGACGCTCACTTCCCGCTGTGCGTCACCGCCTCGATCTTGTTGCCATCAGGATCGAACACGAAGGCTCCGTAATAGTTCGGGTTGTAGCGTTCGCGCACGCCTGGCGCGCCGCCGTCTCGGCCGCCCAGTTGTAGTGCCTTCGCGTGGAAGGCGTCCACCTGTGCGCGATCGCCGGCCATGAAGCAGATGTGGACGCCGTTGCCGGCGCTGGCGGGCTGGCCGTCGATCGGGGTTTCGACGCTGAAGATCACGTCATTGACGCCATAGTCGAGCGAATGGGTATTGTCGCGCACGCTGCGGTAGCCCAGCAGCGCCATCAGCGGATCGTAGAAGGCGCGGGCGCGCGCGACATCGTCTGTACCGACCGAGACATGGTGGATCATGGCTGCTCTCCTTTGGCATGCGAACGTGCAGGAGAGCGGCAGGTTCAAACGATAACGGCCCCCGGATTGCGCCGGGGGCCGTTGTAGTTTTGAGCTTTCAGCGCTTTACTTGCAGCGGCAGGTGCGTGCGACGCGGCGGCGGACGGCCGGCTTGGTGTAGACCTTTTCCGTGACATAGGTGGTTTCGGTCGTGGTCGTGGTGACGGCCGGCTGGACGATCACCGTGGTCGTGCTGGGCGCGGGGTAGTAATAGCCGCCCTGATAATAGCCGCCGCGATAGGCGGGGGCGGGCATCGGCGCGGGGGCCGGACGATAGGCGGGTTCGGCGTAGTTCGCGCCGTAGGAGCCACGCACGTCGCCCTGATAGCTGCCTTCATATTCGCCGCTATAGGTGGAGCCGTCCGCGCCGTACCAGGTGCCGACCCAGCGACCGTCATAGTCGCCGCCATAGGTCACGCCGTCGTCGGCATAGGCATAGTTGCCGCCATAGGCCGGGGCGGGACCGCCGGGGGCCGGGGCATAGTCTGCGCCATAGCGGGGCGACGAGGGACTGCGGCGGGAATCTTCCGCCTTGTCGATGGCGTAGCCGGCGACCGCGCCGACGCCTGCGCCGATCAGCGTGCCTTCAGTGCGGTTGCCGCGACCGGCGATGCGGTTGCCCGCGATGCCGCCGACAACTGCGCCGATCGCTGCGCCGCCCAGGCCGTTGTCTTCGCGATAATAGCCGCCATTGCCATAATCGGCGCCGGCATAGTCGGCGCCGTAGCCGTCATCATAGCCGCCTTCGTAGCGGCCCCAGTCGACATTGCTGCGGCTGTCGTACACGCGACCATAGCCGTCGGTCATGACTGCGTCGTCATAGTAACGCGACCAGCCATAGCCATAGGCCGGCTGCGGCAGGCCATAGGCGCCGTAATTGCCGATATAATAAGTGGGGCTGGTCCAGTAGCTGGGCAGGATATAGCCGTAGATCGGGCGCTGATAGCCGCCCCAGCCGCCCGGTGCATTCCAGCCGGCCGACCAGCGACCGCGATAGCGCGAGCCCCAGCGATGACCGTTGCCGTTCCAGCCATTGCCGTGGCCGGGCTTGTTCCAGTGGGGCTTGTTCCAGCCGCCGGGCTTGTTCCAGTGGCCGCCGCCGTTGACCGGGGGGCGGGTCCAGCCGCCGCCGCCACCGCCGCCGCCGCCTCCACCACCGCCGTAAGAGCCACCGCCCCCACCGCCACCGCCGCCGTAGGAGCCACCGCCACCACCGCCGCCGCCACCACCGGGACGCGAGACATGCCAGCTGCCGCCGTTGCCGCCGGGCTTCGAGCCGTGCCAGCTTCCGCCGCCACCACCGCCACCGCCACCGCCGCCGCCGTAGGAGCCGCCGCCACCGCCGCCGCCTCCGCCGAAGCGGCCGCCGCCGCCACCACCGCCGCCGCCGAAGCGACCACCGCCGCCGCCACCGCCACCACCGCCGCCACCACTCACGTGGACGCCGCCGCCGGACTTGCCGCCGGCATTGGCCGGGATGGCCATGACGATGGTCGCCAGGCTGGCGCCCATAGCGATGATATTGCGGATACGCATGAAACGACTCTCCCCTGAAAGGCCGGGCGAAACAGAACTGTTAACGTTCAGTTTAGCATGCCGATCCGCGGCGATCCACGCGAGGCGTGATTAATATCTGTATCGAAACGGGGCAGGCGGAGGCTAGGCCAGGCGGGGTGCGAGCATCGCTGCCAGTGCCTCCAGGCCGCGCTGGTCGTCGGCGTCGAAGCGCGCCTTGACCGGGCTGTCGAGGTCCAGCACGCCGAGCAGCCGGTCGCCCGCGATGAGCGGCACGACGATTTCCGACGCACTGGCGGCGTCGCAGGCGATGTGGCCGGGGAAGGCGTGGACGTCCGCCACCAGTTGGGTTGCGCGTTCCGCCGCCGCCGCGCCGCAGACGCCTTTGCCGAGCGGGATGCGGATGCAGGCGGCCTTGCCCTGAAAGGGGCCGAGCACGAGGCCGTCGCCGACCATGCGATAGAAGCCGGCCCAGTTGAGGTCGGGCAGGAACTGCCAGAGGAGGGCGGAGACATTGGCCATATTGGCGACCGCGTCCGGCTCGCCGGCGGTGACGGCATCGGCGGCGGAGAGCAGGTCGGCGTAGAGCGTCGACTTGTCGGCGGTGGTGGGGGCGAAATCGAACATGGGTCCGATGTAGGCGCTCGGGGGCGGTTCGCCTATCCCTTGCGCCTAACCTTTACGGACGCAGACGATGGTGGTGATGGCGTTCGCGCCGAAATCGCGGCAGGTCCAGCGCGGGTCGATCTGCGCGATGCGCGAGGGGTAGTCGATGCCGCGCGTGCCGGGGACGCTGATGTCGTAGCTCCACAGGATCGCGGTGCGGGGCTTTGCGTTGGCGAGGGCCAGCAGCAGATTGTTGGGATCGCCGGTGCGCGGCCAGTTGGGCACGACCATCTCCATCGGCACATGGGCGCGGCGCAGGAAATAGCTGCCGATCGCGGGAATATGCCCGTCCGGGTCGGGCAGCGCGGCGGTGGGGCTGTCCCACAGGAACACCAGGCGATCGACGGGCTGGGTGGCGATCCAGGCGGAGGGCTGCTCGAAATTGAAGGCGTAGCGATGGTCGAGCAGCGGCTCATAGAGATAGCCGTGCAGCAGCGTGACCGCCTTGCCGATCATGATGCACAGCACCGGCGCGCCAGCGAGCGGCAGGATGCGCATCATCCGCCGCGACCAGATGGCCATGCCGAGCAGCAGCGGCGGGATATAGGGGAGGACGTAGCGGACGGTGAAGGAGGGCGTGACATAGGCCATGCCGATCACCAGCGCCACCGAGGCCATGGCGCAGGCCATCCCCGCCGTCTCGCCCGCGCTGTAGGGCCAGCGGGCGCGACCACGTGCGGCAGCGACGCCGTCCGCGATGAAGCTGAGCAACATCGTCGCCAGCAGCGCCGCGCCCGGCCAGGTGACGCCGGTCATCATCCAGGGCAGGCACCAGAGCAGGTCGAGGCCCGGCAGCGAATACCAGTTGCTGCCGGTGGCGAAGCGCAGGACGTAGGGCAGGTGGAAGGCCATCCATGCCGCCATCGGCAGCAGCGGCAGCAGCGCGGGCCAGGTGCGCAGCGCGCGACCGCGATGGATCGCGAGATAGGCGACGCCCTGGAAGCCGCAGAGGACGGCGCTGTGATAATGAGTCAGCACCATCAGCGCCGACAGGCTGGTCCAGGCCATCGCCCGACGGGTCGTCGGGGCGTCGACAAGGCGCATATAGGCGGTCGCCTGTAGCCCGCCGAGCAGCAGCAGTAGGGCATAGGGGCGGGCGTTGGTCGCCTGGTCTATGGTGATGGTGGAGACCGCCGTGATCGCCGCCCACATCCAGCGTACCTGCGCGTCGGGATGGCCGCGCCAGGCGATGAGGACGGGCGCGGCGATCGACGCGGCGAGGCTGGGCAGGCGCAGCGCGACATTGCTGTCGCCTGCGACCTTTTCCCAGAGGAAGAGCATGCCGTAATAGACCGGGCCACTCAGTTCCGTGAGGCACCATTGCAGCCAGGCGGACAGGCTGGTCTGGCTGGCGATTTCGGCGGAGAAGGTTTCGTCGAACCAGATCGGGGTGTGGATGCCGGCCAGCAGGCGGCAGACAAGGCCCAGCAGCAGCGCGCCGCCGATCAGCAGCGTGACGGGCGCGATGTCGATGCGGCGGCGCGCGGCGGGCGCATCGGCATTGAAGGCCAGCGTCGCTTCCGTCATGCCGTGAACCGTCCGTCGCCCATGTGCTGCGTCATCCCCCGATGCCCATGCAGGCGGCACTATCGGGCAGATGTTGAGAATTGCTTTACCATGAGGGGGTGAAGCGCTGGCGGATCAGTCCAGCTTCACCTTGCCGCGCCCGGCCTTGACGCTGGAGCGGGCCTTCTTGCCGTCGAGGCGACGGGCCTTGGCGGCCTTGCCGGGTTTGGTCGCGATGCGGCGGGCGTCGCGTTCATGGGCCTTGGCGATCATCTCCGCCAGGCGGTCGCGCGCGTCCTGCCGGTTTGCCTCCTGCGTGCGGAAACGGTCGGCGCGGATCACGATCTCGTTGGTGGAGGTCAGGCGCGAGCCGGCCAGTTCCCTGATCTTGCGATAGGCGTGGACGGGCAGGCCAAGGCGGAACAGATCGACGCGCAGCTGGACCGTGGTCGCCACCTTGTTGACATTCTGCCCGCCGGGGCCGCCGCCGGTGACGAAGCGCTCCTCCAGCGCATCCTCGGGGATGTCAAAGTTCGCCATCGCCGAGCAGTTCCGCCGGGAAGCCGGCCACATCGAAGCTGGGGGGAAGGGGGGCGCTCGCCTGTGCCGGGGCCTTCTTCTCGCCGCGCGGCATGCTGAGGAAGCGGCTGTGCAGCAGCATCGGCCCGGTCGCGTCGCCATAGACCGGATCGCCGACGATGCCGAAGCCCAGGCCATGAAGGGCATGGACGCGAATCTGGTGGGTGCGGCCGGTACGCGGGGTGAATTCAATGAGCGCGCGGCCGTCCTTCTCGGCCAGCTTGCGCCAGTGGGTGACCGCCGCCTTGCCCGCTTTCGCGGGGATCATGCGCCAGCCCTGCGCTTCGGAGCTGATCTTCTTGAGCGCGAGTTCGATCGTGCCTTCATCGGCGTCGGGAATGCCGTCGATCACGGCGACATAGCGCTTTTCGACCGTGCCTGCCTCGAACGCGGCGGCGTAGCGCTTGTGCGCCTTGGGATTGCGGGCGAGCAGCAGGCAGCCGCTGGTGTCGCGGTCGAGCCGGTGGACCGGCAGCGGCCAGCGCTGGAAGCCGAAGGTGAGGCCGGAGAGATGGTTTTCCAGGCTCAGCGATCCGTCGCGCGGCGGATCGACCGGCAGGCCGGCCGGCTTGTCGAGGATGATCGCCTCGCCATCGATGAACAGGACTTTGTCGGCAAGGGGGGTCAAGCGGTGATCCAGATGGGCAATTGACGGGAAACATCCATGCTATAGCGCTATTCCGGATGGAAGACAGAGGGGCTGGGAAAAAGGGCGAAGAGCGCCTCGACTGGGTGGATGTCGCACGCGGGCTGGGTATCGCCGCGGTCGTGGTCGGCCATGTGTGGACGCGCGGGGGGCTGCGCGACGCGATGTACAGTTTTCACATGCCCTTGTTCTTCCTGCTGTCGGGCCTGTTGTCGAAGCCGCAGCCGGTGGGGGCTTTTGCCTGGAAGCAGATCATCGGCCAGATGCGGCCTTATGTCGCGTTCCTGATCCTGCTGATCGCGGTCGACCAGATTATCGAGCCGATGAAGGGCGGGCGGCCGATTTTTCGCGATTGGCCGGCCGATGTCATGCCGGTGCTTCTGGGCGGGACGTGGCTCAAGGGGCCGTACACGATATTCTGGTTCGTGCCCTGCCTGATGGTGGCGCGGATCGCGTTCAACGCCGGGCTGGCGCGCTGGCCCGATCCGGCAGGGCGGGCGTGGTGGATCGTTGCGCCGCTGGTGCTGGCAGTCGCTTATGGGTTGGGCATGGCGAGCGATGTGTCGCCGCTGGGACTGCTGACCGTGCCGATGGCGGCGTTTCTGCTGTGGGCCGGCGCGTTGGGGCGGACGATCGTGTGGCGGCGCTGGATGGTGGTGCCGCTGGCGCTGCTGTCGGTGGCAGGGCTGATGCTGCTGTTTCCGACGCTGAACATGAAGGCGGGGGACTATGGCTGGCCGCTGCTGTCGATCGCTTCGGCGATTGCGACGTCGGTGCTGCTGTGCCGGATGGCGCGGGTGATCGCGCCGTGGGGATCATGGATCGGCGCGCTGGGGCGAGCGTCGCTGGTCATCATGTATCTTCATGTCGCGCTGATCCATTATCTGTTGCCCTATCTGGGCAAGATGTGGCTGCTGGGCATCGCGCTGCTGGCGCCGTTCGCGCTGTATCATGCGCTGCGGGTGACGCCGTTGCGGCGGGTTTTCCTGTGACGGTCGCTCAGTGCAGGTGCCGCAGCTTGTCGGGGTTGCGCATGATGTAGATGGCGGAGACCTGGCCGTCCTCGATCTCGAGCGCGGTGGTCTGGAGTTCGCCGTCGGCTTCGCGGGTGATGAAGCCGGGCAGGCCGTTGATGAGGCAGGTGCGCACGAGCGTGGAGCCATATTTGGCGAACAGGACGGCGAGCGATTTGTGCAGTTTCAGCACCTGACCATAGCCCATAGCGGGCCGGATGGCTGCGGATCGCTTGCCGCCGCCGTCCGAGTGCAGGCTGACGTCCGCCGCCAGCATCGCGCCGAGGGCGGTCATGTCGCCGCTGCGGGAGGCGGCGAAGAAGGCGGCGGCGATTTCCATGCCGCGCTGTTTTTCGACCTGAAAACGCGGGCGGGCTTCGCGGACATGACCTCGGGCGCGGGTGGCGAGTTGGCGGCAGGCGGCGGCGTCGCGGTTCAGCGTGCCGGCGACTTCCTCGAAGCCGAGACCGAACACATCGTGCAGCAGGAAGGCGGCGCGCTCCAGCGGGGAGAGGCGCTCTAGCGCCAGCATCAGGGGGAGGGTGACGTCCTCCTCTTCCTCGTCCTCCTCGACCATCGGCTCGGGCAGCCAGGGGCCGACATAGGTTTCGCGGCGGGCGCGGGCGGACTTCATCTGGTCGAGGCAGAGGCGGGTGACGGTGCGGCGGAGAAAGGCTTCGGGTTCGCGGACGACAGCCCGGTCCGCGCCCATCCAGCGCAGGAAGGCGTCCTGCACCACATCCTCGGCATCGGCGACCGAGCCGAGCATGCGATAGGCGACGCGGATCAGCCGGGGGCGCAGCGGATCGAAGGTTTCGGCTGCGTCCTGCTGCGCCCCCGGCCCGGTCATGCGGCGGCCTTCAGATGGGCGGCGTCGCGGGCCTTGGTCGCGGGCGTTTCGAGCCACATGTCGAAGCCGACCGCGAGGCGGTTCCAGCCATTGATGATGTTGATGTGGAGGGTGAGCTGCACCTGCTCCTGCGGCGTGAAATGTTCGGCAAGGTCGGCATAGGCGGCGGCGTGGCTGTGGCCCTGCGACAAAGTGGTCATCGCTTCGGTCCAGGCCAGGGCGGCGCGCTCGCGCGGGGTGTAGCAGGGGGCCTCGCGCCAGGCGGTGAGCAGCATCAGCCGCTGTTCGCTTTCGCCCAGCGCGCGGGCGTCGGCGCTGTGCATGTTGAGGCAGTTGGCGCAGGCGTTGAGTTGCGAGGCGCGCATCTTCACCAGTTCGACAAGGGCGGGTTCCAGCACATCGGCGAGGGCGGTGCTGGCGGCGTACCAGGCCTTGATTTCCTTTGGCGCGGCGGCGAACGGGTCGAGCTTGGCAGTCATGTCGGTCACTCCTTCTTGGCATGTACCGACTTGACGAGAGGGTGGGGGCGGATGTGACATGGGGGACGAAAAATTTTCGTTTCCGCCTGCGCCAGACGTGAAACGGGGCCGACGCATCCTCTGACAGATGCGACGACCCCGCCGCGAGCCAAGCCCCTTTTCGCGCGACCCGAAGAAAGCCGGCCCGCTATAGTGCCCAGACGTTTCTGCGCTGCCTCAGCCGTGCAGTTTGATCGCGGTTTCCGCGACCCTGCGGCCCTGGTAGCGCGCGCCTTCCAGCTCGCTTTCGCTCGGCTGGCGGCTTCCGTCGCCTCCGGCGATCGTCGTCGCACCATAAGGCGCGCCGCCGACAACGACTTCATGCCCCATCTGGCCGGTATGTCCATAGTCCAGACCGACGATGACCATGCCAAAATGCAACAGATTGGTAATGATGGAGAAAAGCGTGGTTTCCTGGCCGCCATGCTGGCTGGCGGTGGAGGTGAACGCGCCGCCGACCTTGCCGTTCAGCGCGCCGCGCGCCCACAGGCCGCCGGCCTGATCGAGGAAGGCGGCCATCTGGCTCGACATGCGGCCGAATCGGGTGCCGGTGCCGACGATGATCGCGTCATAATCGGCGAGGTCGGCGACGGTGGCGATCGGCGCTTCCTGGTCGAGCTTGAAATGGGCGTTCTTCGCGACTTCGAGTGGGGCGGTTTCGGGCACGCGCTTGATGTCGACCTGCGCGCCGGCGGCGATGGCGCCTTCGGCGACGGCCTTCGCCATCGTCTCGATATGGCCGTAGGAGGAATAATAGAGAACCAGAACCTTCGCCATGATGTGTCTCCTTGGGAAATGCGAGTGAAGAGGGTGGCCGCCCACGCCTTGAGGGAGGGGAGCGCGCGGGCGGCCGGGAGGTCCGCTGGGGGCGGCGGCCCTATTCGCTGTCGACCAGGACGATTTCGGCGTCCTCGATCGCGGTGATGGTGATGGGCTGGCCCGCGCCGAGAATGGCCGCGCCGTCCCGTGCTTCGAAGGCTTCGCCGTCGATCTCGATCCGGCCGGTGGCGGGGACGAGATAGAGGTGGCGACCCTCCGCCGCGTCATAGGTCACGCTCTCGCCGGCCTTGACCGTGCCGCCCAGCAGGCGGGCGTCGGCGCGGATGCGCAGCGCTTCCCGGTCGTCCTCATAGCCGCTGGCGAGCACCGCCAGTTGCCCGGCGCGGTCGCCCTTCGGGAAGGGCTTGGCGCCCCAGCTGGGCGCGCCGCCCGCCGCGCGGGGGAGGACCCAGATCTGGAAGAGGGTGGTCGTCTCATCCTCCAGATTATATTCGGCGTGACGGATGCCGGTGCCGGCGCTCATCACCTGGACGTCGCCCGCTTCCGTGCGGCCTTCATTGCCCAGGCTGTCCTTGTGCGTGATCGCGCCCGTGCGGACATAGGTGACGATTTCCATGTTCGCGTGCGGATGCGGCGGGAAGCCGGTGCGCGGGCCGATCTCGTCATCGTTCCAGACACGGATTTTGCCCCAGGTCGTGCGGGCGGGGTCGTGATAGTCGGCGAAGGAGAAATGATGGCGTGCGTTGAGCCAGCCGTGGTCGGCATGGCCCAGCGACGCGAAGGGACGCCGTTCGATACGGGTCTTCGTGGTCGTGTTCATGGCCTTCATACCTTTGTGAATGCGCCGGAGGTTCCGGCTTGCTTTCCGTCAATCTAGTCATCAGGATCGTTTCGAAAACAGCAGGTCATGAAACGGATTGTTTCCTCATGCGATTACCGGATTTCGAAGCCTGGGCGATGTTCGCCGCCGTGGTGGAGCATCGCAGCTTTACCGATGCCGCCGCCGCTTTGGGCGTGTCCAAGGCAACCATTTCCAAGGCGGTGACGCGGCTGGAGCAGCATCTGGACACCAGCCTGTTCAACCGCACCAGCCGCCGGCTGGCGCTGACGGAGAGCGGGCGGCGGCTGGCCGAGCATGCCGCGCATATCCTGGCGGAAGGGCGCGCGGCGGAGGAGGCGGCGCGGGACGAGACGGCGGCGCTGGCGGGGCTGGTGCGGCTGGGCGCGCCGATGACGTTCGGGCTGCTGCGGGTCGCGCCGGTGATCGCGGAGTTCGCCAAGCTGCATCCGCTGGTCGATGTAGAACTGCATCTGTCGGACGAGAAGGTGGACATCGTCGAGCGGGGACTGGACGCGACCATCCGCATCGCCGAGATGCCCGACAGCTCGCTGCGGGCCAGGCGGCTGGCGGATGTGAACATGCATGTCGTCGCTTCGCCCGGCTATTTGGATGCGCGAGGGCGGCCGGGGCACCCCTCGGACCTCGGGGAGCATGACTGCCTGTGCTACGCCAATGCGGCGACGCCCGACACCTGGCGCTTTGCCGGGCCGGGCAAGCAGACGGTGGCGGTACGGGTGCGATCGCGCCTGACGGTGAACAGCGGCGAGGCGATGCTGCCGGCGTTGCGGGCGGGGATCGGCATTGCGTGGTTGCCGGATTTCATCGTCGGTGGGGCGCTGGTCAGTGGGGAGTTGGAGGAAATCCTACTCGACTGGCGGCCGCCGCCGATCGGGCTGCATCTGGTTACACCGCCGTCGCGGCTGAGGCCGGCGCGGGTCGATGCGTTGCTGGATTTTATTGCGACGCATCATGGGTGTTAGGGGATGTTGCAACGGGCCGATTATGCGCATTCCAACTGTCGCTAGAATGCCCGGATGAGCGCTAGAGCATCTTTGCCATACATGTGGCTTGCGTTTGCATTGCTCAGCACATTGAGTGCCATCGTGCGCTATTTCGAACTGTCAGCGACGGTCTACACCATCAGCTACGGCGTTCTCGTTTTTGTCGGCCTGGGGACGGCACTCTATCTAATGCTCCAAGCGAGGCGGTCAGGCCGCATCCATGGCGACTTGCTTCTCGCTACGCTTGCGCCATGTTTTTTGCTGTTCGTAGACCTTTCCAGCGATTGGCGTGTTGTCTGTCTATTGGTGATTGCGCTGGTTGCCATGTTCGAGTGGAAAAAGGGGCGTGTTGGCCGCGACGTCGCCTGATTGAGCGTAATCGGGCCTTCCCTTCTCCCTCGAGGGAGAAGGATACGAAGCCTTGCCCGCAGGGCTTAGGCGGAGTTGGATGAGGGGGTGCGGTTGCGCGCAACCTTAGCGTCCCAGCCCCCTCACCCAGCTACGACTAAGTCGCTGCGCTCCTAAGTCTTCGCAACCCTCTCCCTCGAGGGAGAGGGGAAGATGCGGAAACCTGTCATTTTCGGCGCGTAATCTCTCAAACGTCGACACAGCCCGATGCGGCAAGATGGCTCGTTACGCAGGTGAATCTGTCTTGACTCTGCGCGGACCGTTTCGGCTGTAAACCTTTGTAAAAGGATTCGAAATCAACCGACTCGTGGATTCCTGCGGGTTAGGATAAAATTAACCTTTGTCCTTCAGAAGTTTTTTGGTTAATGATTTTGAGCGGATGCCGTTCTGGTGGGGGTGAACGGACGCTTACGCAAAAGGGGCATCACATGCGCGTGCTGTTGATCGAAGACGAACCCACGACCGCCCGGGCGATCGAGCTGATGCTCACGACCGAGGGTTTCAATGTCTATACGACCGATCTGGGCGAGGAAGGCCTGGATCTGGGCAAGCTGTATGATTACGACATCATCTGCCTGGACCTGAACCTGCCGGACATGCACGGCTATGACGTGCTCAAGAAGCTGCGCAGCGCCAAGGTGCAGACGCCGGTGCTGATCCTGTCGGGCATCAGCGAGATGGACAGCAAGGTCCGCTCCTTCGGCTTCGGCGCGGACGATTATGTCACCAAGCCGTTCCACCGCGAGGAACTGGTCGCCCGCATCCATGCGGTGGTGCGCCGGTCGAAGGGCCATTCGCAGTCGGTCATCCGCACCGGCAAGCTGGCCGTCAACCTGGACGCCAAGACGGTGGAAGTGGACGGCAATCGCGTCCACCTGACCGGCAAGGAATATGCGATGCTGGAACTGCTGTCGCTGCGCAAGGGCACGACGCTGACCAAGGAAATGTTCCTGAACCATCTGTATGGCGGGATGGACGAGCCGGAACTCAAGATCATCGACGTGTTCATCTGCAAGCTGCGCAAGAAGCTGGCGCTGGCCTGTGGTGGCGAGAATTATATCGAGACGGTCTGGGGCCGCGGCTATGTGCTGCGCGATCCCGACGACATGTCGGACGAGTTGCCCGCCAAGGTGGCGTGATTTCGCCTTTTCCCTGTTCCGTCTGATGGGGGTGGAAAATGCCGGTGGTCCTGTGAAGGGCCGCCGGCTTTTTTCGTTTTGGGGGTGAGCGGTTACCCCTGTTCGGTCATTGTGAGCGCAGCAAAGCAATCCACGGTAGCGCCATGGATTGCTTCGCTACGCTCGCAATGACGAGTGGTTAATCCTCGACCAGTTTCATCAGCTTGCGCTCTACGGGCGCGAGGACGCCGGCGAGTTCGTGGCCGCGTTTGAGCGGCTGGCCCGCTTCGCCGATGAGCGCCCACATGCCCTGGCGATGGCGCAGGGATGGGCGCTTTTCGATGCGATATTCGGGGCGTTCGGCGGTGCGGCGGAAGGCGGAGAAGATCGCGGCGTCACGGCCGAGGTCCAGCGCATAGTCGCGCCAGTGGCCGGCGGAGACCATGCGGCCGTAGAGGTCCATGATGCGTTGCAGTTCCTGCCGTTCGAAGCCGACCTGGCCGGGCGTCGCGCGGGGGAGCGGCGTGATGTCCGCCATCAGGCCCGGCCGCGCTCCTGGAAGAGAAGCTGGTCTTCACGTTCCTGCTGGCGTTCCTCCAGCAGTTGCGCGAGGCGCTTCTGGAGCTGCTCGATCTCGCACTGGAGCAGTTCGAGCTTCTGCTTTTCGGGGTCGAAGCAGTCCGAGCAAGGGGTGCCGTAGGGCAGGAAGTCGCGCTGATAGGCGGTGGCGTCGACCAGCATCGGGCGGGCGGGGATGCCGACCATGGTGGCGCCTTCGGCCACATCCTTGGTCACGACGGCATTGGCGCCGACACGGGCGCGGGCGCCGACCTGCACGGGACCGAGCACCTGCGCGCCGGAGCCAACGATGACGCCGTCGCCGAGCGTGGGATGGCGCTTGCCGGCGATGCCGTTGGCCGGGTCCGTGCCGCCGAGCGTCACATTCTGGTAGAGGGTGACATCGTCGCCGATCGTGGCGGTTTCGCCGATGACGGTGAAGCCGTGATCGATGAAGAAGCGCTTGCCGATGGTGGCGCCGGGGTGGATGTCGTTGCCGGTCAGGAAGCGCGAGAAATGATTGACGGCGCGGGCGAGGAAATAGAGCCGCGCCTTGTACAGGCGGTGCGCGACGCGGTGGAAGGCGAGCGACCAGACGCCGGGATAGAGCAGGATTTCGGCGCGCGAACGGGGCGCGGGGTCACGCGACTTGACCGAATCCAGATAAGCGATGAGTTTCCGCACCTGAGGACGCCCCTTCCAAAGCTCTACCCTCCACAAGTCCGTCATATAGACGCGATGGCGCGGGTTTTCCAGATGTCGGGCGAACCGGGGCTATCGCGCCCCCAAAATAAGGTTGCTTGGCGGCATTCGCTTTCTTAAGCAATGGGATAGACAAAGGATCGGGGGCCGGGGTGATAGAGACGTTTTTCGCGAATTTCGGCGACTATCTGCCTTTCATCCTGGTGGGATTCGGCGCGCAAATCATCGATGGCGCGCTGGGCATGGCCTATGGCGTGATATCCTCCACATTGCTGCTGGCGCTGGGGGTGCCGCCGAGCCGCGCGTCGGCGAGCGTGCATCTGGCCGAGACGTTCACGACCGCGGTGTCGGCGACGAGCCACATCCTGCACCGCAATGTGGACTGGAAGCTGTTCGCCAAGCTGATCATCCCGGGCGTCATCGGCGGGGTGGCGGGGGCGTATCTGCTCTCGAACATCGACGGCGATGTGATCAAGCCGTTCGTGCAATTCTATCTCGCGGCGATCGGCATCTATCTGGTGGTGCGCGGCTTGCGTTACCCGCCGATCAAGCGGGAGCCGAAATATGTGGCGCCGCTGGGCCTGATCGGCGGCTTCATGGATGCGTCGGGCGGCGGCGGCTGGGGGCCGATCGTGACGTCGAACCTGCTGATCCAGGGGTCCAGCCCGCGCCATACGATCGGCACGGTGAACACCGTGGAATTCGGGCTGACGCTGGCGATCAGCATCACGTTTCTTGCGCATCTGGGGTGGGAGACGTTCACCACCTATACGGTCGGCCTGCTGATCGGCGGCGTGGTGGCCGCGCCGCTGGGCGCGATGCTGGCGCGGCATGTGTCGCCGAAGATATTGATGACGGCGGTGGGGACGATCCTGACGCTGACGTCGGCCTTTGGGGTATCCAAATATCTAGGATTGTGGGGGTAAGCTCCGCGTCACAGGCCCTCCCCCGACCCCTCCCGCAAGCGGGAGGGGGGCTTTGGGCGGGAGGTGCTTTTAAATTTCGATGTAGTCACTTATATTCGGCTTATTGATCGAAGGGGTCGATATGTCGAGTTATCTGCCAACGCTCAAGCAGCTGCAATATCTGGCGGCGCTCAAGCAGCATGGGCATTTCGGGAAGGCGGCGGACAGCTGCTATGTGACGCAGTCCACGCTGTCGGCGGGAATCCGCGAGCTGGAGACGCTGATCGGCGTGACGCTGGTGGAGCGGACGCGGCGAGTGGTGCGGTTCACGGCGCTGGGCGACCGGATCGTGGAGAAGGCGCACCGGGTGCTGCGCGAGGCGGAGGAGCTGGCGGCGATCGCCGAGGCTTCGGGCAAGCCGCTGACGGGCGAGTTGCGCATGAGCGTCATTCCGACGATCGCGCCGTTTCTGCTGCCACGCCTGCTGCCGCGCCTGCGGGAGGAGCGGCCGGAGCTGAAGCTGTATCTGCGCGAGGAGACGACGCAGGCGTGCATTGAGGCGCTGCGGCACGGACAGGGGGATTGCGCGCTGCTGGCGCTGCCGTTCGCGATCGGCGAGCTGGAGAGCGAGGTGCTGTTTCAGGACCCGCTCTACATCGCCTTTCCGCGCGACGATCCGCGCGATCCGCCGGAAATCGTGCGGCCCGAGACGATCGATGAGAGCAAGCTGCTGCTGCTGGAGGACGGGCACTGCCTGAAGGACCATGCGCTCGCCGCGTGCAACCGGCCCGAATTGCGGGCGAGCGCGACGATGATGGGGACGTCGCTGCATACGCTGGTGCAGATGGTGGACAATGGGCTGGGGCTGACGATC
>JBIIEH010000057.1:0-11117 GCA_044237945.1 Sphingobium sp. | reverse complement strand
GGGCGTTCGTGGGCGGTATACTGGTGCTTCCGCGGATCGCCGCGCGGCCGCTGCGGGCGGAGCATGCGTTTCGGGAGATCGCGCTGGTGTGGCGGAAAAATTCGCCGCGCGAGAAGGAGTTTCGGTTGTTGGCGGAGCTGTTGCGAGAAGCGTGGGGGCCGGAGAAGATCGCGGCGTGACGGTTCTTCCATCGTCATGCTGAACTTGTTTCAGCATCCATGGAGCAGCAGGCGCAGTTTTGAACGATCGCGCATTGTGGGCCTATGCTGTGGCTGACCTCGATGCACCGCGCGTGGGGAGGAATGGATCCTGAAACGAGTTCAGGATGACGGGGAGGACTGATTCCACGCGGCCGCCTTGGCGTCGTCTTCGGCTTTTGCCTCGACCCAGCTGGTTGCGCCATCTTCGAAGTGGGTTTTCTTCCAGAAGGGGGCGGCGGTTTTCAGCCAGTCTATGAGGAAGGCGCAGCTCTCGAGCGCGGCGGTACGGTGGGCCGACGCCGTGCCGACGAAGACGATGCGCTCGCCGGGCGTCAGGCGGCCGTAGCGGTGGATCAGGGTGAGGCCGAGCAGGGGCCAGCGGGCCATGGCAGAATCGGAGATGTCGCGCATCTGGGCGAGCGTCATGGCGGGGTAATGTTCGAGTTCCAGCGCGACGAGGCCCGGCTCGTCCCGGACGATGCCGGTGAAGCTGGCGATGCCGCCGCCGCCGAGCGATTCCAGCAGGGCGAGTTCCCGGCCGACATCAATGTCGCCGGTCTGGACGCAGATGGTCTTCATCCGCCCGTAACCGGGGGGAAGAGCGCGAGTTCGTGGGCGTCGTTGATCGCGGTGTCGAGCGGTACGAAGCGCTGGTCGAGCGCGGCGCGGAGTTTCGCGGGGTCGGCGAACGCCTGCGCGTGCGCGGGGCTGCGGGCCGAGAGGGCTTCGATAAGGTCGGCGACGGTGACGCCCGGCGCAGGGCGGTCGATCGCCTCCTCGTCGAGGCCGATCATCTCGCGCACCCAGGCGAAATAGAGGATGGAGAGATGCGCCATCGTTCGTCAGTCCATATGCTTCACGCCGACGCGCAGATAGTCCCAGCCGGTGACCAGCGTCAGGATGGCGGCGACCCAGAGGGTGAACAGGCCGACGGTCTGCACGAACAGATATTGCGGCGCCGCCCCGGCCAGGATCAGTGCGCCGAAGGCGATTAGCTGAAACGTGGTCTTCCACTTGGCGAGGCGGGAGACGGGGACGGAGACCTGGAGGCCGGCGAGAAATTCGCGCAGGCCCGAGACGGCGATTTCGCGGACCAGGATGACCATGGCGGCGACGATGTGGATGCCGGCGATATCGCGGGTGGCGGCGAGCATCAGGATGACCGCGCCGACCATGATCTTGTCGGCGATGGGATCCAGGAAGACGCCGAGTTTGGAGACCGTGCCCTGCGCGCGGGCGAGGTAGCCGTCGAAATAGTCGGTTATGCCCATCAGGCAGTAGAGGCCGAAGGCGAGGGCGTAGCCGGTGGTCCAGCGGGCCCCGATTTCCGCGGGCCAGAGCAATGCGACGAGCAGCGGCACCGTGAAGATGCGCGAGAGCGTCAGCAGGTTGGGCAGCGTCAGCATGTTGGAAATGCGCCTGCCATAGTCCGAAAGGACTCACAAGCGGGGAGCGTCACGCGGGGGTTTCTCGACTGCGCTCGAAACGAACGGAGGTGGGGCGTGCCTCGGCGTTGGGCGTCTTGGTTGGACAGGGGCGTCGGCACAGGGTAGAGGCGGCTGCGGTCAGAAACGGCGAAGAGACATTCGCGCTTATGCAAGCCTCTCTCAGGCTCCTATCCAAGAAGCGGTTCGCGCCGCTGTTCGTCACCCAGTTGCTCGGCGCCTTCAACGACAATCTGTTCAAGAATGCGATGGTGCTGTTCGTCGTCTACTCGGTCTATAATGACGAGCGGTCGGAAACCTGGTTCAGCGCGATCGCGACGGGGGTGTTCATCCTGCCCTTCTTCCTGCTGTCGGCGCTGTCGGGGCAGTTGGCGGACCAGCGCGACAAGGCGGTGATCATCCGGGTGGTGAAGGCGGCCGAGATCGTCATCATGAGCGTGGGCGCGATCGGCTTTGCGCTGATCTGGAACGGGATTGCGGTGCATACGCTGGCGATCCCGCTGCTGCTGACGGCCCTGTTCGCGATGGGGATACACTCGACCTTCTTCGGGCCGATCAAATATGCGATTCTGCCGCAGCATCTGAAAGATGAGGAGGTGCTGGGCGGCACCGGCCTGGTCGAGGCAGGGACCTATATCGCCATTCTCGCCGGCACGATCCTGGCCGGGCTGATCCCGATCGAATATGCCGCCGGCGGCATCGTGGTGACGGCGATCATCGGCTATCTGTCCGGGCGGCAGGTGCCGCCCGCGCCGTCGCTGCTGGCGGACCGGGGGCTGGATTTCCACCTGATCCGTGCGCCGATCAATCTGGTCAAGGGCACGATGCACATCCGCCGGCTGTATCTGGCGATCATGTCGATCAGCTTCTTCTGGATGGTCGGATCGGTGCTGTTCATCCATTTTCCGCCGCTGGTGAAGAATGTGCTGACCGCCGACAAGGCGGTGGCGAGCCTGTTCCTGGCGATCTTCTCGATCGGCATCGCGATCGGCTCGATCGCGATCAACCGGCTGCTGTGCGGGCATGTGTCGGCCAAATATGCGCCGGCGTCGGTGATCGGCATGGGGGTGTCGATCGTGGCGTTCCATGTCGTATGCCGGATGTGGACGCCCGCGCCGGATGGCGAGATGCTGAGCTTTGCCGATTTTCTGGCGCATCCGGGCGCTGTCCCGCTGTCGCTGTGCCTGCTGGCGGTGGCGACCTTTGGCGGGATGTTCGTGGTGCCGCTTTATGCGTTCCTGACGACGACGGTGGAGAAATGCGAGGCGGCGCGGACGATCGCGGCGAACAACATCGTCAATTCGGGCGCCATGGTGGTGGGATCGGTCGTGGCGCTGGGTCTGAGCATGATCGGCGTGTCGGTGGTGACGCAGTTGCTGATCGTGGCGGCGATGACGCTGCCGTGTGCGTGGCTGGCTTGGACGTTGCACAAGGCGTGTGATTGAGGGCTGGCGGTTGAGGGCCTGACTGGCGCGGCTTTTTGTTCGCGCGGAGGCGCGGAGACGCGGAGGGGAAAATTCTCCGGGCCTTCCGCGTGAAACAGCTTTTTGTCGGCTACGCTGTTTCGACAAGTGGCCGGGGAGGGTGGGAAGCGGACTGTCGGGTTTTGCCCGCACAGTGGTGGTTAGGCGACCGTCGGCTATTGGGCAGTGAAAGGGAAAGCTGCCGCTAACTGGCGACTTCATCCTCGAGATATACGTGCCTTATCAAGGCCACCATTGCGACAAAGGGGAAAAATGTTTTCAAGACCACTGGGCCTGACGGAAGCACTTTAAACAGGTTTATGACAGGGATCGAAACGCCGAATAGCAAGGTTAAATCGTCAGGATTAGTCCAGTTTATGCCTAGACCTAGGAAACCAAACAGAGAGCCTATTATCCAAAATGGCTTGAGCCTGAAATGCGGCGATCTAGCGATCACTACAACGGCGGATATGCTTATCGCCAATACGAAAAATCCAAAGGCGACCACAATTATTTGATATACGTTCATGTTTCCGCCCCCATGGCATGGGACTATCAGCGAACTCGGAATGGCACAACTCGGGTAGATGTCCGGGTCGTGTAAACGGCCACAAATGGTCGTCAGCAGTCATTCCACCTTCGTCATTCCGAGCTTGATCCGGCACCCGCTTCTGGGCGTCGCGAGAAGGGAACGGCGCCGTGGTTCAGGGCTGCGACGACGCTGACAAGCGACAGCGAATAATCCCTGTCCTACAGCCCGCAGCACAGCCTATCCTGCTGCCGGCTCCTTGCAATTGTTTATCGGCACAAGCGCGCGCATCGCTGATGCGGTAGGCGTCACCCTGTCCGTTAACGCATCCGATAAGGTGACATAAGGTGACAAATTCAGGCCCCGAACGCGGTCTCTTTGTCACCTTATGGTCGTGAGCTGACCTTCCAATGCGCCTTCGCCGGCCTATTCGAGTTCCAGCTTGATGATGGGCCAGTGTTCGATCAGGCGGCGCGCCCAGCGGTCGGCGGGCCAGGGGACGACTTCCTCGTCCAGAAAGGCGAGGCGGTCGCCGGACTGGTCGTAGACGTGGAGGGCGTCGGCGCTGTCGTCGTTGTGGACGATGCGGATGCGGGTGATGCGGGAGGGATGGATGCGGCCGCTGTCCGCGCCCTGCCACCAGAGGAGGTCGCCGGTTGCTGCGTCGATGCGGCTGCCGCGGCGGGGATTGGCCCAGAGTTGAGCGGCGCCGGCGAGGGCGAAGGCGACGCCCATCCAGTAGGCGATCGGCACCAGCCAGGGGGCGCATTCGCCTGCGTCGTTGCAGTTCGTCTGCGGATCGACGACCGATCCGGCCCAGACGAAGCCCATGCCGACCAGGAACAGGCCCCAGATGCGGATGTCGGTGCGGGCGCTGCGGTTGTAGGGCGGGATGGGAGGCATGGATGTGGGAATAGCAGAGGGAGGTTTATCGGGGGTTGCGCCGGCCCACCCCGCTGCGACTAAATTCGCTGCGCTCATTAAGTCTCGCTGCCCCTCCCGCTTGCGGGAGGGGGGCAGGAGAGGGTAAGATCGGTCTGACAGGAGAAATGCTATGCAGGGCATGGGAGAGGGCAGTTGCCCGTTTTCGTTCAACACCGATCCGGCGACGTTCAAGGTCGGGGATATGGTGAGTTATCGGGTGACGGGGAGCCTGGAGGGCTTTCCGTTCGCCGGGGTGCTGATGGAGGTGCATGCGGACCATGTCGTGGTCGCCTCCAATCCCGATGATCCCAAGGATGCGATGCGGGCCACGCGGGAGAGTAGGCCGCTGGTGCAGGAATCCGAGATCGGCTGAAACGCGCCTGGACGGCGTTGACGGGGCGGTGTCGTCTGGCCAAGGAGCGCTATGACCTGCCCGGATTGCCGTTACTGATGTCCTTTCGACCCGACCGGGGAAAGCTGCGCGAGCGGGGTGGCGGGCTGCTGTTCGCCATTTTGTTCAACCTGTTGTTGTTGCTGGCGCTGTTCACGCTGGCCCCGGAATTGCCGGTCAGGAAGATCGACGACCGGATGCCGGTGAGCTTCGACATGGACGAAGGCCGGCAGGACGCCGAGCAGACCAAGGCGCAGAAGTCGGAAACGCGCGAGAAGCAGAAGAGTGCGGAGGCGCCGCCGCCCGCTGCGCAGCCGGTGGTGCGGCCGCCGCGCGAGGTGGTGAAGCCGCCCGAGCAGCCGCCGTCGCCTTTCCCGTTCCTGACGCTGAACCGCGACCAGATGGCGGCGTCGGACATCGGCAAGATGGAGGGCAAGACCGGCGCGGCCGGGGCAGAGACGCAGGGGCCGGCGCTGGCGCAGGGACCGGGCGAGGGGCCGGGCGGCGTGCAGCTATACCCGGCCGAATGGTATCGCGAGCCGACCGATGCGGAAATCGGGGCCTATCGCCCCGCCGGATCGCCGGGCAATGGCTGGGGCGAAGTGGCGTGCAAGACGATCGAGCGATATCATGTCGAGAATTGCCAGCAACTGGGGGAATCGCCGCTGGGATCAGGCTATGCGCGCGCGGTGCGGCAGGCGGCCTGGCAGTTCCAGGTGCTGCCGCCGCGCGTGAACGGCAAGCCGCAGGTGGGCGCGTGGGTGCGGATACGGATCACCTATACGACGCGGATGGTGAACGGGCCGGGATGAGGGGCGCGGTCAGCAGGGGCAGGCGTCGCATGGATCATCCTTTCCGGCGCGGGGGCAATTCGAAGTCAGCGCGGCTTGCTAGCTCCCTGCATCGGGGAAGTTTTCGGCAATGTAGGTTTTCGCCCAACTGCTGCCCTGCGCGGCGGCGAGCCTGAACAGGCGGAGGGCTTCCGTCCTGTTGGCGGTCAGGCCGCCTTCGCCCTTGTCGTAGAGGAAGGCGAGCCACGCCTGACCGTGGCTGTAACCCTGATCGGCGGACTTGCGGGCCAGCCTGACCGCTTCGACTTTGTCCACCGGCAAGCCGCCGTCGCCATAATAATACATGCCGGCCAGATTGGCCTGGCCGGTGCGGTCGCCCTGATCGGCGGACAGGCGATACAGGCGCACGGCTTCGTCCGGATTGGGGCTAAGCCCCCCGGCGCCATTCTGATACAGGGCGCCCAGATTGGCCTGCGCGAGGGAACTGCCCTGTGCGGCGGCGAGGCGATAGAGTCTGACGGCCTCGACCTTGTCAACGGGGACGTCGCCCATGCCCAGATCGTACACGACGCCCAGATTGGCCTGGCCCAGCGCAAGGCCCTGCGCGGCGGCGGCGCGGTAGAGCCTGATCGCTTCGCTCATATTCGCGCGCAGGCCGCCGTCGCCCCGCTCATAATACACGCCCAGATTGACCTGGCCCCCGGCATTGCCCTGCGCGGCGGCTAGCCGGAACAGCCGGGCGGCCTCCACCTTGTCCCGGCTAAGGCCGCCATAGCCGGCCCCATAATAGATACCGAGCAGATTCTGGCCGGTGGCGTTTCCGGCGTTGCTGGCCATCCGGGCGTAGCGCACGCTTTCGGACGGTTGCTGTGTCACGCCGCGCGCATAGCCGTAATAGGAGGCGAGCATGGCGGCGGCGCGCATGTCGCCCTGGTCGGCGAGCGTTTTGAGTGACGACTGTGAGATGTGCGATGGCAGGCGATCCAGCAGTTCCGCGCCGGATCGGCCCCAGTCTCTGAAAGGGATCGCTTCCAGGGCGCGCCGGGCCTCCTCGACAGGAGACGACGGCCGGGCTTCGATCGGCGGAGCACGGCGAACCGAGGGCGTGGGGGTGGGTTTGGTCGCCTTTGGCGTGGGGGTCGGCGTGACCTTTACCGGCGGCTTGGGTTGCTGCTTTTTGGGGGGCTGCGGTGTCGGACAGGTGCCGAACATCTTGCATTCCTGCGCCGAGGCGACAGCGGGAAACAGCAGCGCCGCGCCGATGGGCGCGACGATCAGGTTGAAATATCGCATATTAGCCCCCCTCGCCGATAGCATTGCGACGTGGAAACGCCGCCTTGACACCCCTAATTGCCGTAATTGTTGGCGATGTAGTTTTGCGCCCAACTGTCGCCCTGCGCGGCGGCGAGGCGGAACAGGCGGAGCGCTTCGGTCTTGTCGACGGACAGGCCGCCTTCGCCCTTGTCATACAGATAGCCAAGCCACGCCTGTCCCAGCGCGAAGCCCTGATTGGCGGAGAGGCGGGCCAGTCGGACGGCCTCCACCTTGTCGACGGACAGGCCGCCTTCGCCGTTATAATACATGCTCACCAGATTGGCGCGGCCCATGGAACTGCCCTGATCGGCCGACTGGCGATACAGGCGCACTGCCTCCGTCTTGTCGACGGCGAGGCCGCCAAGGCCCTGTTCGTACATGACGCCGAGATTGGCCTGGGCGGAGGCGTTGTTCTGCGCGGCGGAGAGGCGATAGAGGCGCACCGCTTCTTCCGGGTCCTTGGGCAGGCCGCCAAGGCCGGCGCCGTACATGACGCCCAGATTGGCCTGACCCATGTCGTTGCCCTGCGCGGCGGAGGCGCGATACAGCCTGACCGCTTCTTCCTTGTCCATCGGCAGGCCGGCCAGCCCCTTGTCATACATGACGCCCAGATTGGCCTGGCCCAGCGAATTGCCCTGATCCGCGGCGAGGCGATACAGGCGGGCCGCCTGCGCCTTGTCCATCGGCAGACCGGCGTCGCCGATTTCGTACATGAAACCCAGATTGACCTGCCCCGTCGCATTGCCCTGTGCGGCGGAGAGGCGATAGAGCCGGAGCGCCTCCGCCTTGTTGAGGCCCACGCCCCCGTAATTATTATTATAGTAGACGCCCAGCAGGCTTTGCGCGGTGGAATTGCCGCCGTCCGCGCCCTTCCGGGCGTAGCGCACGCTCTCGGCGGCGTTCTGCGTCACATTGGGCGAATAGCCGTAAAAAATGGCGACAGCCGCGCTGGCGCGGGCGTCGCCCTGATCCGCGAGCGTCTTGAGCGAGTTCAGCGAAATGTGAGAGGGCAGCGCCTGGAGAAATTCCGTGCCCGCCTTGCCCCAGTCCGCCGGGGAAAGCGCGTCGAGCGCGCGCCGGGCTTCCTCGACCGGCGAGAGCGGGCCGCTATAGACGGGCTTGGGCGCAACCTTGAGCGGCGGCTTGGGCGCGACCTTGACGGGCGGCTTCGGTGCAACCTTGACCGGCGGCTTTGGCGTGACCTTGACCGGCGGCTTGGTCTGCGGGCGGGGAGGGGGCGCGCCGTTGGACGGTGGGCACAGCCCCAGAATGCGACAATCCTGCGCCGTCGCGGCGGCAGGCAACAGCAACGCGGCGCCCAGCGGCGCGGCGATGAGGGTCAGGAACCGCATTTCACCATCCTTGCCGATGTCATGCCGGTGGACGAGTCCTTGGGTGTGAGACTGAATTCCGTGTCGGATGTGCGGGCGTAGGTGAACTGGCCGGTCGTAAAGCTGTCCGGTGTGGCCGGATCGAAGCTGTATTCTGCGGTCTGTCCCGCATTGGTCGCCGGGTTGATGAGCGAGATCGATTTGCTGCTCTTCATCAGGGTGATGACGATCGGGCTGGATTTGCATCCGTCGGCCGCGTCGGCGCGCGCCCATTTGCCCTCCACCCAACTGGGCGCGTCGGCGAGAACGGGGTCGGCTTCATTGCCGCCTCCCTCGCTGCCGTTGCTGCTGTTGACGGGCGTTGGAACAATCGGCGTCGGGGCAGGCTCCCGGTTCAGCAGGATCACCGTAATAATCAGCGCCAACAGGATGACCACGCCGCCGATGACCAGCGGCTTGTTGTCACGCAGCCAGTTGGCGGTGGCGGCGCGGCGACGTTCGCGCTCCTCCTCCTCCGCCTGCTGACGTTTGCGGATTTCCTCCTGCCGTTGTTGTTCGGCGATCTGCGCCTTGCGGCGTTGTTCGGCCGCGGCCGCTTCCTCGGCAGCGCGGCGCTGCCTTTCCAGCGCTTCCTGCTCCCGGCGCGCATCTTCCTCGGCCTCTTCGGCGGCGATGCGGGCTTCTTCCTGTTCCTGCCGGGCGCGTTCGTTCGCCTCCGCCACCAGGCGGGCGTCCTCCTGCTGCTTGCGCATCGCCTCCTCTTCGGCCGCGCGTTCGGCGGGGGTCAGCGCGCGGGGCACGCGAATCCAGAGAAGCTGCGCCATTTCCTGCGCGATGCTGGCCAGCCGGTCGAGCACCTGCGCGTCCGTGTCGCTGCGCATCCGCAAGTCGGTGAAGTTGGTCTGCTGGCGCGCGTCCAGCGCCTTGATGACTTCGATGTCGAACGGTTCCGCATTGGAATAGTCGATATAGCGGATCGGAAAGAGGCGGCTGCGTTCCATGAGTTGCGGATATTGCTCGTTCAGCGACTTTTCCCGCTCCAGGAACTTCTTCACCTCGCGGCAGCACCATTCGCTTTCGACGAAGGCGGGGGTGAGGATGGGAATGAAGAAGGTGGCGCGTTCGATCGCCTCGTCGATCGCCTTTTCCCATTCGGCGCCCGGCGGGATGGCCGCGACGTCCTGGAAAATGGCGATCTGCCGCTTGCCGTAGATCTGTTGCAGTTCGTTCTTCAGCTTGAAACGCAGGTCGCTCAGGCGACCGCCGCCAATCTCGTCATCCTGGCGCGCGTAGCTCCAGAACCCGATGGGTTGAAGACGCTCCATCTGCCGACTCATTCCTGCGGTGCCCCCCGATCCGGTCCATGCGCGCGGAACAGTAGCGACAAGTATCGCCGGAGCAAACGCACAAACTGGATTTGCGACGAGAAGTTGTCGCGAGCGCACTGGGCATGGGCGCAAGTCGATCGATGGTCTGCCGGCGACACGCTGCACTGTTGCGGTGGGCCGGGCGGGCGGGGTAACGGGGGGCAAAGACCCGGAGATATGCCCCCATGTTGCTGCGCCACGCCCGTTCGCTGCTGTTCCTGCCTGCAACCAATGCGCGCGCCATCGCCAAGGTGAGGACGCTGCCGTGCGATATGGTGATTCTGGACCTGGAGGACGCCGTGCCCGACGAGAAGAAGGACGAGGCGCGGGCCGGCGCGGTCGAGGCGATCGCCGAGGGTTTTGGCGGGCGCATCGCGGCGGTGCGGATCAATGTGGAGGGGACGCCCTGGCACGGGGTGGAGATGGTCGCGATGAAGGCGTCGGGCGCGGACTATGTCGTGCTGCCCAAGGTGGAGACCGCCAGGCAGGTGAAGGACGTGTTCTCCGTGACGCAGAAGCCGGTGATCGCGATGATCGAGAGCGCCAGGGGCGTGCTGGCCGCGCGGGAGATCGCGGCGTCGGAGGGCTGCGCGGCGCTGTTCATGGGGAATAACGACCTGCGCCAGGATCTGGGGATACCGGCGGGTGCGGGGCGCGAGGGGCTTTCGTTTGCGATGCAGGCGACGATCCTGGCGGCGCGGGCTGGCGGTGCGGCGGTGTTCGACGGGGTGTTCAACCGGCTGGATGACGAGGCGGGGTTCGAGGCGGAGTGCGCGGCGGGCCATGCTTTGGGGTTCGACGGCAAAACGCTGATCCATCCGAGCCAGGTGACGGTGGCCAATGCGGTGTTCGGGCCGGATGCGCAGGCGCTGGCGGATGCGCGGCGGCTGATCGAGGCGGCGACCGGCGGGGCGGAACGCTTCGAGGGGCGGATGATCGAGGCGATGCATGTGGAGGAGGCGCGGGCGCTGGTGGCGCGGGCGGAGGCTGTACAAGGGTGAGGCCGGCCTGTCTTGCGCTGCCGCTCGGTCTGTTGGCGCTGACCGCGTGCAGTGAAGGCGAGGCGCGGTGCGAGCGGGCGTTGATTGCTTCGCTGCGGGATCCGGGCAGCTATGAGCGGACGAGTATTGTGGAGGACCCTCGGGAGAGCAAAGCGGTCGAGGGCTATGTGATCCGATATTCACAAGCCGACGCGAAGGGCCGCCGCGTGCGCGGTGAGGTCATGTGCGATTATGTTCCGGATTTGAAGGACGCCGAGATATCGCCGCTTTGAAGCCCAATTGGTTCCCCCTCCGTTCGCTTCGAGCGTAGTCGAGAAGCGGCCAGCGCTGTGCCCACGTTTCTCGACTACCCTCGAAAAGA
>JBIIEH010000051.1:0-15374 GCA_044237945.1 Sphingobium sp. | reverse complement strand
CATCAAGACCGGCCCGCGCATCATCACCGAAGAGACGAAGAAGGAAATGAAGCGCGTTCTGGCCGACATCCAGTCGGGCCGCTTCGTCAAGGACTTCATCCTCGACAACCGCGCCGGCCAGCCGGAGCTGAAGGCGTCGCGCCTCGCCGCGCAGCGTCACCCGATCGAGGAAACGGGCGCCAAGCTGCGCGCGATGATGCCCTGGATCGGCGCGAACGCGCTGGTGGACAAGTCGAAGAACTGATTTCGGACGCAGGGGCGGCAACCGCCGCCCCCGCGCTTTTCAGATTCCCTCAAGTAGCGTCTTCAACGCCTTGAGATCGCGGGCGATTGCTTCCGCATCGCGCTCGACATCCGCGTCGGTCATGCCCGGCTGCGTGAACAGCGTCAGCAGCACCTCCGTCCCCTCCCCATTGGCGATCATGCGCAGCGGGATGGAAATTTCCGGCTTGCCGGGCAGCAGCACCTTATGGTCCAGCACGCCATAGGCATTGGCGTCGCTGAACCGCACTATCGCCTCTCCTTCCGGCGTCTGCGCCACCCATTGGTCGCCTTCGCGATGCAGGCTGGACGACATGCCTGCCGCCCATTTCGGGAAATTTTCCGGCTTTCGGGCGAAGGCATAGGCTTCGTCGAGCGGGCGGGCGATCGTGATGCTGAGGGTGCGGGCCGGCAGGCTGGTCATCGCCTTCTCTCCTTTCGGGATCGAACGAGCGATGCCGCCGCGCCGTTCCCGCTATCAGGGCAAACGCGCTGTTAACCCTGTCCTGCGATGATGGGGCGTTATGGTCTGTTGCCGATTTCCCATCCGGCTCGCCGCCGCGCTTGCGCTGATGTGCGCCGGCGCGGGCGCGCGGGCGCAGGATTATGGCGATCCGTCCGGCCGCGACCTGATCGCCATTGCCGACATCCGGCTGTCTGCGGTCGATGGCGAACGCGCCTGGACCGATGGCGGCTTTGGCAAGGGCCGATATGGCGGCGGCGCGGACGGTTTTCGCGTGCGTCCGCATGCGGCCGAGGGCGCGATCACCTGGAGTCCGCATCTGAGTTGGTCGCTGGAGGCCCGGATCGTCGCCATCGCGCAGGACCGGCAGGACAAGCCGGTCGACCTGTCCGAAGCCACTCTGTCCTGGCGCGGCGGCCCCGGCGCGGTTCGGCTGTCCGGGCGCGCCGGGCTGTTCTGGCCGCCGATTTCGCACGAGCATAGCGGTCCCGAATGGCGGGTGACCGAGACGATCACGCCGTCCGCCATCAACAGCTGGGTCGGGGAGGAAGTGAAGGTCGCGGGGCTGGAGGCGAGCGCGGCGCTGCCGCTGGCGGGACGGAAACTGTCCGCCACCGTCGGCCTGTTCGGGATGAACGACACCGCCGGCACGCTGATCGCCTTTCGCGGCTGGGCGTTGCACGACCAGAAGGCGACGCTGCTGAGCGAACAGAGGCTGCCGACCCGCGACGGCTTCATGCAGTTCGCGCAGGCAGCGAATACGCGGCCGATGATCGAGCTGGACGATCGCGTCGGCTTTTATGGGAAAGTGGCGCTTGCCCCGATCGAGGGCCTGCGTCTGGACGCCTTTTATTATGACAATCGCGGCGACCCCGAAGCGGTCAACGACGATCTGCAATGGGGCTGGCGCACCCGGTTCGGCCAGTTGGGCGCGGTGCTGGACGCCGGGCGGCTTCGCCTGACGGGGCAGGCGATGACCGGGCGCACCGAAATGGGGTTCCCGATGGCGGGCCGCATCTGGGTCGACACGCGCTTCCGGTCCGCCTTCCTGCTTGCCACCCGCAGCTTCGGCGCGACATCGCTGTCGGCGAGGGCCGAGGCGTTCGACACCCGCGGGCGCGGCAGTGTGACCGCCAGCGACGACAGCGAGGACGGCTGGGCCGGCACGATCGCCATGCGCCATGTGCTGAGCGATCACGCCACGCTGCTGGCCGAGGCGCTGCATATCGACAGCGACCGCCCTGCCCGCGCGCGCGACGATCTGGCGGCGCAACAAACGCAGACGCTACTGCAACTGGCGCTGCGCCTGCGCCTGTGACGCCCGGTGTGACTCACGGCGGCAACCATCCGTTTCCCGTTTCGGCTCTGGACTTGGCAATCGCCGCGCTTATTCTCCGCCCACCTCATTGTTCGGAGACTTCCCGATGCGCACTGCCCTGATTTCCGCCGCCGCCCTGCTCGCTCTGGCCGGCGGCACCGTCGTCATCGCCCAGGCACCCGCAGGCCCTCCCGGTTCGAAGGACGTGACGAAGGTCACCGCCGGCACCTATGCGGTCGAGGGCAGCCATACCCAGATCGTGTTCGCCTATGACCATATGGGCTTCACCAACAATATGGGCGTCATCGCGATGCCGACCGGATCGCTGGTGCTCGACCCCAAGACGCCGTCCGCCGCGAAGGTATCGATCGACGTGCCGGTCGCGAACCTGAAGACCGGCATTCCGGCGCTGGACGAGCATCTGATGAAGCCCGAATTCTTCGACAGCGACAAGTTCCCGAGCGCCAAGTTCGAATCGACCGCCGTCAAGGTGGACGGCACGAGCGCGGAGATCACCGGCAACCTGACGATCAAGGGCGTCACGAAGCCCGTGACGCTGGAGGCCGAATTCTATGGCGCGGGCGCGAACCCGATGAACAAGAAGGAAAATATCGGCTTCATCGCGACCGGCACCGTCAAGCGCAGCGATTTCGGCATGGGCATGGCCGTGCCGATGGTGGGCGACGACGTCGAACTGAAGATCATCGCCGCGTTCCAGAAGTAAGCGGCCGACGATGACGCGGCGTGTGGCATGGATGGGGGCGTCGGTCGCGGCGCTGCTGTCCGTGCCCGCGCTGTCTGCGCCGGCCGCTATCGCGCCCGGCGTCTATGCGGTCGACAGCCAGCAGACGAATGTGGCCTTTTCGGTGAGGCAGTTCGCGATATCGCGCCTGACCGGCCAGTTCGTCGCGCCGACCGGCGCGCTGGTGGTCGACGCGGCCCGGCCGGACCGTGCGCGCATCGACATCAGCTTTCCGATCGCGCGGCTCACCACGGGCAAGCCTTCCGCCGACAGGCTGCTGAAGGGCGGCACGATGTTCGACGCGGCGCGCTATCCCCAGGCGCGCTTTGTCGCCAGCAATGTGCCGATCGGCGGCGCGACCGCGACGGTTGAGGGGACGCTGATGCTGCACGGGGTGACGCGCCCGCTCAGCTTTCCCGCGCGGTTGACCGGAGCGCGGACGGACGCGGCATCCGGCGCGACGACGCTGAGCTTCACGGGCGATGCGACGATCAACCGCAGCGATTTCGGCATGGGCTTTGGCCGGCCGATCGTATCCAACCGGGTCGACCTGGTGATTTCCGCCAGCTTTGCGCGGCGCTGAACGGCGGGTTTGGCGATAGGGGCTGGACTTGGCCTTGCCTGCAAGGCTATGGCGGGAGCCATGCAGAGCGTCGCGCTTCTTACCCTGCTACGACTTACACGCCCTTAAGGCGTGGCTTTTGTGCTGCCTCTCGACTACAGGCAGCGTCGATCCGCCTTAAGGGCACTCACAAGCAGTCATAGTGTTTTGAGCGGGCGCGCCGATGCGCCCGATGCAGGGTAATCGAATATCATGATGCTGGCCGATCCTTCCCAGAAATACCGCCCCTTCCCGCAGATCGATCTGCCTGACCGCCAGTGGCCCAGCCGCGTCATCACCGCACCGCCGCGCTGGCTGTCGACCGACCTGCGCGATGGCAACCAGTCGCTGATCGACCCGATGAACGCGGAGAAGAAGAGCCGCTTCTTCGACCTGCTGCTCAAGGTCGGCGTCAAGGAGATCGAGGTCGGATTCCCGAGCGCGGGCGCGACCGAGTTCGACTTCATTTCCGGACTGGTGCGCGACGGGCGCATCCCCGACGATGTCGTGCCGCAGGTGCTGACGCAGGCGCGCGCCGACCTGATCGCCACCACCTTCGAGAGTCTGCGCGGCGCGAAGAAGGCGATCGTCCACGTCTACAACGCGGTCTCGCCCGCCTGGCGCAACATCGTGTTCCAGATGGAGCGCCCGGAAATCCGCGAGATCGCGGTCAACGCCGCCAAGCTGTTGCGCGACCATGCCGCCGCACAGCCCGACACCGACTGGCATTTCGAATATTCGCCCGAGACCTTCTCGACGGCGGAGCTGGATTTCAGCCTGGAATGCTGTGAGGCGGTGATGGAGATTCTCCAGCCCACGCCGCAAAAGCCGCTGATCCTGAACCTGCCCGCGACGGTCGAGTGCGCGACGCCCAACATCTATGCCGACCAGATCGAATGGATGTGCCGCAATATCTCGAAGCGCGACTGCGTCGTCATCTCACTCCACCCGCATAACGACCGGGGCACCGGCGTCGCGGCGGCGGAACTGGGCATCATGGCTGGCGCGGACCGCGTCGAAGGCTGCCTGTTCGGTAATGGCGAGCGCACCGGCAATTGCGACATCGTGACGGTGGCGCTCAACATGTACACGCAGGGCATCAACCCGGCGCTGGACTTCAGTGACATCGACGAGGTCATCCAGACCGTCGAATATTGCAACCAGCTGCCGGTCCATCCGCGCCACCCCTATGCCGGCGAACTGGTGTTCACGGCGTTTTCGGGGTCGCATCAGGACGCAATCAAGAAGGGCTTTGCCGCGCAGGAAGCGCGCAACGACCTGATCTGGAACGTGCCCTATCTGCCGATCGACCCCAAGGATCTGGGCCGCGATTACGAGGCGGTGATCCGCGTGAACAGCCAGTCCGGCAAGGGCGGCGTCGCCTGGGTGCTGCAGCAGGACAAGGGGCTGAAGCTGCCCAAGCGGATGCAGGCGGACTTTTCCAAGGTGGTGCAGGCGCTGGCCGACGAGACCAGCCGCGAACTCAACGCCGCCGACATTTCCGCAGCGTTCGAGGCGCATTATCGCGTGACGGGCGAGCAGGCCTACAGGCTGGTCGACTATCATGAGAGCGGCCAGGCTGGCGACCGCATCTTCACCGGCAAGATCATCCATGCCGGCGGCGAGCGTAGCATTTCCGGGCGCGGCAACGGCCTGCTCTCCTCCGTGCTGGCGGCGCTGCGCGACGAACTTGGCGTGGAGCTGGAGATCGCGGACTATAGCGAGCATGCGATCGGCGCGGGCAGCGACGTGAACGCGGCGGCCTATGTCGAATGCCGCACGCCCGATGGGCGGACGCTGTTCGGCATCGGCATGGACAGTGACGTGGCGACGGCGTCGGTGCAGGCGGTGCTTTCGGCCGCGAACGGGCTGGCGGCTCGGGCGGGGTGAAATACTCCCCTCCCCTTCAGGGGAGGGGCAAGGGGGTGGGGGGAGGTCTCACCGAGAGGTTCGTTACAGCCCCCACCCCAACCCCTCCCCTAAAGGGGAGGGGCTTTTTGGTTGCGCTATTTCGCTAGTGTTTTGACCAACATCTCCCATTGTGTGAGCGCGGCGGGAATGCCGGCCAGCGGCACTCGCTCGTTCAGGCCATGGGCGAAGCCGTCTTCGGCGCGCTGAAACAGGGACGAGACGCCGTAGCTGGGCACGCCGACCGCGCGGAAATGGACGCTGTCGGTGGCGCCCGCCGACATGCCGGGCAGGACCGGCAGGCCGGGATAGCGCGCCTCCACCGCGCTGCGCACTGCCGCCATGACGTCATCGCGCAGGGGCGAGGCGTCACTCGCCACGGGATTGTCGAGCGTGGTGACGGTGGCGTCGGGATCGGCGATCAGTTTTGTCAGCGTGGCCTTCACGTCCGCAATCGCCACGCCGGGAAAGATGCGGCAGTTGACGGTGAAGGCCGCGCGTTGCGGCAGGGCGTTGGGCGCATGGCCGCCACGCGCCATGGTGCTGACACAGGTGGTGCGTACCTGCCCGACAAATTCGGGGTGCATCGACAGGAGGTCGGCCGCTTCCTTGTCGCCGGTGGCGGCGTAGAGGCGCATCGCCTCCCCGGTCTCGCCGCCGATCCGGTCGGCTGAGAGACGCAGCGATGCCTGCGTCAGTTCGTTGCGCATGGCGGGAAATTCATAGGCCGCGATGCGCGCGATCGCCCGGCCCATGCGGTGGATCGGGTTGCCCGGCGTCGGCGCGCTGCTGTGGCCGCCCGCGTCGGTGAAGACGAATTCGAAATCGGCATAGGTCTTCTCGCCCGCCTGGAGCTGGTAGAAGACCGGGCGGCCGCTACTGTCGAGCAGGCCGCCGCCGGCGTCGCCGTTCAGCACCAGTTCGGCGTCGCGGAAGCGCGCGGCCATCGCCTGGCTGGTCGCCATCTTCGTTTCTTCATCGCCCGTCAGCACCAATATGACCGTGCGGCGCGGCGCAAAGCCCTCGCGCTTGAGGCCCGCCATCAGCGTGACCATCATCGCGACGTCATATTTATTGTCCTCCGCGCCCCGTCCGTAGAGGAAGCCGCCCTCCTCCACCGGGACGAAGGGATCGCGGGTCCAGTCGGCGCGGTCGGCGGCGACCACGTCCATATGCCCGAGCAGCACGATGGGTTTGAGCGCCGGGTCGCTGCCGGGCAGCGTCACGACGAGCGACGCGGTGTCGCCCAATGGTGCGATTTCCGTCTGCGAGGGAAGGTAGCCCGCCTCGCGCAAGACGGAGGCATAATAGGCGGCGAGCTTCGGCACCTGGCCTGCGCCCTCGACCGTCCTGTAGGCGACGGATTTGAGCAGGACCTGCTTGGCCAGCACGGGGTCGGGCGCGGCGTGCGCGGCAACCGGCGTCAATGCCACCATTCCTGCCAGCAGCACGGTCAATCGCTTCATGTCGTTCCTTTCATCGCTGGCGCACCAGTGCCATGGCGGATCGCTTCCGCCAACACGTCTTCTCGATCGCACGGAAAGAGGGCCGCCTCATCCGCGTTACGCTCCTGCAAAGAAATGCTTTCGCGCAATCGGCCGCACAGGCTCCGATATGGCGTCGGCATGCAAGGAAGGACGGCCATGGCCCTCAATGTTCGCAGTTTCGGTTTTCAGGTGCTCGTCGGCATGGTCGTCGGCCTGGCGCTGGGCTTTGTCGCGCGGTCGATGGGCGCAGGGCCGGATGGCGACCTCAACTGGCTCGCAACCACGCTCAAGACCACGGGCGGCATCTTCGTTTCGCTGCTGAAGGCGGTGGTGCCGCCTCTGGTGTTCGCCGCGATCGTCGCGTCGATCGCCAATCTGCGCGCGCTGGACAATGCGGCGCGGCTGGCCGGGCAGACCCTGCTGTGGTTCGCGATCACCGCATTGATTGCCGTCGTCATCGGCCTCACCATCGGCATCGTGCTGCAACCGGGCGCGGCGCTGCATGGCGCTGCCCTGCCGGTCAAGGAGAACAGCGCGGTCGGCGGCTGGCTCGATTTCCTGAAAGGTCTGGTGCCTGCAAACAGCCTGGGCCTGTCCGCCGCGACCAAGCTCAGCGATGAAGGCGCGAGCACGGCCTTGTCCTTCAACGTGCTGCAACTGCTGGTGATTTCCATTGCAGTGGGTCTGGCCACGTTGAAAGTCGGCGACAAGGCAGAGCCGTTCCTGGCCTTTGTCCGCTCCCTGCTGGCGGTGGTGCGCGCGATCCTGGGCTGGATCATTCGCCTGACGCCGATCGGGTCGGCGGCGCTGATCGGCACGGCGGTCGCGACCTATGGCTGGAGCGCGCTGGCGCAACTGGGCAGCTTCACCGCTGCGGTCTATCTCGGCCTCGCGCTCGTGCTGCTGATTGTTTATCCGCTGCTGCTGCTGGCGAACGGCCTCAACCCGCTGGCCTTCTTCGCCAAGGCGTGGCCGGCGATCCAGCTGGGTTTCGTGTCACGCTCTTCGGTCGGCACGATGCCGGTGACCGAAGCCGTGACCGAACGGCTGGGCGTGGAGAAGGGCTATGCCGCCTTCGCGATTCCGCTGGCCTCCACCACCAAGATGGACGGCTGCGCGTCGATCTATCCGGCGATGGCGGCGATCTTCGTCGCGGGCTTCTATAATATTCCGCTGGGGATCGGGGACTACGCGCTGATCGCCTTCGTTTCGGTGATCGGATCGGCGGCGACGGCGGGGCTGACCGGGGCGATCGTGATGCTGACGCTGACGCTCTCCACGCTGGGGCTGCCACTGGAAGGCGCGGGGCTGCTGCTGGCGATCGATCCGATCCTGGACATGGGGCGGACGGCAGTGAATGTCGCAGGGCAGGTGCTGGTCGCCGCCATTGTCGCCAAGCGCGAGGGGATACTCGACCAGAGCGCCTATGACAGCGAGGCGGCGCCGGTCGCGCTGGCGGCGTAGCATACCGCCTCCACATTGACGCCATCCGGGTCCAGGATGAAGGCCGCGTAATAATGCACGCCATAATGCGGCCGCAGACCCGGGCCGCCATGGTCGGTCCCGCCCGCCGCGATCCCCGCCGCGTGAAAGGCGTCGACCAGCGCCCGACTTTCCACGCGGAAGGCGACATGCGTGCCCTCGCCCACTTGCTCGTTGTCGCCGATCCAGAAGAACGGGTCCGCGCCCTTGCCATAGCCGTGCGCGGCGCCGCCGCTGCCATTGTCGGCCGCGTCGATCGTCACCAGCCGCTCGATCCCGATCGCGCCGAGCAGATGATCGTAGAACCGCCGCGATCGCTCCGCATCGCTGACGGCAAAGCCGATATGGTCGATCATGAACTATCCTTTCGCCTGAGAAAACGCGCATGGGCGGCCGATATTTCCCATCCGGGCCAAGCGGCGCTATAGGCGCGCGCCATGACAGATCATCAGGTTCACATCATCGGCGGCGGTCTCGCGGGCACGGAGGCGGCGTGGCAGCTGGCGCAGGCGGGCGTGCGCGTGCGGCTTTCGGAAATGCGGGGAGCGGGTGACATGACACCGGCGCACCAGACGGAGGGACTGGCGGAGCTGGTCTGCTCCAACAGTTTCCGGTCGGACGACGCGGACAAGAACGCCGTCGGCCTGCTGCATCAGGAGATGCGGCGGCTCGGCTCGCTCATCATGGCGCAGGCGGAGCCGGCCAAGCTGCCGGCCGGGTCGGCGCTGGCGGTGGACCGGCATGTGTTTTCCGATGGCGTCACCCGCGCGCTGGCGGAGCATCCCAATGTCGAGATCGTGCGCGAACGGATCGACGCGCTGCCGACCGAGGGCATGACAATCGTGGCGACCGGGCCGCTGACGGCGCCGGCGCTGGCTGCCAGCATCGGGCAGGCGGCGGGGATGGAGCATCTGGCGTTCTTCGACGCGATCGCGCCGGTGGTGCATTTCGACAGCATCGACATGGACCAGTGCTGGATGGCGAACCGCTGGGACAAGATCGGCCCCGGCGGCGGCGAGGGCAAGGATTACATCAATTGCCCGATGGACAAGGAGCAGTATCAGGCGTTCGTGCAGGGGCTGCTGGACGGCGAGAAGACGCAGTTCAAGGAATGGGAGACGAACACCCCCTATTTCGAGGGCTGCATGCCGATCGAGGTCATGGCGTCGCGCGGGCCGGAGACGCTGCGGCACGGGCCGATGAAGCCGATGGGCCTCGACAATCCCAAGACCGGGCGCTGGCCCTATGCGGTGGTGCAGCTGCGGCAGGACAATACGTCTGGCTCGCTGTGGAACATGGTGGGGTTCCAGACCAAGCTGAAGCATGGCGCGCAGGTGGAGCTGTTCCGCACGATTCCGGGGTTGCAGAATGCCGAGTTCGCGCGGCTGGGCGGGCTGCACCGCAATACGTTCATTCAGTCGCCCAAGCTGCTGGATGGCACGCTGCGTCTGAAGAGCGCACCGCATATCCGCTTTGCCGGGCAGATGACGGGGTGCGAGGGCTATGTCGAGAGCGCGGCGATCGGCCTGCTCGCCGGGCGGTTTGCGGCGGCGGAACTGTTGGGCGAGGCGTTGACGCCGCCGCCCGCGGACACCGCGCTGGGCGCGCTGTTGGGGCATGTGACGGGCAATGTGGCGACGGCGGACTATCAGCCGATGAACGTCAATTTCGGCCTGTTCCCGCCGATCGACGACGTGAAGAAGAAGCAGCGCAAAGAAGCCATGACGTCACGCGCGCGGGCTTCGCTGGGGCAGTGGATGGGGGAGATGGCGGGGGTTTGACAAGCCCGCGCACCCTTATACTCCGTTCGGGCTGAGCTTGTCGAAGCCATCTGCTGAGCGCAGCGAAGCACCCTCCCTCCGGTCGGGCGAACCCTTCGACTTCGCTCAGGGCGAACGGGGCGAGAGGTGGTCGTTTCGCTCTAGCATTTGCACTTCGCCTTCGCCGCCAATTTCGGCGCGGTGGCGGCAAACTCTGCGCGGGTCAGCTTGCCGTCCTTGTCGGCGTCCGCCGCGCCGAAGCGGTCCGATGTCGCCACCGCCCATTCCTCGAACGAGAGGAGGTTGTCGCCGTCCTTGTCGAGCGCCTTGAACGCCTTGGTGCGGCTGCCCATCATCTCGATGCGGGTGATTGCGCCGTCGCGATTGCGGTCATAGCGGTCGAAGCGGCGTTGCTCGCGGCTTTTCGCGCTGGCCTCGGCGGGCATCTCCGGCGGGGCCAGACCGACCGCGTCGGGGTCTCCCTCCGGCAGGCCCTCGATCTCGGCCGGGGGCGCGGGGGCGATCAGCGCGGCGGGCGCGGCCTGCGTCGAGGCGCGGCCCTGCCACCAGAACAGACCCGCCGCCACCAGCAGCAAGGCCGCCGCTCCGCCCGCCAGCATTCGCCCCATCGCTTTCCCCCTTTGCGCGGCGCAGCCTAAGCGGGGACGCTACCGCCCGACAAGCGCGATCCGCAGCAGGCGCGCGTAACTGCGCAGGGTCCAGCCGGTGGACGCCCTGCCCCGGCTGACGTCATGACGCGCCAGCGCGGTCAGCAGGCGCAGCGCTTTCCAGTCCTTCGGCCAGTCCGCCGCGTCCGCCGCCGCCAGTTCCGTGCGCGCCAGCGTCACCGCCAGGTCGCGCGCCGGGCCGGGGCGCAGATGCGCGGAGAGGTCCCAGCTGCACCATAGCCGCCCGGCCGCGCGCAGGCTCTCGGGTGGATCGTCGGTGCGGGCGAGCGCGGCGAACAGCCCCTCCCCCCGGCCCGTGGCGAAGGCGCGCATCGCCTCTTCGTCCGGCGCGCCGTCCGATATCAGCGCTTCCCAGCCGTCCAGCATCCAGCGCAGGCCGGCGACGCCCGCCACGCCGCGCGCGCGCATCGCGCCCAATAACGGCTCGCCGCGCCCGCGCGCGCCGCTCGTATCGCCCAGCGCCTCGTCCCACCAGGCGATGCGCATCTGGCCGATCATCGGTTCGGTGGTGGTGCGCACCAATTGCGCCAGCCGCTCGTCGAACGCCCAGATCAGGCGGTCGCCGGCGCGCTGGTCGGCCGGCGCATAAGTGACGATCAGGCGCGAGAGGGGCAGTTCGGGGTCGATCATGCGGGGCGGCGTCTCTCTAGCGTTAGCCGCGCCTTAACCATGGTCATCATACACATCGCAACAACTCGCGCTTTATGGGCGGTTAACTCCCCCGGATTCTCGTTCGGGGGGACGGGGTGGAAGAGCGGACATATGGGCAAGTCGATCTTTGCGCTAACGGGAATTCTCTCGCGGCTGCGGCGCAATAACGCCGGCAACACGATCGCGATCGTCGCCGCGGCGCTGATCCCGCTGGCGGGCATGATCGGCGGTGGACTCGACATCAGCCGCGGCTATCTGGCGCAGACCCGCCTGCAGCAGGCGTGCGACGCCGGCGTGCTGGCGGGGCGCAAGGTGATGGGGTCGTCGGGCGTGGTCAGCACCGGGGTGCGCGACGAAGTGCGCAAATATGTCGGATTCAACTTTCCCAACGGCTATCTGGGCTCCGCGCTAGACCCCACGACCGGCGTGACCCCGACGCTGGGCGCGAACGATACGTTGCAGCTGACGGTCACGGCCACGATTCCCACCGTGGTCATGCGCCTATTCGGCAAGAACGACATGAGCGTTACGGCGAACTGCACGTCGCGTAACGACTATTCGAATATCGACATCGTGCTGGTGCTGGATACGACTGGCTCGATGGCGTGCAAGCCGGAGCGCAGCGATACTAGCTGTGGCAACTGGATCAACAACTGGCTGTCCCCCAAAGGCGGCAAGACGATGACGGTCGATGGCAGGACCGTCACGTATGTCCAAGAGGAAACCAGCGGGGGCAGCAACATTTCGCGCATGCAGGGGCTACGCAATGCGCTGGACAGCCTTCAGGGCCAAATGGCGACTATCGAAACCCAGTTCAACATGACCGAGGAGGGCAAGCGCAAGCGTGTCCGCTGGGCCATTATTCCATTCTCGATGATGGTCAATGCAGGTCTGAGTCGCAACTCTGCCGACACTTCGCTCTATTCGCGTAACTCGGCCTGGTTCAACGTGACCGGCACATATCTCAAGAACGGGACGACTAGCACCAACCCCACGCACGATAGCAACTGGCTATCAAATACCTGGGACGGTTGCGTTGAAGAACGTCGCACCAGCAACCAGATCACCGCGAATTCGACTTACTACAGTCCGGTTTATCCAGCCGCAGGCAACCTGCCGTCGAATACGTTCGACCTAGATTTTGAGGCAACGCCCACAGCATCGACCGATACTCGCTGGACCATGGCGGACCCGGCGCGGTCGGAGGGGCAGTATGCCTGCCCCAAATATATGCGCGAGTTGGCACCTTTAACGACATCGCAGTTTGACGACTATTTCGCCTTTAACCGCGGTTTTGTCGCCAATGGCGGCACATATCTCGACATCGGCATGCTGTGGGCTGCACGCCTGCTTTCTCGCAATGGACTGTGGAGCGCTGAGAACCCCACACTCTATCACACGTTCCCGGTCAGCCGGTACGTGATCTTCATGACGGACGGCGTGATGGACAATGGCGACAACTATTCGGCGTACCCGCATGAACCTGCTTGGAAGCGAATTTCGAGTAACGGAAACACTGATACTGCCAAGGCAAACCACTACAAACGCCTGTCGATGACCTGCACCGCGATCAAGAACATGGATGTAAAAATCTATGCTATATCCTTCAGCGCGGGATCGGACCTGAGTACGGACCTGATCAACTGTTCGTCTTCCACCAACACGACCAATCCGGAGTTCGCCTACAAGGCGGACGACAGCGATGAACTCGATGCCGTGTTCCGCGACATCGGCGAGAATATCGGTTCGCTGAGGCTTTCGCAGTGAGGGCGCTTCCGACCTTTCTCCGGCGGCTGTTCGCCGATCAGCGCGGCGCGTCCGTCCCGGAATTCGCGCTGATCCTGATCCCGCTGTGCCTGCTGCTCTTCGGCGGTCTCGACATGGGCTATCAGCTCTATGTCCGCTCCGTCATGCTGGGTGCGATGGAGCGGGCGACGCGCCTTACCACGCTCCAGACCGTGGACAGCACGGCGGTGGAGGCGGACATCGAAGCGACGATCAAGCGGATTGCGCCCAATGCGACCGTCAACACGACCAAGGGCAGCTTCTACCAATATAGCCAGGTCGATGCGATGGAGCGGCTGACCAAGGACACCAACGGCAATGGCACGCTCGACAGCGGCGATTGCTGGGAGGATGTGGACGACAACAACGTGCGCAATACGGTCAATGCGGGCAAGAGCGGCATCGGCGGCGCGGACGACATCGTGCGCTACACGACCACCGTCACCTATAATCGCATTCTGCCGATCTGGCGCATCATCGGCATGGGCAGTTCGGTCACGATGACCGCGAACACCATGACCCGGCGTCAGCCCTATGAGCTGCAAAGCACGCCCCCCATCAGGTGCAAGACATGATCAAGGCTTTCAAATCCCGCCTCGCGCGGCTGCGCCGGCTTGGCCGCGACAATGACGGCATGGCGGCGGTCGAGTTCGCGCTGACGCTGCCCATCCTGGTCAGCCTGATCATGTATGCGTCGGAAGCCGCGAACATGGCCTATACGTCGCAGAAGCTGGGCGACATCGCCACGCTGAGCGCGGACAGCATCTCGCGCATTCGCCTGTCGATCAGCAATGGCGACGTGACCGATGCGTTCGGCGGCATCAAGATATTGGGCGACAGCATCAACCTGCGCAACAATGGCCGGATCATCGTGTCGAGCGTGCAGCCGGTGCTGGACGGGTCGGGCAACGTCACGAACCAGAAGGTGCGCTGGCAGCGCTGCACGGGGGCGCTGGCGAAGGACTCCAGCTATGTGGTGGGCAACAATCTGGGGACGGCCGGGATCGGCGTCACCGGGCGCAAGATCGCCGCGACCAAGGACAGCGAACTCATCTATGTCGAAGTGTACTACACCTATCGGCCGCTGATCTCGTCGGCCTTCTTCGGCACGCCGGAGATGTCGGCGGTCGCGGCGATGAGCGTGCGCGAGCGGTCCGCCAACGACATCAACGCCAATGGGACGAACTCGCCCTGCGGGACGGGCACGTATAACGCCTGAGGGCGGATTAGCGGACTTAGAGCATCGCGCGTTAAAAATGACCCGTTCGTGCTGAGTAGAGACTGAACCTGTCGAAGGCCCGTATCGAAGCATCATGCGCAGCGCTGGATCCTTCGATACGCCGCTTCGACTTGTCTCAGCGGCTACTCAGGACGAACGGAGTGGTTCAGATAAAAAGCGCGTCGTTCTAGATATGCGTCACCCCGGACCTGATCCGGGGTGACGAAATGCTGTGCGGTTCACCGCCCTTAGCGGTAACACACCTTCTTCGCCGCCTCGACCACGCGCTTGGCGTCGATCAGCGCGGCCTTTTCCAGGTTCGCGGCATAGGGCAGCGGCACGTCTTCGTTGGTGACGCGCAGCACCGGGGCGTCGAGATCGTCGAAGCCCTTCTCCATCACGACGGCGGCGATTTCCGACGCGATCGAGCAGGTCGGCCAGCCTTCTTCCACCACCACGATGCGGTTGGTCTTCTTGAGGCTCTCCAGCACCGTCGCAGTGTCGAGCGGGCGCAGCGTGCGCAGATCGATGACCTCCGCGTCGATGCCCTCGCCCGCCAGCGTCTCGGCCGCGTCCAGCGCCAGGCCGACGCCGATCGAGTAGCTGACCAGGGTCACGTCCTTGCCGGGACGCATGATCCGCGCCTTGCCGATCGGCAGGACATAGTCGTCGAGCCTGGGCACGTCGAAGCTGCGGCCGTAGACCAGCTCGTTTTCCAGGAACACGACCGGATCCTCGCAGCGGATCGCAGCCTTGAGCAGGCCCTTGGCGTCGGCCGCGTCATAGGGCGCGATGACGATCAGGCCGGGCACGGCGGCGTACCACGGCCCGTAATTCTGGCTGTGCTGCGCGCCGACGCGGCTGGCCGCGCCGTTGGGACCACGGAACACGATGGGGCAGCGCATCTGGCCGCCGGACATGTAGTTGGTCTTGGCCGCCGAGTTGATGATGTGGTCAATCGCCTGCATGGCGAAGTTGAACGTCATGAACTCGATGACCGGGCGCAGA
>JBIIEH010000026.1:0-57203 GCA_044237945.1 Sphingobium sp. | reverse complement strand
GGCGTCGGCGTCGGCGTCCGCGTCGGCATCCGCATCCGCATCAGCGTCAGCGTCCGCATCAGCGTCAGCGTCGGCATCCGCGTCCGCGTCTGCGTCAGCGTCTGCATCGGCATCGGCATCCGCATCGGCATCCGCGTCCGCGTCCGCGTCTGCGTCTGCGTCTGCATCGGCATCAGCGTCGGCGTCAGCATCTGCGTCCGCGTCCGCGTCCGCGTCTGCGTCTGCGTCTGCATCGGCATCCGCATCAGCGTCTGCGTCGGCGTCAGCATCTGCGTCAGCATCAGCATCAGCATCAGCATCCGCGTCGGCGTCGGCGTCCGCGTCGGCATCCGCATCAGCGTCAGCATCAGCGTCTGCATCGGCGTCAGCGTCTGCGTCAGCGTCAGCGTCTGCGTCTGCGTCTGCGTCAGCGTCAGCGTCAGCGTCTGCGTCTGCGTCTGCGTCCGCATCAGCGTCGGCATCCGCATCTGCATCGGCATCAGCATCCGCATCTGCATCGGCATCAGCATCCGCGTCAGCGTCGGCGTCAGCATCCGCGTCTGCGTCCGCATCAGCGTCTGCGTCTGCGTCTGCGTCTGCGTCAGCATCCGCATCGCCATCATCCCGCTCAATCTCGGAGAAGATCGCCACATTGCCTGCGACGCCCAGCGCCACCAGGGCGGCGGGGACGGCCAGGGAGGAGGATGCGCCGCCGGCCGCGGCGCCGAGCAGTTCGTCCAGGTCGTTGAGGAGGGAGAAGCGGGGCAGGCGGCCCTGGGCGCGGGTCAGCCATTGGGCGCCGCCATCATCCTGCAACACCAGGTCATTGCTGGTCCCTGCCGGCACATCGTAAAAGCCGTCGATGGTCACGACCTGGCCGTCGGTCATGCGCACGATCAGGTCGTTTTCGACCTTGTCGAGCGCCGAAACGGCGTCGCGATTGGCGTGCAGGCGCACGACGCTCGGCGTCTTGAGGGCGATGGCGTCGGAGGGCGCCTGTGTGACGGCGCCTGTAGCCTTGTCGATTACTTCTGCGCCCGTCACCGCTTCAGCCATCATTACCACCCGTCACATGGGGAGGGGGATGGCGCGTGGCATTGCGACCGACCTGCCCCTCCCGCGTCCTTCGACACCAGGAAATTCGTGCAGAGGGTCAAACGGCGATCGGGGGATCCATGACGCATGGATTCCGATTTCGGAGTCGATCGCAAAATAATGCAGGCAGTAAAAGGGCTTGCAGCTTCGGTCTCAACCCTTGCAGGCAAAGACGAGACGCCGGTCGGGACCCGCGTTCATCTTTCCAGCTTGGTCGCCAGCAACACCGATGTCGTCGTATGCTCGACGCCGTCGAGCAGGCCGATATCGTCGATCAGGTCGTTGAGGCGCATGCCGTCCTCCGCCTCGATCATCGCGATGATGTCATGGTCGCCGCTGATCGCGTGGATCGCGCGCACCTGGTCGATGCGGGCGAGCGCGGCTTCCACCTCGCGCCGGGCGCGGGGCAGGGTCTTGATCATCATGTGTGCGCGCACTCGCCCGGCGGCGAAGGCCGCGCCCAGCCGGACGGTATAGCCCGTAACGACCTTGTCCTCCTCCAGCCGGGCGATGCGCGCATAGAGATGCCCGCGCGACACGCCCAGTTCCTTGGCCAGTTGCGCGATCGGCTGGCGCGCGTCGGCGCGCAGCAGCGCCAGCAGACGGTCGTCCACCTCGTCCAGCCGGCCGCCGCCATGGGGCATCACGGGTTCAGCAGGGCGACCTGCCCGTCCCGCGCCGCATAGGTCCGCTCGAATATCGGCCGGTCCACCGTGCCGGCCGGCAGATGCACCACGGATCCCGCGCCGATCCCCGTCACCTTGATCGCCTCCACGCCCAGCGGCCCGTCCGCCGCCACATCGCGCAGGCTCGCGCCGTCCACCAGCCACGCGCCGCCGTCTTCGGCGGTGGCGTAAATCCGTCCCGACCCGTCCGGCTCCACCGCCAGCGCCGCGCTTTCATCGACGCCCAGTCCCAGCATCGCCGGCGCGCCAGCGGGGCGATCCGCCTGCGCCTTCGCGACGAAGGCGAACAGCCGGCCCAGGCGATCGCGTTCCTTGAAATGCGTGTCGGTGACGATGCCTTTCAGCAGTTCCAGCTTCAGGAAATCGCCCTCGATCGTGTTCGCCGGACCAAAGGGGGCCGCCAGCGCCTCGGGGCTGGTGATCGATCCATCGTCCATCGCGCCGTACAGCTTCTCGCCCAGCATCGCGAGGCCGGCGCTGGTGCCGGCCAGCGGCTTGCCCACCGCGACATGGGCGTCCAGCGCCTCCGCCACCGGCGTGCCGCGCCAGAAGCGGACATAGCGCGACTGGTCGCCGCCGGCGATGAAGATGCCGTCGGCATGGCGGATTGCCTTCAGCACCCTGGGGTCGTTCGCCGTTGCGCGATCGGAAAAGACGAAGGTCTCGGCCGACAGGATGCCGCCGATCTCGGTCATGAACTCCTCGCCGATCTCGCCCGCCTGCGATGCGCGCAGGATGACGATATGGCCGTTCCCCGCCTTGGCGAAGAACCAGCGCATCGCGTCATGATTGCGGTCGCCCCCGCCCATCAGCAGCAGCCCGCCGGAGAGCTTGCCGGGCCGTTTCGCGTGCAGGTCGCCCAGCTGATAATGGCCATAGGCCGGCACCTGCGCCCCGGCCATCGGCGCACACAGCACGCCCAGCAACATCACAACCCAAGCCCACACGCGCATGACCAGCCGTCTCCTCAATCGGAATCGGCATCAAAATGTCACATATTGTCCACAGCGCAATACAAAATGATGTCGATCGTTGTCAGTCTGATTGAATCGGTCGCGGGTTTCTGATGTATGTCCGGCCGGGGTCGCAGCCGTGACGAGCAGCTTTTCGGGGGAAATATGACGGGTTTGAAGTGGACGCTGGCGCTGGGATGCAGCCTGTCGGCATTGACTGGCGCAGCCTTTGGTAGCGCGGCAGGGGCACAGGAAGCCCAGCCCGCCGAAGACAGCGCCGACATCATCGTCACCGGATCGCGCATCCCCCGCGTCGCGCAGGAGGGGCCGGCCCCCGTCACCACCATCACCGCCGACACCATCCGCGCCAATGGCTATACCAGCGTGCCCGACATCCTGCGCGCGGTGACGCAGAATGGCGGCGAGACGCAGAGCCAGCAGAGCTTCTCGGGCGCCAGCTTCACGCCCGGTGCGCAGCAGGTCGATCTGCGCGGCCTTGGCCCCAATCACACGCTGGTGCTGGTCAACGGCCGCCGCATCGCCGACTTCCCGCTGCCCTTCAACGGCCGCAGCAATTTTACCGATGTCTCCAACATCCCGCTCGGCCTGATCGAGCAGGTCGAGGTGCTGAGCGGCAGCGCCTCGGCCATTTACGGCTCGGACGCAATCGCCGGCGTCGTCAACTTCAAGCTCAAGGAAAAGGTCGACGGCGTCACGCTCGACTATCGCAGCGGCCGCACCGAACATGGCGGCGGCTCCTCGCACCGCATCACCGCGTCGGGCGGCTTCTCGACCGATCGCTTCCACATCGTGGGCGGCGTCGAATATCTGATCCAGAACCCGCTCTGGGCCTATCAGCGCAAGATTCAGGACAGCACGGCCGACAATCCCGACACGGCCGTCCCGCTCGCCCGCCGCACCTTCCTGCGCTACAATCCCGATCTCGACGAATATGTCGATCCCGGCGCGGCGACCTGTGCGGGACTGCGCGGCCTGAACGGCGGCTCCACCTATTACGCCTCGCGCCCGCGCTACGGTGCCTATGACGACGAACTGGAGGATTACGGCCCCGGCTATTTCTGCGGGTCGAACACGTCGATCGGCTATGGCACCGTCATTTCCAAGCGCGAAGGCTTCAACAGCTTCGCCTCGGCCGGCTTCGAGCTGTCGGACGCCGCCGAACTGTTCGTCGATGCGCAATTCGGCATCAGCAAGGTCGCGTTGATGCCGGACGTGCTCAGCTGGGGCTATCAGAACGCCTCGGGCAGCAGCGACACGACCTTCTACAACAGCTTCGACGGCCAGCTCGACGACTGGTATCGCCAGTTCACGCCGGAGGAATCGGGCGGCTTCGGCAAGGTGATGACCCGCAACCGGCAGCAGACCTTCAGCATCACGCCGGGGATCAAGGGCAGCTTCGCCGACAAGTGGAGCTACGAGGTCAACTACAATCACAGCGAGTACAAGGCGAAGGTCAAGTTCCCGCAGATCATCGCGGCCAAGGCCAACGCCCTGTTCCTGGGCGAGCAGCAGGGCGTGGACGAGGACAGCGGCTACCCGATCTTCAACGCCGACCCGACCCGCCTCTACACCCCGCTGACGCAGGCGGAATATGACAGCATCGCCGTCTATTCGGTCTACAACCCGAAGAGCTGGACCGACAATGTCTCGGCCACGATCACCAGCACGGAGCTGTTCAGCCTGCCCGCCGGCCCGGTCGGCTTCGCCGCCGTCGCCGAAATCGGCAAGCAGGGCTACGACCTCGCGCCCGATCCGCTGGCGCTGACGGACTATTATTACGGACTCAAGGACAGCGCGGGCAAGGGCAAGCGCAGCCACTGGGCGCTCGGCGGCGAATTGCGCGTCCCCGTCACCAGCTTCCTGCAACTGTCGGGCGCGGCGCGCTATGACGGCTTCCGCTTTGCCGGCAATTCGATCGGCAAGTTCACATACAATGCCGGGCTGGAACTGCGCCCGACCAGCACATTGCTCGTCCGCGCCGCCTATGGCACCGGCTTCCGCGCGCCCGATCTGCATTATGTCTTCACCGGGCCGGGTAACACCCACCCGTCCGCGACGGACTATTATCTCTGCCGCACGGAAGAGCCGGACGAGGAGATCGGCGATTGCAGCTACGCGGATGAGGGCATCGTCGCCCAGCGCAACGGCAACCGCCGCCTCAAGCCGGAAACCGCCAAGTCATTGAACGCCGGCATCGTCTGGGCGCCGTCACGCCATTTCGACGTCTCGGTCGACTATTTCCGCGTGTCGCTCTCCAACCAGGTGCAGGACCTCAGCATCGACACGCTGCTGCGCGACGAGGCGGAATGCCGCATGGGCGAGATGGATATCAACTCGCCCACCTGCCAGGACGCGCTCGCCCGCGTCCACCGCTTCGCCAGCGGCGTGAACGAGGGGCAGCTCGACTCGGTGTCGGTCAACCCGATCAACATCGCGCATGAAAAGACCAGCGGCATCGACATCGCGATCCACGGCATGCTGCCCACCAGCTTCGGCGAGTTCAGCCTGTCGCTGGCGCACACCCATGTGTTCGACCACGACTTCCGCCAGTATCCGGGCGACGCGACGATCGACAAGCTCGCTTATGACAGCGGCTACTACATCCCGCGCGACAAGAGCACGGCGAGCCTGACCTGGTCGCTCGAGGGCCTCAAATGGACGCTGGAGGGTCGTCGCCTGGGCAAGCTGCCCAATTATGACGAGGACGCCTATATCAAGGCGAGCTACCTCTTTAACACCACGGTCCAGTACGACTTCACCGACCATCTGCGCGGATCGCTGAGCGTGACGAACCTGCTCGACACCAACCCGGTCAAGGACAACACATATTCGGGCTATCCCTATTACGACATCAGCTGGTTCGACAGCGTCGGCCGCTCGATGTTCCTCCAGCTGACCTACAAGCTGGGCGGCAGCGCGCTATAGAAGGCGGGGAGGGGGCTTCTTGGCTGTCTCTTTCGTCACCCCGGACTTGATCCGGGGTCCCGCTTCCTGCTTCGGCACTATCGTCGAGAAGGCAGCGGGACCCCGGATCGGAGGCCGGGGAGACAGGAGTTCATAGGTAGGTCAGAACACGACTACCGACCGAATGCTCTCCCCCGCATGCATCAAATCGAACGCCGTATTGATCTTCTCCAGCCCCATGACATGGGTGATCATCGGGTCGATCTCGATCTTGCCGGTCATGTACATGTCGACGATCTTGGGCACGTCCGTGCGCCCCTTCGCCCCGCCGAACGCCGTGCCGCGCCAGTTGCGCCCCGTCACCAGCTGGAACGGCCGCGTCTCGATCGTCTTGCCCGCTTCCGCCACGCCGATGATGATGCTGGTGCCCCAGCCGCGATGGCAGGCCTCCAGCGCGGTGCGCATGACTTCGGTATTGCCGGTCGCGTCGAACGTATAGTCCGCCCCGCCATCGGTCATCGCCACGATCTTCGCGACGATGTCCTCGCGGCTCATGCCTCTGGAATTGAGGAAGTCGGTCATGCCGAACTTGCGGCCCCATTCCTCGCGATCCGGGTTGATGTCGACGCCGACGATCCTGTTCGCGCCCGCCAGCCGCGCGCCCTGGATGACGTTGAGGCCGATGCCGCCCAGCCCGAAGATCACGACATTGTCGCCCACCTGCACCTTGGCGGTGTTGATCACCGCGCCCACGCCCGTGGTCACGCCGCAGCCGATATAGCAGCTGGTCTTGAACGGCGCGTCTTCGCGGATCTTCGCCACCGCGATCTCGGGCAGCACGGTGAAGTTCGAAAAGGTCGAGCAGCCCATATAGTGAAAGATGGTCTGGCCCTTGTAGCTGAAGCGCGACGTCCCGTCCGGCATCAGCCCCTGGCCCTGCGTCGCGCGGATCGCGGTGCACAGGTTCGTCTTGCCGCTGAGGCAGCTTTTGCACTGGCGGCATTCGGGCGTGTAGAGCGGGATCACATGGTCGCCCGGCTTCACGCTGGTGACGCCCGGCCCCACCTCGCGCACGATGCCTGCGCCCTCATGCCCCAGGATCGAAGGGAAGATGCCCTCGCTGTCGAAGCCGTCCAGCGTATAGGCGTCGGTATGGCAGATGCCCGTCGCCATGATCTCCACCAGCACCTCGCCGGCGCGCGGCCCCTCCAGGTCGACTTCGACGATCTCCAGCGGCTTCTTGGCTTCGAACGCGACGGCGGCGCGGGTCTTCATGGGGCAGGTCTCCGGATAGGCTAGGGGCCTGCCTAAGCGTCGTGGCGCACCCGCGCAACCCGTCCGAACGCCACAGATGGGCTTCGTTTCATGCGCGGATATGCTAGGGATTTGCCTCGACGATCCGGTCGCTGGCCGGCCCGCCGCGCGCAGTGCCGGCATTCCGTAGGGGCGGCCTGGCCGGTCGCGCGAATCGGGAAAGAGGCCGGTCGCCCGGAACGGCGGGCGCGCGGCCGATAGTGAAGAGGATGCCCGATGTACGACTATGTCCCCCCGATCGACGATTATCGCTTTCTGCTGCGGGAGGTTCTGGGCTTCGACGCGGCGATGGCGGAGATCGGCATGGAGGTGGACGCGGACCTCGCCGTTACCGTGCTGGAGGAGGCGGGAAAGCTCTGCGCCGATCGCCTGCACCCGATCAACCGCGAGGGCGACGAGCAGGGCAGCCGGCTGGTTGACGGCGTGGTCGTCACCCCGCCGGGCATGGCGGAGGCCTATCGCGAATTTGCCGCCGGCGGCTGGGCGTCGCTGTCGGCCGATCCGGCCTATGGCGGGCAGGGCCTGCCCTTCCTGCTGCAATTGTGGCTGGACGAGATGGTGTCGGCCACGAACCTGTCCTTCGGCCTGTTCCCCGGCCTGACGCGCGGCGCGTGCGAGGCGATCCGCGCGCATGCGAGCGAAGAGTTGAAGGCCGCCTGGTTGCCGAAAATGGTCAACGGCGAATGGACCGGGGCGATGGCGCTGACGGAAAGCGGCGCGGGCACCGACCTTGCCCTCCTCAAGACGAAGGCCGTGCCCAACGCGGACGGCAGCTACGCCGTCACCGGGCAGAAGATTTTCATTTCCTCGGGCGACCATGATTTTGGCGGCAACATCATCCACCTCGTTCTCGCCCGCCTGCCCGACGCGCCGGCCGGGGTGAAGGGGATCAGCCTGTTCCTGGTCCCGAAATTCCTGCCGGACGAGACGCGCAACGGCATGTCGGTGGGCGCGCTCGAAAAGAAGATGGGCATTCACGCTCAGCCGACCTGCGTCATGAACTATGACGGCGCGACCGGCTGGGTGGTGGGCGAACCGCATCGGGGCCTGGCCGCGATGTTCACCATGATGAACGCGGAGCGGTTGATGGTCGGCATCCAGGGCCTGGGCATCGCCGGCGCGGCCTATCAGCAGGCGACAGGCTATGCCAGGGAGCGGCTACAGGGCCGCAGCGCGGATGGTTCGCGGGGGCCGGTGGCCATCATCGAGCATGCCGATGTGCGCCGCATGCTGCTCACCGCCCGCGCCTTCGTCGAGGGCGGGCGCGCACTCGGCGGCTGGGTCGCGCTGCAGCTCGACCACGCGCATCACCATGAAGATCCCGCCGAGCGCGCGCAGGCCGACGCGCTGGTCGCGCTGCTCACCCCGGTCGTCAAGGCGGCCTTCACCGACTTCGGCTTCGAAAGCGCGGTGCAGGCGCAGCAGGTGTTCGGCGGCCATGGCTACATCCGCGAATGGGGCATGGAGCAATATGTCCGCGACGCCCGCATCGCCCAGATCTACGAAGGCACCAATGGCGTGCAGGCGATGGACTTGGTCGGCCGCAAATTGCCGCTCGCCGGCGGAGCCGTGGTGGACGGCTATTTTGACAGGATCGCGGCCGATGTGGACGCGGGCGGATCGGCAGTAGCGGATCGCACGGCCGCCGCGCTCGCCTGCCTGCGCGAAGCGACGGCCGCGCTCAAGGGCGCGGATGTCGATACGGCCGGCGCAGTCGCGGTCGACTATTTGCGCCTGTTCGCGCTGGTCTCCATGGGCTGGATGTGGACCCGCATGGCCGCCGCCGCCACGCAGGAGGACAATGATTTCAACGCGGCGAAGCTCGCCGTGGCGGATTTCTACGCGCACCGTATGCTGGCGCAGGCCGACGGCCTCGCCGACGCCATCCTGTCGGCCGACCGATCCTTCGCACAGTTGCCGGCGGAGGCGTTCTGAGCGCCGACGCAGAAAAATTTTCGCAGTCGTTTTCTACCCGACTCCAATTGTTTCAGTATCATAACGAAGCCGCTGATGGCTCTTCGCGTCGGGATAGTTAACCGTCCCGCCGCGCAGGCCCCATGGCCATCTTGCGAACGCGTTGCAGACCGGCAATGATCCCGTTTCCGAAGCGATTCTCGACAAGGAGACGGGTCATGACCTTCAACGAACGCATGCTTGTCCTTCAAGACCGGATGAAATCCGCGCAGGACGATGATACCCGCTATCAGGTGGCGGAAACCATTCGCGATCTGGGATATATCGACTTTCGCGACTTCTGCGGCGCGGTTCCGGTCGCGGCGCATATCGACGCGGTCGAGAACATCCTGCGCGCGCAGGCCTGACAGCGGCGAGAGGGCGCCACCCCGCCCCCGCCACTTGACTCTGTGCGCCCCGCACGCTCTGCCTCTCCTCACGCAGCCGACATACGGCCGCGCTGCAAGGGCGGGCCATGTTCGAACCCCATACGACGAAGCTCAAGGGCATCTTCCAGGATATCGGCCGCATCACGCCGATGACCGGCTTCGACCGGCCGCGGCCGCCCGGCCTGCGCGCCGTGTTCCTGTGCATGACCCCGCGTTCGGGCAGCACCTACCTCTCCGCCCTGCTCCAGGCCAACGGCCTTGGTCGCTCGGGCGAGCATGCCAAGAGCGAGCCGTTCCGCATCGCCGGCGGCGACCTGGCCGCACTGGCGGAACAGGCCGGGCTGCGCAGCTATCAGGACTATGTCTGGAACCGCATCGAACGGTTCAGCGAGGGCGACGTCTTCATGGCCAAGGCGGACTGGCCGCAGTTCGCGCCGCTTTATTATTCCGGCGCGGTCGCCGCCCTGTTCTCGAATGCGCGCTACATCTACCTGACACGTGAGGACATGATGGCGCAGGCGGTGTCGCGCTATATCTCCAGTGTGACCGGCTATTTCCATTCGATCCAGCCGGGCGAGGCCGTCGCCCGCGCGCAGGAGGTTCCGCTCGATCACGACCTCATCACCCGCAACGTCAAGCATCTGGTGGAGATGAAGGGCGCGTGGGACCAGTTTTTCGCCGCGCAGTTGATCCGGCCGCTGCGCGTGACCTACGAACAACTGGACGAGGACCCGTTGGCCGTGCTGCGCGCGATCTTCGCCTATGTCGACCTGCCGCTGCCCGATCCGCCGGTCATGACCACGCCCTATAGCCGGGTGAGCGACGCCCGGCACGACTATATGCGCCGCGAAGCGAGCGAAGAGGCGCAGCGCCGTGTACAGGCCGTCGCCCGCACCCTCGCGCCGCGCGATCCGGCATAATGAGGGCCGGCGCAATGAGGGCCGATAGCGGCGCGCTGCCAATCGACCCCGAAAGCGTCAAGGGCTTCCTCGATCCTGAGGAGGGCCACGCGCTGCACGACGCCGCGCTGGAGGCCGGGCTGATCGGCCCGGTGGTGGAGATCGGCGGCTATTGCGGCAAATCCGCCCTCTATATAGGCGCGGCGTGCAAAGCCGTGGGCGCGACCCTGTTCAGCGTCGATCACCATCGCGGGTCGGAGGAGAACCAGCCGGGCTGGGACTATTTCGACCCGGAGCTATGGGACGAGGAGGCCGGCAGCCTCGACACGCTGCCCTTCTTCCGCCGCACCCTGCGGCGTGCCGGGCTGGAGGAGACGGTGGTGGCGCTGGTCGGCCGATCGCGCACCGTCTCCGACGCCTGGGAAGCGCCGCTCGGCATGGTGTTCATTGATGGCGGGCACAGCATGCAGGCGGCGCTGGAGGACTGGCAGGGCTGGGGGCCGAAGGTCGCGCGCGGCGGCATATTGGCGATCCACGATGTGTTTCCCGATCCGGCCGATGGCGGCCGCCCGCCTTATGACATCTATCTGCTGGCGATCGCCTCGGGGCTGTTCGTGGAAATCTGCATGGTGAAAAGCCTGCGGCTGCTACGTCGCCTGTAGCGCGGTTGCGCGATGCCGGGCGCAGGGGCTAGAGGCCCACCAAATAACGCGCAGGGAGAAGTAGCGGTCGTGCTGTCCATCCATCCGATCACCGGCATCGGCGAAGTCGCGCCCGGCGCTGATCTGGCGGCCCTGCTCGCGGCCGGCCTTGGCGCAAGCGGTCTAACCGCCCAGGCCGGCGATATGCTGGTCGTGACGCAGAAGATCGTGTCGAAGGCGGAGGGGCGCTTCGTCGATCTGGACGCGGTAACGCCCGGCGCGGAGGCGCTGCGGCTGGCGGACATCACCCGCAAGGACCCGCGCCTGGTCGAGCTGGTCCTAGCCGAATCGACCGCTGTGCTGCGCGCTGTGCCCAATGTGCTCATCACCCGGCATCGCTGCGGCTGGGTGATGGCCAATGCCGGCATCGACCGATCCAATATCGGGCCGGGCGGCGGCGAGCGGGCGCTGCTGCTGCCGATCGACGCCGACGAATCTGCGGCGCGGCTGGCGCAGGCGCTGGGCATGCGCATCATCATCTCCGACAGTTTCGGCCGGCCCTGGCGCAACGGCGTCACCCATGTCGCGCTGGGCGCGGCGGGCGTGCCGGCGTTGATCGACCGGCGCGGCGAGATGGACCGTGACGGCCGGCGGCTGGAGGTGACGCAGATCGCGCTGGCGGACAGCGTCGCCAACGCCGCCGGCCTCGCCATGGGCGAAGGCGCGGAGGGCATCCCCGCCGCTCTGGTGCGTGGCGTCGTCGTCGATGCGCCGATCCGCCTGGCGGCGGACCTGAACCGTCGACTTGAGGAGGATCTGTTTCAATGAGCGCGCTACAGGACAGGATCGTGGTGCTGACCGGCGGCGTGGGCGGCGCGAAGCTCGTGCTCGGCCTGATGCAGGTCGTCGCGCCGGAAAGCATCACCGCCATCGTCAATACGGGCGATGATTTTCGCCATCTGGGCCTGCCGGTCTCGCCCGATCTCGACACCCTGCTCTACACCCTGTCGGACAAGGCGAACAAGGCGCAGGGCTGGGGTCGGGAGGGCGAGAGCTGGGCGTTCATGGACGCCGTGCGCAGCCTTGGCGGGCCGGACTGGTTCGCGCTGGGCGATGGCGACCTGGCGCTGCATGTGTTGCGCGGCGAGATGCTGCGTGCGGGCGCGAGCCTGAGCGCGGTGACCGCGCGCTTCGCCGCCGCCTGGGACGTCGCGGTGACCATGCTGCCGATGACCGATGATCCTGTCGCGACGATGGTCGACACGGATGAGGGCCTGCTCGGCTTCCAGGATTATTTCGTCGCGCGCCGCTGCGCTCCGGCGGTGCGCGCCGTGCGCTTCGACGGCGCAGCCGCCGCACGGCCCGCGCCGGGCGTGCTGGAGGCGATCAACGACGCCGCCACCCGCGCCATCCTGATCGCCCCGTCCAACCCGTTCCTCAGCGTCGATCCGATCATGGCGGTGCCCGGCATCGTCGAATCCTTGCGCGCCGCGACCGCGCCGGTCATCGCGGTCTCACCGATCGTCGGCGGGGCCTCGGTGAAAGGGCCGACCGACAAGATGATGCGCGAGCTGGGGCTGGCGGTAACGCCCGCCGTGGTGGCGGATCATTATGGCGACTGGCTGGACGGCCTGCTGGTCGACGAACGGGATCGGGACGCGCCGCCCGAATGCCCACATGATTTCGCCGACACGCTGATGAAGACGCTGGATGATCGCGCGCGGGTGGCGCGCGCGGCTCTGGCGCTGGCCGATCGTCTGGCCCGGCCGTAGTTCAGGGTCTCAATGCAAACAGCCCGGCGGCGGGCGTCTCGCCGCCGATGGCGTCGCAGGCCAGCACATAGGCGGCCTGCGTCCAGCTAGGTTTCTCGGCCGGCCAGTCGATGCCGACCTCGCTCTGCCAGCCCATCCAGAACGCGCCGTCCGTATCCCGTCGCGCCTCCATCCATGCCAGCATCATGGCGGCCTCTCGCGTCATCCCAGCCTGATGCGCGGCGATCGCCAGTTCGCAGCTTTCCGCCACCGTCACCCATGGCTCGTCCGCGACGCAGCGACAGCCCAGCCCCTCCATCACGAAGCGCGACCAGTGCGCCATAAGATGCGCGCGCGGATCGACGCAAATGCTGGTCAGCGCGGGATAATAGCAGTCCATGGCGTGCGGCGGCCGGCTGACGACGCTGCGCCCGAAACGGTGCGGTGCGTTCCGCAGTGCGTCGCCCAGCCGCGCCCGCGCCAAGGCCCAGCGCGGCTGCGGATCGCCCAGCGCCTCGCCCAGCAGCAGCGCATGGCCGATGCTGGCGTGGATCGACGCATTGCCCGCGATCAGCGCGTCGTCCGTATCCGGACAACCATGCGCTTCGGCGCACCAGCTGATGTCGCCCTGCACATGCTGGCGGGCGATGACATGGTCGATCGCCGCCTGCACCATCGGCCACAGGTCGCCGGCGCGCGGATCGCCCAGCAGATGCAGGTGCAGCGCGGCGGTCGCCACATAGGCGGTGAAATTGGTGTCGCTTATTTTCGGCCCCGCCACCCGCTCCATGCGCAGCAGGTCCGCCGTCATCGGCAGAGCGTTGCCATATTCGCTGGCGAAGCCGCCATCGGGCAGCTGGCGGTGGAGCAGCGCCTGCATTCCCGCCCAGGCGGCGTCCCGCTCTCCCGCGACGGCCAGCGCCATCACGCATTCGCCGTGGTTCCACGCATCCCAAGGTCCGTCCTCGAACCAGGGAATCGCGCCGTCGCTCTGCTGTATCTCCAGCATCCGCCGCACCGGCCCGGCGATGCGTTCGGCGAAGGAGGGCGCGATGGCTGCGCGGCGCGGCAGCATCAGCGCCGCTCGAAATAGAGCGCCAGGCTCTTGCCCATGACCGGGTTCAGCAGCCGCTCGGTGACCTGCGTGATCGCCGGCCGCCGCATCATGTCCCAGACCAGCAGGCGATGCCACGCCTTCACGACGGGATGATCGTCACGCCGCGACCACAAGGCGGTCTTCAGCCACCAATAGGGGCTGTGCAGCGCATGGGCGTGATGACCGCCCAGATAGTGGAAGCCCGCCGCCTCGACGTCGCGCCGCAGCCGGGTGCGCGGGATGATGCGAACATGGCCGCCCGGCTGGTCGGCATAGCCGTCCGGCCCCGGCGCGAGCTTCCAGTTCAGCCATTCGGGCCAGACGCGCGGCACGGTGACGGCCAGCACCCCGCCCGGCTTCACAACCCGCGCCGCCTCCGCCAGTACGACGCTCATGTCCGGCACATGCTCCAGCACTTCGGAACAGATCGCCGCGTCGAAACTGGCGTCGGCGAAGGGCAGGGCGGTCGCATCGCTCTCCTGAAACAAGGCGGCATGCGCCCCCACCGGCAGGTCGGCGGCCCGCTCCCGTGCGGTGGAGATCGAGGCTGCGTCGAGATCAACGCCAATCGCCTGCGCGTGGCTCAACATCTGCACGCCATGGCTATGCCGCCCCTCGCCGCAGCCGATGTCGATGACCCGGTCGCCGGGCTTCAGGCGCAGCCGTTCGATCCGCGCCGTCAGCATCCGCGCGCCACCGCTTCGTAGAGTAGCCGCTCATAAGTCGCGCCGACGCTGTCCCAATGATAGTGCGCCCGCACCCGCTTCAGCCCCGCCGCGCTTAGCCCCTCGCGCCGGACGGGATCGCGCAGCAGCTCGTCGATCGCGCCGCGCAGCGTTTCCGCGTCGCCCGCCGGCACGATCACGCCCGCGTCGCCCACGACCTCGGGCAACGCGCCGCCATCGGTCGCCACCACCGGCGCACCGCTCGCCATCGCTTCGATCATCGGCAGGCCGAAGCCCTCGTACAGCGACGGCGTGACGCACAACGTGGCGCTGGCGTAGAGGTCCGCCATCGCGTCGGTGCTGAGGTCGTGGACGAAGTTCACAGCGTTCCGCGTGCCCAACTGCTCCATCAGGTCGACGGTCGGGCCGGGGCGCGGCCGGCCGACGATCACCAGCTCCAAGTCCGGCCAGTCCTTGAGCAAGCCGGTATGCGCCCGGATCAGATATTTGAGGCCCTTGAGCGGCATGTCGGAACTGGATGTCGTGACGATTCGCCGGGCCTCGCGCGGGACCCGGCCGGGCCGGAACATCGCCTGATCCACCGCCAGCGGCACGACGTTGATGCGACTCCGGTCCGCGCCCATGCACGCGACGATATCGTCCGCGCTGGCGCTCGACACCGTGGCCAGGCTGGGCAGCGCGCGCGCCACAGCTTCCTGCATCGGCAGAAAACTGTACCAGCGGCGCAGCAGCCACCTTTTGCCCCATTCCGGCTCATTGGCCAGCGCGATCTCCAGATCGCGGCGGATCGGATGGTGGAAGGCCGCGACGGTCGGCTTGCTGCGTGCAATCTCCAGCAGTCCCCAGGTCAGCGTCTGGTTGTCCAGCACCACGTCGAACCGATCGCCATGCTGCGCGAGCCAGCGGGCGGCGCGCCGGCCGAAACTCCATGGCTCCATGAACTTGCCCGAGACATGGCCGAAATATTCCGCCGTGTCCGTCCAGCTTTTGAGATGCCGCCAGCGCAGCGCATAGCGCCCCAGCAAGGGCTGCGCGAACAGGTCGAGCGAGGGCAACTGCACCATCTCCACCCCGTCGGGCACCTCCGGATAGGGCGGGCCGGAGATGATCGTCACGGCGTGGCCGCGCTGCGCCAATGCGCGCGCGACATTGGTCAGGAAAATGCCCTGCCCGCCGACACGCGGGTCGGACCGATAGGACAGGAAGGCGATCCGCAGACGCTGCGCGGGGACCGCTTCGTCATCATTGGCCACTTCCGCATCAGGAACCGTCCGGTCGGGGCGCAACGCGGCGCGGTCTGCGGGGGATGTCATCGCCTGATCCTTGCATGCCGCCCGGGACGAAGCAATCGGGCGCGCGAGGCAATGCGCAGCGCGCATACCGCTCCTTAACGGGTCGGCCTTAGGCTATGCTCGCCTTTCCCTGCCCGGACCCGCCCGCATGACCGCGTTGCTGATCACCGTCGATACCGAGCTGTCCGCCGCCATGCACCAGCAGGGCGTGTCGCCCGCCGACAATGTCCGTAGCTCGATCTGGGGCGAATGCCCGGGCGGCGCTTTTGGTATAGGCTGGCAGATGGACGTGATGGACCGCCACGGCCTCAAAGGGGTCTATTTTCTCGATCCAATGCCGGCGCTGGTCTACGGCCGGCAATGGCTGGAGCCGGTGGTCGGCGGCATTGTCGGGCGCGGGCATGAGGTGCAGCTGCACATCCACAGCGAATGGCTGCAATGGGCGGGCCAGTCGCCGGTCGAGGGGCGTCTCGGCCGCAATATCGCCGATTTCGCGCTGGCCGACCAGATCACGCTGCTGGGCCTGGCCCGCGATCTGCTGGAACAGGCAGGCGCGCCGCGCATCTCGGCGTTCCGCGCCGGCAATTTCGGCGCGAATGACGACACGCTGCGCGCGTTGGCGGCGATCGGCCTCCACTGGGACAGCAGCGTCAACGCGGCCTATCTGGGTGGCGACTGCGACATCGCGGTCGATCCCGCCACGATCGGCCCTGTGCCGCATCTGGGCATGGCCGAACTGCCGGTGTCGGGCATAGCCGACCGGCCCGGCCGCTTCCGCCCGGCGCAGGTCTGCGCGATGTCAGCGGCGGAAATGCGCGCGGGCCTCTCCCATGCGGCGGCGGCGCGCCATCCTGCCTTCGTCGTCGTCACCCACAGTTTCGAAATGCTCTCGCGCGACCGCCAGCGCCCCAACCGGCTGGTGATGCGCCGCTTCGAACAGCTCTGCGCGACAGCAGAGCACATGCGGGACGTCGAGCCAGCCGGCTTTGCCGACCTCTCGCCTGCGCTCACCGCGCCAAGCCCTGGCCGCGCCGCGCCCAGCACGATGCGCACGGCCCTGCGTATCGGGGAACAGCTCTGGGGCAATTGGCGCTACGAACGGCAATTGCTGCCCGGCTGACATCCGGCGACCGCCGGGCAAGATAATATTGCCGTCATCGAAGCTTCGCCAAACTGCAACGCCGCCCACCGCAAACCGTCACGAAGCCCGCCTAGACCGCTCGGCCTGTGGGTTGTCCATCACTGGTGCGTGCCGATCCTGAGCTTGCCGCCCAGGTCGCGTTGCCGTGCGACCAGCGCCACCGCTTTTTTTGATCCGCGCCGGGAAAGCCCGGTTGCATCGCGACGACAGGGAGAACGAGCATGGTCTTCATCAACGAATTTCACTACGATAATGGCGGCAACGACACCGGCGAGTTCATCGAGATCGCCGGCGCGGCCGGGACCGATCTCACTGGCTATTCGCTCGTTCTCTATAACGGCAGCCCGACGCAGCTCGTATCCTACAACACGCTGGCGCTGTCCGGCACGATCGGCGACATGGGCAATGGCTATGGCGTGATCAGCTTCAGCTATCCGGCCAACGGCATCCAGAACGGGAACACCGGCGGCACCGAGCCGGACGGCATCGCCCTGGTCGGTCCCGGCAACACGGTCGTGCAGTTCCTGAGCTATGAAGGCGTCTTCACCGCCGCCAACGGCCCGGCCGCCGGTATGACCAGCGTTAATGTCGGCGTGTTCGAGGATGGCGTCGCCAACGGCACGTCGATCGCACTGACCGGCAGCGGCACGGATTACAGCGATTTCACCTGGGTGCTCGATACCGACGATACGCCGGGCCTGGTCAATAACGGCCAGAGCTTCGGCAGCGGCCCGGCGCTGCCCGGCTTCTCGATCAGCAATGTGACGCAGGTCGAAGGCGACGCCGGAACCAGCGAGTTCGTCTTCACCATCACCCGCACCGACAGTGCCGGCGCCGCCAGCATCGACTTCACGACGAACGACGGAACCGCGACCGCCAGCAGCGACTATGTCGCGCAGTCGGGGACGCTGAACTTCGTCGATGGCGAGCTGACGCAGACCATCGCGATCACGGTCAATGGCGACACCGTCACCGAAACCAACGAGACCTTCACCGTCGACCTGTCCAACGCCTCGGCCGGCTATGCCATTGCCGACGCGCAGGGGCTTGGCACGATCGTCAACGACGACGTCACCGTGCTGCGCATCCATGACGTGCAGGGCGCGCAGCATCGCTCCGCTTATGCCGGCCAGTCGGTCACGATCCAGGGCATCGTCACGGCGGTGGGCGCCAACGGCTTCTACATTCAGGAGCCGGACGACCGCGCCGATGGCAGCATCGCGACCTCCGAAGCCATCTACGTCTTCACCAACAGCGCCCCGCCCGCCACGGTGGTGGTCGGCAACGAGCTGCGCGTCAGCGGCTCCGTGTCCGAATATACGCCCGGCGGCTCCAGCACCGGCAATCTGTCGCTGACCGAGCTGGTCAGCCCGAGCAATTATCAGGTGATCGGCGTCGATCAGCCGCTGCCGACCGCCATCATCCTGGGCGAGGGCGGCCGCATGCTGCCGACCGAGGTGATCGACGGCGATGGCCCGTTCGACCCGAGCAGCACGGCGAATTTCGACCCCGTCAACCACGGCATGGACTTTTTCGAGAGCCTGGAGGGCATGCTGGTCACCGTGCCGACGCCGGTGGCGGTCGCCGGCACCAATGAATTCGGCGAAATCTTCACCGTCGCCGACAATGGCGCCAACGCCACCGGCCTGTCGGACCGTGGAACGATAGTCGTCAGCGGCACCACCGGCGACGGCCTGAACGTCACCAACACCGGCCCCGGTTCGGACTTCAATCCCGAGCGTATCCAGATCGACGTCGACACGACCATCACCGGCGCGGCCGCGCCGCAGGTCGATGCCGGCGCGGTGCTGGACGACGTCACCGGCGTGCTCGACTATGACTTCGGCAATTATCAGGTCATTCCGGTCGCGCCCGTCACGGTCGCCACGGCCTCCACGCTGGAGCAGGAAGTGACCGATCTGGTCGGCACGCAGAACCAGCTGACGGTCGCCAGCTACAATGTCCTCAACCTCGACATCAACGACGACCCGTCGGAGGGTCAGGCGGATCAGGACGTGGCCGATGGCCGTCTGGAGGCGCTGGCGCGCCAGATCATCAATAATCTGGGCCAGCCCGACATCATCGGCCTCCAGGAAGTGCAGGACAATTCGGGCGGGACCGACAATGGCGTCATCGCGGCCGATCAGGTGCTGCAGGCGCTGGTCGACAAGATCGTCGAACTGGGCGGGCCGAGCTATTCCTTCATCGACAACACGCTCATCACCAACAACACGGGCGGTGGCCAGCCGGGCGCCAACATCCGCAACGTCTTCCTCTACAATGACGATCGCGTCGATCTGGTCGAAGGATCGGTGAGGACCACTACCGACGCCGCCGCCGACTTCGCCGGATCGCGCCTGCCGCTGGTCGCAACCTTCACCTTCAATGGCGAGGACGTGACGATCATCAACAACCACTTCAGCTCGAAGGGCGGATCGACCCCGCTCTACGGAACGACCCAGCCGTCGGTGAACGGCAGCGCCGCCGATCGCCTGGTCCAGGCGCAGAATGTCGCCGACTATGTGACTGCGCTGGGCGGCGCGAAGGTGGTCGTGCTGGGCGACCTCAACGAGTTCTCGAACGAGGAATCGCTGGCCCCGCTCAGCAATGCCGGCATGACCGACATGGTCACCACGCTGGATCCGACCGAGCGCTATACCTACAGCTATGAAGGCAATGCGCAGGTTCTGGATCACATCTTCGTCAGCGGCAACCTCTCGACGATCACGGAATATGACGTCGTCCACGTCAACACCGAGTTCGCCCATACGGACGCCACTGCGTCGGATCACGATCCCTCGGTCATCGCGATCCAGCTGGACCAGATCAGCTTCACCGGCACCGAACTGGCCGACTATCTGGTCGGCAACGGCGCGGACAACGAACTGTTCGGTCTGGCGGGCGACGACCGCCTGTTCGGCGGCGCGGGCGACGACATCATGCATGGCGGCGCGGGCAACGACATCTATTATGTCGACTCCGCTGGCGACCGCATCGTCGAAGGATCGCGTGAGGGCACCGACCTGGTGTTCAGCACGGTCGACTATTCGCTCATGGGCGCCCATGTCGAATATCTCTCGCTCATCGGCGACGCCGACATCGCCGGGACGGGCAACAACCAGGCGAACGCCATTGCGGGCAATGACGGCGACAACATCATCAACGGCATGGGCGGGGCGGACGTGCTGACTGGCCGCGGCGGCGCGGACATGTTCCTGTTCACGATGAAGCCGACCGCGACGAACATCGACCGCATCACCGACTTCACCGTGGCGGACGACACGATCGGCCTCGACCGCTCGATCTTCCGCGCCGGGCCGGCCGGCGAACTGCGCGACTTCAATTTCCATGTCGGCGCCGCCGCCGCCGACGCGCAGGATCGCATCATCTACAACGACGTCACCGGCGACCTGATGTACGACGCCGACGGCACGGGTTCGATCGCTGCGGTCGTCTTCGCCCGCATCGATCCGGGCCTCGCCCTGACCCACGCCGATTTCGTCATGATCTAGAGGCCATTGACGCACGGTCGGGGGCCATCCCGATCGTGCGCATGGTTTGCGCGGGCCGGGCGGTTGTCCGGCCCGTATTTTTATGTGCGGAGGGAATGCATGCGCCGCGCTGGCGAGGCGTGGCAGCGTCAAGTCGGGCATGTTGGCGGAGACGGAGGGATTCGAACCCTCGGTGCCGGATTCCCAGCACGACGGTTTAGCAAACCGTTGGTTTCAGCCACTCACCCACGTCTCCAAACATGGCCTGACACCCGCATGGGGCGGGACAGCGGCTAGGCTGATCCGGCCTATAGCGACGCCTTCGCGCCATGGCAACGGGGGAATGGCGCTGGCGCCAAAGCCGGTGCGGGGCCGGCGCTCTTCGCCGTCCGACCGCCCACAGCGTGTATCCTGAAATGGGCGGTCGGGCGGGGGAGAGGGCCGGCCCCGCCCAAAAAAACGACTCGTTCCGGCGCGGAATCGACTCGTGTCGCCGTTCGTTCATTGTCGTTTCAGCTTGCCCATGACCATGTGCTGCTTTGGTTACGGGGAGTTTTTGGGACATGATCGGCATGGGTCGGAAGTCGGGCGCGGCGCGCATAGTCCTGCTCGCCTGGTGCGCGCTGCTTGGCGCGGGCGCGCCGGCGGCGGCGCAGGTGCGCACGGTCGATCCCAACACGGCGATCGACGCCGATCTCGCCCCGCCCGTCTCGCAGGACGCCAACCCCACCGATCCGGGCACGGACCCCAGCCTCAACAGCAGCACGCCCGACTATAATGCGCAGGCCGGCTCCAACGCCTCCACCGCGACCGGCGACCTGGTGACCGCCAATACGCCGCCGGCCGCCCCCGTGCCGGGCGACAGCTACCAGCAGGACGACCTGATCGGCGCGGCCGAAGGCGTGTTCGGCAAGGGCGCGGAGGGACTGGCCGGGATCATCGAGAAGATCCTGAAGGATCAGGGCCGCCCCAACGCCTATATCGCCGGGCGTGAGGCGTCGGGTGCGTTCGTCGTCGGCCTGCGCTATGGCTCGGGCACGCTCAACCACAAGGTGGAGGGGCAGCGCCAGGTCTACTGGACCGGCCCGTCGATCGGCTTCGACGTCGGCGGCAACGCGGCCAACACCTTCGTCCTCGTCTACAATCTCTACGACACGCAGGAACTGTATCACCGCTTCCCCGCAGCGGAGGGCACCGCCTATCTCGTTGGCGGGTTCACCGCCAGTTATCTGCGCTGGGGCAGCGTGGTGCTGATCCCGATCCGGCTGGGCGTGGGCTATCGGCTGGGCGTCAATGCGGGCTATATGAAGTTCACCGAAAAGCGGAACTGGCTGCCGTTCTAAAGCCCCAGCGCCAGCTGCTCGCCGCTCTCGCCTTCATGCGCTTCATCGAGATTATGAACGCCAAGGCCCAATAGCCGCGCGCCCATGCGCAGGGGGAGTTGGGCGCGGAGCAGCGCGCGGCCGGTCTCGGCCAGCAGGTCGAGGGAACGCACCGGCTCGGCGAAGCTCTTCGAGCGGGTGATGATGCGGAAATCGGCGAACTTTACCTTCAGCACCACGGTGCGGCCATAGGCGTCGGCTTTTTCGATGCGGCCCCACAGGCGCTCGGCGATGGCGTCGATTTCCGCCACCAGCGCCTCCTCCTGCGTCAGGTCATCGAAAAACGTGTCCTCGACGCTCACCGACTTGCGGTCCTGCCGCTCATGCACCGGACGGTCGTCGATCCCCCGCGCGGCGCGGTGATAATAGTCGGCTGAACTGCCGAAATGCGCCCGCAGAAACGCGATGTCGCGGTCGCGCAGGTCCGCGCCGGTCTCGATGCCGAGCGCCGCCATGCGCTTCGCCGTCACCGGGCCGACGCCATGTATGCGCCGCACCGGCATCGCCGCGATGAAGGCGGCGCCCTCCTGTGGCCGCACGACGCACAGGCCATCGGGCTTGTTCTGGTCCGACGCGAGCTTGGCGATCAGCTTGTTGTAGGACACGCCGGCCGAGGCGGTGAGGCCGGTCTCTTCGCGAATCATGCGGCGGATTTCCTGCGCCACTTCCGTCGCCGAAGCGATGCCGGGCTTGTTCACCGTCACGTCCAGATAGGCTTCGTCGAGCGAAAGCGGCTGGATGATGTCGGTGAAGCGCGCAAAAATCTCCCGAACCTGTCCCGATACCGCGCGATAGGCGTCGAAGCGGGGTTTGACGAAGATCAGGTCTGGGCACAGCCGCCGCGCCCGCGCGCCCGGCATGGCGGAGCGGACCCCAAATTTGCGCGCCTCATAGCTGCATGTCGCCACCACTCCGCGTGGCCCGCCGCCGCCCACGGCGATCGGCAGCCCGCGGAGCGACGGATCGTCACGCTGTTCGACCGACGCATAGAAGGCGTCCATGTCGACATGGATGATCTTTCGGGGCGCTGGATCCATGGTGCGGATGCTTATGCCATGGTGGGGAACGAAAGGGAAACGGGGGAGGGGAGTCAGAAGGGCGAGGCGCTCGTCTGCATCTCACCCCTCCGGCAACAACCGCAAACTCTCCAGCATATGCTCCAGATGCGCGCGGCTCACTTTGCTCCACACATTATAGGTGCAGCGCTGTCCACCGACCCGCACATAGGCCAGCGAATGCAGAAAAGTCCCGTTCGGATTGTCCGTCGGCCAGGCTTCCGCCCCCTCCAGCCCGTATCCGGCGAAGGACGGCGCGGGCAGCTGGTCCAGCTCCATGAAGCGTGGCCATTGCGCCGCCAGCCGGGCGCGATGGGCGGCGGCGTCTTCGCTGTCCATAGGCAGCAGGCCGGTGCCGGCGACGCCATAAGCGCTGCGCAGCCCCGGCAGGTCGAACGCCACCGCCCAGCCGCCGCCGAAGGTCGCGGCGCGCGCCACGCCCGGCTGGCCGCCGCTGTCGGTGAGCGCAATCGGCGCGCACTGGTCCTTGTTCTCCGCCTTGGCCCATTGCTGCCGGGTCAGCGCCTCGGCGAGCAGGGCAGGGGGCGCGGCCGGCGCGGCTTCCACCGCGTTCACGGCGGGCTGATCGGTGGGAGAGATCGTAGCCGGCTCGGGCGCTTTCGCCTGGTCCCGGCCTTGCGGTGCAGGCGGAGGCTGCTCGCCACAGGCGGCCAGCAGGGCGAGGCCGATCAGCGCGAGCGCGCGCATCAACCCCGGTCCTTCAGCGCCTTCAACGCCGCGAACGGCCCGGCGTCCTCTTCCGACAGCACGCCCTTGTCCTTCAGCCAGGCGTCGGCGTTCGGCGCGCGGGGCCAGGGTTCCATGGTCAGCGCCATGGTCTGAGCCACCGCCTCGCCCATGTCGACGATGAGGCCGTCATAGCCGATCATGTCCTGATCCTCCGCGTCGACCTCCAGCTCCTCGACCGTCGCGTCGCCTTCCTCGACGAAGCGCAGCGAGAAGGGCGCGTCGATCGTCTCGGGCACCGGCTCGCCGCTGGCGACGCAGGGCTGCGACAGGCTGGCGCGCACCCGGCCGCGCGCGACGACGCCGCCATCCTCGTCGGTCAGGTCATAATCCGCCTCCAGCCGATCGAGCGCGACCAGCCCGAACCGCTTTGCCAGCGCCGCGCGTTCGCCTTCGTCGGCAGCGATACTGTGGCCTATCGTCGCCTTGCCGATGCGGTCGCGGTTGACCGGACGGGAAAATTCGGACGGCGCTATGCTCATGCCAGCTCTCCTGCGCACAATTGACCCAGCGATCGGGTTTCCACCTTTGCCCACAGCCCCCGCAGCGCCTGCTCCACATGGGCCAGCGCCGCCGCATCGGGCGCATCGCCGCGATAGAGGTTGCGGGTCAGCGCCTCGCCAAAATCCTCATCCCCCGCCAGCGCCGCGCGATAGGCGGTCAGCCGACCACCCAGCGCGCTCATCATCCGGCCGACATGCTTGCCGACCACGACGTCGCCAATGCCCTGCTGGCGCAGCTGACCGTCCATGTCGTCCACGAACAATTCGGTCAGCCACGCGCTTTCCTGCGGCGCGCCCAGTTGCTGGAGGCGCAGCAGCGCCTGCGCCAGCACCGCGACCACCATGTCGAACCGGCCGTCGATCGTGTCGGGCACGCGCCCGTCCACATACCAGTGCGGCCGCCGCGCCTCGGCTATGACCGCCGCATACAGCGCGTTCATCCGCGTGCGCGGATCGGCCGGGCCGAACAGGCGCCGGAGCAGGGAAGGGGCGGAAGGGGGCATCGGGCGGCGTTTCTGCTCTGACAGTTATGGGCATTGGCGCTTCCCCTTGCCGGGGCGCGCGCATTTCCATATTGATCGCCGGGCCGCCCGATGCAATGGCGGCATCAGTTTTGTGCCGGGCGCTGGGCCCGCAGGAGAAGTTCATGTCGCAGACCCATTCCCGCCGCACGCGGATACTGATCGCGGTCGGTCTGGGCGCGATGCTGATGGGCAACACAGGCTGCACCCGCATCCGCACGCATCAGGGCTATCGGGTCGACAATCTGCTGGTCGATTCGGTCCAGCCGGGCATCGACAATCGCGCCTCGGTGGAAGGAACGCTGGGCCGTCCTTCCTTCGTCGCGCAGTTCGGCGATCAGGACTGGTATTATGTCGCGCGCGACATGCGGGCGCTGGCCTTCTCCAATCCCAAGCCCACGGCGCAGACCATCCTGCACGTCCGCTTCGATCCCGCAGGCAATGTCGTCGCGGTCGATCGCATGGGGCTGGAGCAGGTCGCGAAGATTTCGCCGATGGGCGGCAAGACGCCGACGCTGGGCCGCCATCGCAGCCTGTTCGACGAGATCTTCGGCAATATCGGCGCGGTCGGCGCCGGCGGCATGGGCGGGCAGGGCAGCGGCCCGACCGGCAGCGGCCCGAACGGCAGCTGATTTCCATGCGGCTGCTGGGCGTCGTCCTGGCCGGCGGCCGCTCCTCGCGCTTCGGCAGTGACAAGGCGCTGGCGCTGCTGGCGGGGCGCACTCTGCTCGACCATGCGATCGCGGGCCTTGCGCCGCATGTCGAAGCGGTCGCCATCTGCGGTCGTCAGGTTCCGGGTTTTGCCGCTATCGCCGACCGCCCGCGTCCCGGCCTGGGGCCGCTCGGCGGGCTGGCGGGTGCGCTGCGCTATGGCGCGGATCACGGCTATGCAGGCGTTCTGACCACCGGCTGCGACATGCCTGTCTTCCCGCCGGAACTGGCGCAAGCGCTGATCGGCGAAGGCGCGGCGGTGCTGGACAGTCAGCCGCTCGCCGCCTTCTGGCCCTGCGCTCTGGACGACGCGCTGGACATGTGGATGGCGGCGCAGGACGACCGATCGCTGCGGGGCTTCGCCCGCCATGCCGGCGCGCGGCAGATTGCGATGCCTGATCTCGACCTGCCCAATATCAACCGCACTGAAGATCTGGACGCCCTCGCAAAGCGTTGATCCGACTGCACTTTGCAGGCCCTTGCAGAGCCGTTACAGCCGCCGCGATGCCACGCGATCTTTCCAATACGCTCAAATTGTCCTGGGCCGGCCGGCTGCTGCGGACGCGGTTCGATGCGCGGGCCAGGGGGCTGGGCCTCACCCGCGCGCAATGGCGGGTCATCGCCACTGTCGACCACGAAGAGGGCCTGACCCAGAGCGAAGTCGCCGCGCGGATGGAAGTGGCTTCGGTCACGGTCGGCCGGATCATCGACAGGCTGGAGGAAGCCGGCTGGATCGAGCGCCGCACCGACCCGGTCGATCGTCGCGCCAATCGGCTCTATCTGGGGGCAGGCGCGGGGCCGATGCTGGAAAAGCTGGGGGCGGTCGGCGCGGATGAGGAGCGGATCGCGCTCGCCGGCCTGACACAGGACGAACAGGCGCAGCTTGCGTCGCTGCTCGACCGGATCATCGTCAATCTGAAGGAAGCGCCGCTCTCGACCGACGGTACCGGCGCGGAAGAATAGGGGCCTCGCACCGGCAAGGCCCCCATTGCAAAAGGATCAACCGGCCTTCTTGGCGGCCTTGTAGCGCTCGATCGCTTCCAGGGTGATCTGCTTGGCGTCTTCCGCCCCGCCCCAGGTGCCGATGCGCACCCACTTGGTCTTTTCCAGATCCTTGTAGTGGGTGAAGAAATGCTCGATCTGCTCCATGACGATGCCGGGCAGGTCGTCCTTCTCGCTCACATTGCTGTAATAGGGGAAGGTTTTGTCGTCCGGCACGCAGACCAGCTTCTCGTCGCCGCCGGCCTCATCTTCCAGGTTCAGCACCGCGATCGGCCGGGCGCGCACGACGCAGCCCGGCACGAAGGGCGAGCGCGCGATCACCAGCGCGTCCAGCGGATCGCCATCGGGCGAGAGCGTGTGCGGCACGAAGCCATAATTCGCCGGATAGCGCATCGGCGTGTGCAGGATGCGGTCGACGAACAGCGCGCCCGACGCCTTGTCGAACTCATACTTCACCGGCTCGCCGCCGGTGGGCACTTCGATGATGACGTTGAGGCTGTTCGGCGGATCGTCGCCGACGGGGATCAGTTCGATATTCATGCAACACCTTGTGCTGGAGCTTTAAGGGCGGGCGTTTATGTTTTCGGTTGCAGCAGCTTGTCCAGGCTGCCTTCACCCTCTCCTGTCTTTTCGAGGCGCGGATAGCGCAGCCCGCCCGAATAGGCGAGGGTCAATGTGCGATAATATTTGTCCTGCTTTAGTATGATCTGGACCGGCTTCTTGGGGTCCTTGGCCGCGGTGATCGCCGCGCGCCAGACGTCGCCGGAAAACTCGTCGCCATTGACCGCCAATATCTTCGCGCCGACGGTCAAGCCCGCCTTGAACGCCGCCGTATCCCAGACGACGCCAGCCACTTCGCCGTCATTCTTGACGATCGCGCCGATACCGAAGCTCTGGTCGACCATCTTCTGCGATCCCTCGATCGCCTTGGTGAAGCTGGTTGGCTTGTCGGCGTAGCTCAGCTTGTAGCCGCCCATGGTGAAGCCGCCCTTGGGCGTTTCCTTGGTCGGGCTGTCGACATAAGTCTTGAAGAAGCCGGCCCAGTCATAGGGCGCGACATCGTTCAGCGTCTTGATGACCGCATCGCGATTGTAGACGACCTGCCCCCAGTCGCCCGGATTGATGCCGAAAAAGGCCTTGGCGAAATCATCGAGGCCCTTGGCCCCGGCAGTCTGCTTGCGGATGATCGCGTCCGCTTCCAGCCAGATCATCAGGCCTTCATTGTAGTAATCTTCCGAGCGCTGCCAGCTGACCCAGCCCTTGGGCCGGCGCGAGGAGATGATCGGGTCGTGCGTGGTGTCCTCCATCGGGCGCCACTGCCGGCCGACCGCGGTGTCCAGCTTCGCCGCGATATGGGCATAGGCGTCGAGCGTCTCCTGCTTGGAGAACAGGCCCGAGCGCGCGCCCAGCACATAGCCCCAGAACTGCGTCTGCCCTTCATAGACCCACAGCAGATTGTCCTGCATCGGCACGTTGAAGTCGGGCGTCCAGAGCAGGTCCGGGCGGCGGAACTTGCCGTCCCAGCTGTGGGTGAACTCGTGCGGCAGCAGGTTGCGATCGACCAGGCTGTCGTCGCCCCATTTCTTGAAATAGCCCGGCTCGACCTGATTCTCCGAGGAACGGTGATGCTCGAGGCCAATGCCGCCCATCTCGTCCGTGATGGCCAGCAGGAAGTCATAATGGTCGAAATGATAGGTTCCGAACAGCGCGCCGGCTTCCTTGACCAGCTTCACATGTTTGGCGAGCTGTTCCGGCTTGATCTCCAGCTCGTCGGCGTCGTCGGCAACGATGTTCAGGGTGACCTTCTCACCCAGATCGACCGCCTTGAAATGCGTGCCGGCAAACACCGGCGAATCCTGCAGCGCCTCATAATCGATCACGTCATAGGCGACGGTATCGCCGGTGCGCTTGCCGCGCAGCGCGGTCGCGGCCTGCCATCCGGCGGGATAGGTGACGGTCGCCTGGATCGGGATCTGGCGCGTGAAATAGCCTGCCGGATAGAGCGAGACCGATTCCCACTGCACGTTCAGCATCTTGGGCGTCACCACGACGCGGCCCTGATTGGGCATGGTGGCCGACAGGAACTGGAAGGTCGCGACCACTTCCTTCGCGCCGGCCGGCACGTCCACGACATAGGCGAAGACGTTGAGCGGATCGCGCTTCCACTCCAGCACCTTGCCGCCGGCGGTGAAGACGATGCCGTTGATCTTCTCCACTTGGCCCCGAGGCGCATGATTGCCCGGCAGCCATTCGGGCAGGCGCAGCGTCATGGGGCCGGCGGCGGCGACGGGGATCGTCTCCTTGACGCGCAGGATGCGCTGCACCGTGTCGGTGGCGTCCACTTCCAGCCGGATCGTGCCGGGATAGGGCGTGTCCTTGGGCGCGGGGGTGCTGGCCTCGACGGGCGGCAGCACGGGCTTGGAGCGGATGTCCTGCGCGATCACCGGGGACGAGATGGCCGTCGAAAGCAGCAGGACGGCAGCAAGGCTGCGGATCATGGGAAATGTCTCCGAAATGGGGGCGGCCGGTCGGCCTTATGCTGCCCGTCATGGCGAGCGGCCGGCCCCAAGTCAAACCCGCGACAAAATCCGCGTTTCCTTGAAACGCATTACGCTTTAAAGGCGCTGCCCCATGGCGAAGATCGACACTCCCCGGCCCATACGCGGCACACAGGACATGCTGGGCGGCACGCCCGAAGCCTTTCAGGAGCGCTTCGCCCATGTGGTCGACACGTTCGACCGCGTGCGCCGGCTCTACGGCTTTCAGCGCGTGGAAGTGCCGGTGTTCGAGAGCACCGCCGTCTTCTCGCGTTCGCTGGGCGAGAGCACCGATGTCGTGTCGAAGGAAATGTACACGTTTCAGGATCGCGGCGGCGACAGCGTCACCCTGCGCCCCGAGTTCACGGCGGGCCTGTGCCGCGCCTATATCACCGAGGGCTGGCAGCAATATGCGCCGCTCAAGATCGCGACCCACGGCCCCCTGTTCCGCTACGAGCGCCCGCAAAAGGGCCGCTTCCGCCAGTTCCACCAGTTGGATGCGGAGATCATCGGCGCAGGCGAGCCGGGCGCGGACGTGGAACTGCTGGTGCTGGGCGATCAGTTGCTGCGTGAGTTGAACATCGAGGGCGTGACGCTGACCCTCAACACGCTGGGCGACGCCCAGAGCCGCGAAGCCTGGCGCGCCGCGCTGATCGCGCATTTCGAGGCGCACCGCGATGCACTGTCGGAAGAGAGCGTCGAGCGCCTCGCGAAGAACCCGCTGCGCATTCTCGACAGCAAGGACCCGCGCGACCGGCCGGTGGCGGACAGCGCACCGGACATCGACGCCTATCTGACCGACGAGGCGCGCGGCTTCTTCGAGAAGGTGACGGCGGGTCTGGATGCGGCCGGCGTCGCGTGGGAGCGCAATGCCCGTCTGGTGCGCGGCCTCGATTACTACCGCCACACCGCGTTCGAATTCGTGACCGATCGCTTGGGCGCACAGGGCACCGTGCTGGGCGGCGGGCGCTATGATGGCCTGATCGAGAATCTGGGCGGGCCAGCCACGCCGGCCGTCGGCTGGGCGGCGGGGATCGAACGGCTGGCGATGCTGGTGGAGGCTCCGGAGCGAGAGCGTCTGAACGCCATCTTCGCGCTTGAAGACGATCGAAGCGCCGACAAGGCCACTACCGCTTTGGCATCGCTTCGACGTGCCGGTATTTCGGCTGACATCATCGCGACCGGCTCGCCGCGCAAACGCTATGACAAGGCCGTGAAGATCGGTGCGGATGTTCTCGTATCCGTGAAGCATGATGGCGAGAAGGCGATTTTCGATCTGAGATCGGCGCAACGAACAACAGTGTTTGAAAGGATCGAGCACATCCTTCAGACTGTCGCCAACTGATGTATATTTTCGCTGCGTTCGCACCCCTTTCCCCGTTCGCCCTGAGCCTGTCGAAGGGTTCGCCTGAGCGAAGCGAAGGCTCTTCGCCTTCGGCTCAGAGGAAGGCTTCGACTTCGCTCAGCCCGAACGGGATTGAGGTGGGGCGCTAATGCACATCTCCGCCGAACGCATCGCACAGATCGAGGCGCGCCGGGACGAGGTGCAGGCGTCGATGACGCGCGCCGACCTGCCGGCGGACGAATTCGTGCGCCTGTCGAAGGAATATGCCGAGATCGAGCCGGTCGCCAATGCCGCGCATGAGGTGCGGCGGCTGCGGCAGGAACTGGCTGCGCTGGAGTTCATGGCCGGCGGCGATGATCCCGACGCCGACCCCCTCATGCGCGAAATGGCGCAGGAGGAGATGCAGGTGCTGAAGGGCAAGCTGCCCGACGCCGAGCGCGCGCTCGCCCTGCACCTCATACCCCGCGACAGCGCCGACGCGCGCCCGGCGATGCTGGAAATCCGCGCCGGCACCGGCGGCGACGAGGCGGCCCTGTTCGCCGGCGACCTGTTCCGCATGTACCAGCGCTATGCCGACACCCAGGGCTGGCGCATGGAAATGATGTCGGCGAACGCTTCCGAACAGGGCGGCTTCAAGGAAGTGGTCGCCTCCGTCACTGGCGCGGGCGTGTTCGCGAAACTGAAGTTCGAGAGCGGCGTGCATCGCGTCCAGCGCGTGCCCGTCACCGAAAGCGGCGGGCGTATCCATACTTCGGCCGCCACCGTGGCCGTCCTGCCCGAGCCGGAGGAAGTGGATGTGCAGATTGCCGACGCCGACCTCAAGATCGACATCTACCGCGCGAGCGGCGCCGGCGGCCAGCATGTCAACACCACCGATTCGGCGGTGCGGATCACCCATCTGCCCAGCGGCATCGTCGTGACGCAGCAGGACGAGCGATCCCAGCACAAGAACAAGGCCAAGGCGATGCAGGTGCTGCGCGCCCGCATCTATGAAATGGAGCGCGACCGCGCCCATTCGGAGCAGGCCGGCGCGCGCAAGGCGATGGTGGGATCGGGGGACCGTTCCGAACGTATCCGGACCTACAACTTCCCGCAGGGCCGCGTGACCGACCACCGCATCAACCTGACCCTGCACCGCCTGCCGGAAATCCTGGAAGGGCCGGGCCTTGGCGAAGTCGTGGACGCGCTGATCGCCGAAGACGAAGCCGCGCGGCTGGCGCAACTGGACGGGGTGGCGTGAAAAGCGACCTGCTCCCTTCCCCTTCAGGGGAGGGGCCGGGGGTGGGGTCCATCCCCACGGCGCAGCGCGTGGGGCGAGACCCCACCCCAACCCCTCCCCTGAAGGGGAGGGGCTAAATGACCGACATCCCCGCCCTCCTGCGCGACGGCGCCGCCTGCCTCGCCGCCGTGAGTGAAACTCCGCGCCTCGACGCGGAACTGCTGCTCGCTCATGCGCTCGGCCTGTCGCGCAACGACCTGCTGCTGCGCCAGCGCGACCTGTCGGCGCCTGACAACTTCGCCCCGCTGCTCGCCCGGCGTCTCGACGGGGAACCGATCGCGCATATCATCGGCACGCGCGATTTCTGGACGCTGACGCTCGCCGTCACGCCGGACGTGCTGATCCCGCGCCCGGACAGCGAAACCCTGATCGAGGCGGCGATCGACCATTTCGGAAGGACCGCGCCCGCCCGCATCCTCGACCTCGGCACAGGGTCGGGCGCGCTGCTGCTGGCCGCGCTCGACCATTGGCCGTCCGCAACCGGCGTGGGCGTCGATGTCTCCCCCGCCGCGCTTGCCGTGGCGCGCGGCAATGCGCAGCGCCTGGGTCTCGCCGGCCGCGCCGACCTGATCGAAGGAAACTGGGCGGACGGTCTCACCGGCCCGTTCGACCTGATCCTCGCCAACCCGCCCTATATCGGCACGCAGGAGCCTCTGGCGGGCGACGTGCTGCGCGATCCGCCGGGCGCGCTTTTCGCAGGCGTGGATGGCCTTGACGATTATCGCCGCATCGCGCCGCAATTGCCGGGCCTGCTCGGGCAGGGGGGCTGCGCCGCGATCGAGATCGGCCATGAACAGGCGACGGCGGTTTGCGCGCTGCTTGGCGAACAGGGTCTGGAGGTTGCCGTTCGACGCGATCTGGCGGGGCTGGATCGCTGCATTGTCGCCACGCATCCGCCTTCTGTCTGATCCAGATTGCTTTTGCGTCCGCCGAAGCGAAAATTGCTTGGTTTATCGGTTCAGAGTCACTAAATGGGCTTCAGGGGCAGCACAATCGAACGAACGGACCATCGGGGTCCTTGTTTGGACAGGCTGCTCTTAGCGCTCCTGAAAGTCATGATGGCGTCCCGTTTTGGCGCCTCTGGCAACAGAAGGGCAAGGGCTGTCTTGCGGCCCCTGTCCGGCGGAGCCTTATCCGGCCTTCAGGGAAGAAGGCCGTGGGCAAGGATGACAACTGAACCGTGATGTCAGTGATCGTTTCAAAAGTGAACGCAAGGATCATGTCTTGATCAACAACCGACAGGCCGGCCGGCGCAATCGCGGCCGGAACAATAATAACGGGCGTCCGGGTGGCGGCAACAACCGGGGCGGGGGCGACAGCGGCAACCGTATCGACAGCCGATCGCGCGGTAACGCCGCCCAGCTTCTTGAGAAATACAAGAACATGGCCCGCGACGCGCAGATGGCGGGCGACCGGGTGAACATGGAATATTATCTCCAGTTCGCTGACCATTATTTCCGTGTGCAGGCCGACAATCGCTCGCGCCAGGAAGAGCAGCAGCAGCGCTATCGCCGCCCGGACGACAATTTCGACGATGACGGCGACGATTTCGACGGCGTCGAGAACGGCGTCGACGATTTTGCCACCGGATCGCCCTATGACCGCGCCCCGCGCGAGCGTGACGAATCGCGCGACGATCGTCCACAGCAGGATCGGCAGCAGCAGGGCCGCCGCGAGCAGCGCGAAAATCGCGAGCCGCGCAACCGGGACGGCAATCGCGACAACAACCGCGACGATCGCGGCAATCGCGACGGCAATTATCGTCGCGAGCGCGCCGAGCGTCAGGACCGCGCGCCGCGCTCCTCGTTCGAGCCGGTGCCGGGTGACGAGAACAGCGTGATCCTGCCGCCGCCGGTCGCCGAAGCGCCCGCGCCGCAGCCGGTCTCGCCTGCGCCCGAAGCCGCCGAAGCGCCTGCGCCCCGCCGCCGTGGCCGCCCGCGCAAAAGCGAAGCGCCGGTCGCCGACGACGCGCCGCAGGGTCTGGACGCCGCCATCCTGCCGCCCTCGATCGCGCGCGCGGACAATGACAGCGACGGCGGGGACAGCGATACGCCCGCGCCGCGCAAGCGCCGCACTCGCTCGGCCGCTCAGGCCGCCGAATAAGGCGTAAATTCTTGATTTCATGGAAAGGGGCGGGGCCGATGGCTCCGCCCCTTTTCTTTGTCACAGTCCTGCGGCACAAGACAGGCCACATAACGGAGAGCCTGCCCGATGAAAGCGCCGACCCTGCTGCCGCTGTTCCTGCTCCTCCCCGCCGCCGCTACCGCCCAGATTGCCGCCGATCCCACCGGGGCCACCGCGCAGGGCGATGTCGCGGTCACCATCTACAATAACGGCCAGTCGCTGGTGCAGGACGACCGCAAGCTGCCGGTGAATGCCGGCCGCAACCGCATCGAATTTCCCGACGTTTCCGCCCGCATCCGTCCCGAAACGGTCAACCTCTCCGGCCCCGGCCTGTCGATCGTCGAACAGAATTTCGATTTCGACCTGCTCTCCCCCGACAAATTGATGGACAAGGCGGTCGGGCAGGAAGTGACGCTGGTGCGCACCAACCCCGCCACCGGCGCGGAAACCCGCGAGCGGGCCAAGGTGCTGGCGGCCAATGGCGGCATCGTTCTCCAGATCGGCAGCCGGATCGAAGTGCTGCGCGACGACGGCCTGCCGGTGCGCGTGATCTTCGACCGGGTGCCGCCCAATCTGCGCGCCCGCCCGACCCTGTCGGTCACGGTGGAGGCGGCGCAGGGCGGCACCGTCCCGGCGCGCCTGTCCTACCTCACGCCCAATCTGGGCTGGACGGCGGACTATGTCGCCCTGTTCGACGCGGCCAAGGGCGCGATGGACATGCAGGGCTGGGTGACGCTCACCAACAATAGCGGCACGACCTTTACCGATGCGAAGACCATCCTGGTTGCCGGCAATCCGGCGAACGGGGGTGGGCGCAACAACTGGTGGCAGGCGTCGAGCGGCGCGATCGACCAGGCCGGGACCGAAAGCGGCCCGCGCGAGCGGCTGGGCGACTATTATCTCTATCCGCTCGCCGCCCGCACCACGATCGCCAATGCGCAGCAGAAGCAGGTCAGTTTTCTCGACGTGAAGGGTGCGCCGGCCAGGGCGACCTATGAATATGTGAACGGCTGGCTCGGCAGTTCGAACGAGCCGCGCAGTGCGTCCAGCGTGCTCAAATTCTCGACATCGAAACAGGGCGGCCTCGGCGACCAGCTGCCCGCCGGCACGATCCGCGTCTATATGCGCGACGCGCGCGGCGATCCGCAGTTTATCGGCGAAAACAGCATCGATCATACGCCCATGGGGTCCGCGATGGCGCTGCGCACCGGCGACGCCTTCGACGTGAAGGTGCGCCCGACGGTTGAGCAGCGCACGAGGAAGGGTTCGGCCCGTTGGGAAACGAAGATGCGCTACACGCTGACCAACGCCCGGCCCGAGCCGGTGACGATCGATCTGGCGCAGGCCGGCCTGTGGGGCGACGTTCGCATCACCAATCAGAGCATCGAGGGCAAGCGCGTCTCCGCCGACCGCATGGAATGGAGCGTGCCGGTGCCGGCCAATGGCTCCACCGACCTGACCGTCACCTTCGATTCGCGCTACTGAGGAGCGCGCCGCCGGTGCCGCGCCTGATCGTCCTGCTGCTCCTGCTGCTGGCCGGCGTCGCGCCCGCATGGGCGGGAACGGTCGTGTCGGGGAAGGCCGATAGTGTGTCTGTCACCGTCTATCGGCAGCCGGGGCGCGCGAGCGGCGCGATCGATCCGCAATGGCCGGGCGGTTATGCGCTGGTCACTGAAACACGCACGGTCGACCTGCCGCAGGGGGAAAGCACTGTCCGCTTCGAAGGCGTGGCCGAAGGGCTGATGCCCGAAACCGCCGTGTTGTCCGGCATGCCGCGCGGCGTGAAGGAAAAGAATCGCGATGCGCGCCTGTTGTCCCCCGCCGGCCTCGTCGACGCCTATCTCAAGCGTTCGGTGACGCTCCAGCGCACCGACCGCAAGACCGGCAAGGTGACGCGGCAGGACGCGATCATCTCGGCCGGGCCGATGGGCGGCGTCATCGTCCAGACGGCGGAGGGCTATGAAGCGCTGATGTGCAGCGGTCTGCCCGAGCGCATGCTCTATCCGCGCGCGCCCGCCGACCTGTCGCCGCGCCCCACCCTGTCGGTGATCGCGACCAGCGACAGACCCGCGCGCGTCAAACTGCAACTCACCTATCTGGCCGAAGGGTTCGACTGGGCGGCGAACTATGTGGCGGACATGAAGGCGGACGGGAAGACGCTGGACCTGATGGCCTGGCTGACGGTCGCCAATGGCGGCGTCACCGGCTTTCCCAATGCGCGGCTCAACGTCATCGCCGGCCAGCCCAACAAGGGCTATCGCGGGCCGCAGCCGCGCCCGACCGGCGGACCGTTGAATCTCGCCTGCTGGCCGGCCGACATCACCAGCACGCATCCGGCGTGGGAACTCTATCCGGTCGAGATGCCCGCTGCGCCCGCGATGATGGCGATGGAAGCCACGCAAGACATCGTGCTCACCGCGCGCCGCCGGAGCGCTCGTATGGAGCCGGCTGCCCCGCCGCCTCCGCCGCCTCCACCCCCGCCGCCGCCCGAGGATGTCGGCGACCTCAAGCTCTACCGCGTGCCCGTCGCCGTCGATGTCCTGGCCAAGGCGCAGAAGCAGGCGGCGCTCATCCGCCAGCCCGGTGTCCAGGTCGAGCGGCTCTATGCCCTGCCGCTGTTCGGCAACGGGCGATCGATGCCGATGACGTTGCGGCTGCGCGTGCAGAACCGCAAGGCCGATGGCCTGGGCCTCGCCATGCCCGCAGGCCGGGTCGCGGTGTTCGAGCAGGTCGGCGACATGCGCCTGCTGGTCGGAGAGGCGGACATCGGCGACAAGGCGGAGGGCGAGCGCGTCGATTATGACATCGCACAAAGCCCGGACGTGCGGCTGCAATCCACGCAACGCTGGGAAAACAAGAATCGCTTCGTCCTGGCGGAAATCAGTAACGCCCGGCCGTTCGATATTACGGCGGAAATTACCATTCCCTTCGACATAGACCCCCGGCCGACCGACATGGAAAGGCGCGGAAATGATTGGATCTGGCGCGTAACGGTCCCGGCCAACGATCGGATATCACGCGACTTTATGGTGAAGACGCAGCGTTAATCTGCGGGTTGACATCGTAACGATCGGGTTCGTGCGGCTTTTGATGGTTAGGGCCGCATTAAGCCTGCGCCGTAATCGAATGGGCGGACATGTCGCCTATCCAGACCTCGGGCACATTGCACGGGGCACAGGACATTGGCAGTCACCAACACCAGCGCGGCGCGTGCCGCGGGGATCATTTCGGACGCGACCGCGAGCGTGGACACGCTGGTCGTCAAGGTGTCGCAATCGGCGATGAAGGGCGCGGACGCGTTGTTTCGCATCTATGTGGACGGCGTCCAGATCGGCGGCAACCATTGCGCCTCGGCTCTGCGCAACAAGGGCCAGGCGGATGTCCTGACATTCACCGGCAACTGGGGGCCGGGCGCGCATGACGTGCAGATCCGCTATCTCAATGACGCCCGCAACCTGGCCACGGGCGAGGACCGCAATCTGTTCGTCGAAAGCGTCGCGCTGAACGGCAAGATTCTGACCGGCGGCACGGCGGCGATGACCACCAACGGTTCCACCACCTTCAGCACGGGGTCCGACACGCTGGTCGTCAAGGTGTCGCAGGATGCGATGGCGGGCGCCGATGCGCTGTTTCAGGTCTTCGTCGACGGCTTTCAGGTTGGCGGCAATTTCTACGCCTCCGCGTTGCGCAAGGCGGGCCTGTCGGACGTGCTGACCTTCACGGGGGACTGGGGCAAGGGCGCGCATGACGTTCAGGTCAAATATCTGAACGACGCGCGCAACCTGGCCACCGGCGAGGACCGCAATCTCTATGTCGAGAGCATCACGTTGAATGGCGCGACGCTGACCGGCGACACCGCGAAGATGGCCAATAGCGGCACGAGCACCTTCAGCACCGGGACCGACACGCTGGTCGTGAAGGTGTCGCAGGCGGCGATGGCGGGCATCGATGCGCAGTTCCAGCTGTTCGTCGACGGCGTGCAACTGGGCGGCAATTTCTCCGCCTCGGCGCTGCGCAACAAGGGGCAGGCCGACACGCTCACCTTCACCGGCAACTGGGGCGCGGGCGACCATGACGTCCAGGTTCGCTATATCAATGACGGCTACAACGCGGTCACTGGCGAGGACCGCAACCTCTTCGTCGAGAGCGTGTCGCTGGACGGCAAGATCCTGACCGGCTCCAGCCCCAGCCTCTATCAGAACGGCGCCGCCACTTACAGCACCGGCGACGACACGCTGGTGCTCAAGGTGTCGCAGTCGGCGATGGCGGGCGCGGACACGCTGTTCCGCGTCTATGTCGACGGCGTCCAGGCGGGCGGCAACTTCTCGACCGCAGCGCTGCGCCGCGCGGGCCAGTCGGACACGCTGACCTTCACCGGCGACTGGGGAGGCGGCGCCCATAATGTCGAGGTCTGGTTCCTGAACGACGCCCGCAACAACGCCACGGGGGAGGACCGCAACCTCTATATCGAGGGCGCGACCTATAATGGCGTGACCGTGGCGTCGGCCCCCCAGCCGGTCTATTCGGGCAAGGGCGTGTTCCAGATCGCGGCGACCGCGATTCCCTCGCTCAACCTGATCGGCACGACCGGCGCCGACACGCTGGTCGGTGGCGCAGGCGACGACATGCTGCGCGGCGGCAAGGGCGCGGACGTGCTGACCGGCGGCGGCGGCATAGACAATTTCATCATCGGCAAGGGCGACGGCGCCGACCGCATCACCGATTTCGCCGCAACGGGCAGCGGCGCGGACAAGATCCAGATCGACGGCTTCGCCTTCGCCAGCTTCGACCATATCGCCAGCCACATCAGCCAGTCGGGGGCCAATACGGTCATCCGCCTGAACGGCGCGGACACGATCACGCTACAGAATGTGCAGGCGAGCGATCTGACCGCCGCCAATTTCACCTTCACGAACGTCAAGGCGCCTTCCAGCTCGACGCTGAGCGTGGGCGTCAACCTGAATGGCGCGGAATATATCGCGCCGGTTGGAGCGGCCGATGGCTGGAAAACCGGCATCGATCTGTTCCCGACACAAGGCGAAATTCAGTATTTCGCCGGTAAGGGCATGGATGACATCCGCGTCGCCATCGCCTGGGAAAGCCTGCAACCCACGCTGGGCGGCTCCTTCGACGCCGCCTATCTCGCCAAGCTGAAGGAAACGGTCGCCTATGCGGCATCGCAGGGCGCGACCGTCATCATCGATCTGCACAATTACGGCGCCTATAACGGTCAGCTGATCGGCAGCGGCGCCGTGCCGGAAAGCGCGTTTGTCGATGTCTGGTCGAAGCTGGCGGCCGAGTTCAAGGGCTCGGCCAACGTCATGTTCGGCCTGATGAACGAACCGCAGCTGACCGACGCCAACCAGTGGCTGGGCCTGGTCAACAAGGCGATCGCTGCGATCCGTGCGACCGGCGCGGCGCAGGAAATCCTGGTTCCCGGCCTCAACTGGTCGGGCGCGTTCAATTGGACTTCGGGGACCAACGCATCGGTGCTGGGCAAGGCCGGCGCGATCGTCGATCCGCTGGGCAACTATGCGTTCGAGGTGCATCAGTATCTCGACGCCGACACCTCCGGCACCAGCGCATCGGTTGTTTCGGCGACTATCGGCGTGGAGCGCCTGACCGCGATCACCGACTGGGCGCGGACAGAGGGCGTGCGGCTCTATCTGGGCGAGATCGGCGTGGCCGACAATGCGCTGGCGCTGACCGCGCTGGACAAGAGCATGGCGTTTCTGCTGGCCAATGACGACGTGTGGCAGGGCATGACCTACTGGGCGGCGGGATCGTCCTGGGCGGATGATTATATCTACTCGATCCAGCCGGAAAAGGGCGCGATCGACGCCGCGCAGATGGACGTGTTGGAAAACTATATCAACGTCCGGATCGATCGCGTGGCGCTGGGTGATGGCACATACCGCGTCGACACCTTCGGCCATGGCGCGGGCCATGCGTCGATCAGCGACATCGTCGATGGCGGCGACAACCTGATTTCGCGCACGATCTACGACAGCGCCGGTCGCACGACCCTGAAGCTGGTGGAAAATGCCGACGATACGACGGCAGTGACGCAGTTCGACGTTGCGACCGGCTTCATCAAGGGATCGCAAGTGTACGACGCGGCCGATCACCTGCTCGCGCAGACGGTCTACGCCGCAGACCAGAGCTACACCGTGCAGGCATTTTCGACCGGCGGCGCGCTGATCCGCTACGAGCAGCACGCCGCTGGCGACGCCAGCGCCGACATCACCTATTACAATGCGACGACCTATGTGCAGGAACATTATGTCGGCGGCCTGCTGTCGAAGAGCGCGACCTATGACCTTGGCTGGTCGATGATCGCCAGCGCCAATTACAATGGCGCCGGGCACATGACCGACCAGAGCTATCTGCTCGACAATGGCCATCATGTGCTGGAGAATTTCAGCGACAGCGGGGCAATGACCAGCCGCGGGGAATTCTACGCGAACTGGTCGATGCTCAGCTGGAGCAACTTCGCGTCGGACGGCAGCAAGGACGTGACCATCATGCACACCGATGGCACGAAGGAAATCGAATATTATCACCCCTATGCGCCGAATCCCTATCAGGAGTCGTTCTACGACGCGGCGGGGCATCTGACCGCCACTTATTATTATTGACCGTCCGGCCGCGCAGGATGAGCCGAATGCGCAGACTGCATTTGGCTCCGCCCGCCGCATCGGATAGGCAGTGCCTATCCATCGGGAGGCGCGCGTGCGGATCGAAAGCTGGGCGGATTATTTGTTGTATCTCCGGGAGGACATGGCCGCCTATGAGCCCGGCCTGCGCCGGTGGCGGCCATGGCACGCGATCAAATATCCCAACCTGGCCTGGCAGCGGAAATTGCGCCTGACCGAATATGTGATCAACAATCGCCGGGGCCGGATCGGCCGGGTGGTCGGCCTGTACCTGCGCTACCGCACGCGTCGGGCCGGCATGCGGCTCGGCTTTTCCATTCCGCCCAATGTTTTCGGGCCGGGCCTGTGCATCGTCCACTGGGGCACCATTGTCGTCAACGACCGGGCCAAGGTCGGCGCGCGTTGCCGCCTGCACCCCTGCTCGGTGATCGCCATCAAGGACGGCGGCGTGCCGACGTTGGGAGATGATTGCTATATCGGTCCCGGCGCCAAGATGATGGGCGCGATCGTGCTGGGCGACGGCGTGAAAATCGGCGCCAACGCGGTCGTCAACAAATCCTTCGAAGCCGGCGCCGTGCTGGGGGGCGTACCGGCGAAGCGGCTCGAATCGCGTGCGGAGCGCGCCGAAAGCGGCTGAGTGTCAGGCGCTTACGCGCGGTTCCGCGCGGTCGATCGCATTCGCGATGGCGTGATATAGCGGCTTGGGTTTGAAATCCTCGTCGCGCGGACAGGGCCGCAGCGGTGCGCCGTCCGTGCGCCATCTTTTGGCTTCGGACTCCTTGCGCAGCCAGGTGTAGCGGTCGACCTGCCCCCAGGTGAGCAGGCCCAGGCAGTCGGGATAGCTCAAGGTAATGTCCAGGAACTGGGTGGCGAGCGACGCCACCGCCGCGTCGCGCTTGGGAATGTCGCCCAGCGTGCGCGCGTCGTAGATATCCATTTCGGTAATCATGATCTTCAGACCCATGGCGGTCACCTCGTCCAGGAACAGGCGCCATTTCGCTTCCGACAGATTGACCTCCGTATTCATGTGCGCTTCGTAGCCCAGCGCCTGGATGGGCACGCCGCGCCCGACCAGCCGCTCCAGCAGGCGCAAGGTGGCGGCTTGCTGCTGCTCCTCCCACCAGCCATCCTGCGCGATCAGCGTGGCGTTCAATACGCGCAGCGCGTCCGGATCGGCCTCCTTCGTCGCCTCGAACGCCAGGTCGATGAAGCGTTCGCCCAGCTTCCCGGCCATCAGCGTGTCCTGCAGGTCGTCCTTGGCCGTGATCGGTTCGTTGACGACATCCCACTGGTTGAGGCGACCGCGCCAGTGGGTCACCACCTTCGTCACATATTTGGTCAGATAGTCGCCGGCGGCCGACGCGGACATGTCGCCGATCACCTCGGTCGCCCATTTGGGCTGGCTGCCCCACCAGCTGAGCGCGTGGCCGCGCATCTTCATGTTGTTGGCTTGGGCGAAGCGATAGATCATCTCCGCCGGGGCATAGTCCAGCGGGCCGCCGTTCACCGGCTCCAGCCGTGACCATTTCAGCTCGTTTTCCGGCACCAGTATGTTGCAGTCCTGCCGCAACACGCTTTGCAGCCGGTCGTTGCCGGGCAGGATCTCGGCCGGCACGGCGGTGCCGCACAACAGGCCCTTGCGATCGGCCCGTTCGCGTAGCGTCAGGTTGCCGGTGGCGACCGGGGTCGCGCTGACGGTCGAAGACGCCGCCCCCGACAGATAGGACGTCATCTGCGACAGCGCGACGGCGCCTCCCCCCAGGGCCAGCATCTCGCGACGGGTCAACGGCTCGGCCATGTCATCTTCTCTCGGAGGCGGTTTGCGGGTCATGACAGCGCGATCTTGCGCGCCGGGCGGGGACGGAACAGGGCGACGAACGACTTTTCGAACAGATGATAGCTGATGAGTCCGCCGATCGCCGCGACCGCCACGTCCAGCAGGCAGAAGGGGATCATCAGCGCAGGGACAGCGTCCAGGTGCAGGCGGCGCCATGCTACGAAGAAGGCGGCCATCGTGATCATCTGCGTCAGGTAGATCGAGTAGGACGCATTGCCCAGATGATGCAGCAGCGGGATCGCCGGCACGCCGCCGTCGCATTCCACCGAAAGGCATCCCAGCACGATCATCACGCCCGGCACGCCGTACAGCACGGAGCGTGGAACGCCGGGGATGCCCGGCAGCAATAGCAGGCAAGCGAAGCCGGCCGCCATCAGCGCCCAGCCGGCGGCGCGCGGCAACAGCCGGCCGCCGCCGCGCACGAACGTGAGTTCGCCCAGCAGCATGCCGAACGCGAATTCCAGCATGATGCTGTCGCTATAGAAGCCCGCGATCGACAGGCGCGGCAGGTCCAGCGCCACGCCCAGCGCCACCAGTCCCGCCAGTATCGCGACCGTGCCGATCAGCCGCGCCCGCGCCGACACCGGCAGCAGCAGGCCGAAGATCAGGTAGAAGAACATCTCGTAATTGAGCGTCCAGCCGGGAAACAGCAGTGGCTCCATCGCCGGGCGCGCCGGGTTTACCGCCGGGATGAACAGATAGGACGCGATGACATGGCCAAGTTCGAACCGCGCCGTCTGCATCAGCTGCGGCGCGGCCAGCAGCACTATCAGCATCACGCTGGTCACCAACCAGTAGAGCGGCACGATCCGGGTGATGCGCCGTCGCCAGAAATCGAGCGTCGTGGTCGGCCGGCCGCGCGTCGTCAGCCACATCACGAAGCCGGAAATGACGAAGAATATGTCAACCCCGCCGGACAGGCCGGCCGGCCAGTGCCCCTGATAGCCCATGCGCTCCAGCGGGGACCCCAGATGATAGACGACCACCAGCATCGCCGCGACGCCGCGCAGATACTGGATGCCGACAAATTCCTTCATGCGCTGGCTCATCCGATCACTCGTTTGCGGAAGGCGTCCGTGGCGACGCGCGTTGAAGATTCGGCCGTGGTTGCCGCCACGATCACCATAACTGCGTTGTCAGCGCAAGTGCTGCACTGCAATATAGGATGTCCGCGCCATAACCGCACGCGGATCGGTCAATCGTTTCGGGAATCACTTGAACGGTGGGTTCGCATGCGCGAGAAGCAGGTGCAGCATCGTGCCTTATCAGTCATATCGGAGAATTAGCCGCGTGGCCGCAAAGCTCAGGACCAATGACGGGCGCTACGCCGTCGCGCTGTTCAACAGCGCCGACCCGCGCGGCAAGAAGGTGGGCGGGATCGAAACCTATTGCCGCGACTTCATCTATTATCATCCGCAAGACATGGACCTGCTGTTCATCGGCGTCGATGAGACGGGCGACCTGCCGATCGGCGAGATCACCGAAACCGAATATGCGGGGCGAAAATTCAAATTCCTGCCGCTCTATTTTCAGGAAGACGCGGTCAACAAATATACCGGCACCATCACCCAGTCGGAAACGATGACCTACGCCAAGGCGCTGGTGAAGAACTGGCGCCTGCTGCGTCGGGTGCTGCGCGACGGCCAATATTCGGCGGAGGTGCATCGCGCCGAATATGGCCCGGTCATCTGGTCGATGGGCGCGCCGGTCATCCCCATGGTTCATGTCTGGGGCGCCAAGGACAAGCAGCAGAGCAGCGTGCTCGGCAAATATTGGTATATCCGCGACGCGACCGAGTTTGCCGCCGCGCTGACCGGCCAGCGCTTCTACGCCGTCAATTCCGATCTGACGGCGATGTTCAAGAAACGCTATCCGATGTTCCGGGACAAGTTCGACACGCTGACCACCTGGGCCAACACGTCCACCTTCTACCCCACGCCGTTCCAGCCGGGCGAGCATGTCGACGTGCTGTACGCCGGCCGCATGGACAAGTTCAAACGGCCCGACCTCATGTTTTCCGTAATGGCGGAAGCGCGCAAGACGGTTCCCAACTTGCGCTTCCATTATGTTGGCGACGGCGACGTCGAGCAGTTCCCCGAATTCGCGCCGATCCGCGACATCACCGTGCGCCATGGCAGCAAGACGAGCGTGGAAGTCGCCGCGCTGATGCGCGCCGTCCACATGGGCATATTGACCTCCGATTTCGAAGGCATGCCGCGCTTCGTCATGGAATTGCTGACCAGCGGCCGGCCAGCGGTGACGCTGCATCTGCCGCAGCTGGAAGCGGTCGTGAAGGACGGCGTCACCGGCTATCTGGTGCCGCGCGGGCCGGATCAGGTGGTCGAGCAGGCGAAACGGATCGGCGACTGCTGGGATTTGGTCAAGGCCGGCGCGCTGTCGCCGCAGACGATCCGCGAATATGCCGAACCGTTCAGCCCGCAGGCGCTGCTGGGCAAGATCTGGGGAGATCACCGGACGCTTCACGGCCTGCCGGCGACGCAGGAGGCTGGCTGATTTCCGACCGCTATCTCTGCTCGGCGTCCCGGCGAGCGATGATCTCATCCTGGTGGGGCTGTAGCAGCGTGTAACGGCTCCAGATCGCCAGCAAATTGCGCCGAAAGGCTTCGACCGAAAATTTCTCGCGATAGGTGGCGATGCCCTGGTCGCATAGCGACTGGCGCAGCGCGGCGTCCTGCATCAGCCGGCGCATCGTCGCGGCCAGCACTTCCCTGTCGCCGGGCTGGCAGAACTGCACATCGCGCCCGTCCGTCAACACTTCAGGTATGGCCCCGATCGGCGTGGTGATGACCGGCGTGCCGAGGCCCAGCGCCTCCAGAATCACCAGCGGCAGCCCCTCGTCATAGGACGGGAGCACCAGCAAGTCCGACTGCGCGATCAGCGAATGAGCGGTGTCCTGCCCGACCCAGCCATTGAACGCCACCCGCTCCGCGACGCCCGCCGCTTCCGCGAGCGACGTGTAGTGGGAAATATTGCCATTGCCCGCCAGCCTCGCCTGCCAGTGTGGCGCATCCTCGCCGATCAGCGACAGGGCATGGATGAAATCCGACACGCCCTTGCGCTCGATCAGATTGCCCAGGAACAGTATCTCGATCTTCGCGCGCTGTTCATGCGTCCGGCTGACCAATGGCTCCACCGGCACGCCGTTCACCAGTATCTCGATCGGCGTTTTGTCTATCCGCAGGTCGCGTTGCAGCCAATGTTTCCATTTCGACCCCAGCACGATGTTGCAGGTGGCGATGCGGAAGGGCAGGCGCGCCAGCCATCGCGCCGGCGCAGGCAGTCGCTCTATATCGCGATCGAAGGTGACGGCGTGGAAATGCAGAAACACCGGCGCGCCGAGCATCCGGCCGAACAGCACCAGCAAGGATTTGCGCGCCGCTGATCCGCGATCGCCGAAATTGACATGCAGCAGGCCCAGCCGCCCTGTCAGCCGCGCCCACAGCAGCATCCAGCAGCCCTTGAGCATCAACAGCACCGACCAATATTTGCCGCGATGGTCGCGCGTAATCATCGCGACCGGCTCCAGGCCGTTCCAGCTTCCTTCCGGCGCCTCGACGATATAGTCCTTCACGCGCCCCATCCCGCCCCCGCTTTCTTCGTGCGGTGCAGCAATGAAGGCGATGCGGCGAGTCGATCTCGGCAAGTTGTTACAGACCTACGAACAGGCCAGGAGGCAATCTTGGACTGAGCCTCAGATATTGCACATGTTTTCGCTTTGCACAATGCGAACTGCCGCGGCGTGATGTGCCGTAAATGGACGTTCAACATGCGCAGAATTGCAGGCTTTGGCGCAGCAGATGTTCGAAAACCGTAACTGATGCCGGACTATAACGATTTTATCGGCCCATGATCGCATCAAGTTGTCGGGATTCGTTTCGTGGGCCATGTCATGGCAAGGGCTACTTGACGTTGCAACGCACAATGACGATGGCTTGGCATATGCCAGAGTCCCGACCGCTTCTCGCCTTCCATTTCTTCGGTCTGGCGCAGGGCGGGGTGGAACGCATGATGATCGAACTCGCGCCGGAATTTCTGGCGCGGGGGTACGCGGTCGATTTCGTGCTGGTGAAGGCCGTGGGCGAGCTGCGCCCGCTGGTTCCGGCCGGCGTGCGGATCGTCGATCTGGACGCGAAGCGGACGCTGGGCAGCATCCTGCCGCTCGCCCGCTATTTCCGCAGGGAACAGCCGGCCGCCATGTTCGCCAGTCTGGGGCCGCAGAATATCGCGGCGATCGTTGCGCGGCGCATCGCCCGGTCGCGCAGTTGGCTGGGCGTCATGCAGCATAACGCCCTCTCGATTCAGGCGCGCGCGGGCATATCGGCGCAGCAGAGCCTCGTCCCGCTGATGTATCGCATCTTCCTGCCCCATGCCGACCGCGTCATCGCCGTGTCGCGCGGGGTCGCCGACGATCTGGCGACGGCGACGGGCTATCCGCGCGACAGCATATGCGTGCTCTACAATGCCGCCTGCCCGGACGATGCGGATGAAAAGGCGGCGCTCCGGCCGGAACATCCTCTGCTGTCCGCTGGCGTGCCGCTTGTGCTGGGCGTTGGGCGACTCGTGCCGCAAAAGGGCTGGGACGTCGCGATTCGCGCCTTCGCGCAGGTCGTGAAGCAGCGCCCGGCCCAACTGGCGATCGCCGGCGTGGGGCCGGACGAGGCGGCGCTCAGCCGGCTGATCGCCGAACTGGGCCTTGCGGACCATGTCCATCTGCTGGGCTTTCAGGCGCAGCCGCTTGGCTGGATGGCGGCGGCGGACCTCGTGCTGATGAGTTCGCGTTACGAAGGTTTCGGCAATGTGCTGGTGGAGGCGCTCGCGGTGGGGACGCCGGTGGTCAGCACTGACTGCAACTTCGGGCCTGCCGAGATTCTGGAGGATGGCAAATGGGGGCGACTGGCGCCCGTCGACGATGTCGACGCGCTTGCCCGGGCCATTCTGGAAAGCCTCGACGCCAAGCCTGATCGCGACGCGCTGCGTGCACGGGCGCGGGCGTTCAGCGTGTCGTCCGTCGCCGAACGCTATCTCCAGACAGCCTTTGGCGCATGACATCGGGTTCCGGGTCGAAGGGCGCGCCGCCGCCCTGACGGATCAGAGCGGTTACCAGTGATTGCTGACGCTGGCACAGCACCAGCAGCATCAGGAAGAATTCGCACACCAGCGGGGTCTTGACGCCGATCGCCAGCGATCCGATCGTCACAACGAAGAACAGAAGGCTCATGAACATCGCCGATCGGTCCAGCCGGCGCGCCATCGCGTAGAGTTGCATCGGGAAAGCGACCATCATCGGCAGCGTCGCGATCAGGCCGAAGCTCATGATGAGCGCCAGCCAGGAAATCTCGATCGCGAAGGATCCGAAAAAGTCCATCAGGCGCAGCCGGTCGAAGACATTCATACCCCACAGAAACTCGCTCTGCGTCATGGTGCCGATGATGTCGAAGGCGGCGTTGCGTTGCTGCGCGCTGTTCTTGTCATTGGTGAAGCGGTCGAGCGTCGCGTCGATGAAGTCGATCGGCAACATCACCAGGCAGAAGCCGAGCGCGATGATAAGGATCGGCAACGCCCGCTGAAGCCCGCTGATTCGCAGCTGGCCGGCCCGGTTCGATGCGGTGGCGGAACTCAGCAGCAGCGTCATCGCGGTGAAGACCAGCGCCGACCGTCCGCCGAACGCGAACATCGCGACGCCATGCAGCGCCAGTTCGCTGATCCGGATCGCCGCCGATTCGGTCTTGCGTCGCGCCGACACCAGAAAGACGATGATAAGGCCGGTCAGCAGCGACCCGTTGAGCGGATGATGCACCAGCGCGGCTGATCGCGGATCGGCATATATGTCCATGGGGTTGGGGATGATGCGATGGCCGATGACGCGCTCCGCCAGCGCCATCGCCGAATTGACCACGAAAAACAGGCGCAGCGGCACGGACAGGTCCGCCAGATTTTCGGGCCGGATGCAGGCGGCCACCAGCAGGATCAGGATAGGCGTGAAGAAATTGGTGATGACGGTGCCGACCTCCCCGCCGCTGAACCCCTGCATCACCATGATGACCGACCGGACGAACAGGATCATCGTGGCCAGAATGTAGAACAGGAATATCTTGTCGGACATCGCGCGGAGCACCGGATAGGGCTTCGTCAGCAACGCCAGCAACGCGGTGACCAGCAGCAGATAGGTGGCGGGGTGAATCTTGGTCAGAAATGGCCCGGACTCGGACGAAAAGGACCAGCCCAGCACATCGAGCAACTCGTTGTTCAGCACGAACAGCATCGCGCCGGAAATGACGAACAGGCCGTAGAGCAAGCGCTGCATGGATACCCGGTCCCCTTGCGCCGGGCCGATCGCCGGGCGGCCTTCAATCGGATTTCAGGCTATCGTCGCCAGACGAGCCGCGCAACCGACTATTGTGCGGTGCAAAAAATCACAGCCTTGCGCACAGCGCCAGATAGCGTGCGCCGATCGCGCGCCAGGACCGTTTTTCGAGCGTCAGCGCCTGATAGGCGCGAGCCTGTCGCCGCCAGTCTTCGATCGGGGTCGCGCGAAAGGCGGTCACCGCGGCGGCTACCGTTTCCGCGCTGACCGGCGCCTCGATGCGCTGCGCGGGCATGCCCTCGGCGATCAGCGTGGCCAGTCCGCCCGCATCGGTGGCGATCAGCGGCCAGCCATTGGAGGCGGCGAGCAATGCGACGCCGCTTTGCGAATGAAAGTCGCCATAGGGCATCAGGAAAGCGTCGCATTCGGCCATGACCTGCGGCAGGTTCGCGTCGTCCAGATAGCCCAGCCGCAGCTCTACGCCGTCGCCAGCCTCGTCCGCCATCTGCTGGCAGGCGCGGGCATAATCCGCCTCGTCGCGATGCGCCTCGCCGGCGATCAGCAGGCGAACGTCCGCGCCCCGCCGCCGCGCCAACGCCACGCCGGCGATCGCTTCGGCGACATGCTTGTTACGGCGCACCGTGCCGAAGCAGAGCAGCAGCCCGTCGCCGGGCGGCGCGATATCCTGCCCCAGCGGAAACACGCCATGGTCGATGACTTCCACCTGCCGATCGAGACGGGGAAAGGCAGCGTGCAGGCGGTCCCGGCTGGCGTCGCTCAGCACGACCACCGCCGACGACAGGCGATAGCACAGGCCATGCGCCGCGATTTCGATCCAGCGCCATCTCGGCGGCAGGCGAAAGGCGTGCGGCAGCGGATCATGCGCGATGAACAGCACGCGCGCGCCGCTCAGCCGCAGCAACGCCAGCATGAGAATCGTGACGGGCAGCGGATCGGGAATCGTGAACAGGAATATGCGCGCCCTGCGCCGCGCGGCAATGATCCCGCCCAAACTGCCGGTGATGCGCCGCAGCGACGCCAGGAAGCGACTGGCCCGGCCCGATGCCTCATTTCCCTCGCGCGGCGGGCGGATGCGGGTCAATCCTTCTGTCTCGGTCTCGATTCGCGGATCATCAACCCTGGGTGACAGGAAACAGACATCCGCTCCGCTGGCGATCATCCCCAGCGCCAGTTCCTGCGCGAATCGGCCGGAGCCGGATGGACGCCAGACCTTCGTGTACAGGCAGACCCGCAGGCGAGGCTGAGGGGATGCGGTGAAAGAATGCGGGCTGGTCATCGCTTTTCCTGACGCCGGCCGGGGCGAACGGACTGGGAGCAGCCTGTCCCTGTTCGGCACCGTTCCATCCTGGTGAACTTTGACTTAGCCTTGGACATTGTTTCGGATTGCCGCCATAAATTTGTGCATCTGCAACAATTAGTTCGCAGCTACGGCAACAGACTGTATGCGGTGGGTGGGTGTCAATGAAAGTCGGACGTTCGATCGGTCTGTCCAAGCCGCCGCGTGGCGCATCGGTCCGGCATGCTGGCGCCCCCGGTCGGTCTCGTCCTGCCGACCCGTCGACCCGTAACGGCATCGGCGCCACTGATATCGGCCTGTTCTCCCTGCTGCTGATCGGCTTCTGCATTTATCTGGCGACTGGTCCGTTCACCTTTACGCTGACGGCGCAAGATCCCTCGATCGTTACGGTGATCGATGTCGGGAATCTGCATTACTCGAAAAATTCGCAAGTGCTGCTCTATGTCGTGCGCTTCACGATATTGGCGGTTGCGCTGGGCTACGCTTTCAAACGCCGACGGCGCCTTGTCGCCGAATGGCGGAAGCTGTTGCCGGTTGCACCCTTTGTCGCCTGGGCTTTGGCGTCGGTCCTGTGGTCGGACGTGCCGGATGTCAGCCTGCGCAATGTAGCGGTGCTGAGCGCGATCATGCTGGCCGCCTACGCCTTCGTCATTGCGCTAAAGCCCGGCGATCTGGCGACCGCAGTGGTGCTGGGTGGCGTGATCACGGCCGCGCTTTCTCTGCTCTATGTCGTTTTCCTCCCGGTTTACGGCATTCATCAGGTTACCGACGCAACCCAGGCGGTGCATGCGGGGTCGTGGCGCGGCGTCTATCTGCACAAGAATTTCCTGGCGCATGTGATGGCCGCGTTTGCGGCTGCGACGGTCTGGGCGGATCAGGACATGATCGGGTCCAGGGCGGTGAAATGGGGGCTGGTCGCTGGTCTGTTGACGATCATGGCGCTCACCCGATCGGCCAGTGCGCCCTTCATCTTGCCGTTCGTGCTGCTGACGGTGTGGATGCTGGTCGCGTTGTCGCACAAGCGGCAATTGAAGGCGGCGATCGTCGTCGTGCCGGGGCTGGTCTTCCTGGCGCTCGCCATGCCGACGCTGCTGGAGCTGGTCGGCCGCGACGAAACCTTCACCGGGCGCGACAAGGTCTGGCAGATCGCTGTGGAAAGCATCATGGAGCATCCGATTCATGGCTTTGGCTATGTGTCGATCAGCTTTGGCGAGTTCGGCTATCGCCTGATGAGCGCGACCAGCCTGATCGATCCTCACAGCGGCTATCTCGACACGATTCTGGGCGTTGGCGTGATTGGGCTGATGCTGTTCGCTATTCCGATATTCGCGGCCTATCGCAGCGCGCGGCAGTTGTACCGGATCGGTGGCGGGGAAAGGCAGGCGGCGCTCATGCTTTCCAGCCTGATGACGGCCTGGCTCGTCTCCTGCATCACCGAATCGAGCGATCGGCCGTTCACGCCGATGGGCGGCCTCGGCCTGTTCGCGATGGCCGCGCTGCTTGCGCTGGCGACCGGGCGGCAGGCCATGCGTCAGCGGAGCGGCGATTTCAGGACCGGGCGAAGCGCCTGAGCGCCGACAGCAACGCGCGAGGCCCCTCTTCGCCGAAGATCGCCAGCTCGCGATGTCGCAACGGCCGCATCAGCAACAGCGATCCGCCATAGGCCAGGCCAGCGACTATCCCGATTCCAATGGTCGCCACCGCGCCGGCTTGCGTCAGCCACACCGCCGCCACGCCTGCGCCCGCAATCACCGCGACCATCAGGATCAGCCCCGCCGCGACCGGCAGGTCCAGCACATGATGCACGCCATAGCGGGACAGCGCCCGGCGGAACAGCGATAGCCGCGCTGCCGCATCGGCCAGCGGATAGACCAGCACCACCCATATCCCGATATGCGGCGCCAGCCACAAGGCGAGGCAAAGGCCGATCAGGCTGGGCGCGAGCGTCCACAGCATCGCCGCCGAATCGCCCAGCGCCACGGCGACGATCTCGAACGCCCGGTAGATGGCGGTCGAACTGACATAGGCCAGCACGAACGGCAGGACGAAAGCCGACTGCGCATAGCGGCCGCCGGTCAGCAGCGCGATCAGCGGTTCGCCCGCGACGATGCAGCCCACAATCGCCCCGCCGACCGCCATCAGATCGATCTTTATCAGCAGCGAAAGCGCGGCTTCGAGCCGCCCGACATCGCCCGTCCGCGCATGGTGGCGCAGCACCGCCGGCTCGACGAAGGGGAACAGCAGCATCGCCGGCATGTAGCGCTGGAAGCTCAGCACCAGCGTCTGGGCGAAAGAGAATCCGGCAAAGGCGACGACCGACAGGACATGCCCGGCGACGATCCGGGTGGCGCCGGGGCTGGAGAGGAACCAGGCCATCGTGCTGACATAGCCGCCCAGCGCCAGCGGTAACGCCTCGCGCCGGTCCAGGCCATAGTCGCCCGCCCGTTCGGGCATGCCCGCCAGCGCCCTGCGCACCGCCAGCAGCAGCAGCAGGGCGGACAGCGCGCAGGTCGCGCCGCCGATCAGCAGTATCTCCACCGCCGTGCCGATCCGCCCCAGCCCGGCTGCGCCCGCCACCAGCGCGAACCGGCCGACATTTTCCCCCACCAGCGCGATGCGCGACACGCGCTGGAGGCCCAGCGCCTGCGCCATAGCGTCCGCATCATTCTGCGCCATGGTGGCGGGGATATAGAGCAGCGCCCCCGCCAGCAGCGGCAGGTCCGCGTCCGACGCCAGCCCGAACCGCCATGACGCCCATTGCGTTCCGATGATCGCGGCGACGGCCAGGCCCAGCCGCACGCCCAGGCTCGCCCGGACCAGCTTGCGCGCGGCGGCGGGTCGCAGCCCGTGCCCGACCTGCGCCAGATATTTGGGAACCACGCGCTGCACGCCGAAGGACAAGGCGACCTGCGCCACCGCGCCCCAGGCGACGACGATCGCGAACCGCCCATATTCAATCGGATCGAGCAGCCGGACGATCAGCAGCTGGAAGCCCAGAAGAACGACGAGCGAAAGGATGCGGCCGCTGAAGAATATCGAGGCGTCACGATATTTCGCCATCTGGCGCAGCACCCCCGGTGATCCTGCGTCCAGCCATAAAAGGCGCGGCGCATATTTCGCAACTGCGAATTGCGCGCTCCGTCCGCATGAATGGATTGGCAAGGGTTATTGGGATATGGCCGTCGCCAAGGGGTTTTCATCGCGTGAACGAAGCCGGTCTACGCACTACTGTTGTCAGGGGCATTGCCCGCGTCCGCGCAGCGCGCCGTTCCCCTCGGGTGATCGGCTGGATGCTGAGCGGCGCGTTCGGCTTTCTGCTCATCCTGATGCTGCTGGGCCTCGCGATGATGCAGATGACGCTGGTGGCGGCGGCGGGCAATGTTCTGCGCCAGACCGTCTATACGCTGGCCGCCATTTTCACGCTGGTTGCGCTGCGCCCGTTCGCGCGGCCCAAGGTCATTCTGGCGATTCCCTGGCCAGTCATGCTGGCGCTCGGCTACTGCCTGTTTTCGCTGACCTGGGCAATCGACCCGGATGTCGGCGCGCGCCGGCTGTTTCTGACCGTCCTCGTCACCTGGACGGTGTTCGCGGCGGTGCATAATCTGGGCTATGATCGCGCGCTGACGGTGCTGCGCGTGGTCATGGGGAGCGCGGTGTTCCTCAATATCGCTGTCGCCGTGCTGCTGCCGCAATATGGCGTGCATCAGGCGAGCACAGATGGCAGTCCGATGGACGAGAATCTGATCGGCGACTGGTGCGGCTTCATCGGCGAAAAGAACCGGACCGCTGCGGCCACCGCCTTTACCGCGATCCTGTTCTTGTATGGCGGCGGTCGCATGCCGTGGGGCGTGCGCCCGTTCGTGCTGCTCGCCACCTTCTTCCTGCTCTACAAGACGGGGTCGCGCACGTCGCTGGGCCTGTGCATCGCGGTGCTGGGCATCAGCGCCTTCTACCTGTTCTACAGGGCGCGCTATCGCTTCACGCTGCTGGTGGCGATGATCGTCGGCTTCACGGCGGTCGGCAACATCATCGGCTTCCTGAAGCTCGACCGCCTGTTCACGGCGAATAACACGCGCGAATTATTGTCGGGTCGTACCGACATCTGGGAAGCGCTGGTCAGTTACGCGAAGGACACTGGCTATGCCGGTGCAGGATACGGATCATTCTGGGACATCGGCGCGTTCAGTCCGATTTATAGCTATGGTAATACATGGGTGATAAAACTCAGTCAGGGGCATAATGGCTATCTGGACTTGCTGGTGACTATCGGCGCTGTCGGACTGGTCGTCGCGATTGCGACGACATTGGTCTGGCCGCTGGTGCAACTGCTGTCCACGCGCAGCGCGGAGGGGCCGCGGGGCGCGATGGTGCTGGCGATGATCGTGTTTGCGGCGGGGCATAACGGGACGGAAACGAGCCTGCTCGATCGCGATACGCTCACCTACGTCATGCACATGGTGGCGCTCGCGCTGCTGACGCTGGTTCTAAGCGACCGGCAAAGCGGGCCGAAGGGAGGGAAGCCGCTGCAATGGCTGGGCATGGATCCGGCCGAGCAGCTGATCGTCACGTCCCGCGACCCCCGGATCGACGAGAATCGGGGCGGCTGGTTCTCAAGCCCGCGCCGGCGGCGTCGGCGCGCGGGGGCCGCGTTCTGACCGGACGCGGTCCCGATCGAATCGAACAACCAACCCGGCCGTCCGGCCGGCAACAGGATATGACATGACGCAAGCCACGATGACGGACAGGGAACGGACGGCGCTGATCACGGGGGGCGCGGGCTTCATTGCCTGCCATCTGTGCGAGCGATTGACGGCGCAGGGCTGGCGCGTCGTGGTGCTGGACAATCTGATGCTCGGCCGGCCGGAAAATCTGGCGTCATTGAAGGGCAGCAACCTGTTCTCCTTCATCGAGGGCGACGTGACCGACCGCCCCGCGCTCGACGATATCTTCGCGGATAACAGCTTCGACGCGGTGTTCCACTTCGCCGCCAATTCGGACATCGCACGCAGCCATGCCGACCCCGGCGTGGATGTGGTCAATACCTTCGACACCACGCTGGCCCTGCTGGACGCCATGCGTCGGCACAATGTGCCCCAGATCGTGTTCGCCTCCACCTCCGCCATCTATGGCGAGGCGACCGGCGCGATCCCCGAAAGCCAGGGGCCGCTGATGCCGATCTCCCATTATGGCGCGGCCAAGCTGGCGTCGGAGGCGTTCATCTCCTCCTATGTCCACAATTACGGGATGAAGGCGTGGATCGTGCGCTTCCCTAATGTCGTCGGGGACCGTTCGACCCATGGCGCGATCTATGATTTCGCGCGCAAGCTGGCGGCGACGCCCGATCGGCTCGACGTGCTGGGCAATGGCGAGCAGATCAAGCCCTATCTCCACGCCGACGATCTGGTCGACGCCATCCTGACCATCTGGGATCGCACGTCGGATCCGATCAATCTCTACAACATCGCCGGCACGACGCGATGCAGCGTAAAGCGCATGGCGGAGATCGTGGTCGAGGAAGCGGGCGGCACGGCGCAGATCGTCTATGGCGGCGGCGATCGCGGCTGGGTGGGTGACGTGCCCTCGGTCGAATATGATGTGTCGCGCCTGGCGCAGCTGGGCTGGAAGCCGAAGCTCGATTCCGAAGGCGCGGTGCGCGCGGCGGCCCGTTGGGCGTTGGACAACCTCAAATGAAGATCGTCATTCTCGCCGGCGGCAAGGGCACGCGCCTGGGCCTGACCGACCGTCCCAAGGCCATGGTCGATGTCAACGGTGTTCCCTTGCTGGAGCGCCTGATCACCGGCGCGCGCGATCAGGGCTTTACTGATTTCCTGCTGCTGACCGGCGTGATGGGCGATGTCATCGCCGATCATTTCGGCGACGGATCGCGCTTCGGCGTGCGCATCGAATGCCTGCGCGAGACGGAGGCGCTGGGCACGGGCGGCGCGGTGCGCGACGCGCGCGACCGGCTGAGCGAGCCGTTCCTCATCATGTATGGCGATACGCTGCTCGACGTTGACCTCAACCGGCTGGCGGCGGCGCATGCGCAAAGCGGCGCGCTGGGCACGCTGTTCGTGCATCCCAACGACCACCCGCATGACAGCGACCTGCTGGCCGCCGACGAGGACGGCCGCATCCTGCAATTCCTGCCCAAGCCGCACGAAGCCGGCGCGCGCCTGCCCAATCTGGTCAGCGCCGCGCTCTATGTGCTGGACCCGGCAGCCATCGACTTCGTGCCCGCCACCGGCCAGTCCGACTGGGGCCGGGACATCTTCCCCGCGATCGTGGACGCCGGCCAACCGCTCCACGCCTATCGCAGCGTCGAATATATCAAGGATATCGGCACGCCCGATCGCCTCAAGCGCGGCGAAGGCGATCTCGCTTCCGGCAAGGTCGCGCGATTGAGCGCCCGCGTCGCCAAGCCGGCGATCTTCCTCGATCGCGACGGCGTGCTCAATCGGGAAGTGAACGGCGTTCACCGTCCTGAATTGCTGGAGCTGATCGACGGCGTCGGCGAAGCGCTGCGTCGCGTCAACAAGGCCGGCGTGCCCGCCATCTGCGTCACCAACCAGCCCGACATCGCCAAGGGGCTGATGCGCGTCGATGATCTGCGCGCTGTCCACGCCGCGCTTGACACCGCACTGGCGGCCGATGGCGCCTATCTCGACGATCTGTTCTACTGCCCGCACCATCCCGAAAAGGGGTGGGAAGGGGAGGTTCCCGAACTCAAGATCGTCTGCGATTGCCGCAAGCCGGCGCCGGGCATGCTGCTGCGCGCGGCCGATCGCCATGGCCTGGACCTGTCGCGCAGCTGGATGATCGGTGACCGCTATGCGGACATCGCCGCTGCCCATGCCTGTGGAGCGCGCGCAATTCTGCTGAAAACCGGCCATGCCGGGTCGGATGGAAAGAATTATGAAAGACAAGCGGAATATATATGCGACACTCTGGCCGAAGCGGTCGATGTCGTGTTGAAAGAGATTGGATGATTATTTCCCGTACCCCCCTGCGCGTCAGCTTTTGCGGCGGCGGCAGTGATTTGCCCGGCTTCTATCGGAAGCATGGGGGCGCGGTTCTGTCGATGGGCCTGGCGCGCTACGTCTATCTGTCGATGCACGAATATTTCAACAGCGACGGCTATATCCTGAAATATTCGCATCTCGAAACGCCGCAGTCCGCTGACGAGATCCAGCACCGGATCATCAAGGAAGTGTTCAAGGCTTATGGCATCAACGGCGTGGACTTCAATTCCAGCGCCGATGTGCCGGCGGGCACCGGCCTTGGATCGTCGAGCGCCTTCACCGTGGGCTTGCTCAACCTCTGCAACGCCTTTCTCGGCCGCTATGTCGGCCGCGAGACGCTGGCGGCCGAAGCCTGCGACGTCGAACTCAACCGGCTGGGTGAACCGATCGGCAAGCAGGACCAGTATAGCTGCGCGATCGGCGGCCTGAACTTCATCCAGTTCCACCCGGATGACAGCGTCACCTGCGAACCCGTGCCTTTGAGCCGCGAAATGCGTCGCCAGGTGGAGCAGAATCTGGTCATGATCTATCTGGGTGGCACGCGCTCGGCG
>JBIIEH010000025.1:0-58704 GCA_044237945.1 Sphingobium sp. | reverse complement strand
CCAGCCGGTCATGTGCCCCCGGCACATCAACAGTCCCCACCGTGCCGGGGGGACGCTTCGATCGAACGACCAGCACAACGGAAGCCTCCGTCCCCCCGGGCGGAGGCTTCTTTGCGTCAGCCGCCTCGCACCACGGTTAAGAAGAGCTTCACCATCAAAATGGGGCGCCGGATTAAAAGGCCGTGAAGAACAGCCGTTCTCATGCTCGAGGCCGCACAGCGACCTGTTAGAGAATGGAAGGGAACGAAAATGACCGTTATCGGAACCAATTCCGCGGCGCTGCGCTCGGCCAATGCTTCGACCATGTCGAACAAGGCGCTCAGCACCTCGATGGAGCGCCTGTCGACCGGCAAGCGCATCAACTCGGCCAAGGACGACGCGGCCGGCCTCGCGATCAGCAGCAAGATGACCTCGCAGATCCGTGGCATGACCCAGGGCATCCGCAACGCCAATGACGGCATCAGCCTGGCGCAGACCGCTGAAGGCGCGCTCGGCGAAGTCAGCAACATGGTCCAGCGCATGCGCGAGCTGTCGGTCCAGGCGCTCAACGGCACCAACGACACCGCGTCGAAGACCAACATCAAGGCGGAAATGGACCAGCTGTCCACGCAGATCACCGACACGCTGGCCAACACCGAATTCAACGGCAAGAAGCTGTTCGTCGGCGCGACCGCGATCACGATCCAGGCCGGCGCCAATGCTTCGGACACCGTTTCGATCGCCGGCAACGGCCTGTCGACCTCGACCGACATCACTGCCGTCGCCGGCGCCACCGCCGCTGCGGTTGACGTGACGGCCGCCGGCTTCTCGGGAACCGATCTCGCCAAGTTCGACACGGCGCTGTCGACCATCTCGACGACCCGCGCCAATCTGGGTGCGGTCCAGAACCGTCTGGAATCGACGATCAACAATCTGACGGCCAACGTCACCAATCTGACCGACGCGCGCAGCCGCATCGAGGACGCCGACTTCTCGGCCGAAACGACCGCGCTCGCCAAGGCACAGATCCTGAGCCAGGCGTCCACCGCGATGCTCGCCCAGGCGAACCAGAGCCAGCAGGGCGTCCTGAACCTGATCCGTTAATTCAGGGGAGGCGCCGGCAAACGGCGGCGCCCGCCACAAATTGCCCGGCTGAGGTCTGGTCACCGCCAGCCGGTCATGTGCCCCCGGCACATCAACAGTCCCCACCGTGCCGGGGGGACGCTTCGATCGAACGACCAGCACAAGGGAAGCCTCCGTCCCCCCGGACGGAGGCTTCTTTGCGTCAGCCGACCCGCCGCCGCGTCAACAGCTGCTTCACCATAGAATTCTGACACGAAACTAAAGGATTGGCGCGGCCTGCCGTTCTGATGCTCGAGGCCGCGAACACGCAGTAGCAGCGACCTGTTAGAGAATGGAAGGGAACGAAAATGACCGTTATCGGAACCAATTCCGCGGCGCTGCGCTCGGCCAATGCTTCGACCATGTCGAACAAGGCCCTCAGCACCTCGATGGAGCGCCTGTCGACCGGCAAGCGCATCAACTCGGCCAAGGACGACGCGGCCGGCCTCGCCATCGCCAGCAAGATGACGGCGCAGGTCCGCGGCATGACCCAGGGCATCCGCAACGCCAATGACGGCATCTCGATGGCGCAGACGGCGGAAGGCGCGCTCGGCGAAGTCGGCAACATGCTCCAACGCATGCGCGAACTGACGGTGCAGGCCAAGAACGGCACCAACGACACCGCGTCGCTGACCAACATCAAGTCGGAAATGGACCAGTTGTCCACGCAGATCACCGACACGCTCAAGAACACCGAATTCAACGGCAAGAAGCTGTTCGTCGGCACCACCGACACTGTGCTCCAGGCCGGCGCCAACGCATCCGACACCGTCACGATCAAGGCGAGCAACATGTCGGCCAACGCCGCCATCACCGGCGTCGCCGGCGCCACCACCGCTGTGGTGAACGTGACGGACTTCTCGACCCTGACCGACGACGCCGGCACCGCCGACGTTGACGAATCGGATCCGCTGGCGCGCTTCGACGTAGCGATCGCCGCCGTCGCGACCGAGCGGGCCAATCTGGGCGCCGTCCAGAACCGCCTGGAATCGACGATCAACAATCTGACGGCCAACGTCACCAACCTGACCGACGCGCGCAGCCGCATCGAGGACGCCGACTTCTCGGCCGAAACGACTGCGCTCGCCAAGGCCCAGATCCTGTCGCAGGCTTCGACGGCGATGCTCGCCCAGGCGAACCAGAGCCAGCAGGGCGTCCTGAACCTGATCCGCTAATTCGGGCGGACCATCTGAAAATGACTTTTGACTAGACAGGCATCGGGCCTTTCCGGGGGGGACACCGGGAAAAGCCCGATGCCGAGCGGGAGGTACTTTCAATGACTGTTATCGGAACCAACTCGGCCGCATTGCGGTCGGCCAATGCGAACAACATGGCCAGCAAGGGCCTGTCCACCTCGATGGAGCGCCTATCGACCGGCAAGCGCATCAACTCGGCCAAGGACGACGCCGCCGGCCTCGCCATCAGCTCCAAGATGACGGCGCAGATCCGTGGCATGACCCAGGGCATCCGCAACGCCAATGACGGCGTGTCGCTGGCGCAGACGGCGGAAGGCGCGCTCGGCGAAGTCGCCAACATGCTCCAGCGCATGCGTGAACTGACCGTGCAGGGCCTCAACGGCACCAACGACACCGCGTCGAAGACCGCGATCCAGAGCGAAATGGATCAGCTGTCGGTGCAGATCGGCGACACGCTCAAGAACACCGAGTTCAACGGCAAGAAGCTGTTCGTTGGCTCCGGCACCGGCGGCGCGGCCGCTGCGGCCGGCGCGGACGACATCAAGCTTCAGGCCGGCGCGAACGCTTCGGACGTGGTCACCATCAAGCAGAGCGGCCTGGTCGCCAATGCGGACATCCTGGCGGTTGCCGGTCCGGCGGCTTCGCAGATCCAGCTGAACGGCGTCGCGGACGACTTGAACACGGCTGCCGCGAACGACGCGGTCGCCGCCGCCACCACGGCCTCGCTGGCCCTGTTCGACAAGGCGATCGCCGCTGTGTCGACCGAGCGTGCGAACCTGGGCGCGGTCCAGAACCGCCTGGAATCGACGGTCAACAACCTGACGGCAAACGTCACCAACCTGACCGACGCGCGCAGCCGTATCGAAGACGCCGACTTCTCGGCCGAAACGACCGCGCTCGCCAAGCAGCAGATCCTTTCGCAGGCTTCCACGGCGATGCTCGCTCAGGCGAACCAGAGCCAGCAGGGCGTGCTCAACCTGATCCGTTAAGGGCCGGGCGCATGAATTGACCGGGTGAGGTTCTGGCTTCCTGCCACCCGGTCGATGTTTCTCCGGTGCATCAACAGTCCCCACCGCGCCGGGGAAACGCTTCGATCAACAGCCAGAAACATGAAGCCCTCGTCCCCCCGGACGGGGGCTTCTTCATGGTCCGGGAACAACAGTGCTTGCCACGCGCTTTGTGACGCACATGATACGATCCATGACGTCCCCCCTCGACCGCCGCACGCTGCTCGCCGCTTCCGGCGCAGCGCTGCTGACGCCCGCCCCCCTTTTCGCGCAGGAGGCCCGCTTCGACTGGAACGCGCTGGTCACCATGGCGCAGAAGCTCGGCCGCGCGCCCTTCGCCGAAACGCCACTGCATCCCGGCGCGGCGAAGGTCGACTATGACGCGCTGCATCAGGCAAAGTTCAGGGACGACCGCACGCTCTGGGGCAATCTGCCCGGCGACGTCGCGATCCGCTTCTTCCCCTTGAGCGCCAACGCTGCCCAGCCTGTCACCATCGCCATCGTCGAAAACGGCCGCGCCCGTCCCTTGCCCTATGATCCGACGATGTTCGACGCGCCGGAGGGCAATGCGGTCCGCACTCTGGGCGCAGGCGCGGGTTTCGCCGGCTTCCGCGTCATGAATGCCGCGCGCGACGGCGACTGGCTGTCCTTCCTGGGCGCAAGCTATTTCCGCGCCCCCGCCCCCAACCGCCAGTTCGGCCTGTCGGCTCGCGCCATCGCGATCAACACCAGCATCGCGGGCAAGGAGGAATTTCCCCGCTTCACCCATTTCTGGCTGGAGCGCACGGGCGCAAGCGCGCTTACCGTCTACGCCCTGCTCGATGGTGCGTCCGTGACGGGGGCCTATCGCTTCGACAACCGCCTGACGCCGCAGGGCGTGGTGCAGGAGGTGACCGCCGCGCTTTTCCCCCGCCGCCCGATCCAGGAACTCGGCCTGATGCCGATGACCAGCATGTTCTGGTACGACCAGTCGCGCCGCGTCCGCACGCAGGACTGGCGACCCGAAGTGCATGACAGCGACATCCTCTCGATCGCCAGCGCCGACGGCACCGCCCATGCCCGCCCGCTCTTCAACCCCGACCTGCCCGAAACCAGCGCCTTCGCCGAAACCAGCCCGAAAGGCTTCGGCCTGCTCCAGCGCGACCGCAATTTCGACCATTATCAGGACGACGGCGTCTTCTACGAGCGTCGCCCGTCCCTATGGGCCACCGCGCAAGCGGATTTCGGCGCAGGTGAGGTGCGCCTGTACGAATTTCCCACCGACAGCGAATATACCGACAATGTCTGCGCCTACTGGACGCCGGCGACGGCCCCACGCCCCGGCAGGCGCATAGACGCCCGCTATCGGCTCGACTGGACCGAGTCCGGCAATCAGGCCGGCGCGCAGACGGCGCTGCTCGACACTATCTGGCGCGGCGCGGGCGAAAACGGCGCGGAGCGGCTGGTGCTGGACTTCGCCGGCGTCCCCGCCGACCTCAAGCCCGACATCTGGGTCGATGTGAAGGGCGGCGCGGTCGCCAAGCAGGCCGGCTATTTCGTGCAGGGCCGCCCGAACATGTTCCGCGTCGTCATAGACGTCACCCGCAACGGCCCGGCCGATTTGCGCGCGCAATTGCGCGCCGGCAATCGCACGTTCAGCGAATATGTGCATTATCCCCTGCGTTCTTAGCCGGGGGGAACCGTTATTGCGACGGACGGTTAAGCGCATCGGGAAAACTAACGTGGGTCTGTAATGACGGTCAGGACTGAACCGAAGCCATCGCCGATGGATGCGAACGCCGTGCCGCGGGCCTATGAGAGCCTGCCGTCCGAATCCCCCATCGCAATGCCGGTCCAGGATTTCGGCTCCGCCCCCTCCCCCGGTCCCCACCGCCCGTTCGATATCGACATCTGGGCGCGCCGTGCGCTGATCGTGCTGATGGCGCTGCTGCCCGCCTCCATGGCCGCGCACGAGATGCGCCAGTCCATTGGTCTCGACGGCATTTCGGGCTGGGAAGCGGTCTATCTCGCCCTCTTCATCCCGCTCTTCGCGTGGATCGCCTTCGGCTTCGCCACCGCCTTCGTCGGCTTCCTTCTGCAAACCGTAGGCCAGGGCAAGGGCGTGCGCCCCTACACCCCCCGCCGCGCCACCACCCTGCGCGGCAAGACCGCGATCCTGCTGCCCGTCTGCAATGAGGATTTCCTTGGCGTGCTCGGTCGCCTCTCCATCATGGAGCGCTCCTTGGCGCAGGTAATGGGCGGCGAGACCTTCTCCTTCTTCATCCTGTCGGATTCCAACCCCGACAATGGCGAGACCGAACGCCGCGCCTTCGAAGAGATGCGCGACAGCTTCTCGCGCCCGGTCCATTATCGCCGCCGCGCCCTCAACATCGGCCGCAAGCCCGGCAACATCGCCGAATGGGCCACCCGCTTCGGCGGCGGCTACGACTATATGATCGTGCTCGACGCCGACAGCGTGATGAGCGGCCAGACCATGGCGCGCCTCGCCGTCGATATGGAGCGGCACCCGCATCTGGGCCTCATCCAGACCGTGCCGACCGTCATGGGTGCCTCCACTTTGTTCGCGCGATGGCAGCAGTTCGCCAGCCGCCTCTACGGCCCCACCTCCGCCGCCGGCATGATCTGGTGGGCGGGCAGCGAGGGCATGTTCTGGGGCCATAACGCGATCGTGCGCGTAAAGGCTTTCGCGGAAAGCTGCGGCCTGCCCGAAATGCCGGGCCGCGCGCCCTTTGGCGGCCATATCCTCAGCCACGACATGCTGGAAGCCGCCCTGCTGCGCCGGCGCGGCTGGGACGTGCACATGGTCACGGCCGACGACAGTTTCGAAGAATTTCCGCCCGCCATGCCGGACCTGTTCACCCGCGACCGCCGCTGGTGCCAGGGCAATATCCAGCACGTCCCCCTGCTCGCGAAGATCAAGGGCCTGCACCCCGTCAGCCGCTTCCAGTTGCTGGTCGGCGCGTCGGCCTATTGCACCTCGCCGCTGTGGCTGGCGCTGATGCTGGTCGTGCTGGGCGGCGCGGCGGCGGGCGTCTGGCCGCCGACCGATGTGCTGCCTTCGGGCAACCTGCTGGCGCTGACCGTCGTGCTGCTGTTCGGTCCCAAGCTGCTCGCGATGATCTGGGCCTTGGTCGATCCTGCGCGCCGCATCGGCTTTGGCGGCGCGGGCCGCATGTCGCGCGGCATTCTGCTCGACATCGTCCTCTCCATTCTTATGGCCCCGGTCGCCATGCTGACGCAGACGATCAACCTGTTCAGCATCCTGATGGGCCGCAAGGCGAGCTGGAACGGCCAGACCCGCGACCGCGACGGCATGGCGATCCTGCCTGCCATCTGGCTGTTCAAATGGCACATCCTGCTCGGCGTCGCGCTGACCTGGCTCGCGATCCGCGCGGACTCGGTCGGCTGGATCAGCCCGGTCGTCGCCGGCCTGTTCGCCGCGCCCTTCCTCGCCGCCTTCACCGCGCGCAAGGATCTGGGCAAGCTCGCCGAAGAAACCGGCCTGTTCCAGGTCGCCGACCCGTGGTGGCGCACCGAAGGCTACCGCCCGCTCCGCTTCCGCTGGACGCTGGCCGGCCGCGTCTTCGTGCGCAAGCCGGTAGACGACGCCCCCGCCAACGACGGCTGATCAGCGCGGCTTGAACTCCATATACACGGGCCGCATTACTCCGTCCGGCCGGATGCGAACGCGAATGAACCCCCGCAGTTGGGGGTCCGCCAACTGCTTCGACAGGCTTATGCCGCGCTCCTGCGACACGTAAAGAATGCCAGTGTCGAGACCGCGCACTTCGGCGCGATTGCCCAGCGTTGAACGAACGATGATCGCGCATCGATCGTCCGGGCCGGGATAGGGCTTCACGCTTGCAATGTCCGGGGCCTTGCCGCGCAGGCACAGGCTGTCGGCATAAGCGGCGCTGCTGCTGGCGCCAGCCGCCACCGGCCACTCATAACGATACTGCACATAATGCCCGCGCAGCAGATCGCGCGGATCATAGCCGGCCACCGGCACGAGCCACTCCTGCCCCTGCTGCGCGCGCCAGTGCGTATGCGCCCATGCCCCGGCGAAGGCGACCAGCGGCAGAGCCAGCGCAGCAGCAAGCAACAACCGCCGGCTCACGCCGCCGCCGCCTTCACGGGCGCATAGCGTTTCGATATCCGCACGCTCCCCCACGCCACGCCGATCGCGACGAGGCCCGAGACGATCAGGCTGACCCCGCTCCCCAGCAGGTCGTCGCTCAATTCGAAGCTCAGGATGATGACGCGGATGGCGATGACGCCCACCGCCAGCTGGAACATCCGCCGCCACTGCGCGAACAGAGCGGCATAAGCGACGGCAGACCATAGCGCGATGAAGGCGATGGCAGCGATCCAGGGTCCCTCGCTCCCGGTCTCATGCACGATCACCCCAAGACCAAGATGGATGACCGCCGCAGCGCCGAAAACGCCAGCCGTCGCCATCCCCGAAGCATTGGGCCGCGCCCGCCAGATCACACCAGCCGCAGCGATGATGAACAGACTCTGGATCGCCACGCTGCCCAGTACCTCGCGATCCGGCCGGTCCCATGCGCTCACGATCACGAACAGGCTGACGCCCAGCAGGATCGTCGCCATCGCCAGGTGCTCCAGCCGCCGCCAGAAGTCCGGCCGGTCACTGCGCCCCCTCATGACGGCCGCCATGGCCACGACGATCATCGGCGGCGACGCGATCAGGCCCCAATAGAGGACGGGATGCGCCGGCTGCGGAAAAAGGCCCGTTATGTCCTTGCCATAGTCGTCGGCATGCGCCCACATCACTCCCAAAATCCCCGCGAACCACAGCCCCGCCGCCGGCCACCCCCGCCCGAACAACAGCAGCAGCGGCGAAAACAGCAGCTGCCACGCCAGCAACGGCTGCCACAGCGGCGAACTGGTCTGATAGACCTGCCCCAGATGCCCGAAAAAGGTCAGCCCCAGCATGGCGGCGACGAACAGCGCGCCATCGTGAAAATAATCGTTGGTGCGCCGGTCCTCCAGCGTAAACCAAAGCAGCGCCGCAACCCCCAGCATCAGCGCGAAATGCACCGCCAGCCGCAGCTCTCCGGGTATCGCGTCCCAATTGGCCGCCACCACCGACACCAGCCCCAGCCCGATGGCGAGCGCCCCCAGCCCGACCAAAGCCCACAGGCCCAGCGGCCGGCGATGCTGCGCCTCCCACGCCTCGATCCGCGCGGCGGTCTCCGCGTCGATCAGCCCGGCCTCGCGCCAGGCGGTCAGTTTCCTTGTCGCCATGACCTAGCCTAGCATGGTTCGCAGCAGGGACCGCAACTGCGCCGGCTTCACCGGCTTGTTCAGCAGCGGCACGCCGCGCTCGTCCAGCCGCGCCTTCAACTCCTTGCCCCGGTCGGCGGAGATCATGATCGCCGGCAGCGCCGCGCCGAAATGCGCATTGAGCCGGCTGATCGTCTCATCCCCGGTCTCGCCATTGTTGAGATGATAGTCGACCAGCAGGATGTCCGGCCGCAGCCCGCCCGCGAACAGCGCCACCGCCTCGTCATGGCCGCTCGCCGCCGCGACCGTGCAGCCCCAGCCTTCCAGCAATGTGCGCATGCCGCCCTGGATGCTGCGCTCATTGTCGACCACCAGGATCGACAGCCCCCGCATCGTCCGGTCCCGCGTGCGCCCGTCAGTCTCCTCCGCCGGCTCCACCACCGGATAGCCCGCCGGCAGGTCGATGGAGAAGGTCGATCCCCGGCCCGGCTCGGACTCCAGCGTGATCGCATGGCCCAGCATGTCGCTCGCCCGCCGCACGATGGCTAGGCCCAGCCCCTTGCCGCCCTGCCGGTTGTCGAAGCGGCGGAACTCCTCGAAGATCAGCGCCTGCTTGTCGGCCGCGATGCCCGGCCCGGTGTCCGCGACGCTGACCCGCACGCCCTGCGCACTCTCGACACAGCGCAAGGTCACCGATCCGCGCGGGGTGTAGCGCAGCGCATTGGACAGGAAATTCTGCAATATCCGCCGCAGCAGCCGGATGTCGGAGCGCACCCAGCACGGCGCCGCCTCGATCGAGAGCGCAAGCCCGCCCGATCGCGCCACCGGCGCAAACTCCACCCGCAACGTCTCCAGCAGCCGGTCGAGCCGGAAATCGGCCACTTCCGGCTGGATCGCCCCGGCGTCGAGCCGGCTGATCTCCAGCAGCGCCTCAAGCAGGTCCTCGACCGAATCCAGCGCCGTCGACGTCTGACTGACCAGCGCCCGCGTCGGCAATGCCAGCCGCCGGTCGCCCAACGCCGCGACGAACAGCCGCGCGGCATTCAATGGCTGGAGCAAATCGTGGCTCGCCGCCGCCAGGAAGCTGGTCTTCGACAGGTTCGCCTTCTCCGCCACGGTCTTGGCGTCCATCAGTTGCGCCTCGATCTCGCGCCGCTCGGCAATCTCCCCCGCCAGTTGCCGATTGACCGCGACCAGCTCGCCGGTGCGTTCGACCACCCGGCGCTCCAGCGTCTCGGCAGTCTCCTGAAGAGCGCCCTGCGCGCGCAGCATGTCGGTGACATCGGAAAAGCCGATCACCTGCCCGCCCCGTTCCATGGCATTGCTGCGGATCTCGAAGCTGCGCTCGCCACAACGGACGATCCGGCGCACCCGGTCGCCGCCACTGATCTCGCCGCGCCAGTCGAGGCAGCCCTCATCTTCCATGCCCAGCGTCTCGCGGCACCAGCCAATCAGCGCCGCATGCGTCGCCAGCCCCTTGCTCCAGTCGTCGGGCAGCGTCAGCAACTGCTGCAACGCCTCGTTCCACGCCGCCAGCCGGCCTTCGCCGTCGAACAGGCACACGCCTTCCGAGAGGTTATCCAGCGTCGACTGCAACACGATATTGCGCTCGGCCAGTTCCCGCGCCCGGTCGCGCGCATCCTCCGCCTTCACCTCGGTGATATCGGTATAGATGCCGACGATCCCGCCCTCGCTGGTGCGCAGTTCGTTGATCTGCACCCAGCGCCCATCGGCCAGCGCCTGCACATGGCCGCCATCGGCCACGCTGTGCCGCGCCAGCCGGTCCGAGACCCAGCGATCGGGACCTACGATCGACCCGAGCGGCCGATGGAAGGCCGCCGCCAGCTTGGCGATCTCGTCGAAGCTCATGCCCTCCTGCACCTGGTCGGCGATCTCCGGCCAGAAACCCAGATAGGCATCATTGAACAGCACCAGCCGGTCCTCGGCGTCGAACAGCACGAAGCCCTCGTTGATGCTGTCGATCGCGTCGCGCAGCCGGCTTCGGTGCGCGTCGGCGGCCGCATGCGCCTCGGCCAGGTCGGCATTCGCCTTCGCCAGCCGCCCCAGCGCGTCCTCCAGCTCCATGGTCCGCTCGCGCACCATGGCTTCCAGCGATATCGCGGTCTCGAACATCGAAAAGGCGTTGCCCGCCATGTCGCTCGACCGCTCCACCCGGTCCATCAGCGCGGCGTTGATCTTCTTGAGCTTGCGCACCTCGCCGCGCAGGCTCTCCACTTCCGGGTCAGCGATGGTGGACGCCAGCTCGTTCATCGGCCGATCGCAAGTCCGCTGAACGTCTGGTTGACGTGCAGCGCATGATATTGCTCGCCATAGGTATTGAACCCGATCACCCGGTTGCGGGCGTAGAGTTCGGACACCTGCCGGCCGATCTGCCGCTGTTCGGCATCGATCCGGTTCAGCACGCAATCGAACGCGATGATCCGGTCGATCGGCCCGATCCGCTCGCCGATATCCGTGAACAGCGTCTCCATGCCGGCGATGCGGTCCACCGGCTCGCCCACCGCCAGCACGATGCCCTCGTCGATCGCGCAGTAGAAGGTCAGGCTGCCGTCATCGTTCGCGCTCTGGATCGAACGGACATGATATTCGCCCCCAGCCCTCACCATCGGCGGATGCGCCGCAAAGAACTCGACGCCCAGCGCCTCGCCGGCATGGCCCGCCAGCCGCAGATATTCCTGCGCAGCCGGCTCGGCGTCGATCTCCGTCACGACCCGGTCCTGCGAATCCGCTTCGGTCACGACCATCTTCTCCGCGCTCGGTCGGTAATGCTGTTCCTTGAACACATGCATCGGCCGCGGCGTGGAGAGGATCGCGACGACCGCCGCATGGCCATGGAAGCGCCCGCCCTCGAAGATCGCCGTCTCGCGGAACATCATGCCGTCGCCCGACGATCCGCCGATCAGCGGAATGTCGCCCAGCGCATCCTGAATCGTCATCGTCAGCAGCTCTTCGCGATGCGACAGCCCGTCGACCAGGAACAAGGCGACATGGTTGACCTTCTCGCCCAGATGCCGGCTGTCGCGATCAGCCACGGCGGCCAGATTGCGGATCGCCTCGCGCGCGGCGACCGGATCGAAGGCGTCGATCTCGAAGCAATGCGACGTCAGGTGGAAGGCGGACGCGGGAAAGCCGATCACGCTGATGCTGTCCTGATCATAGCCGCGCTCGGTCAGCTCGCCCGAGCTGGTGCAGCCGATCGTCACCACGCCCTCGCTATGCCGGTTGATCGCCCGCGCCAGCGCCGCCCGGTCGAAACGGTGCGAACAGAAGACCAGCATGCCGGCGAGTTCCTCCTCACCGATCTGTCCTGCAATCTCTTCCATCGCCGCCGCGGGTTCGGTGGCGTGGCTCGATGCGAAAGCAATTGCGCAAGCCAGCAAAGTCATCCCCTGATCCCATTTGTCTGTTTATCTTGGGGCTTATGCGCCTTCCGATGCGACCTTGTCATCCAGCGAAATGAGCCGGTGTCGCAACCGTCCCAACATGACATAGACGGCGATGACCAGCAGCGGCGCAGCCACTCCCAGCGCCAGCGTGGAGGAGAAGCGCGGCGCGACCTTCTCGACGGCCTTGAACGCATAGCCGAGCAGGCCGATCGCATAGTAACTGATCGCCACCGCCGACAGCCCCTCGACCAGATGCTGCAGGCGCAGCTGCATCCGGGCGCTGCGATCCATGGACGCGAGCAGCCGGCCATTCTGGTTCTCGATATGCGTCTCGATCCGCGTGCGCAGCAGCGCCGTGAACTGCGCCAGCCGCTCGCCCAGCAGCCGTTGCCGATCCGCGAAGGCGGTGCAGGTGCGCATCGCCGGGTGAAAGCGGCGGCCGATGAAGTCGGGCAGCGACTGGAAGCCGGGGATCGGCTGCGCGTCCAGCTCCGCCAGCCGGTCGGCGACGATCTGCGCATAGGCGGCCGTGGCGCTCAGCCGGAAATCGCACATTCCCGCCAGCGCCAGCCGCGCCGCCGTCTGCGCCGACAACTCGGCGAGCAGATCGTCGTCCCGCCCGACCCCGTCGCGCAGCACCGCCGCCGTCCGCTCCAGCGCCGCCTCCATGTCGTTCAGCCGCGCCCAGCCCGCCTGCGCCGCGGGCAGGCCCAGCAGGGCCATGTTGCGATAATTGCCCAGTTCCTGAAGCCGCTGCGCCGATCGGCCCAGATCGCCCAGCGACAGCCCGTTGGCAGCGACCACCACCCGGCCATAGCCATCGTCATGGATGCGAAAATCGGCCCATATCCGCGCGCCCTGCCCGGCCTTCGCGCCAACATGGCACGACACCAGATGCGACGCGCGAAACTCGGCCGCCTCGACCAGCGGGGCCGCCTTTTCCTCGTTCGCGACCATCATCACATGGGTGGCGCGGATCACCCGGCCCGGCAGCGTCTCGACCCAGGCGATGGCGGCGGCGCGGTCGTCGTCCTCCGGCCGGGTCCAGCGGAGCGGCAAGGCGGCCTCGCCCGTGAAGATCAGCGTGACCGTGCTCGCCTCGCTATGCCGTTCCCAACTGATGCGGATATCGTCGGACCAGCGCGCCTCCAGATGACGCGGACCATCGCTGTGGGTGGGGGCCGGGCAGGCCGCGATCATCGCCGCCTCGGCCGCGCGTTCCTCCTCGTCCAGCAGCCGGGCGAGCTGGATCACCTGCGCCGGCAGGGACAGGCGCGGAAAACGCCGCAAGTGCATCTCGCCGACCACATGGCGCCGCTCGGGATGCTCCGTGAAGCGCATCGGGGTCAGCCGCCCCTCGGCGGTTCACCCGCCGCGACCAGCGCCTGGTCCTCGGCATCGCTGAACACGCGCGAGCGCACGATGAAGCGCACGCCCTCCGGCGCCTCCAGCGACATGCCCGCTCCGCGCCCCGGCACGACGTCGATCGTCACCTGCGTATGCCGCCAATATTCGAACTGCGCCGCGCCGATCCACACTGGCACGTCACCGGCGACTTCGCCCAGCAGCACGTCCTGCGCCCCGGTCTTGAACTCGCCGCGCGGAAAGCACATCGGCGCGGACCCATCGCAGCATCCGCCCGACTGGTGGAACATCAGCGGGCCGTGAAACGCGGTGAGCTTTTCGATCAGCGCATCGGCTGCGACGGTAGTGAGGATGCGCGGGGGAATGTCGGGCACGATCCTTCTCCTGATTTCGACCCACCATAGCCTTCTCCCCTCAAGGAGAGAAGTATTTTGTCGGACAAATAAAGGCGGGCGTCCGAAGACGCCCGCCCGCGACGAAGGCTCCAAAAGGGGAGAGGGAGAAAGCCTTCGCCACTTTTCGGATCAGAAGAAGCCCAATGCCTTGGGGCTGTAAGAAACCAGCAGATTCTTGGTCTGCTGATAGTGATCCAGCATCATCTTGTGGTTCTCGCGGCCGATGCCCGACTGCTTGTAGCCGCCAAACGCCGCATGTGCGGGATAGGCGTGGTAGCAGTTGGTCCACACGCGCCCGGCCTGGATGCCGCGGCCCATGCGATAGGCGCGCGTCCCGTCGCGGGTCCACACGCCTGCGCCCAGACCATAGAGCGTGTCGTTGGCGATCGCGAGCGCCTCCGCTTCGTCCTTGAAGGTCGTTACGGCCAGCACCGGGCCGAAGATTTCCTCCTGGAAGATGCGCATCTTGTTGTGGCCCTTGAGCACCGTGGGCGTCACATAGAAGCCCTCAGCCAGCTCGCCGTCATGGCTCGCGCGGTCGCCTCCGGTCAGCACTTCCGCGCCCTCATCCTTGCCGATGGCGATATAGGAGAGGATCTTTTCCAGCTGATCGTTCGACGCCTGCGCGCCGATCATGGTGCTGGGATCGAGCGGGCTGCCGAGCTTGATCGCCTTTACCCGGGCAATCGCGCGTTCGATGAACTTCTCGTAGATCGATTCCTGGATCAGCGCGCGGCTGGGGCAGGTGCAGACCTCGCCCTGGTTGAGGGCGAACATCGCAAAGCCCTCCAGGCACTTGTCGAAATAGTCGTCATCGGCGTCCATCACGTCTTCGAAGAAGATGTTTGGGCTTTTGCCGCCCAGTTCCAGCGTCACCGGGATCAGATTCTCGCTGGCATATTGCATGATGAGGCGGCCGGTGGTGGTCTCGCCGGTGAAGGCGATCTTGCTGATCCGCTTGTTCGACGCCAGCGGCTTGCCCGCCTCGACGCCAAAACCGTTGACCACGTTCAGCACGCCGGGCGGCAGCAGGTCGCCGATCACTTCGAGCAGCACCATGATCGACATCGGCGTCTGCTCGGCAGGCTTCAGCACGATGCAGTTGCCGGCGGCCAGAGCGGGCGCGAGCTTCCACACCGCCATCAGGATCGGGAAGTTCCACGGGATGATCTGCCCCACGACGCCCAGCGGCTCGTGGAAATGATAGGCGATCGTGTCATGGTCGATCTCGCTGATCGATCCTTCCTGCGCGCGGACGCAGCCCGCAAAATAGCGGAAATGGTCGATCGCGAGCGGGATGTCGGCGGCGGTCGTCTCGCGGATCGGCTTGCCGTTGTCGATGGTCTCGGCCATCGCGATCAGGTCGAGATTGGCCTCCATCCGGTCGGCCATCTTGAGCAGGATATTGGCGCGCTCGGTCGAACTGGACTTGCCCCAGGCGTCCTTGGCGGCATGGGCAGCGTCCAGCGCGGCCTCGATATCCTCGGCCGTGCCGCGGGCGACCTTGCAGACCACCTGGCCTGTCACCGGCGAAATATTGTCGAAATAGGCACCCTTGGCCGGCGCGGCCCACTGGCCGTTGATATAGTGATCGTAGCTGTCGCGGATCAGGGTTTTACCCGCGAATCGCTCCATGGCCTGCTGCAACATATCCATCTCCCGATTGATCAGAGTTGGCCGACAAGGTGGCACAGCAGGCGCTGCAGACAATTGGACCTTAGGTCGATGGAACCGCCCTGCCCCGCCCGGCATGCCATTCATCGATTGCGAAAAATCGGTCTGTTAACCTAAGACCGATAAGATCGGCGTCCCTCATGCGGGGGATAAGAGAGGGGGCCATGAACCGTTCGCACTGTCATTGGCACTGGCATTGGCGCGCGCTTGCTCTGGCCGGCGTTGCGGCGGCCGCCCTGAACATCGCCCCTGCCCACGCGCAGACCGACGCCACAGCGCCGGCCGACATCCTCATCACCGCGCAGAAGCGCATCGAACGCTTGCAGGACGTCCCGGTCTCGGTCACGGCGCTCCCCGCGCCCGATCTCGCCGCACAGGGTATCGTGCGCTTTTCCGATTACGCCAGCCGCGTCCCCGGCCTGTCGCTGACCTCCGTCCGCACCGGACAGGCGCAGGTGACGCTGCGCGGCATCACCACCGGGGTGACGCAGTCCGCATCCGCGACCGGCTTCTATATCGACGAGGCCCCGATCGGCTCGGTCAACGCCTATGCCGGCGGCAGCTCCACCACGCCCGATCTCGACCCGTCCGACCTGCGGCAAATCGAAATCCTGAAAGGGCCGCAGGGCACGCTCTACGGCGCGGGTGCGGTCGGCGGACTCGTGAAATTCACGACCACGCCCACCGATCTTTCCGATGCCTCCGCCAGCCTGTCGGGCGGCGTCAACAGCGTCGCGCAGGGCGATGTCGGCTACGCCCTGCGCGGCATGCTGAACCTGCCGCTGGCGACCGACCGACTGGCGTTGCGCGTCTCCGGCTTCACCCGGCGCGACGCCGGCGCGATCGACAATGTCAACGCCCGTATCGGCCGCGAGAACATCAACCGCGCCACCGTCAGGGGCGGCCGCGCCGTACTGAGCGCGCGCTTCGGCGAGGATGTCCGCCTCGACATTTCCGCGATTGCGCAAGACACGCGAACCACTGGCCTGAACACGGTCGATGTCGACGCCGTGACGCTGGCACCTATCCATGGCCACCTGGCCCAGGACCGCCAATTGCGCGAGAGCGGCCGCGTGCAATTCCGCCTCTACAACGCCACCTGGCGCGCCGATCTCGGCCGGTTCGACCTGCTGTCCTCGACCACATACCAGCACACCCGCTTCCACAATGTCACCGACATCTCGCGCGGCTTCGGCGTGGCGCTGGGCGGCATCGGCCTGCGCTCGACCCAGAACACCCGTACCGAACGCTGGTCGCAGGAACTGCGCCTCAGCAGTGACGGGCTGGCGAGCGGGCTGCTGGATGTCCAGGCCGGCCTCTACTGGACGCAGGAGAAAGCCTCGAACCGCATCCCCGGCTTCGATCCGTTCGATATCGCCACCGGCGCACCGCTGCCCCTGCCCAACCTCGTAACCGCGTCGATCCTGTCGGAATATCGCGAAGTCTCGGCCTTCGGCAACGCCCGCGTCCACTTCACCGCCCAGTTCGATATCCTGGCCGGCCTGCGCTACAGCCATGACGATCAGGACTATTTCCAGGACTATCGCGGCCGCATCATCGGCCCGCGCCGCACCCATGAAGGGCAGGAAACGGCCGATATCGTCACCTGGATGGTCTCGCCGCGCTTCCGCTTCTCGCCCGACTTCATGCTCTACGCCCGCGCCGCGTCAGGCTATCGCCCCGGCGGTCCCAACGCCGTGCCGCCACCCAGCGTCTTCGTCGCGCCCGACACATTCGATCCCGACCGGCTGACGCAAATGGAGGTCGGCTTCAAGGGCGCGGCGCTGAACGGCGCGCTCGATATCGAGGCCGCCGCCTTCCACACCCGATGGAAGGCCGTCCAGATGCAGACCAGCGCTGCGGGCTTCAACTTCATCGTCAATGGCGGCCGCGCGAAGAGCCAGGGCGGCGAATTGATGCTGCGCTACCGCCCGATCGACGGGCTGACGCTGGCGAGCAACCTTGCCTATACCGACGCGCGGCTGACCAGCGACGCGCCGGCCGGCGGCGGCGTGGATGGCGACCGCCTGCCCTATGTGCCACGCTGGTCGGGGTCAGTCATGGCCGACCAACTCGTCCCGATCGGTAACGATATGCACGCCAGCTTCGGCGCGGGCATTAATTTCGTCAGCGCGCGTATCAGCGATTACAGCCGCCGCTTCCCCAAGCGGCTCGGTGGCTACGCCACCTTCGATCTGCGCGCCGGGATCACGCGCGGCAACTGGTCGCTCAGCGCCTTCGCCAAAAACCTGACTGACCGCCGCGCGATCACCGTCGCCACCAGCGCCGGCCTTGGCCCCAACAACCGGCCGGGGGCTGTCTACCTCGCCGCCTACAACCAGCCGCGCATGATCGGCGCAGAGGCGTCGCTCGCCTTCTGATCCTGCGCCCGCGCTAGGGGATTATTAACCATATTAGACAAATGTGCCCCTCGCAGCAGCATGAAGCTTCACCTGCCCGGGGCCTCGACACGTCATGAACGCATTCACGCCAATCACCGCAACCGCGCCGACGAAGGCGGTCATCCTGGCCGGCGGCCTTGGCACACGGATCGGTGAGGAGACCTCCGTCCGTCCCAAACCGATGATCGAAATCGGCGGAAAACCGATCATCTGGCACATCATGAAGGTCTATTCGAGCTACGGGATCAACGACTTCATCATCTGCCTTGGCTACAAGGGCTATATGATCAAGGAGTATTTCGCGAACTACTTCCTGCATACCGCCGACGTCACGCTGGACCTGTCGCAGAACAGCATGACCATCCACGAAAACTGGAGCGAACCCTGGCGCATCACCATGGTCGAGACCGGCCAGGACACGATGACCGGCGGCCGACTGAAGGCGGTGCGCCGCTATCTTGATCCGCACCAGCCCTTCTGCTTCACTTATGGTGACGGCGTCGCCGACATCGACATCGCAGCGGAGCTGGCCTTTCACGCAGAGCATGGCCGCAAGGCGACGATCACCGCCGTCTCGCCCCCCGGCCGCTTCGGCGCGCTGGGGTTCGAGGGCGACGCGGTGCGCAGCTTCACCGAAAAGCCGGCGGGCGACGGCGGCCTCATCAACGGCGGCTTCTTCGTGCTCGACCCGTCGGTCATCGACCTGATCGACGGCCCCGACACCATCTGGGAGCGCGATCCGCTGGAGCAGCTGGCGGCCGAGGGCGACCTTATCGCCTATCGCCATGAAGGCTTCTGGCAGCCGATGGACACGCTGCGCGACAAGCATTTCCTTGAAGAACAGTGGGAGAAGGGCGCGCCGTGGAAGTCATGGTGAGCGACGACTTCTGGAAAGGCCGCTGCGTCTTCCTCACCGGCCACACGGGTTTCAAGGGCAGCTGGCTCAGCCTCTGGCTGACGCAGATGGGGGCGAAGGTCACCGGCTTCTCGCTCCCCGCCGATCCGGTCAGCCTGTTCCGCCAGGCGCGGGTGCAGGACTGCGTCACCCATATCGAGGGCGACATCCGTGACGCCGCCGCGGTGGACGCCGCCATCCGGGCCGCGCAACCCGAAATCCTGTTTCACTTGGCCGCGCAGCCGCTCGTCCGCCTGTCCTACGACATCCCGGTCGAAACCTTCGCGACCAACGTCCAGGGCACGGTCCATGTGCTCGACGCCTGCCGCCGCGTGGCCGACCTGAAAGCCATCGTCTGCGTCACCAGCGACAAATGCTACGACAACCGCGAATGGGTCTGGCCCTATCGCGAGAGCGACCCGATGGGCGGGCATGATCCCTATTCCGCCAGCAAGGGCGCGGCCGAACTCGTCATCGCCGCCTACCGCCGCAGCTTCTTCGAAAACGGCCCGCTGCTCGCCTCGGTGCGCGCCGGCAATGTCATCGGCGGCGGCGACTGGGCGACCGACCGGCTGATCCCGGACATCGTCCGCGCCCTGATCGCCGGCGAGCCGCCCGTCATCCGCGCGCCCGCATCGATCCGCCCTTGGCAGCATGTGCTCGAAGCACTGGGCGGCTATCTCATGATCGCCCGTCGCCTTGCCGATGGCCACAGCGCAACCGCCAGCGGCTGGAACTTCGGCCCAGCCGACGACGACACCCGGCCCGTCCACTGGATTGCCGACCGCATGTGCGCCGCCTGGGGCGGCCCCGCCTGGCGCACGCCCGCCGGCAACGCCCCCGCCGTCCACGAAGCGAAGATCCTCAAGCTCGATTGCGCCAAGGCCCGCTCGGAGCTTGGCTGGCGTCCCGCGATGCGCCTTGAACAGGCGCTCGACAGCATCGTCGAATGGCACCGCAGCGTCGCCGATGGCGCCGATCCGCTCGCCGTCTCGAAGAAACAATTAACCATTTATCGTCACACTTTGGCGAGCACCCTGCCGGGGGGAGGGAATTTCCTATGACTGTCATGAACCTGGTGAAACCTGCCGATATGGCCAGCGAAGCATCCGAAGAAGCGCAGATGCGCGCGATGATCCTGGAACTGACGGGCGAATATGCCCGCCGCTTCCACGCGCCCAAGACCTTCATCCCCGGGACAAGCACTGTCCCGGTCTCCGGCAAGGTCTATGGCGAGCACGACATGCGCATGCTTGTCGACAGCGCGCTCGATTTCTGGCTGACCACCGGCCGCTTCAACGATGCGTTCGAGGCGCGCCTCGCCAAGCGTCTGGGCGTCGCCCATGCGCTGACCACCAACTCCGGCTCTTCCGCCAACCTGCTCGCGCTCTCGACGCTGACCTCGCACTATTTCCGCGGCGATGCCCTCAAGCCCGGCGACGAGGTCATCACCGTCGCCACCGGCTTCCCCACCACGGTCAACCCGTCGCTGCAATATGGGCTGGTCCCGGTGTTCGTCGACGTCGACATCCCGACCTACAATATCAAGCCCGACATGATCGAGGCGGCGGTCAGCGACAAGACCCGCGCCATCATGATCGCGCACACACTCGGCAACCCGTTCGACCTCGCCGAAGTCATGCGGGTCGCGAAAAAATACAATCTCTGGGTCGTCGAGGATTGCTGCGACGCGCTGGGCGCGACCTATGACGGCAAGAGCGTCGGCACTTTCGGCGATATCGGAACGCTCAGCTTCTACCCCGCCCACCACATCACCATGGGCGAAGGCGGCGCGGTGTTTACCGACAAGCCGCGCCTGAAGCGCGTCATCGAATCGATGCGCGACTGGGGCCGGGACTGCTGGTGCGCGCCGGGCGTGGACAACACCTGCGGCAAGCGTTTCGCCCGCACTCTGGGGTCGCTGCCGACCGGCTACGACCATAAATATACCTATGGCCATGCTGGCTATAACCTCAAGATCACCGACATGCAGGCCGCCGTCGGCCTCGCCCAGATGGACCGTCTGGAGGATTTCATCGCCGCGCGCGCCCGCAATTTCGCGAGCCTGAAGACGCTGCTGAAGCCCTATGAGGATGTCTTCATCCTGCCGGAGGCGACACCCAACAGCGAGCCGAGCTGGTTCGGCTTCCCGATCACGATCCGCCCCGAAAGCGGCGTCAACCGCGAGGAACTGGTCCGCTATCTCGACGCGCACAAGGTCGGCACGCGCATGCTGTTCGGCGGCAATCTGCTGCGGCAGCCCTATATGAAGGGCCGCAACTATCGCGTCGTCGGCGACCTCAGCAATGCGGACATCACGACGACCAGCACCTTCTGGATCGGCGTCTATCCCGGTCTGACCGAGGATCATCTGAGCTACATCGTCGAAACCATGGCCGCCTTCCTGGCGGGCAAGCGGAACTGAGCCGCAAAAAGCGGCCAGAAACAGGCGGACAGGACAGGAGGGAATGCACCCATGGAAATGTCGAAGATCTTCCACCCCGAGGATGCGCTTATCGAGGGCGGCAAGCGCGCCCCTCGGCCACGCCGCGCCGCGCAGGCGATGCAGGTCAAGTTCGTGCTGGATTTCGACGGCGTGCTCTTCAACAGCGCGTTCGAGGCGTACACCGTCGCCAATCGCGCGGTGGAGGGCAAGGCCGGCTTCCGCGACGACATAAGTTACGAGGAGTTCCTCGCCTATCGCTCGGTCGTGACCGACGCCTGGCAGTATAACCGCCTCTATTCCGCCACCAGCGCCCTGCCCGCCTCGGTGCTGCCCGGCTTCGCGCCGGAGGAAGAGGACTGGGCCTTCGCCCGCGCCTTCTTCGCCGCGCGCAAGGAGATCATGGCCGATCCCGAATGGCCCAAGATCATGCCGGCCTATGACTTCTTCTTCCTCATCAAGCCGCTGCTGCTGCAATGTCCGGATCGGTTCGCGATCCTGTCCACCCGCAATGTCGCATCGATCCGCGAGACGCTCGCCTTCCACGATGCCGATGTCGTGCCGGTGTTCGGGCAGGAGGATATCCGTCGTCTCGGTTCCAAGCTCGCCGTCGCACAAAGCCAGCACTGGCTCGACCGGGGCAAGTGGATGATCGTCTATGTGGACGACATGAACAGCCATCTCGAACCGTTCGAAGGGCATATTCACCTGCCGCTGCACGCCGACTGGGGCTATGACAGCGGCACGCCCGGCAGCCTCTCCGCCAATCAGGTCCACCGGGTCCTCACTTCGCTGATGACCATCGCGGAAAAGGACCGGCCGTGAAATATAGCGACCAGATCGGCGCCTGGCTTCAGGCGGCGGGCTACACCCATTATTTCTATGTCGGCGGGGGCAATATCATGCACCTCACCGAAAGCCTCGACCGCTATCTGACCGGCGTGCCGGTGGTCCACGAAGTCGCCGCCGGCATCGCGGCGGAATATTTCAACGAGATCGCCGCCCCGGCCAGGGCGCTGGCGCTCGTCACCACGGGGCCGGGCCTCACCAACATTGTCACCGCCGTCAGCGGCGCATGGCTCGAAAGCCGCGAACTGCTGGTGATCGGCGGGCAGGTCAAGACCAGCGACCTTTCGCGCGGGCAGCTGCGCGCGCGCGGCATTCAGGAAGTGGACGGCGTCGAACTGATGTGCAGCACCACCAAGGCGTCCGTCCGGCACGAAGCGCCGGTAGACGCGGCGGAGTTCCTGGCGCTGATCGAACAGAGCTGGACCCCGCGCAAGGGGCCGGTATTCCTCGAAATGCCGCTCAACGTGCAGGCCATGACCGTCGAGGAACAGGCCCTGCCCGCCCCGCAGGCCCCGCTTCTGCCCAGCGCCAGCGACGCCGAAGTCGCGCAGGTCGCGACGCTCTGGCGCGACGCGCAGCGCCCGGTTCTGCTGGTCGGCGGCGGCGTCGATTACGCCACCGCCAATCGCCTGCGCGCCCGCATGGAAGCGCTCGGCATGCCGGTGATGACCACCTATAATGGCGCAGACCGTTTCGACGGGCAGGCCGCCAATTATCTCGGCCGCCCCAACACATGGGGTCAGCGCGCATCGAACATCGTCATCCAGCAATCCGACCTGATCGTCGCGGTCGGCACCCGCCTCGGCCTCCAGCAGACCGGCTTCAACTGGCAGGAATTTGGCCGCGCCGCACAGATCGTTCAGGTCGAGATCGACCCGGCTGAACTGACCAAGGGCCATCCCCATATCGACATTGGCCTGTGCGCCGACGCCAACGACTTCCTCGCCCGCCTCGTCGCCCATGATCTGCCGCGCAAGGACGAGTGGCTGGCCCACGGTCGCGACATCGTCGCACGCATCCCCCGGATCGAGGACGTCAATCACACCGGCGAGGGCTATCTCTCACCCTATGACTTCATCGTGCGGCTGGAGGATGTGACCCGCCCCGACGACCTCGTCATCCCCTGCTCCAGCGGCAGCGCCTTCACGCTCTCGATGCAGCTCTACCGGCAGAAGCTGGGCCAGCGCATGCTGACCAACAAGTCTCTGGCCTCCATGGGCTATGGCCTGTCCGGCGCGATCGGCGCGGCCATTGCCGGAGCCGGCCGCCGCACCATCCTGATCGAGGGCGACGGCGGCTTCGCCCAGAACATGCAGGAACTCGGCACCGCCGCGATCAACGGGCTGAACCTCAAAATCTTCATCTTCGACGATCAGGGCCATGCCTCGATCCGCATGACCCAGCGCAATTATTTCGACGGCAAATATCTCGGCTGCGACACCCGCTCCGGCCTTGGCCTGCCGCAATGGGAAAAGCTGTTCGCCGCCTGGGACGTGCCCGTCATGCGCCTGCCGCTCGACTTCACCGATGACGCGGCCTTCCTGTCGGCCATGGCGACGCCCGGCCTGCACGGCTTCATCGTGCCCGTGGACCCGGAACAGACCTATTTCCCCAAGATCAGCAGCCGCGTCACCCAGAGCGGATCGATGGAATCCAATCCCATCGACCGCATGAGTCCCGAAATCGATTATCTGGCCGCCGACTTTGTGCCGAAGGCGCTGGCGACAAGCTGATGCCCGCATGATCGCCGCCCTCGATCTTCATGCCCCGCGCTGCCGGCTCGCGCCTGCGGTGCGGCAGGCCGTGCGGGCGGACACGCGGCGCATCGTCATCACCGGCGCACGCGGCTGGATCGGCCGCACCGCCATAGCCGTACTGCGCGACGCGCTGGGCGAGCGGGATTTTACGCATCGCGTCCGCTGCTTCGGCTCGGCCGCCGGCATGATCGAACCGGGCGTGCCGCAACAGGCTCTTTCGACGCTGCGCGACCTGCCCGCTGAACCGACGCTGCTGCTGCACCTGGCTTTCCTGACCAAGGACAAGGTCGCCGGCATGGACGCCGCCGCCTATGCCGCCGCCAATCGCGCCATTTCGGACGAAGTCCACGCCGCGCTGGACTGCATCGGCGTCGATCGCCTGTTTCTCGCCTCTTCCGGCGCCGCCGCCTTCGCCGACGATCCGCAAGCCGCCGCCGACTTGCGCCTCTATGGTGCGCTCAAGCGCGATGACGAGGACCACTTCGCTTCCTGGGCGAGCGCGGATCGCCGCGTCGCGATCGGCCGTCTCTACAGCCTCTCCGGCCCGTGGATGAACAAGCACGAGACCTATGCGCTCGCCAGCTTCATCCTCGACGCGCTTGCCGGCCGCCCGATCGCCGTGCGCGCGCCGATGGCGGTGCATCGCTCCTATGTCCCCGTCCGCGAACTGCTCTCCTTGGTCTTCGCCGCCCTGCTCGCCGACGATGCCGACCCCGTGCTGCGCTTCGACACCGGCGGCGCGCCGCTGGAACTCGCCGCCGTCGCGCAGATGGTCGCGCGGGTCCTTGGCGGCAGCGTGGACCGCCACCCGATCACCGATAACCGCTCGAACATCTATGTCGGCGACGACGCCAACTGGCAGGCCCTGCTCGCCCGCCACGGCCTCACCCCTCTGCCGCTGCCCGACCAGATCGCGGAAACCGCCGACTGGCTGCGCGCCACCTCATCCGCCGTGGAGGCATCATGACCAGCAGTCCCGAAGTCTCCCCCCCAGAAGTCTCGGTCGTCATCGCCTGCCGCAACGAGCAGGACAATGCCGAGGCGATCGCCGCCGCCGTCATCGCGCAGTTGGAGCCGATCGTCGAAAGTTTCGACATCATCTTCATCGACAATGAGTCACAGGACCGCACGGTCGCAATCGTGAAGGGCATGTGCGCGCGCGACCCGCGCATCAAGCTGATCGTCAACACCCGCAATTACGGCCAGATGCGCTCACCCACCCATGGCATCTATCAGGCCGGCGGTCGCGCCATCATCTCGATGTGCGCCGATTTTCAGGACTCGCCCGACCTGCTGCCGGAGTTCGTCCGCCGCTGGCGCGCCGGCACCGACATCGTGCTGGGCGTGCGCGAAAGCGAGAAGTCGGGCGCGGCGCTCACCTTCATGCGCGAACTCTCCTATTCGCTCCAGCAGCGCTTCGGCGACTATCCGATCATCCCCAACGCGACCGGCTTCGGCATCTACGACCGCCGCGTGGTGGAGGCGATCCGCGCCCTCAACGAGCCGCATCCCTTCTTTCGCGGCCTGCTCGTCGAAACGGGTTTCAGTATCGAAACGATCCCGTTCAAGCGCCCCGAGCGCGCCGGCGGCAAGTCGAACAACAACTTCTTCACCCTGCTCGACTTCGCCCTGAACGGCCTCGCTGGCTCCTCGAAGAACCTGCTGCGCGCGCCGCTCTACGTCGCCTTCTTCATCGGCATTCTGACCACCATCTGTCTGCTCGGCGCGGTCTACGCGACCTTCACCGGCCGCTCGGTCCAGCTCTGGCTGTTCGCCGCCATGCTGGAGGGACAGTTTTGCATGCTGTTCCTGTTCCTGGGCCTGCTCGGCGTACAGATGGGCCTCGTCTCCGACCGCACCCGCAACCAGCCCTTGGTGCTGGAGCGAGAACGCATCAACTTCCCGCCCGGCTACCGCCCGTGAGGAATCGATTTTCCGCTACGGAATGGCTGCAAATCCTGCGCTATTATCAGGCCGGCATCGTCAACACCGCCTTCGGCTACGGCCTCTTCGCCCTGCTCCTGTGGTGCGGCGCCAACGTCTTTGTTGCACAGGTCATCGCGCATGTTCTGGGCGTCGCCTTCAACTACGTCACCTACAGCCGCTACGCCTTCGCCGGCCAGCAAAGCAGCCGCAGCCGCTTCATCCTATCCTACGCCGCCAATTATCTGCTCAGCCTCGCGGCCCTCGCCTGCCTGATCCGGGTCATCCCCTCCCCTTATGCGGCCGGACTCGTCACCACAGTGCTGGTGTCGCTCGTCAACTATGTCGTCCTCAAGCGTCTGGTGTTCGCGCGAAACTAATCCGCGAAGCATTCCAATCAGTTCATTTCGGATCGCCAACATGGCGGCGTTTGTCGATTGACTCGACTCCGCCCTGATATTCTACTTTCCTACAGGTCGCCCAAAATTTCAGAAGTGAGTCCGACCCCGGCAGCGGGGATCGAAGCATGCTGACCTTTGCATTGAGGGGGCGACTATGCACGAGATCATCGATTCACCCTATAATCTGGGCGATCACGCCGCGCGTCTGTTTCAGGAAGGCGTGCGGACCGTCATCCGCTATTACAACAACAAGAACTCGTCGGTCTTCCCGTCGAAATGCCTGACGCCGGCCGAATATGGCAAGCTGACCGCGGCCGGCCTGAACGTCGCGGTCGTCTTTCAGCAGCGCGGCGGCGCCGGCGGCTTTCTCGACGATTTCGCCACCGGCAAGGGCACGCGCGACGCCACCCGAGCGCAGGCATTGGCCATGTCGATCGGCCAGCCGGCGGACTCCGCGATCTATTTCGGCGTCGATCATGACTTCTTCCGGGCGAGCGAACTCGACCAGATCGACCGTTACTTCGCCGAAGTAGTCAAGGTTCTGGGCGGCCAGTTCCGCATCGGCGTCTACGGCTCGGGCGCGGTCTGCTCGCGGCTCAAAGCCAGCGGCAACGCCACCCTGTTCTGGCTGCCCGCATCGATGGGATGGTCAGGATCGAAGGCCTTCCTGGCGTCGCAGCAATGGACGCTGTTCCAGAAATTCCAGGACATCCCGTCCAGTTTCGGCCGTTTCGACTATGACGGCAACCTGTTCAACCCGGCGTTCGAGGATTTCGGGCAGTTCGGCGCAACACCGCAAGCCGTCCCCGACACGCCGCGCGCCAGCGGCGGCGTCGCCATGTTCGAGGTGATCGCCCGCAGCGGCCTGCGCCTGCGTGGCGGCCCTGGCGAGAGTTTCACCGTGATGCAAACCGTCCCGCTGGGAACCGTCGTCTATGGACTGGGGCTGGAGGGCGACTGGGTTCAGGTGGACGTCAATGGCGACGGCGTCGCCGACGGCTTCATGGCGCGCGCTTTCCTTAAAGCCCTGTCCGGCGGCCTGCCGCTGCCCCCACCGCCACCGCCTGCCCCATCGGCCCCGGTGCCTTTTGCCATTGCGCAGGCCGAACTCGCGCGCGACGTGCGCGAAATCGCCGGGCCGGAAAGCAATCCCCGCATCGTGCTCTATCACAGCAGCACGTCGGGCGGCGCAGCGTCGGACGAGACCGCCTGGTGCTCGTCCTTCGTCAATTATTGCGTCGAGCAGGCAGGCCAGAAGGGCACCGACAGCAAATGGGCGCGTAGCTGGCACGACGGCAAATGGGGCCATGAGGTCGAGGACCCGCGCCCCGGCGACATCGTCGTGTGGAGCCGCAAATCTGCCAGCACAGATGGCGGCCATGTCGCCTTCTTCGTCGAGCGGGTCGGCAGCAACACCCTCCGCGTGCTCGGCGGCAATCAGAGCAACCGGGTGAAGATATCCGACTATCCGATCGACGGTGAACTCGCCGGCATGAAGTACAAGCTGCTGTCGATACGGCGCTGAGGGGCGACGCTGGTTCTGGGGGGAACAGACGACATGACTGACGTGGCGGAGACCGGAAAGAAAAGCCTGTGGAAGGCGATCGGCCAATGGGTCTGGCAGGACCTTCTGGGTAACCGCCCGAAGGTCGAGGAGGTGCTGACGCCTGCGCAATATACCGAGACGATCAAGGACAAGGCCCGCGAGGTTCTGGTCGAACGTCGCAGGATTTTGCAGGAAGCCGGCGTCGACATACCCGTGCCCAATGCGTCCATGGGCATCGCTTTTTCCGGCGGCGGCATCCGCAGCGCGACGCTGTCGCTGGGCATCGCGCAGGCGCTCGCGCGCAAGGGGCGGCTGCTCGATTTCGATTATTGTTCGACCGTGTCGGGCGGCGGCTATTTCGGCAGTTTTCTGGGCGGCCTGTTCCTGCCGGATGAAGCGCGCGGCCCCAAAAAATCCTCCGATCTGCCAGACGCTGAATCGACACCCGGCGCATTGAAGGAGAAGACGGAGTTCGCTCTCTCCACCCTGATCGACCAGGCCAGTCTCACCGAAAAGGACATCGGCAAGGGTGATGACAAGAAGCGCATCCGACACCCTGTCCGCTGGCTGCGCGAACATAGCCGCTATCTCGCGCCTAACGGCACGTCCGACTATGTCGCAGGCGCAGCCTATCTGATCCGCAACTGGATCGCGATGATCTATGTTTTCACGCTGCCGATCGCGCTGGCGTCGATCCTGCTGATCGCGGTCTCGCTGGCGATGACAGGGCCTGCGCCGACGCTGGACAGGCCGGCGCAGGCCGGATCGAGGCTCCCAGCCGTGCAGGCGACAGGATTCGACGTTTCCGACTGGCTCTATCTCGGCCCGCCCGATCCCGAACCCTGCGAGTGCAAGGACAAGCGCCACCCGAAAATCGGGGTCATCTTCAGCCCGGCCTGGCTAGCCACCGCTTTTGCCGCCTTTGTCGGCCTGTCTGTCGGTGTCGCCTATTGGCTGACCGAGTATCTGTCCGACCGCGGATCCGCCTTCCGTAACGCCTTGCAGGGCGTCGTGCCGGGCCGGATGCTCCGCCTGCTGACGGGGACGCTCGACTTCTTCGGCGCATCGCGCACCAAGATGGTCGGCATCGTCCTGGTGTCAGCCGGCGCGGCGGCACTCGCCCAGTGGAGTTGGCGATGGTTCAGCGGCGGTCCGGGCTGGGGTGCCGTGGATGCGCTCATCACGGCTGCCATCGCGCTGACGGCGTTCGCCTGTCTGTTCTGTCTACGCGCCATGGCCGGCACGCTCTTCGCCAAGGATCGCGCCAACCTGCGCGGCGACGCCTTCACGGCGGAGATACGCCGCGTCCTTACCCGCTGGAGTTCCGACTGGTTGATAATCGTGCTGATCCTGGCAGGCATAGCCATCATCGACACACTCGGTCTGACCCTGTTCGCGTGGATCGTGGACGCCGCGAGAGGGGCAAATAGCGGGCCTTTCATTGCGGGACTGGCGACCTTGCTCGCACCGTTGGGCGCATGGATCATCAACAAGTTGCCGGGCTGGTTCAAGGATGGTGACGGCGCGCTGGGCCGGTGGATCGGCCGCTATATCTGGACGGCAGCGTTGATCGTCGCGCTGATGCTCTACGGCCTGCTCGCGGTGTCGATCCATGTCGGCATCCAGTTCCTGCTGTTCGGCAATGCGCAATGGGCGGTCCCCGGCGCGTCTGATCCGGCCGTCGGCAGCTGGCGCGTGCTGGCGTTCATGGCGCTGTTCATTCTGGTGCTGTTCCGCTTCACCGGCGCGTCGCAGGGCTTCATCAACCTGTCGTCGCTGCACGCCATTTACGCCGCGCGGTTGACCCGCGCCTATGTCGGCGCGAGCAACCTCCAGCGGCTGGCGCTCAAGGGCGCGGACGGCATGCTCAAGCGGTCCGAACGGTCGATCAAGGAAAGCGACCCGCAGGACCAGATTCCGATCCACATTTATCAGCAGACCCGCACCGCCGCGCCCATCCACCTCATCAACGTGACGCTCAACGAAACCAAGGGTGACGACAAGTCGCAGATGCTGGAGCGTGACCGCAAGGGCGTGCCGCTGGTCTTCGCGCCGGAGGGCGTGTTCATGGACACTGCCAAGCTGTTGTCGCCCCGCACCCATTTCAGCTGGGAGGAAGTGCGCAACAATGGTGTCGAGGGTTTGTCGCTGGGGCAGCTATGCGCGATATCGGGCGCGGCGGCCTCCACCGGCATGGGCGCGCGCACCAGCCTGGGCGGGTCGCTGGCGCTCAGCTTCGCCAATATACGCCTAGGCTACTGGTGGCATGTCGGGCGGATGATCCAGCAGGCGGACGGCAGCGGCGCCAGCTGGCTGGCGCGCGCGATGGTGCGGCTGCTGGGCACGACGACCTATTTCTACCTCGTCAGTGAGATGCTGGGCCGCTACACGCGCGACACCAGCTACATCAACATTTCCGACGGCGGCCATTTCGAAAATAGCGGCGCCTATGAACTGCTGCGTCGCAATGTGCGGACTATCGTCGTCGCGGACAATGGCGCGGACCCGCGCTTCCTGTTCGGCGATCTGGAAAATCTGGTGCGCAAGGCCCGAATCGACCTGGGCATGGCGATCGTGGTCGCCGATCATGAGGAGGTGGAAGCGCTGGTCGGCGAACAGGGCCTGCCGCTCTTCCTCAACGGATCGACGGAAGACTGGCGCGCCCGCGCGGCGGCGCGTTCGCCCGATGGAGTCGCCGCTGCACCGAAGGACGGCGCCTTCTGTCTGCTGCTCAAGGTCTGCCAGCGCCCCTGGAATGTGGAAAAGGGCGATTTCGACGTGGAGGAGGCGCTGACCGGGCATATCCTGTGGATCAAGCCCCGCCTGTTCGAAGGCTTGCCGCTGGACATCACCGGCTACGCCACCGAGCATCCCAGCTTCCCGCAGGAAACCACCGGCGACCAGTTTTTCGACGAGGCGCAATGGGAAAGTTATCGCGCGCTTGGCTATGCGATGACGAAGCAGTTGATGGAACTGTCCTTCCACGGACCCGACCTGTTGCGGCAGATCAACAACAAGGATCGCTGGGCGACCTGACCCGCGCGACAGCCCGTCAGTGGAAATCCCGCGACTTGGGCACTATCCGCACATTACGCGGGTGGCTTGACGTGCGTGGATGCTGCGGGTGCAGGAACTCGTCGGCCCGGCTCAGCATGATCTGCGGCCGGTGGGTCTGCGACAGGCGATCGAGTTCAGCCGTCCGGTCATGCACCCGGCTCGCCATCAGGTGGACGACGCCCTCCTTGCTGCGCTGTATCTCCCCCTCCACCAGCATCAACCGACTGGCCATGACCGGCCGCCGCTGGTTCTCGAACAATCGCGCCCACAGCAGGATGTTGGTGATGCCGGTCTCGTCCTCGATCGTGATGAAGACCGCATTGCCTTTGCCCGGCCGCTGCCGCACCAGCACCACGCCGGCGGTGCGCACCTGCGCGCCGTGCTTCGCCGCGCCCGCCTCAGCGCAGCTCAACACGCCTTCGGCCGCGAACACCGGCCGCAGGAACTGCATCGGATGGCCCTTCAGCGACAGCCGTGTCATCGCATAGTCGGCTGCGACATGTTCGGCGAGCGGCATGACCGGCAGCATCGGGTCCGCCTCCTCCCCCAGTTCGCGCGTCGCCTGGTCCTGTTTGCGGGCGGCGGCGAACAGCGGCAGTTCGTCCGAAGGCGTGCGCCGCGCCTCCCACAAGGCGGCGCGCCGGTCCTGCCCTAGCGAGCGACAGGCGTCCGCATCCGCCAGCAGCCGAAGCGCCCGAGCCGGCAGCCCTGCCCGCCGCGCCACATCCTCGATACTGGTGAACAGCCCCGCCGCCCGCGCCGCGACCAGACTGTCGGCCCAACTCTCGCGAAAACCGTCGATCTGGCGCAGGCCCAGCCGCAGCGCCAGCGCCCGCCCCTGCCCCTCTCCCTTCGTGCTGCGGCGCGTGCGCAGCAGCGGTTCGAGCGCGTTGTCCCACCCGCTCATGTTGACGTCCACATCCTGCACCGACACGCCATGCTCCCGCGCGTCCCGCACGATCTGCGCCGGCGCGTAGAAGCCCATGGGCTGGCTGTTGAGCAGCGCGCAGGCGAACACGGCGGGCTGATGGCATTTCATCCAGGCCGACACATAGACCAGCCGCGCAAAGGACAGCGCATGGCTCTCGGGGAAGCCATAGCTGCCGAAGCCTTCGATCTGGCTGTAGCACCGTTCCGCGAAGCTCTGTTCGTACCCGCGCGCCGTCATGCCATTGACCAGCTTGTCGCGGAACTTGTCCATCCCGCCAATCTGCCGAAAAGTCGCCATCGATCGGCGGAGTTGGTTGGCTTCGGCATCGGTGAACTTTGCCGCCACGATCGCCAGCTTCATGGCCTGCTCCTGAAACAGGGGGACACCGAACGTCTTGCTGAGCAACTGCTTGAGTTCATCGGACGGCCCATGTTCCGGCGCCGGCGAGGGATATTCCACATCCTCCAGCCCTTCCCGTCGTCGGAGGTAGGGATGCACCATGTCCCCCTCGATCGGGCCGGGACGCACGATCGCCACCTGTATGGTGAGGTCATACAGGGTCCGGGGCTTGAGCCGCGGCAGCATGTTGATCTGCGCCCGGCTCTCGACCTGGAACACGCCGATGCTGTCGCCGGTACACAGCATGTCGTAGACTTCCGGACTGTCCGACCCAAGGCTGACCTCCAGGTCATGCTCGCCCACGCCATGGCTGCGCATCAGGTCGAAGCCCTTGCGGATGCAAGTCAGCATGCCCAGCGCCAATATGTCGACCTTCATCAGGCCCAGCGCGTCGATGTCGTCCTTGTCCCACTCGATGAAACTGCGGTCGGCCATCGCCGCATGATGGATGGGTACGGTCTCGTCGAGCCGATCCTGCGTCAGCACGAAACCGCCGACATGCTGGGACAAATGCCGGGGGAAAGCGGGCTTTAACAATTGCTCGACCAGCGCCCGGAATCGCAGGATTTCCGGATTGTCGAGATCGAAGCCCGCATCGGTGATGCGCTTGTCGCCCAGATCGCCCGAATAACTGCCCCACACCGTGGCGGACATGCGCGCGGCGACATCCTCACTCATGCCCAGCGCCTTGGCGACCTCCCGCACGGCGCTGCGCGAACGGTAATGGATTACGGTCGCGGCGATGCCGGCGCGGTGCCGGCCATAGCGCCGGTAGATATACTGCATCACCTCCTCGCGCCGCTCATGCTCGAAATCGACGTCGATGTCGGGCGGCTCGCCCCGGTCGGCGGACACGAAACGGGAAAAGAGCAGGTCGTGCTGGATCGGATCGACCGATGTCACGCCCAGCAGGAAGCAGACCACCGAATTGGCGGCCGATCCGCGCCCCTGACACAGGATCGGCGGGTCCTGCGACCGCGCGAAATTGACGACATCATGGACGGTCAGAAAATAATAAGCGTAGCGGCGGTCGGCGATGAACCGCAGTTCCTTGTCCACAGTGTCGCGCACCTTGGCCGGCAGGGCTTCGCCGAAGCGAACATGCGCGGCTTCCCAGACCAGATGTTCCAGCCAGGCCTGCGGTTCCCAGCCTGCCGGCACCGGCTCATGCGGATATTCATAGCGCAGCTGTCCGAGATCGAAGTCGATCAGGGACAGAAACCGATTCGTCTCTTCCATCGCGCCGCCAGCGTGCAACTGCGCCATCTCCGGCGGCGCTTTGAGATGCCGTTCGGCATTGGCTTCCAGTCGCGCGCCCGCCTTCGCGATCGTCACGCCTTCGCGCACGCAGCTCAAAATATCGTGCAGCGGCCGGTTTTCCGGGCTGGCGTAGAGCGCGTCGTTTGTCGCCAGCAGCGGCGTGTTCCAGACCTTCGCCAAGGACATCAGCTCCGCCATGGACCGCTCGTCCGGCCCACCATAGCCATTGGCGATACCCAGCCAGACTCGGCCCGGCGCCTTGCCTTTGAGGCGCCGCAGCACCTCCCCGACATCCTGCGGCGGCGGCGCGGGTACGAGCCTGAGATAAGGCGGCGGGCCATTCCGGTCGTCGAAACGATAGTCGACGGGATGGCGATGCGCCTCCTGCTTGACCGCCGTGGAACCGGGCAGAACGATCAACAGCAGATCGTCCAGATATTTCATCAGATCGCTGAAATGCAGAATGCAGCCACCCTTGATCGCCGCCAGGTTTCCCACCGTCAGCAACCGGGTCAGCCGCCCCCAGCCCCGCCGCGTCATGGGATAGGCGACGATGTCCGGCGTGCCGTCCGCGAACACGAGCCGCGCGCCGGTGACCAGTTTCAGCGTGGGGGTACATTGCGCCTTCTCCTCTTCGGTCAGTTCCGCCTGCTTGCCCTCCATGGCCTGCTTGTCGGCCAGCATATCCGTCTGCGCCTGCTCGGCGATCTTTTTGAGCGCCGCCCAGGCGCGGACCACGCCGGCGACCGTGTTGCGATCGGCGATGCCCAGGCCCGTGAGGCCCAGGTCGATCGCCCGGCGCACCATGTCCTCGGCATGGGACGCGCCGCGCAGGAAGGAGAAGTTGGTGGCGGCGACCAGTTCCGCGAAGGCTGGCGCTTCCACCCGCTCCGGCGGCGGCGTTGTTCGTTCCCGCTTCCGTTTCGCCTCCAGCGCGTTCAGTTCGCGGCGATCGATCGACTTGGGTTTCGTGGGGTCGGGATAGCCCTTCTTCCTCATGCGAACAGGCCGTGCAGATACCATCGCGGATTGGCGACTTCCGCGCCTTGCAGGCCATCGCGGAAAATCCAGTAGCGGCGGCCGCGCGCGTCTTCGATGCGGTAATAATCGCGGGTCAGGCCGACGCTTTCGCCCGCGATCGCGCCGTCTTTTGCGCGCCACCATTCGGGCGCGATGCGTTCCGGCCCTTCATAGCGGGTGATGTCGTGCGCGGCGCGACGCCAGCGGAAGCGGCGGGGCGGGCCGTCGGGGACGAGGGCGATCACGTCGATCGACTGGGGTGGATCGAACAGATGGAGCGGGCGCATCGGCGGGTCGTCGGGCTGCTGCATCGCGGGCCAGCTTTCGGGCGCCTTCGCCTCGATCGCGGGGAGCGCGAGTTGCGCCTGCTCGGGGATGTGGGTGTCGCGGGGGGTGAGGCGCTGGATGCGGGCGCGGCCGGCGCGCACCGACAGGCGATCGACCAGCGCGGCGACGCTCTCCTCCCGCCGCGCTTCTCCGCCCTCCAGCGCGAGCTGGGTGGGGGGCATCTTCTCGGTGAGTCGCGTGCAGAAACAAAGCATATCGAAACCGAAGCCGGGGTCGAGCGGGTCGTTCAGGCTATCGATACGTTCCCGTAACAATCTCATGATCGCAGGCGCGTCGCGCACCGGCAGGCTGGTTTCGACGCGCAGCGGAAAGGCGAGGCCGTCCGTGCGGAAGAACAGCGCTTCGAACCGGCGACCGCCCTGCGCCCGCTCGGCCAGTTGTTCGCAGGCCTCGACGGCCATTTCTTCCAGCAATTTCAAGGCGTAATCGGTACTGCCCAGCGGTTCGGCGAAGCGCCGTTCGATGCGGACCGGAGCTTGCGGCCGGCGCGGGCGGAGCGGCCGCTGGCCCAGCCCCAGCAGCGCGTGCAGCGCGTCCACCGCGTCCTCGCCGAAGCGCGCAGCCAGCATCGCCTCGGGCCGGGAGGCGAGGTCGCCGATGGTGCGGAGGCCAGCGCGGCGCAGCGCGACCGCGTCCTCCTCGTCCAGCCGCAGCGCCTCCACCGGCAGGCGGCGCACGGCCGCGTCCTCGTCGCGCGCGGGCGGGCCGGGAAAGCGGGCCAGCGCATGCGCCGCCTCGGGCGTGCCGGCGATGGCGTGGCGGACATGCAGGCCGCGCCGCTCCAGCCGCGCCGCGACGTCCTGCGCCAGCGCGTCCTCCCCGCCCCACAAATGGCCGCAGGCGGTGATGTCCAGCATCAGCCCGTGGGGCGGATCAAGCGCCGCGATCGGCGTATAGCGCGCCGCGCCGTCGCACAGCCGCTCCAGATAATCCTGGTCGGCATGCGGATCGGCATCGAACACGCGGATGTCGGGTTCGCGGGCGCGCGCGTCGGCCAGCGTCATCTGCGGCGTCAGGCCGATCGACAGCGCCTCCCGGTCCAGCGTCGTCAGCCGCATTGCGCCGCGCACCGTCTCGACGATGGCGGCCGGGCCTTCAGCCTGGCCCCAGAGATCGGGTCGCATGATCCGCAGCCGATCGATCGGCAGGAAGGGCAGCCAGATCGCCAGATAGCGGCGCACCGTCATCCTGTCCTCCCCTGCCCTGATCGTCATGTCCCGATCCAGCATCATCGCGTTCATGCCATGCGTCTCCGAATGCGCCTCGCTCCCCGTTCCAGATCAGTCGCCACTCGCCGCCATCCGCCCCGCCGCGGCGGCGCAGCAGGCTCAAATGAAAGGCGCTGTGCCCCGGCGTATCGCCCGCCAAGGGATCCGACGGCGCGGCCGCCACCCGCCAGCGTGTCGCCGCCGCGCTGGGCGTCGGCTCCGCGCCGATGCGCAGGACACAGGCGATCACGCCGCTTTCCTCCGCCGCCAGCGCCAGACGACGGCTGGCGGTCAGGTCCAGCAGCGGCGCACGCCCGCGCAATTCCACGATCAGCGCGCCCAGTGCCGGGCAGCGCAGCGCATCGACCGCCGCGCGCAGCAGCATCGCGTCGTCGGGCATGACGCCGATCAGCACGTCCGCCGGGTCCAGCCCCAAAGCGACCAGGCCGGGGCCATAAGGAGAGCCGGCCACCCGCGCCGCCGCCTGCGAGCGCAGCCAGAGCAACGGCGCGCCTTTCCCGGTGCCCTGGCTCGCACGATGCGCCAGCGCCAGCGCGACGCCGGCGACCGCGCCATCCTCGTCCGGGTCGGCGAACAGTTCGTGCAACTGCCCGCGCATCAACCCGCCATCCAGCACGGCGTCGAGCGGGGCGTGGCCGGTCGTCACCCGATCGACCTCGCGAACCGCTGGCCCGCGATGCAAAGACGCAATATGCCTGCGCAGGGCGTCAAGGGTGCGGATCGACTCGGGCATATCAATGTTCCTGATTTGTTCCTTTTCCTTTTCCTACGACGCAGAGTCAAGCCGGGGGCGCGCATGAGCCGATGGACCACCGCCAATATGCCCGATCTTGCCGGGCGGCGCTTTCTGGTCACCGGGCCGGGCGGACTGGGCTTCGAGACCGGACTGGCGCTGGCGCGGGCGAGCGGAACGGTGATCATGGCGGGGCGCGATGCGGCGCGCGGCGAGGCGGCGGTTGCGCGCATCCGTGCCATGGCGCCGGGGAGCGCGGTGTCCTTTACGGCCATCGATCTGGCCGATCTGTCGTCGATCCGTGCGGCGGCGGCGCGGTTGCGGGGCGAACTGGAGTCGCTCGACGTGCTGGTCAACAATGCCGGCGTCATGCGGCCGCCGGTGCGGCGGACCACGCGGGACGGGTTCGAACTCCAGATCGGCACCAATCATCTGGGGCATTTCGCGCTGACCGGACTGCTGTTGCCGTTGCTCCGGGCGGGCCGGCAGGCGCGGGTCGTGACGGTCAGCAGCATCGCGCATCGCAACGCCGCCATCGACCTTGATGATCTCAACGCGGAGCGGCGCTATCGGGCCTGGGGCCGCTATGGCCAATCGAAGCTCGCGAACCTGCTGTTTTCCTTCGAGTTCGATCGACGCAGCCGCGCGAACGGCTGGGGCGTCGCCGGCATCGCCGCGCATCCGGGCGTCTCGCGATCCGACCTGATCGTCAAGGGACAGGTCGCCGGCGGGCGGCGGGGGGACAATGTGCTGCTGCGGCTGGTGGCGCGGCTGGGCGCGGCCTTTTCGCAGCCCACGGCGCAGGGGGCGCTGCCGCAACTGTTCGCGGCGAGTGCGCCACAGGCGGAGGCGGGCGGCTATTACGGTCCGGACGGCGCCAGCGAGTGGCGCGGTTGGCCGGCGGCGGCGATGGCGACGGCGGCGGCGCGGGATGAGGCGGACGCGCGGCGGCTTTGGGCGATGTCGGAGGAGATGACGGGGGTGCGCTTTGGGTGAGGTGGTGGTGGTTTGCGGCGGCGGGCGGGAGACTGTTTGATTTTTTCACGCGGAGGCGCGGAGAAAAAGTCCTCCGCGCCTCCGCGCCTCCGCGTGAACCAGGTTATTGTCGGCTATGGGTGGGGAGCGGACTGTCTGGTTATGGACGCAAGGGTAACAAAACCTGCTTTGCAATATTGCCTGAAAGCCAACTGCAAGCGTCAAACCGACATGAGTGCGTCGAGCACGACGCTGCGCCATTCATGTCTGATGAGTAGCCGCAACTCGGCAGTGCGCACCTTTTCCCCTTTGGTCGTCACAACCTGAACACGGTAATGATCTTGCCCAGACAGCGTGTAGAGCGCTGGGATTTCGAGCCGACAGGGATATCCTTCTACATGCGTGCTCCCCGCGCATGATAAGCCTGACGCGATGACCTTTCCAGACGGCACGGATACAAGCGCTGTGGCATCAGGTCGTCCCTTTGGCGCACCGTCACAACTGTCTACGAAAATGCGGACGTCCAAAGGGTAAGCAACCTGTGCAGACAAGACCCCGTTGCGCCAGCCTCCATTGCTAGTCGTGGAAATTTCGCAGCCCGTTTGGTTTTCCGAGACGATACTTTCGATGGTTTCTAAACGATAATGCCAGAGCATCAGAGAAAGCAGTACGAATACTATCGCAGCACTGACGACTACGTATCCTCGCTTTATCGGCATCACGGCCCCACGTTTATTGCGACTGCGCCCAATGTGACAGTGCTGTGTGGAGCATAGCGTGGGCTTCAGTGTCCGCAATCGAGTCCCCTACAGCAAGCGGGAGGGGGAACAAGATAGGCACCAGGCCAGACCCAGCATCCCGCTTCCTTGCGTCGCGAAAGGAAGCGGGATCCCGGATCAAGTCCGGGATGACGAAAGGAAGGCGGCTGTGACTGGCCACCAATCGTTCCCCCCTCCCCCACCACGAAAAAGGGCGGCCTTTCAGCCGCCCTTTCCCTCTGTTCCGTAAACCCCGGCGCTTATTTCATCGTCGGAATAATAAAACTCTGGTCGATCACCGATCCGCCACTCGGCCAGCGCTGGGTGACCTTCTTGAGGCGGGTGTAGAAGCGGATGCCGTCCATGCCATATTGGTCCATGTCGCCGAAGCCGGAGCGCTTCCAGCCGCCGAAGCTGTGATAGGCGACGGGCACCGGGATCGGCACGTTGATGCCGACCATGCCGACTTCGACCTGGCTGGCAAACTTGCGCGCGGCGTCGCCGTTGCGGGTGAAGAGGGCGACGCCGTTGCCATATTGGTGCTTGGTGGCGAGGCTGACGGCTTCGTCGAAGGTTTCGGCGCGCACCATCTGGAGCACGGGGCCGAAGATTTCCTCCTTGTAGGACTGCATGTCCGGCGTGACCTTGTCGAGGAAGGTCGGCGCGAGGAAATAGCCTTCCTCATAGCCCTGGAGCGAGAAGCCGCGGCCGTCGACGACCAGTTCGGACCCTTCGTCCACCGCCATCCTGATATAGTCTTCGATGCGCGCCTTGTGCTGGGCGCTGACGACCGGGCCGTAATGCGCCTCCGCGTCGGTGGAGATGCCGACCTTGAGCGTTTCGATGCCGTCGATGATCTTGGCGCGCAGGGTTTCGGCGGTCTTTTCGCCCACCGGCACCACGACCGGCAGCGCCATGCAGCGTTCGCCCGCCGAGCCGAAGGCCGCGCCGAGCAGGTCGGCGACGGTCTGGTCGAGATCGGCGTCGGGCAGGACGATGCCGTGGTTCTTCGCGCCGCCCATGCACTGGGCGCGCTTGCCCGCCGCGGCGGAGCGCTGATAGACATAATTGGCGATGTCGGACGACCCGACGAAGCTGACCGCCTTGATATCCGGATGGTCGCAGATCGCGTCGACGATCAGCTTGTCGCCATGCACGACGTTCAGGATGCCCTTGGGCAGGCCGGCCTCGAGCGCCAGCTGCGCCAGGCGCACCGGCACGGACGGGTCACGCTCCGAGGGCTTGAGGATGAAGGCGTTGCCGCAGGCGATGGCGACCGACGACATCCACAGCGGGATCATCGCGGGGAAGTTGAACGGGGTGATGCCCGCGACGATGCCCAGCGGCTGGCGCATCGAATAGACGTCGATGCCGGGGCCGGCGCCTTCGGTATATTCGCCCTTGAGCAGATGCGGCACGCCGCAGGCGAACTCCACGACCTCCAGGCCGCGCTGCACGTCGCCCTTGGCGTCGGATACGACCTTGCCATGTTCGGACGCCAGCAGCTCGGCCAGCTCGTCCATATTGTCCTCGATCAACTGCTTGAACGCGAACATGACGCGGGCGCGGCGCTGCGGATTGGTGGTGGCCCATTCGGGCTGCGCCGCCTTGGCCGACGCGATGGCGCGCTCCAGCATGGAGACTTCGGCGAGTTCGACCTGCGCCTGCACCTGACCGATGCTGGGGGCGTAGACGTCGCCCAGGCGACCGGGTTCGGAAACGGTCTGGCCGTCGATGAAATGGCTGATCATGCGCATATCTGCTCTCCTTTGCTGCGCCCGCATTCGGTGCGCCCGCCCTTAGCCCATGCAAAACATCGCAGCTACCATGGAAAAATGCGTTCCGGGACTGCAAAATTGCAGCATTGGGGGAGGATGATGGCGCTCAGCCGCGCGTGATCCTTCCCGCCTCGAAATTCGGGTCGAGCCGGGTCATCATTTCGCGGCGGCGGCGCAGCGCCTCGAACCGGGCGCGTTCGGGGTCGCCGTCCAGGATCGCGCCGATGATCGCGCGCCTTTCGCGCTGCCAGCGCAGCTTGCCGTCCTTGCCGCCATAGACGGGGCCGCGCGGATATTCGGCATAATGATGGACCGCCACGCGGGAGAGCAGTTCCATCAGCGGGCGATCGACCAGCAGATACAGGATGTCGAGCATGCTCTGGTCGAACACGCCGCGCTGGCGCGAGGTGGTGCATTCGCCGATCGATTCGGCCAGCGTGGCGAGCTTGCCGAGCAGGACCTCATCGGTCGCGCGGGCGGCGGCCGCCATCAGCTCGCAGTCCAGCAGGGTGATGATGTCCACCGCTTCGGGATGGTCCGAATGGTGCAGCGCCAGGAAGCCGGAGATCGCGCGGCTCAGCCCTTCGGCCGCCGGGCGCGTGCCGTAATAGCCGCCGCCCGGCCCCCGGCGCACTTGCAGGAAGCCCTCATGCTCCAGCACGCGCGCGGCCTGCTGCACGGTGACGATGCCGACGCCAAGCTCCTTCGCCAGGTCGGGCAGCGAGCCGATCTGCGCTTCGGGCGGTTGCGCGAGGATCATCTCACGCAGTTTCGCCACGGCCGCGTCGACCAGTCCTTCGCGATTATTGCGTTTGCGGCCGCTCATTCATGCTCCTCGGTCGGGTGCCCCATCCCATAGCCGTTCGGACGCGAAAAGGCAGCTTTGCCGCGCGCAAAAGAATAATATGCATATTATTTGCCCAAACATCGCATTATCCGCTTTACGAACCCCCATATCGACAGATAATAGACGTGTTAAATAGGGTTATGCGAGTCAGGACCACCGTCAGACGGTGCGAACGCCTGTCGATCGAACATGGGAGGATGACGTGAAGGTCAGCATATTGCGGGAAGTCGCTCCGGCGGAGCATCGCGTCGCCATGACGCCATCGGTCGCCACGCGATTCGCCAAGATCGGCGTATCCGTGCTGGTCGAGTCCGGTGCGGGCCTGAAGGCCGGCTTCACCGACGACAGCTATGTCGCGCAGGGTGTAACGATCGTCGATCGGCAATCCGCCATTGCGCAGGCGGACGCGGTGCTGGCCGTGCGTCCCCCTGCCCCGGCCGACCTGCCCGGCATCCGTTCCGGCACGAAGCTGATCGGCGGCCTGTCGCCTTATGGCGACCCCGCGCGGCTCACCGGCTATGCGAGCCTGGGGATCGAGGCGATGGCGCTGGAGTTGCTGCCGCGCATCACCCGCGCGCAATCGATGGACATTCTTTCCAGCCAGGCGAACCTGGCGGGCTATCATGCGGTGGTTCGCGCCGCGACAGAGCTTAATCGCTGCCTGCCGATGATGACGACGGCGGCCGGTTCCATCCCTGCTGCCAAGGCGTTCGTGATGGGCGTGGGCGTTGCGGGCCTGCAGGCCATCGCCACCGCGCGCCGGCTGGGCGCGATCGTGTCGGCCACGGACGTGCGGCCGGAAGTACGTGAACAGATCCAGTCGCTGGGCGCCAAGGCGATCTTCGAGGATATCCGCGACGGCGACGAGATCACCAAGGCTGCGGGCGGCTATGCCGGCGAGATGAGTCCGGCGTATCTGGAGCGGCAGGCCGCTTTGGTCAGCGGCCATATCGCGACGCAGGACATCGTCGTCACCACTGCCCTGATCCCCGGCCGCCCCGCCCCGCGCCTGATCAGCGACGCGCAGATCGCGGCGATGAAGCCGGGCAGCGTCATCGTCGACCTGGCCGTGGAGAATGGCGGCAATGTCGAAGGCGCGGCGATCGGCGAGACGGTCGAGCGACATGGGGTGCTGATCGTCGGCCTGCACAATGGCGCGTCGCGCCTGTCGGTCGACGCATCGAACCTGTTCGCGCGCAACTGCTATAATTTCATCGAGGCGTTCTGGGACAAGGCCGGGAAGACGGCGAACATGCCCGCCGACGACGCCCTGATCGAGGCGGTCACGCTGACGCGCGGGGGCACTGTCGTCCATCCGCGCTTCGCGCCCGCCATGGCCGCCTGACCCAGAAATCCGGGGGACAAACGAAATGACTGCGCTCAATCCCGATTATGTTTTCGTGTTCATACTGGCGGCCTTTCTGGGCTTCCAGCTGATCAAGAAAGTGTCGCCGCTGCTCCATTCGCCGCTGATGTCGCTGACCAATGCGATCGCGGCCGTGGTCGTCATCGGCGCGATCCACATCACCGGCGAGGCGGGCGCGACGCCGCTCGCCAAGACGCTGGGCTTCATCGCCGTGTTCTGCGCGACGGTAAACCTGGTCAGCGGCTTCATGATTACCGATCGCATGCTCAAGATGTTCAAGCGGAAGGCGGGCTGATCCCATGGATATGCTGACCAGCTTCGCCGCCATCGCGGCCTCCGCCCTGTTCATCCTGTCGCTGATGTGGATGAGCCACCCCTCGACCGCTCGGCGCGGCGTCATGGCCGGGCAGATCGGCATGGGGATCGCCATCCTAGGCGCGCTCATCCATCATGACATCGTCGATTATAACCTGATCGTCATCGCCATGGTGGCGGGCGCGGCCGTGGGCATTCCCATGGCGCTGCTGATGCCGATGACGGCCATCCCGCAACGGACCGCGATCAGCCACGCCTTCGGCGCGCTGGCCGTGGGCCTGATCGGCGCGGCGGAATATTACAAGCATGCGCACGCCGAATATGCGGGCAGCTTCGTGCTGTGGGCGCTGATGTTCGAGATGATCCTGGGCTTCCTGACCTGCACCGCGTCGGTGATCGCGTTCGGCAAGTTGCAGGAACTGCTGCCCAGCAAGGCGATCGTCTTCCCCGGCCAGCGCATCGTCAATGGCATGGTCGCGCTGGCGACAGTGACCGTTGCCGCGATGCTGGCGCTCGATCCGACGCAGACCGCGCTGTTCCCGCTGTTTGCCGCCCTGGCCCTGCTGTTCGGCGTGCTGCTGGTGATCCCGATCGGCGGCGCGGACATGCCGACCGTGATCGCGCTGCTCAACAGCTATGCGGGCCTTGCCGCGTCGGCCATGGGCTTTGCGCTTGGCAACAAACTGCTGATCGTGGCGGGCGCGCTGGACGGGGCGTCGGGCTTCATCCTGGCGGTCATCATGTGCAAGGCGATGAACCGCAGCTTTGCCAACGTCATGTTCGGCGGCTTCGGCGCGGTGGCGGCGGGCGCGGCCGGCGGCAAGGACGACCGGGTGGTGCGCTCGGCTTCGGCGGAGGAAGCCGCGCTCCAGATGGAGAACGCCGCCAGCGTCGTCGTCATCCCCGGCTATGGCATGGCGGTCAGCCAGGCGCAGCACAAGGTCAGCGAGCTGTATCAGGCGCTCACCAAGAAGGGCGTGGACGTGAAGTTCGCGATCCATCCGGTGGCGGGCCGCATGCCCGGTCATATGAACGTGCTGCTGGCCGAAGCGAACGTGCCCTATGAGCAGCTGGTCGAGCTGGACGATGTCAATCCCGACATGCCGCAGACCGATGTCGCGCTGATCATCGGCGCCAACGACACGATCAACCCGGCGGCGCGTGACGACCCGTCGAGCGGCATTGCGGGCATGCCGATCATCGAGGCGGACCGGGCCAAGTCGGTGTTCGTCATCAAGCGCAGCATGAATGCGGGCTTCGCCGGCGTGGACAATCCCATCTACTTCAACGCCAACACCCAGATGCTGTTCGGCGACGCCAAGGAAATGGTGGGCGCCATCGCCAAGGAGCTGAGCGGCGGCGGATCGGGCATGCACTGATCCGGTCCTTCACGGACACAACCAAGAGGGCGACGCTTCCGGCGTCGCCCTTTTTTTATCCGGGCGCTGCCGCGCAGCCGAACGGATAGCGCAATAATTAATTGACTGGTTAAGTCCTTTTGTAGGATATGCCCTCCCACGCCAGCAGAATCATTCTGGGAAGCGCAGAAAAATTCAAAAAGTGGGAGGACGTCGATGAGCAAGTGGGTGGTTCTGGCGGCGACGACGGGCGTCAGCCTGATCGCGATGACGGCGCCGTCTGTGCTGGTTTCGGCCGCGCTGGCGCAAGATGCGCCGCAGGCGGCCGGCAGCGAGACCGACAGCAACGACATCGTCGTCACCGCGCAGCGCCGCGACGAGCGGTTGCAGAATGTGCCCATCGCCGTCACCGCGATCAGCGCCGAGCAGGTGCAGTCGGCGGGCCTGGCCGTCACCACCGACCTGGGCAAGGTGACGCCGGGCCTGACCACCATTCAGGGTTCGGGCTTCTACACCCCCTATATTCGCGGCGTCGGCGCGCGCAGCATCACGCCGGGCAATGAATCCACCGTCGCCACCTATGTCGACGGCGTCTACCAGACCGACAAGGCCGGCCTGCTGCTGAGCGGCTTCAGCGATGTCGCGAGCCTTCAGGTGCTGCGCGGGCCGCAGGGCACATTGTTCGGCCGCAACGCCACCGCCGGCGCGGTGCTGGTGACGACCAAAGGCCCGAGCGACGTGTTCGAGGGCAATATCGAGGGGACTTTGGGGTCCGACGAGCAGAACGCCAAGCTGTTCCTGGCCGCGCCGATCGCGCCGACGCTGAGCGCGAGCATCGCCGCCTTCTATCGCCATACCGACGATTACATCAAGAATCTGAACCCGGCCAATGGCGCGGGCGACGAGGTCGGCAGTTCCAAGAGCTATGGCGTGCGCGGCAAGATCCGCTGGGAGCCGACGCCGGAATTTTCTGCCGTGATCGCCGCCGATTACGTCAAGTCCACCGACGAAGCGCCCTGGGCGCCGCAGGCGATCAAGGGCACCGGCCTGACCCTGGGCGAGGCGGTCGCGGCGGCGAACGGCGTCGCCATCCCCGACATCCGCAACCGTCGCCCGGTCTGGGCCGGCGAGGCGCGGCCGCTGGTCGTGGCGGAAGGGATGGGCCAGTCGCTGACGTTGAACTGGGACGCGGGCGCGGTGTCGCTCAAGTCGATCACGGCGCATCGTTCCGACAAGTCGAGCGGCACGCTGGATCTGGACGGCACGCCGCTGCCTTTGTTCTATTTCAAGACCGACCTCAAATCAAACGTGTGGCAGCAGGAAACGACCATCTCCTCCAATGGCGACGGGCCGTTCAACTGGATGACCGGCGTCTATTACATGAACATGCGCGACGGCTATCGCGACCTGGACCAGAATGTCGGCATTCCCTTCGAATATACGCCCGAGAAGCTGGCGGCGCTGGCGCCGGGCGCAAGCCACACCAACCAGTACAGCTATGTCCGCATCAAGTCGCTGGGGCTGTTCGGCGAGGCGTCGTACAAGTTCAGCGACGCCGACAAGCTGACGCTGGGCCTGCGCTACACGATCGAGAAGCATGCGCTCGACCCCGACAGCAAGTCGATCACCGTCGTGCCCGATGGCGAGGGTGGCCTCACCACCCTGCCCGCCAACACCTTCACTGCCCTGTGCGCCGCGACGCCAAGCTGCGACGGGCTGTCGACCAAATTCAAGCGGCTGACCTGGCGCGCGGTCTACAGCCATCAGTTCGACACGGACGTGATGGGCTATGTCAGCTATAATCGCGGCTTCAAGAGCGGCGTCTACAACATCTCCACCATCACCGCCGCCAATCTGGAAGCGACCGACCCGGAGACCGTCGATGCGTTCGAGGTGGGCCTCAAGACCCAGTTCCTCAACCGCCGCGTGACGCTCAACATCTCGGGCTATTACAACAGCTACAAGGACATGCAGGTCCCGGTCACCATTCCGACCAACAACACCCAGATCTCGATCAACGCGGCCAAGGCGAAGATCGCGGGCATCGAGGTGGAGGCGGTGATCCGCGCGACCGACAATCTGACGTTCCAGCTCGGCGCGTCGCAGTTCCTCAAGCGCGAATATGCCTCGTTCGAGGATTGCTCGGTCTATGTGTCGACCGGCTTTGGCAATGCCATCGCGACGCCGGCGCCCGACTGTTCGGGCAAGCGGCTGCCCAGCACGCCCAACACCTATAATGCGCGGGCGGAATATCGCATGCCGCTGGATGCGGGATCGAGCATCACGTTCAACGGCCTGTTCTCCTATTCCTCCGCCTTCGACCATGCGCCCTTCGCGTCGGCGGCGACGCGCGCGCCGATGCAGAAGCCGATCTATACGGTGAACCTGTCGGCGACCTATCGTTCGCCTGACGAGAAGTTCTACGCCACCATCTGGGGCCGCGACCTGGCGGACCAGAAGGACGTGTTCATCGGTCTGTTCACCACGGCCTTCGGTTACCAGACCACCTATACGCGCGGCGCGACCTGGGGTGGCACGATCGGGTACAACTTCTGATGCGGGAGCCGACCGAGTCCCTCCCCCGCCTACTCCAGCGGCGGGCGGAGGCCGACCCGGACGGCATCCTGATCCAGGATGTGCGCGGGCCGGTCATCAGCAATGCCGACTTCCAGAAGGGAGTCATGCAGGTCGCCAGCGCCCTCGTCGATCTGGGCGTGAAGCCGGGCGATTGCGTGGTGACGCTGGCCGATCCGCGCATCGAGGCGCATCTGTGCTGGATCGGCGCGAGCTGGGCCGGGGCGATGGAGGTTCCGGTCAATCCCGAGTTCCGGGGCGCGCCGCTGACCTACGGGATCAGCGACAGCAAGGCGAAGGTGCTGATCACCACCAATGCCTATTTGCAGAAGATAAAGGACGTTCGCGCCGAGCTGCCGCATGTCGAGCAGGTCGTGACGATGGATGCCGATGTGCCCGATGGGTTCGACGATGTTCTGTCCCTGCCGACGCTGATGGCGGATGCGCCGGCGCGTGATTTCCCGGTTCCGCAGCTGTCCGATCCCTATGCGGTGATCTACACCTCCGGCACGACCGGCCCTTCGAAGGGCGTCGTGGTGCCGTGGGGCAGCCTGCAATATTCATTGATGGACCGGCTGTTCGCGGATGATCGGCCAGAGGATTATGAGGACCCCGCCTTCTATTCGCCCTGGCCGATCTTTCACAGTTCGGGGCGCACGGGGCTGGTGTTCGCGGGCGTCTATGGCGGGCGCTTCGTCATTCGGGAGCGACTGAGCGTCAGCGCCTTCTGGGACGATATCCGCGCGTTCAATTGCTCGCACAGCCATTTGCTGGGCGTCGCGAACTTCCTGTTTGTGCAGCCCGAGCGGCCCGATGACGCGGACAATCCGCTGAAGCGCGTGCTGATGAACCCGGTGCTGCCGGAATATCGCGAGTTCCAGAAGCGCTTTGGCCTGACCATCACCACCGGCTGGGGCATGACGGAGATCGGCTTTCCCACGGCGGCGAGCGACCTGCCCAATCACCGCACCTGCGGCAAGATGTCGTCGCTCTACGACGCGCGGATCGTCGATGACGAGGGGCAGGACGTGCCGGAGGGCGAGGTCGGTCAGCTCATCATCCGGCCCAAGCGGCCCTGGTTGCTGCTGCGCGAATATCTGGGCAAGCCGGAGGCGACGGCGAAATGCTGGCGCGATGGGTGGTACTGGTCGGGCGACGCGCTGAAACGCGACCCGCAAGGCTATTATTATTTCGTCGATCGGGTCGCCGACTATCTGCGGGTGCGCGGGAACAATGTGTCCTCGGTCGAGGTCGAGGCGGAGGCGCGCGCCCATCCCGATGTCGCTGACGTCGCGGCGGTGGGCGTGCAGGCTGCGCCGGTGGACGAAGGCGCGGGCGTGCGCGCGGCGGTCAGCGAGGATGAGATCAAGCTGGTCGTGACATTGAAGCAAGGGGCGCAGCTTACCGAGCGGGCGCTGCTCGACTTCCTGATCCCGCGCCTGCCCCGCTTCATGACGCCGCGCTTCATCGAGTTCGTGGACGAGATGCCGCGCACGCCGACCGGCAAGATCCAGAAGAAGCTGCTGCGCACCGATCCGCTGAACGCGCGCGTCTGGGACCGGGTGGCGGAAGGCGTGGAGATACCGCGCTGAGGCGCTGGCCGGAGACAGGCATGACGACAATTCTGGAGGGCCGCGTCGCCCTGGTCACCGGGGCCAGTGCGGGCCTGGGCCGCAATTTCGCGAAGGTGCTGGCGCAGGCGGGCGCGGCCGTGGTGGTCGCGGCCCGGCGGGCCGACGCGCTGGATGCGCTGGTAGCGGAGATCGAGGCGGACGGCGGCCGCGCGCTCGCCGTGCCGCTGGACGTGGCCGACGCCGCCGCCATTCCGCCCGCCTTCGACGCGGCGGAGGCGGCGTTCGGCACGGTCGACATCCTGATCAACAATGCCGGCATTCCCGACGCCAATTATGCGACGAAGCTGTCGCTGGAGACGATCGACCGGGTCATCGACGTGGATTTCCGCGCGCCGTTCCTGATCGCGACCGAGGCTGCACGGCGACTGATCGCTGCGGAGAAGCCGGGGCGGATCGTCAACCTCTCCTCCGTCGCCGCCTTCTATTATGCGCAGTCCAGCGCATCAGCGCTCTATGCGGCGTGCAAGGGCGGCATCATCCGCATGACCGAGGCGCTGGCGATCGAATGGGCGCGGTACGGCATCAACGTCAACGCGATCGCGCCGGGCATGTTCGAGAGCGAGATGACGGACGGCTTCATCGCCCGCACCGGCGGCAAGGCACGCGAGCGCTTCCCGCGCCAGCGCTTCGGCAAGCCGGAGGATCTGGATTCGACGCTGCTCTATCTGGTGGGGCCGGGGTCCGATCTGGTGACGGGGACCTGCATCACCGTCGATGACGCCCAAACCCCCAGATGATCCGCCGGCCATGGAGCATCGTGGGCATTCTCTGCCTGCTGGCGATCATGTCCTATCTGGACCGCTATATCGTCGCGCTGCTGGCCAATGACATCACCCGCGATCTGCATGTCAGCGATGTGCAGATCGGCATGCTGATCGGCGTCAGCTTCGGCCTGCTCTATTCGGTCATATCGCTGCCGATCGCCTATTTCCTGGATCGCGGGTCGCGGGTGCGGCTGGTGCTGGCGGGGGTGATCCTGTGGAGCCTCTGCACGATGCTGTCGGGCTTCGCGCAGAATTACGCGCTGCTCTTCACGCTGCGCGCCGGGGTCGCGATCGGCGAGGCGGTGCTGACGCCGGCGGCGATCAGCCTGATCGCCGACCTGTTTCCGCGCGAGCGGCGCACCCTGCCCTCCAGCGTCTATATGGCGACGTCCGCGCTGATGGGCGCGGCGTCCTTCGTGCTCGGCGGCGCGATCTTCGCGCTGGCCACGCGGGTCGCGCCGATCGTCGATCTGGCGCCGTGGCGGGCGACGATGGCGATGGTGGGCTGTCCGGGACTCGTCCTGGCGATCGTCTGGGCCATGGTGCGTGAGCCGGATCGCACGGAGGCCAAAGCGGCCGCCGCGTCCGTGCCGGCGGCCATCCGTTACGTGTGGGGCCATCGCGCCTTCTACCTCGTGCTCTACGGGGGTCTCGGCCTGTCGGCGCTGGGCAGCTACGCCTTCATCTCCTGGGGCGTCACCATCCTGATCCGCAGCCATGGGCAGAGCGTGGCGCAGGCCGGCGCGGCCTATGGCGGCGTGGGCATGATCGCCGCGATCGCCGCCGCCATCAGCTGGCCGGCGCTGACCGATCTGCTGCGGCGGCGCGGTCGGCATGGCGCGCCGATCGTGCTGCTGGCGGCGGGGCTGTCGCTGGGCCATGTGTGCCTGGCGATGCTGGCTCTGACCGATCGACTGGACGTGACGATCGCGCTGATGGGCGCGGCGACCTTCGCCTTTGCCACGGGCGGATCGTTGCCGGTGCTGGCGATCCAGTTCGCCGCGCCCGACTGGATGCGGGCGAAGACCGTGTCGCTCTATATGCTAGTCGGCAATCTGATGGGGCTGGTGTTCGGCCCGCCGCTTTGTGCGCTGATCGCCGAGCGGGTGTTCGCGGGACCGGACGCGCTGCGGCAGAGCCTGGCGCTGATGGGCGCGGCGTCCGCGCCGGTCGCCGCGCTGGTCATACTGGCAGCGCGGCGACCTTATGGGAGGCTGGTCAATGCCTAGCTTATCAGTGGCCCTTCAGAAAATCCCGCTTGATCTTCTTGGCGAGGCTCCATTTGTGCACCTCAGTCGGGCCGTCATAAATGCGGAAGGCGCGGATTTCGCGGAACACCTGCTCGACGATCGTGTCGCCGGTAACGCCCGTTCCGCCCATGACCTGCACGCAATTGTCGGCGATCTTCATCAGCGCCTCGCTGACGGCGACCTTCGCCATCGAGCTTTCCGCCGTGCCGAGCGATCCGCTGTCGAGCACGCCAGCGCACCAGTCGATCATCAGCTCGCACTGCTTCAGCAGGATCGCGTTTTCCGCCAGCATGAAGCCGACGCCTTCATGATCGATCAGCAGCTTGCCGAAGGCTTCCCGCTTGCAGACATAGGCGGTCGCGATTTCCTGCGCGCGGATACACGCGCCCAGCCAACGCATGCAGTGCGACAAGCGCGCGGGGCTGAGGCGGACCTGCGCATATTGGAAGCCCTCCCCGCTGTTGCCCAGCATCTGGTCGGCGGGCACGCGCAGATCGTCGATCCGCAGCGTGGCGTGGCCGCCGGGCATGGAGCTATCGATCGTGTCGGGGATCGCCTCGATCGTGATGGCAGTATCGGGCAGGTCGATCAGGAACATGCAGGCGCCGTCATGCGACTTCGCCATGACGATGCCGACCTTCGCGCCGTCATAGCCGGTGATGAAACGCTTGCGGCCGTTGATGACCCAGTGGTTGCCGTCCAGGCGGCAGGTGGTCTTCATCATCGACGGGTCGGAACCCGCCCCGCCCTCGCTCGCCGGTTCGGTCATCAGGAAGGCGGAGCGGCCCTTGCCGGCGACCAGCGGCGCGAGGAAGCGCGCCTTCTGTTCCGCCGTGCCCTTATGGCCGAGCAGATACATATTGCCCTCGTCCGGCGCGGCAGTGTTGCAGGCGAGCGGGCCAAGCGGGCTGAGGCCCGAGCGGATGAGCACGATCGCGGTCTCGCGCTGGGTCAGGTGGCTGCCATCGGGCAGGATGTGCGGCGTCAGCACGCCGGCGGCGCGCGCCTTTTCCCGCATCTCGACAACCAGTTCGTCGCTGGGGCCATGATGCCCCTTCGCACGCGGGTCCTGCTCATAGGGGATGATAGTGTCGCGCACGAACGCCTCGACTTTGGCGGCGATGGCGATGGCTCGTTCGGTCATGGCGTCTCTCCTGTATGCGCCGCTTCCTTGCTACAAGATTGTGGAACAATCAATTGGAACTTGATCGCGTTGCGGGGCTGTCGGATAGTCGAAAGCATGGACGACAATCCCGCCGGTTCGGTACAACATGTCTATCGCGGCCTGCTGGCCGATCTCGACCATGGGCGCATGGCGCCGGGTCAACGATTGGTGGAGACCGAGCTTGCCGAGCGCTTCGGCGTCGGTCGCAATGCGGTGCGGGAGGCGATGCAGCGGCTGGCGGCGCGCGGCGTGGTGGACCTGTCGCGCAATCGATCGCCGGCGATCCGGCGGCTCGATGCGGACGAGACGATGGAAGTGCTGGCGGTAGCGCGGGCGATGACCGCGCTGGTGCTGGGCGCGGCGGCGGCGCGCTACGATGTCAGGCGCGACGAGGCGCAACTGGGGCAGGCGCAGGCCTGGCTGGAGGCGGCGGCAGAGGGCGAGGAAAATGCCGATTTCGACCGGGCGCGGCGGCATTTCTATCGCACGCTGCTGGAGATCGGCGCGAACCGGGAGCTGAAGCGGCTGTTCCCGGCGATCGGCATGCACATCATCTATGCGCAATATCAGAGCCGCAAGCTGCGCGGCATCCGCCTGGCCGACTATCGCGACATGATCGGGCATGTGCGCGCCGGTGATGTCGCCGCGGCCGAGGAAGCAGCGCGCGTGCATGTCGGCCATGTTCGCGCCGTCATTGCCGACCGGCTGGCGCGCGAATCCGTTGAAGCGGAAAGCGGGCCAGCCTATGCTCGCGACAAGGCCGGGCAACGGCCATAAGACAGGAGAGGGCTATGCATCTGGCCACATTGGCGTCGGTTCGACTGCCCAATCACAGCATCCGCCTGATGGCGGGCATGCTTGCCGAACTGGGCATAGCCCCTGCCCCGGCGCTGACCCGCGCGGGCCTGAGCGCAGCGATGATCCAGGACCCAAGCGCGACCGTTACGGGGGTCGAGGAAATCGCGTTTCAGCGCGCCTTCATGGAGGCGACGCCAGATCGGCCCGACCTCTGGCTGGAACTGGGCGCGCGCTATCGGCTGCTGACGCATGCGCATACCGATTATGGGCTGCTGATGTCCTCGGCGCCGACGATGGAGGCCGCGCTCAAGATCGGGCTGGATTATGGCGACCTCTATTACATGCTTGCCGATGCCGAGCAGTTCCAGGACGAGGCCGGCCGGCTGATCGGCTTCCGCTCGCTGCCGACCGAGATGCCCGCCGACCTGCGCCGCTTCGCCGCGATCCGCGACGTGGGAGTAAATTGCACCGTGGTCGGTGACCTGTGGGGTGGCCCCTTCCCGTTCGAGCATGTCGAACTGCCGGTGCCGGCGTCGGACGAGCCGTTCATCCGCCGGTTCCTGCCCGATGCGACGCTGGTGCTGGAGAGCGAGTTCAACTGCTGGCGCTGGTCCGTGCCGCTCGATCGCAAGCCGCCGCAGAGCGACCCGATATTGCACGAACATTATCGCCAGCGCTGCGACCGGCTGCTGGCGCAGGCGCGGCGTAGCGGCGATGTGGTGGATCGCGTGGCGGGGCTGCTGGAGGCGACCGAGGGACATGTCGACATGGAGCGGGCGGCGAGCGAACTGGGCGTATCCACGCGCACGCTGCAACGGCGGCTGGGGCAGCGGGGGCTGTCGTTTCGGGAACTCGCCGGATTGCAGCGCCATCGCCATGCCTGCCGGCTGCTGACGCAGACCGACTGGATGGTGAGCCAGATCGCGTTTCAGGTGGGCTATGACAATGTCACCAGCTTCAACTGCGCATTCCGGCGGATGGCGGGGACATCGCCCACCGCCTATCGCCGCGCGCTCTATGGGCCGGGGGCATGACGGTGGGCAGCGCGCTGTCGCTCCAGCCGCCGCCGTCGATCGACGCCATCTCGGCCGAATGGATGACGGCGGCGCTGGGCGGCAATTTTCCCGATACGCAGGTGACATCGGTAACGGTCGGAACGGTGATCCACGGCACCGCGACGAAGGTGCGGCTGCTGCTCAGCTATAATGATGCGGGGCATCGTCATCGCCTTCCGCCGACCATGTGGCTGAAGGCGGGCTATGAGCCGCATGCCGAGCAACAGATGGCGGTCTATGCCGGCGAGACCTGCTTCTATCGCGATCTGGCGGCGGAGCTGGCGATCGGCTGCCCGACCGCCTATTTCAGCCACACCGACGAGCGTACCGCAGGATCGACGCTGATCCTGGAGGATCTGATGGCACGCAACGCCACCTTCGGCCGGGCGACGACGCCGGTGACGCCGGATCAGGCAGCGGCGGTGCTGGACCTGCTCTCCACGCTGCATGCGCGCTATTGGCGCGATCCCTATCTCGATACGCTGGGCTGGCTGAATGGGGGCGGCGTGCTGCTCGACAGCGGCGTGCCGGAGATGGTCTATGGCCAGGCGAATTTCGACCGGATGCTGACACTCCCGCGCGGGGCGTTCATCGCGCCGGAACTGCGCGATCGGGAGCGGCAGCAGAAGCTGCTGATCCGGCTGCTGGAGCATGACCGCGACCATGCGCTGTGCCTGGTGCATGGCGACCCGCATCTGGGCAACAGCTTCTGGCTGCCGGACGGGTCGCCCGGCTTCCTGGACTGGCAGACGGCGATGCATGGCTATTGGGCGCATGACATCGCCTATTTCATCGTGGCCAGCCTGACGATCGCCGACCGCCGCCATGCCGAGCGCGACCTGATCGCGCATTATCTGACGCGGATGGCGGAGAAGGGCGTGACCGAATTGTCGTTCGATGCGGCCTGGCTCGATTATCGCCGGCATGCCTTCTATGCGCTGTGCTACGCCTATTGCCCGCCCGAATTGCAGGTGGAAGACATCTGCGTCGCCAATGCCGAGCGCATTTCGGCGGCGCTGCTGGACCTGCAATCGATGGCGGCGTGGGACGAGCCGGAGATCAATCCGCGATCGTGAGATCGGTCGACAGGAAGATCGGCGAGCGGGCGAGATCGATGAAGCGGCGTTCGTCTTCGAGCAGCAGTTCGCCTGCGCGCATGCCTTCGGGCGTGGCGCCGGCGGCGGCGATGGTGGCCATGTCGTTCCACCAGAAATGGGCGACGCCGTCATAGTCGAGGCCCGCTGAGCCGCGCGCGACCGCCAGCGGCAGGCGGGCGGCGTCGCTGATCGTGTGCGACTGGACATAGCGGCGGAAGGCGAGCGCTTCGCGATGCGCCATGACCAGCGGGGCGTGGTGGTCGCGCCAGTAATCCTGGAACTCGCGGCGGCTGAGATGGGGTAGTCGCGTCAGGCAGAAGGTCAGCTTGATCATGAGGTCGTCCTCTCCGTTTCGCGGGCTTGCAGCGCGAGCGCCTGGGTGGCGACGAGATCGCGCAGCGCCGCATTTTCCGCTCGCTGGATCGCCAGTTCGGCTTCCGCCGCGCCGCCGGCGACCAGCGGCTCCACCATGAAGCGGCGGACGAAGGCGCGGGCGGCGGCGTCGCCCAGCGGCAGGCGCTCGAAGGTCAGGAGCAGCATCAGTTGTGAGAGCAGTATCCAGTGGACGACCTGGTCGATGTCAAGATCGGCGGCGAGGTCGCCGGCGCGGCGGGCGCGTTCGATCATGCCGCTCCATTGCAGCTTCTGCCACTGGAACATGTCGCCCGAACGGTCGGAATAGCGCGGCATCAGGCGAACGTCAGTGACGGTGCGCATGAGCCAGGGGTTCTGGCGCGATATCTCGACCGAGAGCAGGATCGCTTCGGCCAAGCGATCGGCGAAGGGCTGGTCGGGGCGGATGCGGCGGCGGAGGGAAGCGTTGACCTTGACCATTTCGAGATGGGCGAGACGGTCGGCGATGTCGGCCTTGCTGGCGAAATATTTGTAGACGGTCTGGCGCGAGACGCCCGCCCCGGCGGCGATGTCGTCCATGCGGGTGCGGTCGATGCCGGTCGCCTCGAAACAGTGGCGGGCGCTTTCGACGATGCGCTGTTCGGTGGGGGCCGGGTCGGCGGTCAATCGGGGTCTCCGGCGGCAAAGTTCACTATGAAGCGCCTGCTTAAACGAGTTGTGCGGAAATGTTTACATATTTTATTTTTGTCGTGAAAGTCGCGTTGACAAAAATAGCATTATGTCGCCTTATGGCGGAAGGGACGATGAGAGGATGTGCGCCATAATGTCTGCGACCACGATGATTTCCGCCGATGATCGCGCGCTGGACGAGCTGATCGCGCATATCCGGGGCGCCACGACCGACACCGCCGACGCGGCGCTGGAAGTGCCGGTATCGCACTATATCTCGCCTGAGCGGGCGGCGCGGGAGCGTGAGCTGCTGCTGCGCCTGCCGCTGGTGGTGGCGCATGTTTCGGAGGTCGCGGAGCCGGGCCGGTTCGTGACGCGGGAGTATATGGGTGTGCCCATCCTGATCGTGGGCCAGCGCGACGGCGGGGTGAAGGTGTTCCGCAACATGTGCCGCCATCGCGGCGGCATGGTGGAGCTGGCCCCGAGCGGCAAGCGCGGCCTGTTCATGTGCCAATATCATGGCTGGTCCTATGCGGCGGCGGAGGGCGGCGCGCTGAAGGTCGTGCCCTATGAGGAGACGGCGGGCGGGGTGGACAAGGGCTGCCGGTCGCTGATCGAACTGCCGTCACAGGTGCGCCATGGCCTGGTCTGGGCGATGCTGTCCGAAGGCGAGATGCCGCCGGTGGAAGAGTTTCTGGGGCCGGAAGTGGACGCGCAGATCGGGCCGTGGAAGCTTGGCGAAAGCACGATCCTGATGGATCATGCGATGGACAAGCAGATCAACTGGAAGATCGTGGTCGACGGCACGCTCGACAGCCTGCACGCACAGTTTTTGCACGGGAAGCCGGGCGGCGTGGGGTCGCTGTCGGTCAACCATGCGATGGTGTTCCGCGACTATGGCCGGCACGGCAAGATGATCATGGGGCGGCGGCGGCTGAAGCGGAAGATCGACGCCGGCGAGACGCCCGAGCCGGACCTGCGGACGATGGCGTCGGTGATGCTGCTCTATCCCAACAGCCTGTTCGTCGAGGCGCCCGACCATGTCGAACTGTGGAGCGTGTGGCCCGACGCGCAGGACCCGGCGCGCAGCACGGTGTGCATCCGCTTCCTGGTGCGGTCCGAGATACTGACGCCCGAGATCGAGGAGCGGGTGCATCGCAGCTGGGAAATCTTGCGGGACGCGGCAGTCGAGGAGGATTTTCCGATGGAGGAGTCGATCCAGCGCAACGCCCACGCCTCCCCGCGCGCGTCCTTCACCTATGGCCGCAACGAGAAGTCGGCGCAGCATCTGCACCGGCAGTTGTTCCGCGACATCGATGAGGGCGTCGCCGGTCCCGGCACGCTGGCGATGGTGTGACGCCGATGGGCTATGATCTGCTCAGCGACATCACCGTCATCGAGATCGCACAGTTCGGGCCGGATTCGCTGGGCGGCTATCTGGCTGACCTCGGCGCGCGGGTCATCAAATTGGAGGACCCGCAGGGCGGCGATCCGCTGCGGCGCGCGGGGCTATATGCGGCGGGGGACGACAATGGCTTTTCCTACATGCATCTGCGCTGGAACCGGGGGAAAGAAAGCGTCGCCATCGACCTGACGACGCCGGCCGGGCGGCGCGACATGCTGATGCTGGCGGCGCGGGCGGACGTGGTGGTGGAGGGCATGCGCGCGGGCGTGCTGGACCGGCTGGGGCTGGGGTTCGAGACGCTCAAACAGGCCAATCCGGCGATCGTGTTCTGCTCGCTGTCGGGGCTGGGCGAGGATGGCCCCTATGCGAAGCGGGCGTCGCATGGCCCCTCCTTCGATGCGTTCGGCGGGATCGGGCTGCCCCCCGGAGCGGCGATCGACCGATGGGAAGGGCCGCAGCCGACGCCCGTGGGCATGCATGCCTGTGGCCTGTCCGGCGCGCTGGCGACGCTGGCGGCGGTGCATCGCGCGCGGCGCACCGGCGAGGGCGTGGCGGTGGAGATCGCGGCGGCGGAATGTTCGGCGCACTGGCTGCCCGATGCGCTGGACCCATTGCTGAATCCCGGCGTGACTCGCATACGCCCCGGCTTTCTGGACGGCGACGGGCGGATGGCGCGCTGGGCGCGGATGGAGAATTACCGCTGCGCCGACGGGAAGCTGCTCTATCTGATGAGCCATACGGACAAGAGCTGGCGCAAGCTGCTGGAGGTGGTGGGCCGCGCCGATCTGGACGCGATCTATGCGCGCGCGCCGCTGACGGGGCGGGAGGATGCGGAGGTGCGCGATGCGCTGGCCGTGCTGTTTGCGACGGAGGAGCGGGCGCACTGGCTGGGGCTGGCGACGCGGCATGATCTGGCGATCATGCCGGTCAATACGCCCGCCGATCTGATCGACGATCCGCATTTTGCCAGCCGGCCCAATGTCTATGCCAGCCGCCTGCCCGATGGCACGCCGCTGACCCTGACATCGACGCCGATGCGAGTGCGCGGGCAGTGTTTCGACGCTGCGCCCGCCCCCGATCTGGGCGACCATGACGCCGCGATCCGCGCCGAATTCGGACTGGAGCGGGCGGAGGAGGCGGTGTGAGCGACAGCGCCGACATATTGGCCGGCAAGGCGCTCAATCCCGATTTCGGGACCGGCTATTTCGTGCGCGCCTGGGCGATGCGGCGGCTGGCGGCCGACCGGCTGGAAGTGCTGATGGAGGATAGCGCGCATGCGCTGGCGATCGTGCTGACGCATGACGCGGCGACGGTGACGGATGTGGCGGCGCGATGGGAGCGTGCGCCGATTTCGAGCTGCGGGGGCGCGGCGGATTTTCTGGGGACGCTGGCGGGCGCGCCGCTGAGCGATGATGTACAGGCGCTGGGTTTGGTGGCCGATGCGACATCGCACTGCACGCATATGTTCGATACGTGTCGGTTGGGCATCGTGCATATCGCGCGCGGACGGCCCGACCGGCGCTATGACGTGATCGTGCCCGATGTGGTCGAAGGGCCGCAGCCGGTGGAACTGCGGGTGGATGGCGAGACCGTGCTCAAGCTGCTGGTGGCGCGCGACATGACGGTGCTTGGCCCCGACTGGCTGGCGGGCGCGCCGCTGCTGCGCGGCTTTGCGCGCTGGGCGGAGGGGCGGCTGGACGCCGGGACGTTCGAGCGGCTGGTGATGATGCAGCGGACGCTGTTCGTGTCGCGCGGGCGGCGGATCGACATGGCGCATTATTATGGCGCGCCGGCCAAAATGCTGGGGCCGCCGGAAGGAAGTTGCTTCGGGTCGGAGCCGGAGCGGTTTCGCGGGGCGGTGCGCAATGCGAGCGGGCGGCCGGAGATTACGGTGGAGGGGGCGTTGGGGTTTGGGGGGTGAGTGGCGGAGTGGGGGGTGGCGGCCAGAATTGGACCT
>JBIIEH010000024.1:0-61884 GCA_044237945.1 Sphingobium sp. | reverse complement strand
GGGCCTGGAAAAGATCATCGGCGATCGCCTCGAAGCCAAGTCGATCGGCTTCGGCGCGCATGTCGCCGCGCCCGAGGAGCGCCGCACCGGCGAACTGCTCCGTCAGAGCGAGCCGGAAGATCTGCTCAAATTCGGCCTGATCCCCGAATTTGTCGGTCGTCTGCCCGTGATCGCGACGCTGGAGGACCTCGACGTCTCGGCGCTGGTCAAGATCCTGAACGAGCCGAAGAACGCGCTGGTCAAGCAATATGGCAAGCTGTTCGACATGGAGAATGTTGAACTCAGCTTCACCGACGACGCGCTGACCGCCATCGCCAAGAAGGCGATCGAGCGGAAGACCGGCGCGCGCGGCCTGCGCTCGATCCTCGAATCGATCCTGCTCGACACCATGTTCGACCTGCCCAGCATGCAGGGCGTGACCGAAGTGGTCGTCGACAAGGATGTTGTCGCCGGCACGAAGGAACCGATCCGCGTGTTCAGCGAGAAGGAAAAACGGGCCGAAGACGCCGCCTGACGCGGCCGACATCGCCGAAAATACAAAGGCCCCGCCATCGGCATCGATGGCGGGGCCTTTGTATTTTCGGGCTTCGTCCACAGGCCGTCCGCCTCCGGGGATGTGCACGGCTGCAACGGTTGCGTGTCTCGAAATCCCGAATGCAAATGCTGCAACCGCAAATAATCTGCCGCCGTTGCCAAAATGCCGCACCTCTCCGACAGTCCGAAATGTCGATAAAAACCCATATAAAACAATGGAATATACAATTTCCAATCCAGCCATAGTGATCCTGAAGCCATAGTCGTTGCGCCTTCGCAATGACAAGGACTTCGGTGTAACGGAACTGTCACAGAAACATAACAGGAGCGTCGCCACGAGCCGTCAGAGGCGGCGCCGGCTTGCTACGGCAGGACATTTCCAGGCGCGACGCGCCGGATTTCATTTAAAGGGACACAGGGTCAATGAAGCAATTTCTGATGTGCAGCGCCGCGATTGTCGCCGTCGCCGCCCCCACCGCCGCTTTCGCGCAGTCGACGGGTTCGTCGGATTTCGAAGACGCGATCGTCGTCACCGGCTCGCGCATCGAGCAGGGCGTCGGCGGCGTGAAGATCCCCGACTCGCCCAAGGCGAAGGTCGTTCTGGGCCAGGAAATCATCCAGGCGCAGCGCCCCGGTCAGACGATCAACGAAATCATCAACCTGGTGCCGGGCGTCAGCTTCACCAACAACGATCCCTGGGGTTCGTCGGGCGGTAGCTTCACCATCCGCGGCTTCTCGTCGGATCGCATCTCGCAGACCTTCGACGGTATCCCGCTCAATGACTCGGGCAACTATGCGGTCTACACCAACCAGCAGGTCGACGCCGAACTGATCGAGAACGTCAACGTCAACCTGGGTTCGACCGACGTTGACGCACCGACCGCCGCTGCGGTCGGCGGCACCGTCAACATCAAGACGCTGGAGCCGAGCGACGATTACGGCGTGCTCGCCAGCGCCAGCTACGGCAACATCGCGGCGAAGGGCGCGGGCGACCGTCCCTATTTCCGCATGTTCGGCGTCATCAACACCGGCGACCTGACCGGCCACGGCACGAAGGCGTGGTTCTCGGCCTCGCGGATCAAGAACGAAGCCGCCTTCTCGAACTACGGCAAGGTCTACAAGCAGCAGTATAACGCCAAGCTGTGGCAGGACATCGGCGACAATGGCGACTTCATCTCGATCGCCGCGCACTATAACCAGAACCGCAACAACTTCGGCGGCTCGCCGCTGCGCGCCAATGCCTTCACGGGCAGCAAGGCCGGTCGCTTCTACGACATCGCTGGCGGCTATCCCTGCACCGTCAGCCTGACGGGCGTAACCAACAGCTGCGGCACCGACTTCGAGCGTCGCTACAACCCGTCGAACACCGGCAACGTGCGCATGAATGCGAAGTACACGCTGGCCGATCGTCTGACCCTGTCGCTCGACGGCGCCTATCAGTGGGTGAAGGCCAATGGCGGTGGCACGACCTCTGCCTATGAAGCCTATAACTACATCAACGGTACGCCCTTCACCGGCAACTATGGTGGCTCCTTCTACTTCGGCCATGATTTCAACGGTGACGGCAATCTGGGCACCGACACGAACGGCGACGGCATCGTCTCGGGGTCGGAATCGGATCGCTACACGCTTCTCCAGCCGAGCCAGACGAACACCCGCCGCTGGGTGGGCATCGCCAACCTCGCCTATGAGATCGACGACAGCAACAAGATCCGTCTGTCGTACAGCTACGACCGTGCCCGTCACCGCCAGACCGGCTATGCCGGCCTGCTCGACATGGGCGGCGAGCCGCTGGACGTGTTCCCGATCAACGATCCGCTGGCGGACGAGGCGGGCAACTTCCTCCAGAAGCGCAACCGTCTGTCCTTCGCGACGCTGCACCAGATCGCCGGTGAATATTCGGGCCGCTTCTTCGACGACAAGCTGTCGGTCCTGATCGGTGGCCGCATGCCCTTCTTCAAGCGCGAGCTGAACCAGTACTGCTTCACCACCAGTTCGGGCGGTTTCGTGGACTGCGTGCCTGACGATCAGCGCGCCGCCTACATCGCCGCGCGTCCGAACTCGGCTCTGCCGCAGTCGCGCACGCTGAAGTATGACAAGTTCCTGCCGAACGTCGGCGCCACCTTCAAGATCACGCCGGAAATCAGCATCGCGGCCAGCTATGCGAAGAACCTCTCGGTTCCCAGCACCGACGCGCTGTACAACGCCTTCTACTTCGCCGCCGGCAGCGACGAAGCGAACCGCGTGGGTGAAACCTCGGACAGCTTCGACGCGAGCATCCGTTACACCTCGTCGAAGGTGCAGGCGGCTGTTACCGGCTGGTACTCGAAGTACAAGAACCGCCTCGTCACCGCTTATGACATCGACGGCAACGGCACCGACACCAACCTGGGTCCGGTGAAGAAGTACGGCGTCGACGCCAGCATCTCGTACAGCCCGGTCAAGGAGATCACGGCTTACCTGTTCGGCTCGTACATCAAGTCGGAAATCGAGCAGGACGCGGTCACCGGCAGCTGCAATCTGGACAGCGACATCCAGCTCGCCGGCCTGTGCTATGTGCAGGATGGCGTTGCCTATCTGCGCACCTCGGGCAAGCGTGAGCGCAGCGCGCCGAAGTACCTCTTCGGTGGCCGTCTGCAGGGCAATCTGGGCGACTTCACCATGGGTGTGCAGGCCAAGAAGACCAGCTCGCGCTTCCTGAATGACATCAACGGTGAAATTCAGACCGCGACCACCAGCACCGGCGTGACGAAGATCATCGCTCCGGGTGCGAAGTTCGGCGCCTACACGATCGTCGACCTCGACCTGCGTTACTCGCTGGCGAGCCTGGGCATGGAAAAGGGCGCGATCCAGTTCAACGTCAGCAACCTGTTCGACAAATTCTATGTCGGCTCGTTCAGCGGCGGTCTGGACACGCTGGCCAGCTCGTCCTCGGCCTTCGTGAACTTCGGTTCGCCGCGCGCCATCAGCGCCTCGCTGATCGTCGGCTTCTAAGTCGCGAGACAAACGAAAAAAGGAGAGGGCGGGGAGCAATCCCCGCCCTCTTCGTTTGTCCGCCCGGCGCGGCCAGCATGTCCTACATGGGGCCGATCCTGCTAATCGACCGGCGGCTCTTTCCATCGTCCGATCCGCTAAAAACAGGCGCAGGTCACCGCCTGCGCATGGTGTCACCTATGTCACTCTGGCCGTTGCAGGCCGCCCGGCGTCACCGCAGACAGGCGTCCAGCCCGTCCCGCTGCACCACGCCGATGCGCGCCGAAATGCTGTTGCCATAGCGCCGCGTGAACCCCTTGGGCGCGACCGCGCCGCGCTTCTTGGGCAGGGGCAGGATCGCGGCGATCCGCGCCGCCTCCGCCCGCGTCATCGTCTGCGCGCCATGGTGGAAATAGCGCAGCGACCCGGCCTGCACGCCATAGGTGCCGATGCCGGTTTCCGCGACGTTGAGGTACACCTCCATGATCCGCCGCTTGCCCCAGATCGCCTCGATCAGCACGGTGAACCACGCTTCGAAGCCCTTGCGGACGAAGCCGCCGCCCTGGAACAGGAACACATTCTTCGCGGTCTGCTGGCTGATCGTGGAGCCGCCGCGAATGCGTCCGCCGCTGGCGTTGTGCAGCGCCGCCTTGGCGATGGCGTCCACGTCAAAGCCGCGATGGGTGCAGAATTTGGCGTCCTCCGCCGCGATCGCCGCCCGCGCCATGTCCGGGTCGATCCTGTCGAGCGGGGTCCAGTCCTTGGTGATCCCGTTCGGATCCAGGATCATCGTCCAGGTCACCGGCACCGGCACGAAGCGATAGACCACCGTCATCACCACCGACAGGATGATGAACGCCAGCGCCAGTTTGAACGGCAGCATCAGCCAGCGGCGCAGGCGGGACGGTCGGGGCTTGTCGGCGGTCTTGCTCATCCGCCGAACCGTAGCGCGCCCGGCGCTGGGTTCAAGCGGGCGCGAGCCTGTTCTGGGACGTCCGCCCGATCAGCAGCACCAGCCCCGCCGCCGTCAGGCACAGCACGCCGGCGCTGACGAAGGCGGGCATATAGCTGTACCACATTGTCCGCGACACGCCGCCGCCCAGCGCCGCGCTCGCCGCGCCCAGCTGATGCCCGGCAAAGATCCAGCCGAACACGATGTTCGCCTTTTCCGGCCCGAAATTCTGCGCCGTCAGCTTCACCGTCGGCGGCACCGTCGCGATCCAGTCGAGACCGTAAAAGGCCGCGAAGATCGTCAGGCTGTAGAGCGAAAAGTCGCTGAACGGCAGATACAGCAGCGACAGGCCGCGCAGCCCATAATATATGAACAGCAGCCAGCGATTGTCATAGCGGTCGCTCAGCCATCCCGACCCCAGCGTGCCGGCGAAGTCAAACAGCCCCATCATCGCCAGCATCGACGCCGCTCCCACCGCCGCCAGCCCATAATCGCCGCACATCGCGATGAAATGCGTCTGGATGAGGCCATTGGTCGAAGCGCCGCACACGAAGAAGGTGAAGAACAATATCCAGAACACCGGCACGCCCGCCGCTTCCCGCAGGATATGGATCGGCGTCATCAACAGCGCGCCGAACGTCGCTGGCTGGGCCGGGGCAGGGTGGATCTCCGTCTCGCCGAACGGCGCGAGATCGAGGTCCGCCGGCCGATCCCGCATCAGCAGCAGCACGATCACTGCTGCCACTGAAATCGCCCCGCACACCAGCAGCATGGCGCTGCGCCAGCCCATGCTTTCGGTCAGGCTCGCCAGCAGCGGCAGGAAGGCAAGCTGCCCCGTCGCCGTGCTGGCCGACAGCAGCCCCATCACCAGTCCCCGCCGCGCCGTGAACCAGCGCGTCGCCACCGTCGCGCCAAGCACCATCGCGGTCAGACCAGTGCCCAGACCGATGACCACGCCCCACAACAGGAACAGTTGCCAAAGATGCTTCATCCCCAGCGACAGCAACAAACCGCCGATGACGATGCCTAGCGATATCAGCATCATCCGCCGCACGCCGAAACGGTTCATGAAGGCGGCGGCAAACGGCCCGATGCCGCCGAACAGCAGGAAGCGGACGGCCAGCGCACCGGAAATATCGGCCGCGCTCCAGCCATATTCCTCCTGCAACGGGACGATGAACACGCCGGGCGCACCGACCGCGCCGGCGATCACCAGCATTGTCAGGAACGTCGTCGCCAGCACGACCCAGCCATAATGGCGCGCGCGCGCGGACAGGCGATGGGCAAGGCGGTCGGACAGCATGATTTCCCCCGGGGAAGACTCGGCAATTGCAGTTAGATGATATATGTCATATATAAACACAAGAGGGCCAATGACGGGATGATGGCATGAAGGTCAGCCGGGAACAGGCGACGCGCAATCGCGAAGCCGTGGTGGACGCCGCCTCGCGGCTGTTCCGCGCGCAAGGCGTGGACGGCGCGGGCATCGCGGAAATCATGGCGGAAACCGGCCTTACCCATGGCGGTTTCTACAAGCAGTTCGGCTCCAAGAACGCGCTGGCCGCTGAAGCCTGCGCCAAGTCGCTGGAACGCAGCGCCCGCCACTGGCGCGCCATCGCCGACGAGGCACAGGGCGACCCGCGGGCGGCAATCGCTAAGGATTATCTCAGCATCCGCAACCGCGACCGCCCGGAACGCGGCTGCGCGCTGATCGCGCTGGCAGGCGACGCTGCGCGCAAGGGGGAGGGGCTGGCCGACGCCTATCGTGCGGGAGTCGAGGGCCTGCTCGCCGTGCTGGAGCAAGCGGGCGACGATCGCGAGGGCGCTTTGGCCCGCCTCTCGCAACTGGTCGGCGCAATGGCGCTGGCCCGTGCGGTGAAGGACGACGCCTTCTCGCAGGAGATCATGGCGGCGGCGCAAAAGGCGCTGGCGATCGACGAAGGGGCTTGATCCCAACGCTGGATCAATATTAACTCCGACAAATGAGCGGAGAGAGATTGCAGATCAGCCGGCGCGGCATGCTCGCGGCCGGCATGGCGGGGATGGCGGCAGGGCTGACGGATATCGCAGTCGCCGCCGACACGAAGGGGGCGATGCTGGCGCCCCGGCCACCCATGGGCTGGAACAGTTGGAACAGCTTCGCCACCACCATCACCGAAGCGCAGGCGCGCGAAACTGCTGCGATCATGGCGGAAAAGCTGCTGCCCTTCGGCTACGACATCTTCACCGTCGACATCCAATGGTACGAGCCGGAAGCGTCAAGCTACACCTACAACGCCAAGCCCCGGCCGGCGATGGACGCCCACGGCCGCATGATCCCAGCGCCCAACCGCTTCCCGTCGAGCATCGGCGGCAAGGGTTTCGCCCCGCTGGCGCAGGCAGTGCAGGCGCTCGGCCTCAAATTCGGCATTCACATCATGCGCGGTATCCCGCGCGCGGCGGTCGAGGCGAACCTGCCGGTGCTGGGAACCTCCGTGCGCGCCCGCGACATCGCCGACACCGGCAGCATCTGTTCCTGGAACCCCGACATGTTCGGCGTCGACATGCGGCGGCCGGGGGCGCAGGCTTGTTATGACAGCCTGTTCCGCCTCTACGCGCAATGGGGCGTCGATTTTATCAAGATGGACGACATGAGCCGCCCCTATGACGCGCACGCGCCGGAGATCGAGGCGGCGCATCGGGCCATCCAGAATTGCGGGCGGCCGATGATCCTCAGCCTCTCGCCGGGCGAAACGCCGGTGATCCGGGGCGATCATGTCCGTCGCCATGCGCAGATGTGGCGGATATCGGACGATTTCTGGGACGACTGGGCGATGCTGGAGGCGCAGTTCACCCGGCTTGAAAACTGGACGCCTTGGCGCGGTCCCGGTTCCTGGCCGGACGCCGACATGCTGCCGCTCGGCCGGCTGGCGCTGGGCGAGCGCGACAGCCGCTTTACACCGGACGAGCAGCGCACGCTGATGACCTTGTGGGCGATCGCGCGCTCACCGCTCATCATGGGCGGAGACCTGCGGCATCTAGACGATGCGACGCTAGCCCTGCTGACCAACCGCGAGGTGCTGGCGGTCAATCAGTCCAGCAGCGGCAATTGCCCGCACTTCGTCGAGGATGGCGTCCGGGTCTGGTCAGCCGTTGCGGACGGTAGCGGCGATCGGTACCTCGCCTTGTTCAACACCGGCGACAAGGCAAGGGAAACAGGCGTAGATTTGCGCGCGCTGGGCATCGAAACAACGGTCAGCATGCGCGACCTGTGGGCCGGGCGGGATATCGGCCGGAGCAACGGGCGCGTCACGGCGATCCTGCCGCCGCATGGCGCAGCGCTGTATCGACTGGCCGGCTTGGCTCAGTCGTAGCGCAGGCTGGGGAAAAAGTCGCCGCGCCCGTCTGGCGTCATGTCGAGCAGCCCCCAGAGCGCGTTCACGGAGTCGCCCGACCGATGATGCTGTCCTGGCTCCTCCGGCGCGAAGCTCAGTTCGCTCCCCCAGAAGTGACGGATCGTCCCGTCCTTGTCCCTGCGGAACACGTTGAACATGGTCTCATCCCAATTCTCGCCATCGGCTATGCCCCGCGCGGCGCGCATCTCCGTCGATAACATCGACGTATCGCCGAAATAGTCGGCGTCGTAGCTGTTGCCGGCGGTGGATAGAAACCGAAGGTTACCCCATGCCCGGTCCTGCGCGAGCTTCTGAAGGCGCGCCAATGGTGATTTGGCGACAATGAAGATCGCCGCGCGCCGCTCGGCATGAACCGCGCCGCCGTTAATGGAATCCAGCATATGGGCGCAACCGGGGCAGGGCTTGTCGCGGTCTGGACCGTACATGAAGCTGTAAAGGATCAGGGTGTCATGACGGCCAAAAAGCTGCGAAATCCTGACTTTTTCGGGCATCAAATTGTCGCCTATCCTGTCGAACAGATAGTCTTCCGGCGTCTCTCCACCTGGCGGCAGCGCGCGGCGTTGCGCAGCGACCGCCTCGATCTGCGCGCGCAATGCTATCTCGGCGTCGAGCAACGCATTGCGCGCGGTGCGATAGTCCTCGCTTTCATTGGGATAGGACAGGTTGGGCATGGCGATTTCCTCTCCACGGGTTCGCTGTCCAACGTCGGCTCGTCCGGATTGTTCAGATGCGCACGCCCCACTGCCTGGCAAAGGCGTCGAGCTTCGCCAGATAAGCCGCCTTGTCGGCGTCCGGCAGCCAGGCCGCGTTGAAGGCATTGCGCGACATGCCCACCAGTTCCGACTTGGTCAGCGCGCTGCGCTGCTGGGCGCGGACCATCACCTCGTTCAGATATTCGCTGCCCATATAGGCGGGGTCGTCGGAATTGAGCATGATCGCCAGCCCTTGGTCCAGCATGCCGCGCACGATGTCCACGTCCTGCCCGCCCGCCTTCACTGTCCCGGAGAAGCTCGGGCAAACCGTGAAAGTCAGGTTCAGCGCCTTGGCTGCTTCGACCAGTTCGGGCGATTGCAGGATATTGCCGCCATGGTCGATGCGATCGACCTGAAGGTCGAAGATCACCTGCCGCAGATGCTCCAGCGTATGGAGTTGGTTGACGTCGCAATGTGCGGTGACCTTCAGGCCCGCAGCGCGCGCCTTGGCGATATGGGCGCGGAACTTGATCGGCGGATGGCCTTTCTCGTCGCTGTCCATGCCGATGCCGACCAACTGGTCCTTCATCGGCAGCGCGGCATCCAGCGCCGCCATGGCGGTGTCCGCCGGCAGGTCGCGCACGAAGCACAGGATCAGTTGCGAGCGGATGCCGAATTGCTTCTGCGCGTCTGCTCGCGCCCGGCTGATCCCGCCGATCATCGCCGCCATCGGCACGTCGCGTTTCATATGTTCCTGCGGATCAAAAAACATTTCGGCATAGACGATGTTCTGTGACGCGGCCTTTTTGAGATAGGCGAAGGCCAAGTCGTAGAAGTCCGGCTCCTTCAGCAGCACCTTCATGCCGTCATAATAGATCGCGAGGAAACTCGGCAGATCGTGATATTTGTAGCTGGCCTTCATCGCCGCAACATCGGCGAAGGGCAGATTGAGGCCGTTGCGCTTCGCCAGCGCGAACTTCATCTCCGCCTCCAGCGTGCCTTCCAGATGGAGATGATATTCCGCCTTGGGCAGGGCGGCGATGAAGGCCGCCATATCGTCGGTCGCGGCCAGCGCGCGCAGAGGCAGCGCAGACACCACCGATCCCCAGAAACCCGCCCGAATGATGCCGCGCCTGTCGATCATGCCAGTGCCCCCTGATGGCCGTCAAAGAAAACGAACGGGACGGGATGAGTCCGCATCCGCCACCGTTCGCTGAACCATGTTCCGTCAGCGGATCATCGGCGTCAATGACCCGCTGTTGGCTGCGTGCGCGGATCGCTCCGATCGCCCCCGAGAGGCCGTAAGGTGACAAAAAGACCGCGAAAACGACGCTGATTTGTCAACTTATGTCACCTTTGAAGGCAAGCCATCCTCCATTGGCTGCGCTCCAGCGAGGACCGCTGCGCGCCGACACCAAGAAAGAGTCGGCCACACCGTACCAATCGCGATTCCTGTAGGACAGGCTTTGCTGCTGGAGCCGTCAGCCCCAGGGCCTTTCCCGATACCATTTGGTGATGACATGCTTCACGCCGCTGCGCACCTTCATGCCGTGGTGGATGGTCGCCGGATTGTAGCGGCCCGGTTCGATTCGGTTGTTCCACGCCAGCAGTTTGCCGGTCTCGGGCTGGATCGTCTTTCCGACCTTGGTGAAGCGCGTCGCGCCGCCGGCGGCCGGCTCGTTCAGATAGACCATCAGTGTCCAGGTGCGATTGCCCGCGACCGAACAGAACTGGGCAAAATCCGGGCCATTGGGTTCGAAATAGTCGGTATGCGCCTTGAACTCCTGCCCGACGTCGTAGCGCTGGCCCTGCAGCGGTTCGCCATGGCGCGGATCGATCCCGGCGAACGCGGCCAACCGCGCGTCGATCGTGGCGACCAGCGGATCGGCGTCATCCAGGTCGCAGGTTTCGCTGGTGCGGAAATAGCCATCGCCATTCGCATCGGCTATGGTCGACGGACGGCGATTGGCGTCGATCTGCGCGATCAGCCCTGCGCATTCCTCGGGAGACAGGAAGGCGCGACGGATGAACAGGGCGAGGTCGCGCCCCGGAAAGCGCTGGACGCCCGGCTGGGCGGTGATCCGGGCAGGGTCAGCGTCGGATTCGAGCGACGGAGGCGCGATATTCATGCCGCTGTAGCTATCGCCGATCTTTTCGATTGCAAGCCTGCTCGCCGCCTCTACGCGGCAAGCGGGCGGGGTGTAATGAATCAGACTTATATCTGTCATCTCGTTGTAAAACAGGATAGCTAGCAGGCTCTGGTTTCCAAGGGGACCTCTTCATTACGATGCGTGTGCGTGTGCCTTATCGGGTGCAGAGCCTATCCGGGCGACTGGCGCCGATAAACTGGACGCGGCTGGCCGAACGGCTGCTGCTTGCGGTGCTGATGCTGCAATGCGCGCGTCTGGTCTGGGCCATCGTCACGCCCGTTGGCGTCTATGGCGACTGGCAGGGGCGGCAGGCGCAGATGCTGTCGCCATCCGCGCGGCTTGCGCTGTTTTCCAGCTTCGATCCCTTTTTTCGCACCGGCGCGGAGGCGAAGCCGGGCGGCGTCGTCACGTCGCTGGCGCTGACGCTTTATGGCATCCGCCTCAACGAAGGCTCCGGTCTCGGCTCCGCGATCATCGCCGGGCCGGACGAGGTGCAGAACAGCTATGCCGTGGGCGACGAGATCATGCCCGGCGTGGTGCTGAAGGCCGTGGCGTTCGACCATGCGGTGATCGACCGGGGCGGGGCGGAGGAGCAACTGTTCCTCGACCAGTCCACGCCCGCGCCGGATGGGGACCCGGCCGCCGTTGCGCCCCCCGCTGTCACGCCCTCCGCCGTCACGCCACTGTCACCCCCGCCCGCCGCCCGCGTCGATCCGACGGCGGAGGATATCAAGCGCGACATCGGCTTTGCCCCGCGCACGGAGCAGGGGCGCATCACCGGCCTTGTGGTCAGTTCGCGCGGGCCGGCCTTCGCCGCCGCCGGCTTTCAGTCCGGCGACATCATCACGCAGGTCAATGGCCGTCCGGTCGGCGACCTTCAGATGCTCCAGCGCCAGCTTTCCCCCGGCGCGCGCCTGTCGCTCGCAGTCGAGCGCGGGGCGGGCATCTCCACCATCAACCTGACGCCGCAAGGACAATGATGCGCCGTATCCATTTTGGCGCTCCCGTCGCGCTTACCTCGATCGCTCTGGCGCTGGCCGTCCCGCTCGCGCCCGCCGTGGCGCAGCAGACGCTCAATGTGCGCGACGCGGACATCCGCGCCTTCATTCAGGATGCTGCGCGGGTCACGGGGCGCACGTTCATCATCGACAACCGGGTGCAGGGCAAGGTGTCGGTCGTCACCGACCGGCCGCTCAGCCGATCCGAATATTTCGAAATTTTCCTGTCTACGCTGCGCGCCAACGGGCTGGTGGCGGTGCCCGCGCCCGGTGGCGCGTATCGCGTCCAGCCGGCGGATGGCGCGGCCGGCCAACCCAGCGCGGTCGGCAGCGCCAGCAACCGCAACAGCTTCGTGACCGAAGTTTTTCGTTTGCGATCGATCGATGCGGCAAGCGCGCTGGAAACGCTGCGCCCGCTGGTCAGCAAGGACGGGTCGGTCACTGCGAACCGCGCCGGCAACAGCGTGGTCGTGGCCGACTATGCCGACAATATCGCGCGCATCCGGCAGGTCATTGCGCGGATTGACCGTGATTCCTCCGCCACGCAGATGGTGACGCTGCAGAACGCCGGCGCGCGCGAGATCGCGCAGTCCCTGCAGGCGCTGGTCGCCGGCGGCGGGGAGGGTGGCGCGCCTGCGGCGGCGCAGGTGGTGCCGATCGACAGCAGCAACGCCATTGCGATCCGGGGCGATGCGGGCACCGTGGCGCGGCTGGCGCAAATGGCGCGCGATCTGGACAGGCAGGCGGCGAGCGGCACGGAAATCCGGGTCTACTGGCTGGAGAACGCTGATGCGGAAAAGCTGCTGCCAGTGCTGCAACAGCTGGTCGGCCAGTCGGCCAGCCAGTCCGTCACGGCGTCCACGCCGGCAGGCGCGTCCGCCGCTCCGGTCGCCACTCCCGCCGCCAATACGCCAGCATCTGGCGGGGGCGGTAACGGTATTTCCACGCGCGGCCCGGCGATCGTCACCCGTTATGAAGGCGCCAACGCCATCATCGTCGCCGCCAATGCCGACGTGCAGCGCATGCTGGGCGAGACCGTGCGGCAGCTGGATACGCGCCGCGAGCAGGTGCTGGTGGAAGCCATCATCGTCGAGATCAGCGACGCCGCCGCCAAGAAGCTGGGCGTGCAGTTCCTGATCGGCAGCACCAAGACCGGCTTCGCCGCGACCAACTATTCCAACGCGCAGCCCAATCTGCTGACGCTGGCAGGGGCCTATGGGGCGGACCAGCTGGGCAGCACCACGACCACGGTGGTCGCGCCGGATGGCACGCGCACCACGACCGAAGTGCGCGAGAACAGCGATCTGGCCAGCACGCTCCAGCAATCGGCGATCACCAGCCTGCAAAGCGCCACCGGGATCATCGGCGGTCTGGGCACGCAGATCGGCAAGAACGGCATTTTCGGCGCGATCATCAACGCGGTGAAATCCGACACGGAAAGCAACCTGTTGTCTACGCCTTCGGTCATGACGCTGGACAATCAGAAGGCGTCGATCCTGGTCGGACAGCAGGTGCCGATCACCACCGGCGAGGCGCTGAGCCAGAATTTCGACAATCAGTTCCGCACGGTGCAGCGGCAGGATGTCGGCATCAAGCTGGAGGTGAAGCCGCAGATCAACACGGGCGGCGCGATCAAGTTGTTCCTGAAGCAGGAAGTGTCGAGCGTCGCCGGGCCGGTCAGCAATAGCAGCAGCGACCTCATCATCAACAAGCGCGAGATCGAGACCACGGTGACGGTCGACGATGGCGAGATACTGGCGCTGGGCGGCCTGCTCGACGACAATGAGCGCCGCACGATCGAGCGCATTCCGCTGCTGAGCGATATTCCGGGGCTGGGCGAACTGTTCAAGTCGCGCTCGCGCAGCCGGACCAAGACCAATCTGATGGTGTTCATCCGCCCGACCATTCTCCGGTCGAAAGAGGACGCCCGCCGCCTGACGCAGCAACGCTATGGCTATGTCCGCGACATGCAGCTGGCGCGCGATCCGCAGGCCGAACCCAGCATCGACGAGCTGGTGCGCGACTATATGGGCGCGGCGCCGCCCAGCGCGCTTCAGCCCGACGACGCGGTGGCGCAGCCGGCGGCCGAGGTGATCGAGCCGACGGTCCGCGAATCGAGCGGTCGGGTGCGCCCGATCGACATCCCCGCCAGCGAGGCGCGGCCATGAGCGACGAGGTGGTCCCGACCGAGATCACGCCGCAGGTCCCGCCGCGCGCAATCGACATTCCATATCCCTTCGCGCGCAAACATGGCGTCGTCCTGCTGCCGCAGGAGGGCGAGCGGCTGAGCATCGCCATGCGGGAAGGCAGCGATCCGCGTGTTTTGCTGGAGGTGCGGCGGCATCTGGCGCGCAGCTTCGACGTCAGCTTCGTCGATCCGCAGAGTTTCGACCGGCATCTGTCGGACCATTATGCGCAGGACGGCGGCAGCGCTGCGATGGCCGGCTCCATCGACGTGGGCGCGGACGAACTCGACATATTGGCGGCCGACATTCCGACCGCCGACGATCTGCTCGACAGCGCCGACGACGCGCCGGCGATCCGCCTCATCAACGGCATCATCGCCGAAGCCGCGCGGCAGGGCGTCAGCGACATCCATATCGAACCCTATGAAACGGGCCTTGTCGTGCGCATGCGCATCGACGGCGTGCTGCGCGAAACGCTGCGCATGCCGCCGCATGTCGCGCCGGTGGTGGTCAGCCGCATCAAGGTGATGGCGCGGCTCGACATCGCGGAGCGGCGGGTGCCGCAGGACGGGCGGATCGGCGTAACGCTGGGCGGCAAGTTGCTCGACGTGCGCGTCTCGACCTTGCCGAGCCGGGCGGGCGAGCGCGTGGTGCTGCGTATCCTGGACAAGGAGAATGCCGGCATCAACCTCGATCTGCTGGGCATGGCGGGCGCGGCCGACCGCATCTTCCGCGAGGGACTGAGCGAACCCAATGGCATCATCCTGGTCACCGGGCCGACCGGATCGGGCAAGACGACCACGCTCTATGCTGGCCTGCGCCAGCTCAACGACGGCAGCCGCAATATCCTGACGGTCGAGGACCCGGTCGAATATGCGATCGATGGCGTTGGCCAGACGCAGGTGAATGCGAAGGTCGGCCTGACCTTCGCCGCTGGCCTGCGCGCCATCCTGCGGCAGGACCCCGATGTCGTGATGGTCGGCGAAATCCGTGACCGCGAGACGGCGGAGATCGCGGTGCAGGCGTCGCTGACCGGGCATCTGGTGCTGTCGACCGTTCATACCAATGACGCGGTGGGCGCGATCACGCGGATGCGCGACATGCGGGTCGAGCCTTTCCTGCTCGCCTCCACGCTGCGCGCCGTGATCGCGCAGCGGCTGGTGCGGCGGCTGTGCCAGAACTGCCGCGAGCCGGTGCAGGCGGACAAGTCGGCTAGCGCCCTGCTGGGTTTCGATCCGGGCACGATCCTGTATCGCGCGCGCGGGTGCGACCAGTGCAACGGCACCGGCTACAAGGGGCGCATCGGCGTGTTCGAGGCGATCCGGGTGGACGACACGATCCGCCGCCTGATCAATGATGGCGGCGACGAATCGCTGATCGCGCGCCACGCCTTCCTCAACGCCCCTAATCTCGGCTCGGCCGCGCGCGCGCTGGTGCGTGATGGTCAGACGACGGCGGAGGAAGCGATCCGCGTATCCCGCCGCGACGCGATCGAGGTGGAAACGATCGGCGATGGCTGAGTTCGACTATATCGCGATCGACGAGGCCGGGCGGGAGCGTTCGGGCCACGTCAAGGCGGAGACGGTCGACGACGCGCGCGCCCGGCTGGACGCGCGGCGGCTGTTCGTCGTGCGGCTGGAACCTGGCGCGGTCGATGTCGCGCGCAAGCGGGCAGGCCTGTCGCTGCGCAGCCCTCGCCTGTCGGGCAAGGAACTGACGCTGTTCACGCGGCAGCTGTCCACGCTGATTCAGGTCAGCCCGCTCGAAGAGGCGCTGCGCACCATCGGCCGCCAGAGCGAGAAGCCGCATGTGCGCGCCATCATCGGCAAGGTGCATGGCGGCGTGCTGGAAGGGCGGCGGCTGGCCGATGCGCTGGGCGCGGAGCCTAAGAGTTTTCCGCCGCTGTTTCGCGCAATGATCTCTGCGGGCGAAAGCTCGGGGAGCCTGCCGATCATCATGGAGCGATTGGCGATCCTGCTGGAACGGCAGGCGGTGGTCCGGTCCAAGGTGCTGACCGCCATCGCCTATCCCAGCGTGCTGGCGGTGTTCGCGGTCTGCGTGGTCGCGGCGCTGATGATCTTCGTGGTCCCCCGCGTGGTAGAACAGTTCGATACGGTGGGCCAGCAACTGCCGCTGCTGACGCGGATCGTCATGGGAACCTCGGCCTTTTTGGCCGGATACTGGTGGCTGCTGCTGATCCTGGGCGTGCTGGGCGGTTTTGGCTTCTGGCGGGCGATGAAGAATGAATCGTTTCGATACCGTTTCGACGGGTTCATGTTGCGCCTGCCGTTACTGGGCAGGCTGATCCGGGACATGCACGCGGCGAGCATGTCGCGCACGCTGTCCACCATGGTCGCCAGCCGCCTGCCGCTGATGGAGGGCCTGACGCTGACCGTGAGCACCGTCCACAACCGGGTTTTGCGCCGGGCGTCGGAGGAGATCGTCGAAGCGATCCGGGGCGGCGGCAGCCTGTCGGCGGCGATGCGGCGCGCGGGCGTGTTTCCGCCGTTGCTGGTCTACCTCGCCGCGAGCGGCGAGAGCGCCGGGCAGCTCGACACCATGCTGGAGCGCGCCGCCGATTATATGGAGCGCGAATTCGACAGCTTCACCGCGGCCGCGCTGGCGATGCTGGAGCCGATCATCATCATCCTGATGGGCGGCATCGTCGCCGTCATCATCCTGTCGATCCTGCTGCCGATATTGCAGTTGCAGAGCCTGACCGGGGCCTGAGGAGTGTTTATGCGTAATTTCAAAGCCGAGGCGGATCTATCAAACCGCCGTTCCGCCGAACACGGCTTCGAGTCTGGGAGGCGTTCCGCCGAACACGGCTTCACGCTTGTCGAACTGATGGTCGTGATCGTCATCATCGGCCTGCTGGCGACGATCGTTGCGATCAACGTCATCCCCGCGACCGACACCGCGCGGGTGGAGAAGGCGAAGGCCGACATCTCCACTATCGAACAGGCGCTGGAGCAGTATCGGCTCGACAATCTGGTCTATCCGTCGGGCACCGAGGGGTTGCAGGCGCTGCTGTCGCCGCCGCCTTCGCTGGCGCAACCGCAGCGCTATCGCCGGGGCGGCTATATCAAGAAGCTGCCGGACGATCCGTGGGGCCGCGCCTATCAGTATAGCGTGCCGGGCCGGAAGGGCGCGTTCGACATCAGCTCACTGGGCGCGGACGGCCAGCCGGGCGGAGAGAATGACAATGCGGACATCTTCTCCAGCGAGATCTGATCGCGCAGGGGAGCATGGCTTCACCCTCATCGAGCTGATGGTCGTGCTGACGATCATCGGCTTCGTGTCGGCGGCGGTCGTGCTCGCCATTCCCGATCCGCGCGGCCGCGTCGTCGACGATGCCGATCGCTTCGCCGCGCGCGTTGCCGCCGCGCGCGACGAAGCGATCGTGACCGCGCGTCCGATGAGCATCTGGGTTTCGCCGTCGGGCTATGGTTTTCAGCGCCGGCAGGACGGGGCGTGGGCGCCACTGGAGGACAAGCCCTTCGCCACCGCCGACTGGAAGCCGGGCACGCGCGCGCTGGTTGGGGCTGAGGGGCGGCAGCAGATCGCCTTCGACGGCACCGGCCTGCCGACCGATCGGATGACGATTACCCTGGCGCGCGACGGCGAGCGCGTGTCGGTGAGCGTTGATCTCGCCGGGAAGGTGGCGGTCGGTGGCTGACAGGCGCGAATCCGGCTTCAGGCTTTTTTCGGGGCGTTCCGCCGAACACGGCTTCACGCTGCTCGAGATGATGGTCGCGCTGGTGGTGTTCAGCCTGGCCGCGCTGGCGCTCGTGCGGCTTCAGGGCTTCACCCTGCGCAGCGCCGCCGATCTCGACAGCAAGGCGCTGGGGCAGATTGTTGCGCGTAATCTGATGGTCGATGTGCAGACCGACCCGACGCCGCCCTCGGTCGGCGAGGAGGAGGGCGAGGTCGAAAATGGCGGCCGCAACTGGCGCTGGACCCGCACCGTCAAGAAGACCGATGACGAACGACTGCTACAGGTTGATCTGACCGTGCAGGGGCAGGCTGGGACATCGCCCAGCGTTCTGAGCTTCGTGCGGGTGACGCAATGACGTTCTGGTCACTTCCCCGACATCCGTTCGTGTCGAGCGTAGTCGAGACACGCATGCGCTGCGCGGGCGGCTTCTCGACTGCGCTCGAAGCGAACGGGGATGGGAAGCGCGCTGCAAGCGGGCAGTCTGAACACGGCTTCACCCTCATCGAAATGCTCGTCGCGCTCATCATCTTCGCGCTGCTGGCGTCGGCGGGCGTGCTGCTGCTGGGCAACAGCGTGTCGGCGCAGGCGCAGGTCAAGGTGCGGCTCGACGAACTGGCCGCGATCCAGCGGGCGGGCGGCGCGCTGGCGGCCGATCTGGGGCAGGCGGTCCCGCGCATCAGCCGCACCGAGAGTGGCACGCTGGCCCCGGCCTTCTGGTCCCACCCGGAAGGCGAGGCCGTGCCCGTGCTGCAATTCGTGCGCGGCGGTTGGGACAATCCGGCCGACCAGTCCCGCCCCTCGCTCCAGAAGATCGAATATTGGGTGCGTCAGGGCCGGCTCGAACGGCGCGGCTATCCGCAGGTGGACGGCGCGGCCGGCGCGCAGCCGGCGCAGCTGCTCGACCATGTCGAGGATGTCGCCCTGCAATTTCGCGACGAAAAGGGCGACTGGCGCGAGGACTGGACGCCGCAACAGCCCGACCTGCTGCCCCGCGCCGTCGAAATCCGCATCACCCGCACGGGCGAAGCGCCGGTGACGATGCGCTTCCTGGTCGCTCCCGGTCCGTCCGAGAAAAATGTAGTGGAGGCGGCCGGTGCCTGATCCGCGCAAACCCGACGAGCGCGGCGCGGCGCTGCTGACGGTGCTGCTGCTGGTGGCGGTGATGGCGGTGGTCGCCTCGACCGCGCTGGAACGGCTGGCGCTGGCCACGCGCATGACCGGCAATGGTGGCGCGATCGATCAGGCGCGGGCCTATGCCGACGCCGGGGCGGAGGTCGTGCGGCTGCGCATTGCCGATCTGCTGGCGTCCAATCCTGCCAAGATCACCTTGCGTGGCGACTGGCACGGCACGCCGCAGACGATCCCAGTGCCCGGCGGCGTCGCCACCGCGCGCGTCACCGATGGCGGTAACTGCTTCAACCTGAACAGCGTCGTGTCCGGCTCGACCGAAGCGGCCCTGACGGCGCGGCCAGTGGGCGTGACGCAGTTTCAGGCGCTGATGAAGGCGCTGGGGGTCGATCCGCGCGTGGCGCAGACGGTTGCGGTCTCGCTGGCCGACTGGGTCGATACCGATTCGATCCCGCAGCCCGGCGGCGCGGAGGACGAAACCTATGCGCGTGCGCCAAAGCCCTATCGCACGCCGAACCGCTTCATGGTGGACGCGAGCGAACTGCGCGCGGTGAACGGCGTCACGCCGGCGCTTTACGCCGTGCTGCGTCCTTGGGTCTGCGCGCTGCCGACAGCCGATCTGTCGCCGATCAACGTCAACACGCTGCTGCCGGGGCAGGCGCCGCTGGTGGCGATGCTGCTGCCGGATCAGATCACGCTGGATCAGGCGCGCGCGATGCTGGCGCGCCGCCCGGCGGACGGCTATGGCGGCGTTCCGCAATTCTGGGCGCTGCCGGCGAGCAGCGGTATCACTCCCCTATCCGAGGTGTCGCAACAGGTGAAACTCACCACCGGATTTTTCGACGTGGACGTCAGCGTGGACATTGGCGGCGTGCAGGCGCGCGAGCGGGCCTTGGTTGATGCGCGCGAGGACAAGGTCGCGATCGTCCGCCGCAACTGGGGCGATGGTCAATGAGCGCGCGGGACGGACTGATCGTCGCGCTGCCCGAAGGCGCGGGCCTGCCGCCGCTGTGGATGCGGGTGGTGGACGGCGCGATCGTTCAGACCGGCGCGGGCGCGAACTGGCTCGCCGCCTGCGGTCTGGCCGAGCTGCCTTCTGCGGACCGCGTCATGCTGGTGACGCCGGTGGCCGCGACCATGCTGCGCTGGGCTGCACATCCCGATCTGCCGGCGCGGCAGGGGCGGGCGGTGGCGCGGATGGAGGCGCTGCGCGAAGCGATCCTGCCCGCCGACCAGTTGTTCGCTGCCGTTGACGTGAATGAGGACCCGGCGACTCCGCATCTGGTCGGCGTCACCGCGCGGGCGGACCTGACGCACTGGCTGCTGTGGGCGCAGCATCATGGCCTTGATCCCGATGTCATCGTACCCGCGTCGCTGTTGCTGCCGCAGCCCGAGGAGGGTTTTTCGCGCGGGCTGATCGCGGGCGAGACAGTGCTGCGCGGCGTCGACATGGCCTTGCCCGGCGACATGGCGTCGATGGTCGGCGACGCGCCGGTCCGCGATGTGCCGGCGGATCAGGTGAATGCGCGCGCCGTCGCCGCGCTGACCGCGCCGCCGCTTGACCTGCGGCAGGGCGAGTTCGCCAAGCGGGTGCGCCGCGAATGGGATATTGCGGCGCTGCGCCGCATTGCGCTGTGGTGCGGGGTGATCCTGCTGGTCAGCCTGGTCATTTCGCTGACCGGCATCGTCAAGCAATATGCCGCTGCGTCCGACCTGGACGAACAGAGCCTGACGCTTGCCAAGCAGGTGCTGCCGCAGGCGACCGACGCGGAGCAGGCGCAGGCGGAGATGGACCGTCTGCTCGCCGCGCGCGGGGCGGGGACGCATGGCTTCGCGCCGCCGGTCGCGGCGCTGATGACGGCGATGCAGAACAGTCCCAATGTCTCGCTGACCGCGCTGTCGCGCGACGCATCCGGCTTGGTCGGCGCGACGCTGGCGTCGGCGCGGGCGGAGGATATCAACGCGGTGCTGCTGGCGTTGCAGGCGGCCGGCTATACCATCACGGCGACATCGTCGCAGGCTCCCAGCGGCCAGGTGCTGGCGCAGATCACGGTGCGGTCATGATGCAGGCGATCGTCGGATACTGGAACCAGCGGTCGGCGCGTGAGCGCTGGATGCTGGGCGTCATGCTGGCGCTGCTGGCAGGCGTCGTGCTGTGGCTGGGCGTCGTGCGGCCGATCGAGGCGGCGCGCAAGGACAGCCGCACCGCGCTGCGCGAGGCGACCGAGCGGCATGCTGCGATTGCCGAGCGGGTCAAGCTGCTGAAGCGCCTGCCGCCCGTAGCGCCGGTGACTGGCGCTGCGCCGATCGACCAGATCGTCGGGCAGGGCGCGGGCGAAGCGGGGCTGACGCTTGCCCGCGCGCAGGCGCAGGGGAGCGACCGCATCGACATTGCGATCGCCGATGTGCGGCCGATCGCGCTGATGTCCTGGTTTGCAGCGCTCGAAGGGCAGGGCGTTCGTGTCGAAACGATGAGCGCGCGGCCCTCCGCGACGGCCGGGAGCATCGCTGTCGAGGCGTTGCTGGTGCGGGAAACTGCGCAATGAGCCGCGCATATAAACTGCTATTGGCGGGCGTATTCCTGCTGTCGATGCTGCTGTTCGTGCCGATGCGGGTGGGGCTGAATGTCGCTGGGGTGGACCGCTGGGGTGTCGGGATTCGGGAAGTTCGCGGGTCCATCTGGGACGGGCGGCTGTATGACCTGATGCTGGGGGACGTCGCGCTCGGATCGGTCGAGGCGTCGCTTTCGCCGGTGCAGTTGCTGATGGGCCGCGCGCGGTTCGATATCGCGCGGCAGCTGGGGCAGCCCGACGATATCGCCGGGGCGTTCACAGTGGGCTTTGGGCGTATCGGGATCGATGATGTTACCGGCAATGTGCCCGTGGGTCGTCTGTTCGCGCCGGTTCCCCTGGGGAATCTGGCCATGGAGGATGTGACCGCCTGGTTCGCGGGCGACCGCTGCGGCCATGCGGAGGGGCGCGTGCGGGCGCAGGTCACCGGGCAGCTTCCCGGCCTCAGCCTGGCGCAGGGCCTGTCGGGCAATGTTGCCTGTGATGGCGACGCGATCCTGATGCCGCTGGTCAGCCAGTCGGGCATGGAGCGGATCACGCTGCGGCTGATGCGGTCAGGCCGTTATGTCGCGGAGATGCGGGTCGATACGGCCGACGCGACGCTGGCCGAGACGCTGGCGCAGTCGGGCTTTGCGCGCTCTGGCGACTCGCTGCTGTTGAAGGTGGAAGGGGCGTTGTGATCCCGGCGATCGTCGGGGCTTTGCTGGGCGCGATCGCGGGCAGTTTTCTGGGAACGATCATCCTGCGCTGGCCGGAGGGACGCAGCATCCTGCGCGGTCGGTCGCAATGCGATGGATGCGGCCGGGCGCTGGGGCCGGTCGATCTCGTGCCGGTGCTGAGTGCGCTGGTCTTGCGCGGTCGGTGCCGAAGCTGTGGCGCGCGGATCGATCCGCTGCATGCGGGCGTGGAAATCGGTTGCGCGCTGATCGGTGGGATTGCGTTGTTCCTTTTTCCCGATCCTGCCGGCCTGATCTGGGCCTTGTTCGGCTGGCTGCTGCTGACGCTCGCCATTCTCGACTGGCGGCATTTCTGGCTGCCCGATGCGCTGACGCTGCCGCTGGCGCTGATCGGGCTGACGCTGGGCGAATGGGCGACCGGGGTTCTGCTGGTCGATCGCGCGATTGGGGCCGCTTTGGGCTATGGCGCGCTGCTGGCGCTGTCGATTGGCTACAAAGCCTTGCGAGGACGCGAGGGGCTGGGGCTGGGCGACGCCAAGCTGCTGGGCGCGCTGGGCGGGTGGTTCGGCTGGCAGGCGCTGCCCTTCACGCTGCTGCTGGCGGCGGGGATCGGGCTGACGGCGGTGCTGGTGGCGATGGCGAGCGGACGCCGGGTGGAGGCGAGCGAGCGGGTTCCGTTCGGCACGCTGCTGGCCATCGCCGCGCTGCCGGCCTGGCTGGTCGCGGGGGCGATCAGCTGAATAGTCATCCCGCGTTTGCGAACGGGGCGGGGTGGACTTCACGCCCGGTTGGGGGCAAATCTGCGGCTTCTTCCTGACCACGATTTGTGGGATTTTCGACGACCATGCGCATTGCGATCTTTTCGACTTGTCCGGCGGGGGTGTATTCCGGCGGGCGCTATCATGCGCTGATCGCCGGCTATTGCCTCGCGCGGCGGGGGCATGAGGTCTATTTCATCACCGACAACCTGCCGGTGTTCGACGACGATCTGCGCATCATCTCGCCCGACAATCCGGTCACGATCATCGAGACGAAGGATTTCGAGATCGGGTCGCGGCTGCGGTTCGACCATGTCATCATCGCCCCGCAATCGACCAAGGCGCGCCGGCTCTACACCACGGCGATCCGCTTTGCCGAGATGAACCAGGCGGCGCTGAGCTTCTTCTGCTTCGAATCGGAAAACTGGTTCAACGAGGTGTCGCCCGCCAAGCGGCCGCCATCCGCCTGGACCGACTGGCATCTGCCGGCCTCGCGCGGGGCCTTGATCCTGTGCAGCGCGCAGGAGAGCGAGCGCTACGCCCGCGACTATTTCACGGACATGCACCCGGAGTCAGAGTTCGGCGTCTGGCAGCCGGCGATCAACCAGCCCGCGCTCGATGTCGCGCAGGCCCCGGAGGGCGACGGCAGCATCCTGATCTTCGCCCGGCCCAAGGATGCGCACAAGGGGTCCGACATCGTCGAGCAGTTGCTGGTTCCCGAACTGCGCGACCGGACCATCGTGATCGTCATCGGCAATCCGCGTGGGTCGGAGGACTATTGCGAGCGCATCACCCGGATGGCGGAGGAGAGCGGCAACAAGGTCGATTTCCGCTTTGGCCTGACCGACGTGGAGAAATTCGCGGAATTGAAGCGCGCCGCTGCGCTGGTCTTCCCGTCCTATTTCGAAGGCTATGGCTATCCGCCGATCGAGGCGCTGGCGACGGACACGCATTGCATCGCCTATGATCTGCCGGTCGTGCGGGAAAATTGCGGGGATCTGGTGCAATATGTCGCGCCCGGCGATGTCGAGGCGCTGCGCGACACGCTGATCGCGGCGCTGGCGAGCGGCCCGGCGCGCACATCGGGCGACGAGCGCGTCGTCTTCCGCGCCGATATCGACATTCGCGCCCGCGAACTGGAAACGGTGCTCGAAAATTATCGCAAGGAGCGCGACGGCCGCCGCGTGCTCTCCGCCGCCGGGGCGCGCAACCTGCGCTGCGAAGTCACGATGCCCGACCGCGTCCGGCTGGGCGACCGGATGATCCACAGCTTCGTGGTCAGCGCCTCGCGCCGCATATCGGCCGTCGCCTTCAAGGGCGGCTTCGAAGCGTCGGCCCATGTCCTCTCGACGATCTGCGTCAATCGCTGGATGCTGCATCAGGTCGTCATCGAGACGCCGATCATCGACGAGATGGTCCCCGCCTGGACCGGCGGCACGCTATATGTGAGTTTCGGCGGCGATGGCGGCGCGACGATCGACCTGCCCACCACCGCGCAGGATCGCGGTGTCGCGCCGCCGTTCGACGGCTCGGTCGCGGGTGTGACGCAGCGCTATGACGGCGCGGGCCGCACGACGCTGTTCTGCTGGGCGTTGCCCGACCAGGCCTATGACGCGGCGCTGTGGATTTCGACCGGCGAGAATGGCGATGTGAGCTGCGTGCTGGGCGAAACCGGGCTGGTCACGGCCGCTTATGGCAAGAAGACCGGGGTTACCGAGAAGGTCGATTGCGGCATCAATTTCTGCTTCCGATCGTCCAGCGACCTTGGGACCGACAATCATCTGCTACTGTTGCGCAATGGCCGGGTCATCCTGTCCACCGCCATTCCGGCCGAGGAGATCGCACGGGCCACGCTGCGCGAAATCCGCGAGATCGGCGTACCGGCCCTGGTGGGCGAGGAGGCGGCCGCGCCCGCCTTGTTCCGGTCGCAGTCGAACCTGTCGTCCCGTCGCGCGATTTTCCGCGCCTGGACCAACGCCGTCGACCATCCTCTGACGCTGGAGGTGCATCGCCTCGCCGCTGAGGAGGGCATGGTGAAGGGCACGCTGGTCGGCCGCCTGCCGGCCAATGCGCTGCGGCCCGACGCGGCCACGCAGCATGGTTTCCCGCGCGCCGACATCGGCTTTTCCGAGACCCTGCCGCCTGCGCCCACCTATGTGCTGAGCCTGCGCGGCAATGATGTCGATTATGCCGCGATTCCGCGCCTGAAGCTGGACCCGGATGAAGGCGATGCGCCTCTGCTGCCGACCAAGCGGCTGACGCTGTCGCTGACGGAGGATCTGCACGCCGGCTCCTGGACCATCGTGCGCCGTCCGTTCAAGCGGGCGGTCACCAAATTCGCCTATGATCCGATCACGGCGACGATGCAGATCCAGGGCTGGGTGCTGGCGTCGGGCAATTTCGAACTCGCGCTGATGGAGATCGGTTCGGACGAGGAGATCTTCGCGACCTCCTATCTGAAGGATCGGCCCGACGTCGCGAAGAAATATGGCCGGCAATATCTGAAATCCGGCATCGATCTTACTTTCTCCATCCCCGAACTCGCGCCGGCGGGCTATGCGCTGCACATTCGCGGGGCGGACGGCACGGCGGAAGTGCAGATGCTGGCCGCGCCGCAACTGGCGGGCATCGTCGAGTTCAAGGTGCATGACTGCCGTTATGACCCGACCTGGTCCGGCATCTGGGTGCGCGGCAGCTTCGTGTGTCCCGGCGCGCGGCTGACCGGCATCGAGATACGACAGGCGGGCGAACTGCTCGCCACCGGCGTCGTCAACGTCAAGCAGATGCGCCATGGCGATCCGCTGTCCGGCTGGCGGATCGAGGGGCTGCTGGATGCGCCGTTCGATCCCGCGTTGCCGGTCGAGGTGCGTGGGACGACCGACAGCGGCGTCGATGTCGTCACGCGCTTTACGCCCGATACGATGCCGATGCCGGCGGAAGCGCGTCCGGTGGATGTCGCGATGGCCAGCATGGGGCCGGACCGCACCTTCCGCGAACTGGTCGTGCCGCAGGGCGTCGACACCGCCAACATCGTGCTGCTGGTGGTGCATAATCTCGACGCGATCGATCGCCCGGAAAAGCTCGCGGCGCTCACCTCCCTGCGTCAGGCGCTGGCGCGACAGGGGCTGGATCTGCTGCTGTTTCATCATTGCCAGAATCCGACGCCGGCCGACCTGCCGGAAATCAGCTATTTCGATCCTTTCTTCGATCTGCTCGGCCAGATGGAGGGCGATGCGCGGCGGCAGGATGTGCAGCGCGCGATCCCGCAAGAACGGCTGAGCGCCATTACCGGCGCGCTTTATGGCTTCTATGCTTCGCTCGGCTTCTCGCCGCGCGCGTGGAAGGATTGCATCGCGCAGGTCGATCAGGAAGCGCAGCGGCTGCTGTATGTGCTGGATGCGCTGCAACCGCGCGGCGTGCTGCTGTGGCATCAGTGGAACTCGCTGATGGATATCGGCCGCGTCCTCAGCGACAGCCGGGGGCTGCCCAGCGCCTATCTGCATGAGGGCATGCTGCCGCGCACGATGACCTTCGATCCGCAGGGGATGATGGCGGAATCGGGCAGCGTCGGGGCGCTGCTGAACGGCGCGCCCGACGACGCGGTCTGGCTAGACCGCGCCGACGCAGTCATCGCCCGCATCCGCGACGAGGGGCTGGACCGCAAGCCGCTGTCCGACATCCGTGTCGGCAGTGTCGCGCGGGGCCTGGCCGACGATATGGGCGCGCGGCTGATCTTCTATGCCGGGATCAACGACTGGCATTCGGGCAATTTGCCCGAGAGCGGGGCGGCGATCCACAGCCCGCATTTTCGCGACACGATGGACGGGCTGAACGCGCTGGTCGAAGCGGCGGAACAGAATGACTGGCTGATCATGTTCAAGCCGCATCCCAATCTCTATCCGGCGATCATCCCGCCGCATCCGCGCCTGTTCGTGGTGCGAGAGGGCAATTCGATCGACTGCATCGACGCCGCCGACGCGACCGTCAGCATCCTGTCGTCCATCACCTATATCGCCGCCGCGCGGGGCAAGCCGACCGTGTTGCTGGGGCGCAATACGCTGAGCGACACAGGCGCGGTGCAGGAGATATCCGGGCGCGATGACCTGGTCCCCGCGATCAATGCGGCGCTCGGCGGCCTGGACGCGGTGGCGCGGGCCGATGCGTATCGCGATCATATCGCCGCGCTGCTGAAGGATCATCTGTTCGTCTATGATCCCGATGATTCGCTGGCGTCGCTCAGTCATGACCTGCTGGTCGACCGGCTGCTGCTGCTGATCGATCCCGATGGGCAGCGCTCGGCGATCACCCCTTCGCTCGTCGCTTTAGGTGCCGCCTGACCGGGACCGGGCGACGCGTGTGCGTGACTTGGCCGGGTGACAGGCGCGGGTTAATCATGTTAGGCGGGTCGGACTATGGCCCGGCGTCGGGCATTGGCCGGGGGCGCACGGCCAGAACAAGGAGGATCGTCGCTTGAGGCTTCTTTTCGTTGCGAATTGTCATGCCAGCAAACTCAGTCTTCTTGCCAATACGCTTGCCCCGTCGGTGCAATCCGACTGGGTCGAGGTCAACATCATCAAGGATGACGACAAGGAGAAGGTGTCCGAAAAGATCGCCGCCGCCGACCTGGTTCTCTATTATCCGGTCGCCGACAGCTGGCGGCATGACTTCGTGCGCACGGCCTACATCAAGGAACATGCCAAGCAGAGCATGTCCCTGACCAACGTGTTCTTCGAAGGACTGCACCCCGACATCACGCTGGTGGGGAAAGGCGGCCAGCGCCTGCAAAGCCCGCTGTCGGATTATCACAGCCGCACCGCCATTTTCGCCTGGCGCGCGGGGCTGAGCGCGGCCGAGACCTGCGCGCTGATCGAGAACCCGGATTTCGCCGAGAAGCTGGGTTATCGCGACAGCTGGGACCGCAGCATGAAGGAGCTGCATCGTCGCGCCGACCTGGCCGACATCAGCTATGCCCGACGGTTCGAGGAGATCGTGTACGAACGGCTGCCGTTGTTCGTCATCAACCATCCGGTGACCTTCCTGCTGGAGGATTATACCCGCTTCATCCTGGACCAGATCGGCGTCAAGCATCTGCCGATGCCGGCGGACTGCTTCCCGCAATGGATGCTGTCGAACGCGGTGTTCCCGGTGTTCCCCTATGTGCGGCAGTGGAACTCGCTGCCTTATGAGGTCGCGCTGTTCAAGGCGCCAAGGGCCGACCGCTATTTCACGCTGCCGGAATATATCGAGCGCAGTTTCGAAATGTACAAGGATTACAATGACGTCGAGATGGCGATCATGAGCGATTATGAGAAGTGGAAGCCGGCCTTCGGCGCGGCGATGGGCCGCGAGTTCAAATAGGGGCTATCCGGCGTCGGCCATCAGGCGATAGCCGACGCCCAGTTCATTGACGATGATCGCGGGGCTGGCCGGGTCCTCCTCCAGCTTCTGCCGCAGATTGCGCACGACGATGCGCAGATATTCGATGCGCCGGTCATGGTCATGGGGCCAGGCCGCCTCCAGCATGCGCTGATGGGTGATGACGCGGCCGGGATGCGCGGCCAGTTCGGCGAGCACGTCATATTCCTTGCGGGTGACATGCAGTTCCTGGCCGTCGCGCGTCACCGTCCGGTTGGTGAGGTCGATGCGGATCGCGCCCGCCGTCACCTGCGCCGGCGCGCCTTGCGCCAATAGCCGCTCTCTCAGCGACGCGCGCAGCCGCGCCAGCACTTCCTGGCTGTCGAACGGCTTGGTCACATAATCCTGCGCGCCAAGGTCCAGCGCCGCGACCTTCTGATCCGTGGCGTCGCGCGCCGACAGGATGATGATGGGGGCAGGCCCCGCCGCCCGGAGCAGCTGGATGATCTCCAGCCCGTCCCGGTCGGGCAGGCCGAGGTCGAGCAGAATGGCGTCCGGCTTCGCGCGCCGGGCGATGTCGAGCGCTTCCGCCGCATTGACCGCCTCCAGCGTGCGATAGCCGCTGCGGGTCAACGTGCCGCCCAGCAGGCGGCGGATATGCAGCTCGTCATCGACGATCAGGATGGTCTGTCCGCTCACAGATCATTGTCCGCGTCGCTGGCGCGGGTCAGCAGCGCTTCTGGAAAGCGGATGCTGAACGCTGCGCCCTTGCCGTCCGGGCGGTTGGCGGCCGCCACGCTCAGGCCCATGCCCTCGGCGAAACCCTTCACGATGGCGAGGCCCAGACCCGTCCCGGTCGTGGACCGATCCGACCCTTCCAGCCGGCGGAATGTTTCGAACACCTCGCGCTCCTTGCCGGGCGGCAGCCCCGGTCCCTCGTCCAGCACCGCGATCGCCAGTTCGCCATAGCCGCGTGTAGCCCGGATCGTGATGGGCGTCCCCGGATCGCCATATCGCCCGGCATTGTCGAGCAGGTTGAGCAGGCAATGGTGGAATAGCTGCGGATCGACATTGACCAGCGGCAGGTCGGGCAGCACGTCCAGAATAATGGCGTGTCCGTCGAGCGATCGCCGCGCGTCATGCACGGCGGCGGCGACGGCGTCGGTCAGGTCGACCGGCTCGATCGCCAGCCGCAGCGCGCCCGCCTCCACCCGCGCCATGTCCAGCAGATTGGCGACGAAGCGATTAAGCCGCAGCGCCTCCGCCTCGATCGTGTCGAGCAGCGGGTCGTCGATCCGCTTGTGCAGTTCGGCCGCCGCGCCCAGCACCGATGTCAATGGCGTGCGCAGATCATGGCTGACCGAAGACAGCAGCGCCGCGCGCAGCCGGTCGCGCTCACGCACCTTGTCGACATCGCGCATCTCGTTCTGGAGCCGCAGCCGCTCCAGCGCCAGCGACGTCTGATCGAGCAGGCTGCCGAGCAATGGCAGCTGGTCGGACCGGACCGGGTCGCCGCCATCTTCATGGGCCAGCCCCATCGCCGCCAAAATCCGTTCGCCCGCACGCAGCGGCTGGAACTGCCAGTCCGACGCGGTCAGGCTGCCGGTGCCGCGCCCGGCCGGCTGGCCGGTGTCCAGCACCCATTGCGCCGCCGCCAGCTCCATCGTTTCCATGGCGAGGCCCGGCTCGCTGGCCGCGCGGATGGAAATGCCGGTGGCGACGGGTTCCAGCATCACGACCCGGACATGGAGCAGCCGGCCTATCTCCTCGCAGGCGGCGACGGCGATTTCGTCCACCGACGCCATTTCGGTGATCCGGCGCAGATAGCCTGCCAGCGCCGCATTGGTCCTGGCGCTATAGGCCGCCATATCCGCCTGCGACCGGACGCGCCCGGTCAGCTGGCTGGTTACGATCGCGACGCCCAGCAGCACGAAGATGGAGATGATATTTTCCGGATTGTTGACCGTCAGCGTGCCGGTGGGCGGCAGGAAGAAGAAATTATAGGCCAGGCTCGACGCCAGCCCGGCGAACAGGCCGGCGCGCAGGCCGAACAGGCTGGCCGCCGCCATCACCGGCAACAGATAGAGCATCCCCACATTGCCCAGGTCCAGAATATGCGACAGTCCGGTCCCCAGCAGCGTGACCAGCCCGACCATCAGCGCGGTCCAGCCATAGCCCGATGGCGCGCCCCAGTTGCCCTTTGCAGCGGAGCGGGCGCCCGAAGCGTGCGGCGGCTCGACCAGCGGCAGGACATGGACCGCGATGCCGGGGGTTTCGCGCACCAGCCGATCGACGACCGAACCATGGCGCAGCTCGAACCAGCGGGAGCGGGAGGACTTGCCGACGATCAGCTGGGTGGCGCGCGCCTCCGTCGCGTAGCTCTTCAGCCCCTCGACCACGGAGGCGGCGGGCACGGTGGCGACGGTCGCGCCCAGGCTGGACGCCAGGTTCAGCGAGGCGGCGATGCGGCGCATGTCCGCTTCGCCAAAGGATTGCGTGCGCGGGGTTTCGACATGAATGGCCGTCCATGGCGCGCGCATGGCGTCGGCGATGCGCTTGCCGGCGCGAACCAGTTCGTCTGCGCCCGGCAGTTCGCTCACCGCCACCAATATCCGCTCGCCGCCCGCCCACGTCCCGCCCAGCGCCTGCGCGCGCAGATCCTCCAGCATCTGCGCATCAACCGCCGGCGCCGCGCGGCGCAGCGCCAGTTCGCGCAGCGCCGACAGGTTGGTCTTGGAAAAGAAATGGGCGAGGGCGCGCGTCGCCTCCTGCGGCAGATAGACCTTGCCCTCCTTCAGCCGTTCGATCAGCTCGGCCGGGGGGATGTCCACCACCTCGATTTCCGCCTGTTCCAGCACGCTGTCGGGCACGGTTTCGCGCACGCGCACGCGGGTGAAGGAGGCGACGACATCGTTCAGGCTCTCCACATGCTGGATGTTGAGCGTGGAATAGACGTCGATGCCGGCGTCCAGCAGCTCCTCGACATCCTGCCAGCGCTTGGGATGGCGACTGCCCGGCGCATTGCTGTGCGCCAGCTCGTCCACCAGCGCCAGCGCCGGCTGGCGTTCCAGCAGCGCGTCGATGTCCATCTCCGCCAGGGCGTGGCCCTGATAGTCGATCGGCTTGCGCGGCAGGATATCGAGGCCGTGGGTCAGCGCCTGCGTCTCCATCCGGCCATGGGTTTCGACCACGCCGATCAGCACGTCGGCTCCGGCCTTTTGCCGCGCCGCGCCCTGCACCAGCATTTCGTATGTCTTGCCGACGCCGGGCGCCGCGCCGAGGAATATCTTCAAACGGCCGCGGCCTTCCTGCGCGGCGGCGCGCAGAAAGGCTTCGGGGGCGGGGCGTTCCCGATCGTTCAAGGGCGCAGCTGGTCGAGCTGTCGGTTGAGCGCCAGCACGTTCACATGATCCTCGCCCAGAAATCCGAACATGGGATGTTCGATATTCCTCCGCACCAGATCGCGCAACGTCGCTTCGGACATCCCCCTGGCCCGCGCGATGCGCGCGACCTGCGCGAGCGCCGCCGGCGGCGACAGGTCGGGGTCGAGACCCGAACCGCTGGCCGTCACCAGATCGGCGGGCAGGGGGCCGGTTACGCCCTGCGCCCGTTGCGCCGCCACCTCCGCCTGTACCCGGTCGGTCAGCGCCTGCGCCGCCGGCCCCAGATTGGACCCGGACGACGCCAGCCCGTCATAGCCCTTGCCGGCGGCCGAAGGGCGGGTGTTGAAATAGCGGTCGGATGTGAACGCCTGACCGATCACGGTCGATCCGATGACGGTTCCGCCGCTATCGCGGACCAGGCTGCCGTTCGCCTGTGCGGGAAACAGGGTCTGGCCAATGCCGGTCATGGCCAGCGGATAGGCGACGCCCAGCAGTACCGCGAACAGCAGCGTCATGACGATCGCGGGCCGGAGGGAAGTGATAAAGTCCTTGCTCATGATGATGTCTCCTCAGGCCAGACCGACGCCGTTGACGATCAGGTCGATGATCTTGATGCCGACGAACGGCGCGACCAGGCCGCCCAGCCCGTAGATGGCGAGATTGCGGGCCAGCAGCGGCCCCGCGCCCATTGGCCGGTAAGCCACGCCCTTGAGCGCCAGTGGCACCAGCAGCGGAATGATGATGGCGTTGAAGATGATCGCCGACAGGATCGCGCTCTCCGGCGTGGCGAGGCCCATGACGTTCAGCACGCCCAGCCCCGGATAAAGCGCCACGAACATGGCGGGGATAATGGCGAAATATTTGGCCACGTCGTTCGCCACCGAAAAGGTCGTGAGCGCGCCGCGCGTCATCAGCAACTGTTTGCCGAGGCCCACCACCTCGATCAGCTTGGTCGGGTCGCTGTCCAGATCGACCATGTTGCCGGCCTCGCGCGCGGCCTGCGTGCCGGTGTTCATCGCCACGCCGACATCCGCCTGCGCCAGCGCCGGCGCGTCGTTTGTGCCGTCGCCGCACATCGCGACCAGCCGCCCGCCCTGCTGCTCCTTGCGGATCAGGGCCAGCTTGTCCTCCGGCGTCGCCTGCGCCAGAAAATCGTCCACGCCCGCTTCGGCGGCGATGGCGGCGGCGGTCAGCGGATTGTCGCCGGTAATCATGACGGTGCGGATGCCCATCTGGCGCAACTGGGCGAAGCGCTCGCGGATGCCGGCCTTGACCACATCCTTGAGCGCCACTGCGCCGAGCAAGCGCACCCCGTTTCCGGCGTCCTGCGCGACCGCCAGCGGGGTCATGCCGGCGCGGCTGATCTCGTCGGTGATGCGACGCAGTTCGGTCGCGGCGGCGGTTTCGTCCAGCCCCGGATTGGCCTTCAGGATCGAATCGACCGCGCCCTTCTGGATCAGCGCGCCGCTCGTCCGCACGCCCGATATGCGGGTCTGCGCGGTGAAGGGGATCACCTCCGCCCCGTCCGGCAGCACGGCCGTCGCGACGCCGAACTTCTCGCGCGCCAGCACCACGATCGACCGCCCCTCGGGCGTCTCGTCGGCCAGGCTGGCGAGCAGCGCGGCCTCGGCCAACTGGCCGGTCTGGACGCCGCCTATGGGGCGGAATTCGGACGCCTGACGATCGCCGATGGTGATGGTGCCGGTCTTGTCGAGCAGCAGCACGTCAATGTCGCCGGCGGCTTCCACCGCCCGGCCCGACTTGGCGAGCACATTGAACCGCACCAGCCGGTCCATCCCCGCAATGCCGATCGCGGAGAGCAGCGCCGCGATCGTCGTCGGAATGAGCGTGATGAGCAGCGCCGCCAGGATCGCCACGGGGATCGACCCGCCGCCATAGCTGGCGAAGCCGGGAATCGTGCCCACCGCGATCAGGAAGATGATGGTCAGCCCCACCAGCAGCAGCGTCAGCGCGATTTCGTTCGGCGTCTTCTGCCGTTCCGCGCCCTCGACCAGCGCGATCATCCGGTCGAGGAAGCCCTGACCCGGATTGACCGTCACGCGCACCCTGATCTCGTCGGAAATGACGCGCGTGCCCGCCGTCACCGCTGATCGATCGCCGCCCGCCTCGCGGATCACCGGCGCGCTTTCGCCGGTGATCGCGGCTTCGTTGACCGACGCCACGCCGGCGACCACCTCGCCATCCGCCGGGATCAGATCGCCGGTCTGCACCAGCACGACGTCGCCCATCCGCAGCGCGCTGGCCGGCACATTCTCCGGCGCGTCGCCGTCGCCCTTCAGCCGTTTGGCGGACAGTTCCGCCTTGGTCGCGCGCAGGCTGGCCGCCTGCGCCTTGCCGCGGCCCTCGGCCAGCGCTTCGGCGAAGGTCCCGAACAGCACGGTCAGCCACAGCCAGACGACCAGCTGCAATTTGAAGCCGACGCCCAGCGTGTCGCTGCCGACGGCCAGCAGCACTGTCATCAGCATCGCGACCGTCGCCGTCACGAACATCACCGGATTGCGGATCAGCTCGCGCGGATGGAGTTTGAGGAAGGCGTCGCGGATCGCGGGTGCGACCAGTTCCGCCGTGAACATGGATTGCGGTGCGTTCGCCATCGAGCGCGCTCCCTTAGAAAAGTTGCCCGTCGATCATCGCGAGATGATCGGCGACGGGACCGAGCGTCAGGCTCGGCAGGAAAGTCAGGCCGCCGACTACAGCCACGATGCCGACCAGCAGGCCCACCCACAGCGGCCCCGTCGTCGGGAAGGACCCGGCAGATTGAGGGGTATATTTCCTGGCCGCCAGCCCGCCCGCGATGGCCAGCATCGGCACGATCACGAAATAGCGGCCCATCCACATCGCCAGCCCCAGCAGGCTGTTGTAGAAGGGCGTGCCGGCGGTCAGGCCCGCGAACGCCGACCCGTTGTTGCCGGTCGCGGACGTGAAGGCGTAGAGGATTTCCGAAAAGCCGTGCGGCCCCTTGTTGAGCGGCCCGGCCAGCCCTGCGTCGACCACCGCCGCGATGGCGGTGAAGCCCAGGATGCAAAGCGGCAGGATGGCGATGGCCAGCACCGCCAGCTTTACCTCGCGCGCCTCTATCTTCTTGCCGACATATTCGGGCGTCCGCCCCACCATCAGCCCGGCGACGAACACCGCCAGGATGGCGAACAGCAGGAAGCCATAGACGCCCGCGCCCACGCCGCCGATCACGACTTCGCCCAACTGGATGTTGAGCAGCGGGATCATGCCGCCCAGCGCGGTGAAGCTGTCATGCATGGCGTTGACCGCGCCGCAGGACGCGGCCGTGGTGACGACGGCGAAAAGGGCGGAGGCGGCGACGCCGAACCGGACCTCCTTGCCCTCCATATTGCCCCCGGCGACGCCGAGGTCATGGAGGACGGGATTACCCGCCGCCTCCTGCCAGTAGGTGACGGCCACGCCAGCCACGAACAAAAACATCATCGCCGCCAGTATCGCCCAGCCCTGCCGGCTGTCGCCGACAGCCTTGCCGAAACACCAGGTGAGGCCGAAGCCGATGACGAAAATGGACAGCATCTGGACCAGATTGGTCAGCGCCGTGGGGTTCTCGAACGGATGCGCCGAATTGGCGTTGAAGAAGCCGCCGCCATTGGTGCCCAGCATCTTGATGGCTTCCTGGCTGGCGACCGGGCCAAGGCCCAAAGTCTGCTTCGCGCCCTCCAGCGTGGTCACGTCGACCGATCCGGCCAGCGTCTGCGGCACGCCCGACGCGATGAGATAGACGCCATAGACGATGGAGATCGGCAGCAGCAGATACAGCGTCACGCGGGTCACATCCGCCCAGAAATTGCCGATCCCCTTGGCCTCCCTCCGCGCGAAGCCGCGAAACAGCGCGAAGGCGAGCGCAATGCCGGTCGCTGCCGACAGGAAATTGTGCAGCGTCAGCGCCAGCATCTGCGACAGGTTGCTCATCGCCGCCTCGCCCGAATACCATTGCCAGTTGGTGTTCGTGGTGAAGCTGATCGCGGTGTTGAACGCGCCGTCCGGCCCGACGCCGGCATAGCCCAGCGGATTGAGCGGCAGCACGCCCTGCAAACGGAGGATGGCGTAGGTGAACAGCAGCCCGGTGAAATTGAACAGCAGCATATGCACCGCATAGCGGCGCCAGCTCTGCTCCTCTTTCGGATCGACCCCCGCCAGTCGGTAAAAGCCGCTTTCCACCGGCCCCAGCACGCCATGCAGCGGCGTGCGCCGCCCATCATAGAGCGCGAACAGCCACGCGCCCACGGGCTTCGTCGCGGCCAGCAGCAGGCCGACAAAGACGAAGATCAGGATCCAGTCCTGAAATGTCATGTCCCGCGCTCCCTTCTAGAAGCGTTCGGGGCGGATCAGCACCGCCACCAGATAGAGGAGAAGGCCGGTCGCGGTGGCGCCGGCCAGAGCGAGGTCAAGCGTCATCGCCGTCCCCCCTCACGCATGGTCGCACAGCCGGGCATAGGCCAGCGTCGCCGCCAGCAGCCCGGCCAGTGCGCCGATCCAGAATAGGTCCTGCATATTGTCCTGCCTTCCGAAAATGCCGGCGCGCCAACGGACGGCGTCGGGTTCGTGAAGGCTCCCTATTAGGAGCGGCGCGCGTTTTTTATCGAGAGCGGGAGAGCGCCGATCGCATAGTATTTGCGTAGTGTTTTCGTGCGCGCGCGGCGGCGCGGTGCGGCAATCGGGGCGGGCGGGAGCGGTTTGTTTTGACCCCTCAAGTCCCTTCGCCTATCGCTTTGTGAACGGCTGATATTCATCGGCTCCACCGTCCGACCGGATCGACCACTCATGCGCGCCAAGGGAACGGGCGCGCCCATCCAGGGAGACGCCAGTGCGCGCAAAGACATCGGCCCTCAGGGACTTTCTGCATGGGGAGGCGGCCGGCGGCATCGTGCTGATCGCGGCGGCGGCGCTGGCCATGATCGCCGCGAACAGCCCGTGGCGGGACGCCTATTTCGAGGGACTGCACTGGAAAATCGGCCCGCTCTCGGCATTGCACTGGATCAACGACGGACTGATGGCGCTGTTCTTCCTGCTCGTGGGGCTGGAGATCAAGCGGGAGTTCGTTGACGGGCATCTGTCCAACTGGTCCGATCGCGCGCTGCCTATCACGGCGGCGCTCGGCGGCATGGCGGTTCCGGCCTTGCTCTATCTGGCGATAGCGGGCGGAACGCCGGGCCTTGCGCGGGGCTGGGCGATCCCGGCCGCGACCGACATCGCCTTCGCCATCGGCGTGATGGCGCTGCTCGGCAAGCGCGTGCCGGCCTCGCTCAAGCTGTTCCTGACGACCGTCGCGATCGTCGACGACATGGGCGCGGTGGCGATCATCGCGCTGGCCTATACCAGCAGCATCAGCGGGCTGGCGCTGCTGGCCGCCGCGATCGTCATGGGCGTGATGTTCGTGCTGAACCGCATCGGCGTCATGCGGCTGTGGCCTTATCTGGCGCTCGCCTTTCTGCTGTGGCTGGCCGTCCTGCTCTCCGGCGTTCATGCAACCATCGCCGGCGTCCTGGCCGCGACGCTGATCCCGATCCGCGTCACGCCCGGCGCGCCCGACAGTGAAAGCTCGCCGCTGCATCGGCTCGAACATGGGCTGCATCCCTGGATCGCCTTTGCCATCGTCCCGCTGTTCGGTTTCGCCAATGCGGGCGTGTCCTTCGCCGGCATCGGGCCGGAGCACCTGCTCTCGCCGTTGCCGCTCGGCATTGCGGTCGCCTTGTTCTTCGGCAAGCAGATCGGCGTGTTCAGCGCCCTGTGGATCGCCGTTCGCACGGGGCTTTCCAGCCGGCCGGCCGGCGCCACCTGGGTGCAGACCTATGGCGTGTGCATCTTGTGCGGCATCGGCTTCACGATGAGCCTGTTCATCGGCGGCCTCGCCTTCAACGATCCGCTGCTGGTGGACGAGGTGAAGATCGGTGTGCTCGGCGGATCGATCGTCTCGGCCCTTGTCGGTTTCGCCCTGCTGCGCGGCGCCAAGCCCGCCTAGCGCGGCGTCAGCCCAGGAAGCGGGCGGTCAGCGCATGGTCGCCGGCGTAGACCTGTCGGACATAGGTGATCCGCGCCGCCGTGCGCCAGGTCCAGCGCTCGACCGACAGGCAGGGCGCGCCCTCGGGCAGATCGAGCTGCCCGGTCGTGGCGCCGGTCGCCGCAATCGCGCTGATGCGGTGCTGCGCATCGGTCCAGGGAACATGGCGGAGCAGCCAGCGACCGGGGCTTTCCATCGAAAAATCCACCAGCCTCGCCGCCGGCGCGAGATCGAGGTTGATGCGCCGTTCCTCCAGCGCGAAGGGCTTGTCGTCCGCGCGGTGCAGGCAGGACAGGGCCAGCACCCGACCACCCGTGATCGTCAGCAGCGCGTCGTCCTCCGCCGTCGCCGCGCGCTCGATCCGGTTGAGCAACTCCAGCCGATGGACTTGCCCCGACGCTTCGATCTCCGCAGCGATATCGGGAATGTCGATGGTCGCGCGATGCACGCGCGGCGCCGCGACGAAGCTGCCCGCCCGCTTGCGCCGCTCGACCAGCCCGCGCTCCACCAGCGCGGAGATCGCCTTGCTCACGGTCATGCGGGAACAGCCATAATCGGCCATCAGCGCATGTTCTGGGGGAATCTGGTGACCCGCTTCCCATGCGCCGGACATGATCCGGCCTTCGATATCCTTCCGGATGCGGTCGTGCAGCGATGCGGGCTTCATGCCGCCAGCTCCGCCAGCGCGCGGCGATAGCATTGCGCGATCCGTTCCCGATCGACATGGCGGCCGTTCGAGACGATCCGCCGCCCGCGTCGCCAGACGCCGTCGATCGCGCTGCGCCCGGCGGCGAAGATCAGTCCGTCCAGAAGTGCGTCGTCGCGCCGCCCGGCAATTGCGGGATGATCGGCGTCGAGCGTCAGGAAATCGGCCGGCGATCCAACCGTTAGACCAGCCGGCGCGCCCAGCGCCCGCGCGCCGCCCGCCAGCGCCGCGCGCCACAAGGCTCCGCCAGTCGATCCGCCGGAGGGCGCCATGACATTGCGCGCGCGCGCGACCAGCCGCTGGCCATATTCCAGCAGCCGCAGTTCTTCCGTCGCGTCGATCAGCACGTTGGAATCCGATCCGACGCCATAACGCCCGTCCGCCGCCAGATAGGCTGGCGCCGGAAACAGGCCATCGCCCAGATTGGCCTCCGTGATCGGGCACAGGCCCGCCACCGCGCCGCTGCGCGCCAGCCCCTGGCACTCCGCATTGGTCATATGGGTCGCATGAACCAGGCACCAGCGCTCGTCGACCGGCATATGGGCGAGCAGCCATTCGACCGGCCGCATGTCGCTCCAGCCGATGCAGTCCTCCACCTCCTTCACCTGTTCGGCGACATGGATGTGCAGGGGACCGTCCGTCATCGCCATGACCAGCGCCAGTTCGTCCGGCGTCACCGCGCGCAGGCTGTGCGGCGCCACGCCCAGCACGGCGTCGGGCAGGGCGCCGATCATCGGCCGCAGCCTGTCCATCAGCGGCGCAAAGCCATCGACATCATGGACGAAGCGTCGCTGCCCGCCGCCCGGCGGCAGTCCGCCAAAACCGGCATGGGCATAGAAGACCGGCAGATGGGTGAGGGCGATGCCGCTTTCCTGCGCCGCCGCGACGATCGCCGCGCTCGTCTCCGCCGGATCGGCATAGGGGCGGCCGTCGCGATCATGGTGCAGATAGTGGAACTCGCCGACGCGGGTGAAGCCGCTCTCCAGCATCTCGACATAGGCGAGCGCCGCGATGGCCTGCAACTGATCGGGCGTCAGCCGATCGACGAAGCGGTACATGGTCTCGCGCCAGGTCCAGAAACTGTCGTCGGTCGCGCCCCGCGTCTCCGCAAGGCCCGCCATGCCGCGCTGGAATGCATGGCTGTGCAGATTGGGCAGGCCGGGCAGGGCGATGGCGTGGCGATCGTCGCCAGTCTGTGCGGGGACATCGGCCTCCACGCTGGCGATCAGGCCGTCCATGATCGTCATCCGCACGTCCCGCGCCCAGCCCGCAGGCAGCAGCGCCGTCGCGAAATGCGCGGTGATCTTCGTTGCTGGCGTCATGGGATGAAGCCTCCTGCGATTATGTCTATACATTATCGAGCATCGGTGCAATGTTCCGCGTCAGGGAGAAGCGACCCATGCGATGCGATCGGCTCTGGAAGGACGCACGGCTGGCGACCATGACGGGCGCGGGCGTCGTCGATCGTGGCGTGATTGCGGCGAAGGACGGGCGCATCCTCTACGCCGGCCCCGCCGACGATGCGCCTTCGTTCGACGCCGGTGAGGAAATCGCCTGCGACGGCCGCTGGATTACGCCGGGCCTGATCGATTGTCATACCCATCTTGTCCACGCGGGTCACCGCGCGGTCGAGTTCGAGATGCGGCTCGCCGGCGCGTCCTATGAGGAGATCGCGCGGGCTGGAGGCGGCATCGTCTCCACCATGAACGCCACCCGGGCCGCGAGCGAGGGCGAGCTTTTGGAGAGCGCCCTGCCGCGCCTCGACGCGCTGGCTGCGGAGGGCGTGACCACCGTCGAGATCAAATCGGGCTATGGCCTTAGCCGGCATGACGAAATGAAGATGCTCCGCGCCGCCCGCGCGCTGGGCGACGCCCGACCGATCCGCGTCCGCACGACCTTTCTGGGCGCGCATGCGCTTCCGCCCGAATTTGCTGGCGACCGCGACGGCTATATCGGCGCGGTCTGCGCCGACATGCTGCCGGCGGCTGCGGCGGCGGGGCTGGTCGATGCGGTCGACGCCTTTTGCGAAGGCATCGGCTTTTCGCCGGCGCAGGTCGCCCGCGTCTTCGAAGCGGCAAGGCGGCTCGACCTGCCGGTCAAGCTGCACGCCGAACAATTGAGCAACCTTCATGGCGCGCAACTGGCGGCGCAGGCCGGCGCACTGTCGGCCGATCATCTCGAATATCTCGACGCGGATGGCGTCGCCGCCATGGCGGCCAGCGGCGCGGTCGCGACATTGCTGCCCGGCGCTTTCTACTTCACGCGCGAGACGCAGCTGCCGCCGGTCGACCGCTTGCGCGCCGACGGCGTGCCGATTGCGCTCGCGACGGATTGCAATCCGGGCACGTCGCCGCTGACATCGCTGTTGCTGGCGATGAACATGGGCGCGACGCTGTTTCGTCTGACCGTTGACGAATGTCTGGCGGGCGTCACCCGCAACGCCGCCCGCGCGCTGGGCCTGGGCGACGAAATCGGCGCGATCGAGGCGGGCAAGGCGTGCGATCTCGCCATCTGGGACATCGATAGCCCGGCCGAGTTGGTCTATCGCATGGGCGCCAATCCGCTCCACGCCCGCGTCTGGAACGGTATATGAGCGATCTTGCGCAAGCCTTCGCGCGCGACGGCGCCGTGCTGGTGAAGGGCGCGCTGACGCCGGCGCAGGTCGCCCGCCTGGCGCAGGGCATAGACGCCAATCTGGCCGCGCCGTGGCCGCGCGCTATCATCGCCAGTCGTCCGGATGATCCGGGCCATTTCGTCGAGGATTTCCGCTGCTGGCCGGAAAACGCGGCCTATCGCGACATCCTGTTCGACTCGCGTCTGGGCGCGATCGCCGCCGAGCTGATGGGCAGCGCCACGGCGCGGCTGCACCATGACCATATGCTCACCAAGCTGGCCGGCACGCGGCAGGCCACGCCCTGGCATCAGGACCAGCCCTATTACAACATCGCCGGCCGGCAGAATGTCAGCTTCTGGATTCCGGTCGATCCGGTGCCGCGCACGGCCACGCTCGAGTTCGTCGCGGGATCGCATCTTGGCCCCTGGCTGATGCCGCGCAGCTTCATGGACAAGCAGGCGAAGTGGTTCCCCGAAGGCGCGCTCGCCGATCTGCCGGACATCGAGGCGCATCGGAGCGCGCATCCGATCATCGGCTGGGCGGTGGAGCCGGGCGACGCCGTCGCCTTCCACATGCTGGCGCTGCACGCCGCGCCCGGATCGGCGAGCCGACGGCGGGTCTTTTCCGCCCGTTTCGTCGGCGACGATGCGCGCCACGCCGCGCGCGACTGGGCGACCTCGCCCGATTTTCCCGGCCTGACCGACACGCTGCCCGACGGCGCGCCGTTCGACGGACCGTTGTTCCCGCTCATCTGGCCGGAGGCCCCGAAGTGACGATCATCCTGACGCCTGGCGACACAAGCCTGTCCCAGTGGCGCGCCATTTATCGCGGCGCGGCGCTGTCGCTCGATCCGGCCTGCGCCCCCGCGGTCGCCGCCAGCGCGGCGTCGGTCGCGCGCATCATCGCCCGGCATCAGCCGGTCTACGGGATCAACACCGGCTTTGGAAAACTCGCCAGCGTGCGCATAGGGGACGATGATCTGGCGACGCTTCAGCGCAATATCGTGCTGAGCCATGCGGCCGGGACGGGCGACCCTTCGCCGGTGGCGGTCGTGCGCCTGATGATGGCGCTGAAACTCGCCAGCCTGGGGCAGGGGGCTTCGGGCGTGCAGCCGGCGACGGTGGCCATGCTGGAAGCGATGCTGCGGCTGCGCCTGACGCCGGTGGTGCCGGCGCAGGGTTCGGTCGGGGCGAGCGGCGATCTCGCCCCGCTGGCGCACATGGCCGCCGCGATGATCGGCGTGGGAGAGATCGACCTGGACGGCGCGCGCCTGCCCGCTGCGCAGGCGCTGGCGCAGGCCAGCCTCGCGCCGCTCGCGCTGGGGCCGAAGGAAGGGCTGGCGCTGCTCAACGGCACGCAATTTTCGACGGCCAACGCGCTGGCCGGCCTGTTCGAGGCGGAGCGCCTGTTCCAGTCCGCCCTCGTCACCGGCGCGCTTGCGACCGAGGCGGCCAAGGGGTCCGATACGCCGTTCGATCCGCGCATCCATGCGCTGCGCCGTCAGCCGGGGCAGATCGAGACCGCTGACGCGCTACGCCGGCTGATGACGGGTTCCGCCATTCGCGCCAGCCATCTGGTCGATGACGCCCGCGTGCAGGACCCCTATTGCCTGCGCTGCCAGCCGCACGTGATGGGCGCGGCGCTCGACCTACTGCGGCAGGCGGCGACCACGCTGGCTATTGAGGCCAATGGGGTCTCCGACAATCCGCTGATCTTCCCCGACACCGACGAAGCCTTGTCAGGCGGCAATTTCCATGCCGAGCCGGTCGCCTTCGCCGCTGACATGCTGGCGCTCGCCCTGTGCGAGATCGGGTCGATCACCGAACGACGCATCGCCATGCTGGTCGATCCGGCGCTGTCGGGCCTGCCCGCCTTCCTGACGCCCCGGCCGGGCCTCAACAGCGGCTTCATGATCCCGCAGGTGACGGCGGCGGCGCTCGTTTCCGAAAACAAGCAGCGCGCGACGCCGGCCAGCGTCGATTCGCTGCCGACCTCCGCCAATCAGGAGGATCATGTGTCGATGGCCGCTCATGGCGCGCGCCGCCTGCTGGAGATGGCCGCCAATAGCGGCGCTGTGATCGGCATCGAACTGCTCGCCGCCGCGCAGGGCTGCGATTTCCATGCGCCGCTCCGGTCGAGCGACGCGCTGGAGCGCGCCCGCGCCCGGCTGCGCGAACAGGTGCCGCATCTGGAGGATGACCGTCATTTCCACCCGGACATGGAGGTCGCGAACGCGCTGGTCCGGTCGGGCGCGCTGGTGGAGGCGGCGGGGCTGGACCTGCCGGGGCTGGCATGAGCTGGCTCACCGTCCACAGGGGCGACGCGCCGCTGGTGATCGGCCTGCCGCACAGTGGCGCGGACATGCCCGCCGGTCTGGAGGACCGCTTCGCCTCACCGTGGCTGGCGCGCAAGGACGCCGACTGGTGGGTGGACCAGCTTTACGCCTTCGCCGCCGACATGGGCGCGACGCTGGTGCGCACCGCCATTTCGCGCAGCGTCATCGACGTCAATCGCGACCCGTCCGGCGCATCGCTCTATCCGGGGCAGGCGACGACCGAACTCTGCCCGACCACTACATTCGATGGCGAACCGCTCTATCGCGACGCAACGCCCGATGCGGCGGAGATCGCGGATCGGCGGGCGCGCTGGTTCGACCCCTATCACGCCGCGCTGGCGGCCGAACTCGCCCGGTTGCGCGCCCTGCATGGCAGGGTGGTCCTGTATGACGCGCATGCGATCCGCGGCCATGTGCCGCGCCTGTTCGACGGGGAACTGCCGCAGTTCAACATCGGCACGGATGGCGGCGCGACCTGTGACGCGGCGCTGGAGGCGGCGGTTCTGGACGCCGTGCGGGCGAGCGGGCGGAGCCATGTCCTCAACGGCCGCTTCAGGGGCGGCTGGACGACGCGCCATTACGGCCGCCCGGATCAGGGCGCGCACGCCATCCAGATGGAGCTGGCGATGCGCGGCTATCTGGAGGAGCCGGACAGCCCGTCGCCCGCCAACTGGCCGCCGCCCTTCGACCCCGCGACGCCGCTGATCGCTGATCTCGAATCCATCCTCTCCGCCTGCCTCACTTTTGCTGGAGCCACCACATGCCCCGATTGGACAACAGCCGCATCATCCGGCCCGCGACCGGCGCGGAACTGTCGGCCAAAAGCTGGTTGACCGAAGCGCCGCTGCGCATGCTGATGAACAATCTGCATCCCGATGTCGCCGAGCGGCCCGAGGAACTGGTCGTCTATGGCGGCATCGGCCGCGCCGCGCGCGACTGGGAAAGCTATGACCGGATCGTCGAAACGCTGAAACGGCTGGAGGATGACCAGACCCTTCTCGTTCAGTCAGGCAAGCCGGTCGGCGTGTTCCGCACCCATGCCGACGCGCCGCGCGTCCTGATCGCCAATAGCAATCTGGTGCCCAAATGGGCGGACTGGGACCATTTCAACGAACTGGATAAGCGCGGCCTCGCCATGTACGGCCAGATGACCGCAGGGTCCTGGATCTATATCGGCACGCAGGGCATCGTGCAGGGCACCTATGAAACCTTCGTGGAGATGGGGCGTCAGCATTATGGCGGCGACCTGTCCGGCCGATGGCTGCTGACCGCCGGGCTGGGCGGCATGGGCGGGGCGCAGCCGCTGGCGGCGGTTATGGCGGGCGCGTCCTGCCTCGCGATCGAATGCCAGCCCAGCCGGATCGAGATGCGCCTGCGCACCGGCTATCTCGATCGCGCGGCAGAAACGATCGACGAGGCGGTGGAGATCGTGACGACAGCGAAAAGCCCGGTCTCGGTCGGCCTGCTGGGCAATGCGGCGGAGATATTGCCGGCGCTGTTCGCGCGCGGTGTGCGCCCTGATCTGCTGACCGACCAGACCAGCGCGCATGATCCGGTGAACGGCTATCTGCCGGCCGGCTGGAGCGTCGGTGAATGGATCGAGCAGCGCGAGCGCGATCCCGAAACAGTGGCGCGGGCGGCCAAGGCGAGCATGGCGGTCCATGTCCGCGCCATGCTGGATTTTCAGGCCGCCGGCGTGCCCACGGTCGATTATGGCAACAACATCCGGCAGGTCGCCAGGGATGAGGGCGTGGCGAACGCCTTCGACTTTCCCGGCTTCGTGCCCGCCTATATCCGGCCCCTGTTTTGCCGGGGCGTCGGGCCGTTCCGCTGGGCGGCGCTCTCGGGCGACCCGGAGGACATCTACCGCACCGACGCGAAGGTGAAGGAACTGCTGCCGGACGACGCGCATCTGCATCGCTGGCTGGACATGGCGCGGGAGCGGATCCGGTTTCAGGGCCTGCCCGCGCGCATCTGCTGGGTGGGGCTGGGCGACCGCCATCGGCTGGGCCTCGCCTTCAACCAGATGGTGGCGACGGGGGAATTGAAAGCCCCCGTGGTGATCGGCCGCGATCATCTGGACAGCGGATCGGTCGCCAGCCCCAATCGCGAGACCGAAGCGATGCTGGACGGGTCCGACGCCGTGTCCGACTGGCCGCTGCTGAACGCCCTGCTCAACACTGCGTCCGGCGCGACCTGGGTGTCGCTGCACCACGGTGGGGGCGTGGGCATGGGCTATTCGCAGCATTCGGGCATGGTGATCGTCGCTGACGGCACCGACGCGGCGGCGCGGCGGCTGGAGCGCGTGCTGTGGAACGATCCGGCGACGGGGGTGATGCGGCACGCCGACGCCGGCTATCCGATCGCGATCGATTGCGCGCGGGAGCGGGGGCTGGACCTGCCGGGGATATTGCGCTGAAGGATAGGCGCCACCTGGTCAATCAGGCCCGGTCACCGCTCGTATGAAGCGCAGGCTGTCATCGAGAACCGGGGCGCGATATCGCAGCGGCCGGGCAATGCTCGTCACCATGCCGACATGGCCAAGTCCGCGATAGCGCCGGATGTCCACCTGCACGCCTGCCGCCCGCAATCGGGCCGCCAGCGCTTCGCTGTTGCGGGCGCGGACGGTTGTATCATCGTCGCCGATCAGCAGCAGGGTGGGCGGATCGCCCGCGCTCGCCCATGTCACCGGCTGGGTTTCGGCCGGGTTGGGCCAATGCCCGAAGGCGGCTTTGCTCGCAGGAACGTCGAAAGGCGCGAAGTCATAAGGCCCGGCGATCCCGACAAATCCCCTGATCGAACGGCGCGCCGGCCCCAGCCAACGGGCGTCCACGGCCAGCATCGCGGCGATATAAGCGCCCGCCGAATGACCACTCAGCACGATCCGGTCGGGCGCGCCGCCATAGTCCCCGCCATGCGCGATCACCCATCGCACGGCGTCGGCGCCGTCGGCGACGAAGTCGGGATAGACATTCTCGGGACCGATCCGATAGTCGGGGATGGCCACCAAAAACCCCTGCGCCGCCAGCGCCCTCCCCACGAAGCTGTAGCCGGTCCGCGTCCCACTGGCCCAGGAGCCACCGTAGAAGAAGAGGATGATCGGCAGTTTCGCACCCGGCTTCCGATCGCGCGGGGCATAGAGGTCCAGCTTTCGCCGCGGCCCCTCGCCATAAGCGACGCCGCCGGCGATCCTGACGCCCGCGCTATCCTTGGGAATGAGCAAGTCGAAGCTGCGCAGCGGCGCCCAGATCGTCGCAGCGGCGCCCGCAAGCACGACTCCGCCCAGACCCAATAATATTCCGCGCTTGCCCATGCCTCTTCGCTATCACGGGATGGCGGCATGGCCACGGCCTTTCGGAACCCTATCCCTTCACCAGCACCGGCTTGGCGCGGTACAGGGCAGGAAATCCGGCTTTCAACGCCGCCACCTTGGGCAGGTCGTTGGCGCGGATGTAGAAGGCGTCGGGATTGAGGGCGAGATAATCCTGATGATAGTCCTCGGCGGGATAGAAGCCCTTATAGGATTCGACCCGCGTGACGATCGGCCGCTTCCATGCGCCTGACTTCCCCAGTTGCGCGATATAGCTTTCCGCCACCGCCTTCTGATCGGCCGACAGGGGGAAGATGGCGGTCCGATATTGGGTTCCATGGTCCGGACCCTGATAGTTGAGCGTGGTCGGATCGGCGACGACCGAGAAATAGATGCGCAGCAGCGTGCCATAGCTTATCTGCGTGGGATCATAGCTGATGCGGACGGCTTCGGCATGGCCGGTGTCGCCCGACCCGACGCGATCATAATGGGCGGTCTTACGGGCGCCGCCGGAATAGCCGGACACGGCGCTGCGCACGCCCTTCACATGCTGGAACACGCCCTGCACACCCCAGAAGCAGCCGCCGGCGAAGACGGCAGTGGCGCTCTTCGCGGGGTTGGGCGTGTCGAGCGCAGGCGCGGGGATGCTGACGGCCGAGGTTGCGGCCATGGCGAGGTCAGGCCGGTTCCACAGGCCGACGCCCGCGATCGTCAACGTAACGGCGGCGACGCCGATGCTGAGCGTGTGACGGGTCATGGCATGTCACTCCTTGTCATCATGATGCGTCGGCGATCAGGCCGTCGCCGATCCATTGGCCCAGCAGGGCGGCGGCGCGGCCGACGCCCTCGGCTTCGCCCAGCATCTCGATCAGCGATCCGCACAAAGCGCCGAAATCCGCGCCGCCCAAGGCAAGCGTGATCGTGCGTTCTTCCGTCGCGTCGATCGTGCGGAAGCAGGGCGTGAAATCCTGTCGCCAGATGAGCAGCGCGGCTGGCTTGGTCAGAGCGGCGGCCGGGGGCGGCGTCTCCTCCTTCGACAGCGCTGACCAGATGGCGGCGGCGTTGGTGGTCGCGGGGAGAAGGGCGAGGCTTGGCGTGAAGCGAAGGACGGCGCTGTCCCAGTCGATCCGCCCGAGCGCTTCCAGCGTCATCGCTGTCGCATCGGCGGCGGTGAAGGCGCGGGACAGCGCCCATTCCAGCGCCGCCAGTTCGGCGACCTCCGGATCGTCGGGATAGAGGCGGGTCAGCGTCTCGGCAAAACCGACCGGATAGGCGTCGAGCGTCCAGGCGCTGGGCGGGGTGGCGTCGATATGCGTGGCGGCGGCGGCCAGAAAAGCCTCGCCGCCCAGCCATGCCTGCGTCTGCTCATGGGTTTCGGCGAGGCAGGCGATCAGCTGCGCGCGATAATTATTCTGATAGACGGACAGGCCGGGAGCGGCGGCGTCACCGATCCGCGCGGCCGCATCCGGTGAGCCATCGATCAACCATGTGCGAAATTCGCTCTGAAGCGCGGCGAGGCTCATGCCGCTTTCCGTGTCGTCGATGCGCCGATGACGCGCGCCGTCGCCAGTTCGTCCAACAGGTCGCCGAGCGGCGGGATCGCATCGTCCCGCTCGATCATCGTCGCCACCGGGCCAAGGCGCGCCATGGCCTTTTCGTAGAGCGCCCATACCGATGGCGGGACAGGCTGGTCATGGGTGTCGATCAGCATGTCGGCGCCCTGGCTGTGCCCGGCCAGATGAATCTGTCGCACGCGGCTGGCGGGGACGCCATCCAGATAGGCGAGCGGATCGAAGCCGTGATTGCTGGCGCTGACGAAGATATTGTTGACGTCGAGCAGCAGATGGCAGCCGGTGCGGGCGCACATCGCGTCGATGAACTGCCACTCGGTCATCGTCGATCCGTCGAAGGCGACATAGCTGGACGGGTTTTCGATCAGCATTGCGCGGCCCAATATGTCCTGCGCCATGCTGATATTCGCGCAGACGGTGTCCAGCGCCTCCCCCGTATAGGGCAGGGGCAGCAGGTCATGCGAATTGAAATCCTGAAAGCGCGACCAACTGAGATGATCGGAAACGAACAGCGGCTCGATTTCATCGACCAGCATTTTCAACCGATCGAGATAGGCGCGGTCGAGGCCGTCCGCCGACCCGATGGACATGGACACGCCATGCAGCGCGACCGGATGGCGTTCCCGCACCCGGCGCAAAATGTCGCGCGGTCGGCCGCCGGGAACCATGAAATTCTCCGAGATGACCTCGACGAAGTCCACCGCGACGTCCGTTTCCAGAAAGTCGCGATAATGGTCCTTGCGCAGGCCAAGGCCAAAGCCGGAAAAACATGCGGTCATGGCGAAACTCTTGAGCGAAAGGGACTGCCCGGCCGAGGGGGAAGAGCGGCCGGGCAGAGCGCCTTACTTGGCCTTGGGTTCGGTGGTCGTGCCGCCCGCGTCGGCGCAGGCTTTGGCCGACATTTCCTTGAAGCCGTGGCCCTTGCACACGTTCATGCCCTTGCAGTCATTCTGCGCGGTCTTGCAGTCCGACGTGCCCTTGCAGGCGTTGACGCCATAGCAGTGGACGCTGTCGGCCTTTTCACCGCTCGCGTTGGCGGGAACGGAGGTCGCGGCGGCGCCGAGCGCGATCAGGGCGGCGGTGGCGGCGAAGCTGATGCCGATCTTGGTGGGGGTCATGGGATGCTCTCCAATGGGATATGCCTTGTTGGCGCTGGAGATACGTGGCGGAAGCGCCAACGGTTACACATCGGACATATTATTTTTTTCACCAGCGCAGCAGGCGCGGCCCCAACAGCGCGCCCATGGCGGCGGCGAGCGCGATCCCCAGCGTGTACCAAGTCAGCACGAAGATGGCCGAGACTTCCGGACAGTGCAGGCAATAGAGCGTCGCCGCGCAGGAGCCGGCGGCCAGCCCGGCCGCTGCGCCTGCCGCCCGCAGACGGGTCGGCGCCAGCCGGCGGAAGGACCAGAGCAGGCCGATGAAGATCGGCGCCGACAGCAACAGCACCAGCCACGGACAAATCTTCCAGCTGTGACCCAGCCACATCGCCAGCCAGTCGCGCGGCGGGGCATGGGCCAGTTCCAGCCCCCCGATCACCGCCAGCAGGCCGGCGGGGATCGCCATCAGCCACAGCCAGCGCAGGTCGGTCCCGTCGGGCCGGGCCAGCCGGGCGACCATGACCAGCGCGCACAGGCTGAGGGAGAGGGTGTAGGTCCATTTCATCCAGAAGGCATAGCCGCGCATCGCAAGGCCAAGGTCGGGACGGATGCCAAGGCCCATGGCGATCACGATCACCGTCACGACCGCGCCTGCCGCGATGCCGAGCGCGATCCGTCGTCCGACCGCGAAACGGCGGACCGGCCGCAGGTTCGCGGAAAGGGAATCGATCAGGGCGTCGGTGTTCATCGCCGATCCCCCGTGATGCGGGCGGCCAATGCCTTCAGGCCGCGATGGATGGAAACCTTCACGTCGGATTCGCCGATCCCGGCGCGATCCGCCGCCTCCGATATGGAGAGACCGTCGATCTTCGTGGCGCGGATGACATCGGCCTGCTTGGCGGGCAGCTCTTCCAGCAGGCGGTCCATATCCATGCGCGCGTTGCTGGCGTTTTCGAAGCCTTCGGTCGCCAAAATCTCCTCCAGCCCTTCGACGGCGCAGGTCTGGCGACGGGCGCGAAAATGATCGACCATCTTGTAGCGAGCGATGGCGAACAGCCAGGCCGTGAACGGGCGGTCCCGGTCATAAGTGGCGCGGCGGCCATGCACGGCGATCAGCGTTTCCTGCACAAGATCCTCGATATCGTCCGCGCCATCGCGCATGCGGCGGCGGTAAAAGGCGTGGAGCAGGGGCAAGATCGCGCGCAACAGCGCGGCATGGGCCACGGCGTCGCCGTTCAGGCCGCCGATCATCATCGCCCGCAGCTGATCTTCGCTCGCCCGCATCGATGCTCCTGACCCCCTGTTCGGGGAGGACGCCGCAAAGGTTACAGGAGGCATAGAATAAATTTCGAGAGGACGCACTGTAACCTTGGCGTGGACGTCGCCGAATAGCCCTGCATCACCGGCCCGATCCCTGCGGCCGGGACAGGAGACAAGACATGAACAAGACCCACGCCACGATCGCCGCCGCGCTCGCCCTCTCCATTGCCGGCAGCGCCGCCGCCGCGCCCGCCGCCAAGCCGATGGAAAAATGCTATGGCGTGTCGCTTGCCGGCAAGAACGACTGCAAGGCCGGGGCCGGCACCAGCTGCGCGGGCACGTCCAAGATCGACTATCAGGGCAATGCCTGGAAGCTGGTGAAGGCCGGGACCTGCGTCAAGACGAAGACGCCCAAGGGTTTCGGCTCCCTGACGCCCAGGGCCTGAGGCTACGCGCGCCGCCCGCATCCGCGTGCTGGATGCGGGCCTCCCATTCTCGCCTGTGGAGCATCCCGTCATGTCACCGCTGATGAATGCTTATGGTCGCGTGACCGCGATCCTCGCCCGGTTGCTGCCCGACGCGCTGCTGCTGCTGATCGCGCGCCTTGGCATAGCCGCCATCTTCTTTCTGTCGGGCCGGACCAAGGTCGAGGGGCTGCTGACGATCACGCCCGCCACCTATGAGCTGTTCCGCACCGAATATGCGCTGCCGCTGGTCTCGCCCGAGATTGCTGCGCATGCCGCGACCTGGTCGGAGCATCTGTTCCCGATCCTGCTGGTCTTCGGCTTTCTGACCCGACCGGCGGCCGCCGCCCTGCTGGGCATGACCGCCGTGATCGAGATTTTCGTCTATCCCGATGCCTGGCCGACGCATCTGAGCTGGGCGGCGATCCTGCTGCCGCTCATCGCGCGCGGCGGGGGACGATGGTCGCTCGATGCCCTGATCCGCACGCGGCTGAGCGCAAGGCCGTGAAGCGTCATGCCCTGCATGCGCCGACGCTCACAGCAGCGTGATCTTGCCCGTCAGGATCGGTGTGGAGGTCGGCGCTTCATGCGGGGCGGATCCGGGGTCCTCCAGCGTGATCGCGAGTGTGACGCCATTCTGGAGCAGCGATTGCAGGCCGGGATCGATCCGCAGGGTGCGCGCCTCGTGGTCGATCAGGCCGAGCGAGCGTGGCTTGCCGTCCGCCGGGATGACCCAGAGTTCGGGACTCTTCTGCGCGGTGGCGAGCGAGGCCGGGCTGATCCGCAGCATGCCCTGTTGCGGATCATAGGCGACGGCCAGGGTGGCGACCCCTTGCGCGTCGGCCAGTTGCGATACGCCGCTCGCGGCCGATGGCGGCGTCGACGGCCGCACCACGATGAACATGGCGAGTCCCGCCGCGACCGCCGCCAGGAACAGCGCGCCGCCGCGCCAGAAGCGCAGGCGGCTTATGGAAGCGCTGTTGGCCGGCAGGCCGATCCGTGCCGCCACTGCATCCCATGTACGGGCCGGCGCATCGGCCGGCGCGACGGTGTCGAGCAGGGGCGAGAGGCGCAGGCTCCACGCCTCGACCGCCGCGCCGAACGCCGGGTCCGACAGACACAGACGCAGCGCCGTCGCGCGCTCTTCCCCGTCCAGCACGCCGAGCGCCAGCTCCGCCGCGAGCAGATCGCGATCTTCCGGGGGCAGGTCGTCAGTCATCGTCAAGACAGGCTTTCAGTTGCAGCAGGCCGCGGCGCACCCAGCTCTTGAGCGTGCCAACGGGCGTGCCGTCATCGTCGGACAGATGCTGATAGGTCATGCCGTCCATGAATATGCGTCGTATGGTTGCAGACTGGTTGCCGTTGAGGCCGTCCAGGCAGCCGAGCAGGCGGCGGCGCTGTTCGGCGTCCTCCAATTGGGCGTCTGCCAATGGAGCGCCGTCGACTGTTTCGGGCGCGCATTCGGCGGGCAGGGCGGCATGACGCCCTTCGCGCCGACACCAGTCAAGCGCCGCGTTGCGCGCGATGATCGCCATCCAGCTGATCGGGCTGGCGCGGGCCGGATCGAAGGAGGCGGCGCGGCGCCAGATCTTGACATAGACATCCTGCAACACATCCTCGGCCGCTTCCCTGTCCCCGCAGATACGAAGGCAAATGCCGAACAGTTTCGCCGACGTCCTATCATAGATCAATTTGACGGCTGTGGCATCTTTCGCGCCCGCCGACTGCAAGGCGGCGATCAGGGCGGCGCGGGCGGGCGAGGGGCTTTGGTCGTGTCGCTGCATCTGCCCCTGTTCCGCTCCCTGAGGCGCGCCGGATACGAAGGATCGGGGCGCGCGTTCGGGGTGTAACGCGCCGGACAGCAATTGGGCACATGGTCGATCAAATATTATCTGGGGCTTAGCCGAAGCTGCCCAGGGTCAGGATCGGCGCCAGCACCATGATGCAGCATCCGATGAGCAGACGGGTGGGCGTCGTCAGGCGGGAAACCGACAGGCCGGTATAGTCTTCGACGATACGCATGGTGGCGTTCCTTTCACACGGGATCAGAGAAATTCCGTCAGCAGCTTGAGGTTGAGGACGATGATGATCGCGGAGACGGTCCAGGCGGCGATCTTGAGGCGCGCGCCATTGGCGAAGCTGCCCATCAGCCCCCTGTCGCTGGTGAACTTGACCAGCGGCACCACCGCGAACGGCAGTTGCAGGCTCAGGATCACCTGGCTCAGGATCAACAGCCGGGTCGTCCCTTCCGCACCGTAGAGGATGGCGACGGTCACGGCCGGGATGATCGCCATCAGCCGTGTAGCGAGGCGGCGCATCCAGGGCGCGATCTTGAAATCGACGAAGCCCTCCATGACGATCTGGCCGGCCAACGTCGCGGTGACGGTGGAATTCTGGCCCGAGGCAAGCAGGGCGGTCGCGAACAAGGCGCTGGCGCCGGCCGCGCCCAGAACCGGGGTCAGCAGGTCATAGGCTTGATGGATATCGGCCACGTCCGTCCGCCCCGTGGCATGGAAGGCCGAGGCCGCCAGGATCAGGATCGCCGCGTTGATGAAGAAGGCGAAGCCCAGCGCGACCGTGCTGTCGATGGTCGCGAACTTCACGGCTTCCTTGAGGCCGCGCTGCGTGCGTTCATAGCGGCGCGTCTGGACGAGCGAGCTGTGGAGATAGAGATTGTGCGGCATCACGGTCGCGCCCAGGATGCCGATGGCGATGTAGAGCATCGCCGGGTTGGTCGCGATCTGGGTCGTGGGGATGAAGCCCTTAGCGACCGCCGCCATGTCCGGGCGGGAAAGGATCAGTTCGATCGCGAAGCAGCCGGTGATGACGATCAGCAGCGCGACGACGAACGCCTCCAGTTGCCGGAAGCCGCGCTGGTGCAGCATCAGGATCAACAGCACGTCGGCGGCGGTAAGGCAGATGCCCAGCACCAGCGGCACGCCGAACAGCAGTTGCAGCGCGATGGCCGTGCCGATCACCTCCGCCAGGTCGCAGGCTGCGATCGCGATCTCGCACAGCACCCACAGCATGATGCGGACCGGACGGCTATATTGCTGACGACAGGCTTGCGCGAGGTCGAGGCCGGTGACGATGCCCAGCTTCGCCGCGAGCGACTGGAGCAGCATCGCCATCAGATTGGAAAAGAGGATGACCGACAGCAGCGTATAGCCGAAGCTCGACCCGCCCGCGATGTCGGTCGCCCAGTTGCCGGGGTCCATATAACCCACCGCCACCAGATAGCCAGGGCCGGCAAAGGCCCCCAGCTTGCGCCAGAACTGTCCCACCCCGCCAGGCACGCGGACGGATCGATGCGCTTCGGGCAGGCTCGGTTGATGGCCCGTCGCGATGGGTTCGATCACGGTGTCGGCGGCTGGCGGCGGTGGGGACATGGCTTTGGCTCCCGGCTCAGTTGGCGGCGCTGGTCTTGATGTTGCCGTTCAGACCCGACGGGAAGAAGCCGCCGGCGCTCTTGGCCGTCTTGTCGAGATAGACGATGTTGAGCACCTGTCCGGTCGTGCGGCTGTAGGCGATGCCGTTCTCGTCGGTGGGCACGATGTTGGACGCGCCGCCGGTGGGGCTGATGCCCTGATCCAGGTCGGACGATCCGTCCAGGCTGTCGCGGGCGTCGGATATCTTGTCCGCCGACGTGCGCAGCGTGGGCGCTTCCAGGCCCTTGCGGTACAGCACCGTTCGGATGAGGCCCGCATGATAAGCCTCCGCCGCCAATATGCCCGCCGCCGCTTCCAGATAGGTCTTGTTGGTGATGAGCGGGGCCGCGCCCTTGTACGCCGTCACGCCCACATCCTCGAAGATGAAGGCGCCGAGCAGGAAGTTCTCGTCATTGGCATAGGGGTCGAAGGATTGGTTCGCAGTAATCAACCCCGCCGCCCGCGCCGCCGCGGAAAAGGCGCTGGTCGGTCCCGCGCTGACGTCGATCGCGGGCTGCGCCACGGCCGATGCGCCCAGCTGGTTGCGCAGGAACAGCACATGCTGCGCTTCGTCGATGGCGATTTCGACTGCATATTGCGCGACTACAGGATCAGTGAAGTTGACCCTGCGGCCGCCGGTCGCCGTGCCCTGCGCGCCGGTTCCGGTGATGAGCGCGGGGCCGAGTCCTTCGCCGTTGACGGCGAATGAGTAGAAATTGGCTTCCAGATATTCCAGCTGGAGCGCGAAGTTGAGAACATCGACATCGCTCATGACCGGCCCCGGCGTCGGGGTCGGCGTAGGCGCTGGCGCGGGGGTGCCCACGCTGTCGTCGCCGCCGCAACCCGCCAGCAGGCTGGCCGCCGATGCGGCGACAGCGGCGCTGCCGGCCATTTTGAAGAAATGGCGACGCTCCTCACGCCGCTTTGCGCGGGCCTTGAACGCGGCGATGATCGCCTGATTGGTATCGTCCATGTCGGATACTCCGTAAAAGGGATGGGTCAGTTCGCGGCGCTTGTCTGAAGCGAGCCGTTCACGCCGGACGGGAAGAAGCCGCCCGAACCGACTGCCGCATTGTTCAGATAGGCAATGTTGAGCACCTGTCCGGGCGACCGGCTGAAGGCGATGCCATTACCGTCGAGCGGCACGATATTGGACGCAGTGCCCAGCCCCGTGGAGACCGGCGATATGCCCTGATCCAGGTCGCTGGCGCCGTCCAGGCTGTCCCGCGCGCTGGAAATCTTGTCGGCCGCCGTTCGCAGTTCGGGCGTTTCGATGCCCTTGCCGTAAAGCGTCGTCCGCACGATCGCGGCATGATAGGCTTCGACCGCGAGGATGCCCGCCGCCGCTTCGAGATAGGTCTTGTTGGTGATGAGCGGAGCCGCGCCCTTGTACGCCGTCACGCCCACATCCTCGAAGATGAAGGCGCCAAGCAGGAAATTCTCGTCGCTGGCATAAGGATCGAAGGCTTCGCCTGCGCCCACCAGGCCCGCCGCGCGCGCCGCTGAAGAGAAAGCTCCGTTGGGATCCGTGCCGATGTCGATCGCCGGTTGCGCCACCGCCGATGCGCCAAGGGCCGATCGCAGGAAGCGGACATGGGCGATCTCGTCCGCCGCGATTTCGCGCGCATATTGGGCGACGATCGGGTCGCTGAAATTGACCTGACGCCCGCCCGTGACGGCGCCTTGCGTGCCGCTGCCCGACAGGTCGCTGTTGGAAAGGCCGACGCCCAGCGCCGCATAGGAGTAGAATTGCGCCTCGAGATATTCGAGATTGAGCGCGAAGTTGAGGACATCCGCGTCGCTCACGGTCGCGCTCTGGCCAAAGGCCGGCGAAATGCTCATCGCCATCTGCATGCTGCCCGCGACACCTGCCACGGCTGCGAGCGCACGGAAGAATTCGCGCCGTTCCTTGCGTCGCTCACCCTGCTCGCGCAGGCGTCCGAGCGTCCGATCGTCATCTTCGTTCATGGGATGGTCCTCCTGTGGAACTGTCGCCTCGATCCGCCTGGCGGGCGGGATCGCGGCGAGCCATCAAGGAGTGACCAACCCGTTTGAACTTGGCTATTCGGGCGGAATACTAAGGAATATTACGCAAGCAACCAATCGACTTCAGGATTGTTTGCACGCGCGCGACATCAACTGTCGTAAAAAAATTACTGCCCCGTGCATCCCTGTTCTCGCGGCCGCCGTATCTGCTGCTGGCTGGGTTGGCTTTTCCGTAACAGGGAGCAGGCATGCAGGCTGAAGACGATCGGGCGCAAGGTCCCCACGCTGCGGCTTTGATGTCGGTGCTGGAGCATATGCCGGTGGGCGTGGGCATTTTTGCCGACGACGGCCGGCTGTCCCATGCCAACGGGCATTTCACCCGGACGACGGGAGGCGACATCAGGTCGATCCGCTGCCTGCTCGACAAGCAATGGCAAGGCTATCGCCTCGACGGCACATGCGTCGATGCATCCGGCCATCCTGCTCTAAGAGCGCTGGCAGGGGAGGAAGGGACCCCGGCGCTGGATTTTCTGATGGCCCAGTGCGAGGGACATCAAAGCTGGGCGACCATCAGCGCCGTCCCCTTTATCGACGCGGATGGCGACGCCTTTGCTGGCGCCATGGTCATGATCGAGGAAATAGAGGCGCCGCGCCACAGCGTCCGCGCCACGCCCGCCATCGACGCGCGCCTTCGTCGGTTTGCGGAGCATAGCAGCCTCGCCTTGTGGATCGCCCACGCCGAAACGGGCAGTATCGAATATCGCAGCCCGGCGACGCGCAAGCTCTGGGACGTGAATTCATCTGAGGCAGCGTCACTTTTTTCCCATGTCCATCCCGATGATCGGCAGGCCGTGGCGAACCAGCATCTGCTGGCTGCCGGGGGACAGGTGCAGCGTCACGACTACCGCATCATCGACCTGGCCGGCGTCATCCGTTGTCAGGTCCGCGAGACATGCTTCCCCATTCCGCCAGGTCCGGGGGAAGAAGGCTGGATCGGCGGGATCATTGAGGACATTTCGCCGGAGGTTCTGATCTATCTTGTTCAGCGCGCCGATGCGCCGGACGGGATGATCGAGGCGCAGATGCTGCGCTGTGCAAGTCGGATCAAGCGCTTTTCCAGTGCGAGCGAACTTCTCAAAGTCGCCGAGGTGCTCAATCCCGGCTGCCTGATCGTCGATTTGCGGGGCATTGAAAATGCCGAAAACGCCTTTGCGCAGATTCTGAAAAAGCGACCGAGTGATCTCCAGCTGATCTTCATCGGCGACGCGACCACGCCCCCTCAGCAGGTCATCAGCGCCATGCGTGGCGGCGCGATCGATTTCCTCATCACACCGATCGCATCGGCCGATCTTGACCGCGCGATCCGCCAAGCCTGCGAAGCCCTGCCGCATCGCCTTGTCGGCGCGGATCAGAATCGGCACGACGGCGCCGATCGGCTGCTCAGCCTGCCGCGTCGCGAGCGTGAAGTGCTGCTCGGCCTGGTCGATGGCGGTACGAACAAGAGCATCGCCCGGCTGCTCGGCATCAGCCCACGGACGGTGGAGGCCCATCGTGCGCACCTCATGGAGCGCCTCAATGTAACCACGCTGTCGGCGTTGCTCCGCTTTGCCCATCAGGCAGGCGTCATCGACGACAGGCGGACATGACCCCGCCATTCATAGGCGATCGAACATATGGCGAAGAGGGTGATTTGACGCCCGCTCGGCGGAAGACGCACGCCTTGCCACCGTCAACGGATTGGTCCGTGACGCGGCTTGTCGAGTCGAAGAAACGGGCGAAGACTTCACCCAAAGGATTTGGTGACCCCTACGGGAATCGAACCCGTGTTTCAGCCGTGAGAGGGCCGCGTCCTAACCGCTAGACGAAGGGGCCAAGCCGGCCTGACGGCCGCTGGTGAGCGCCGGCCTTTAGGGCGCGGCATGGCGGGCGTCAACCGCTCTTGCGCGTCTGCCCCCAAGAAAAAACCACCCCATGCAAGCATGGGGTGGCCAAGGTTCAGGGAGGAGACGCCTCCAAAGGGGGAGGCGCCCATATGACACGCCCGAAAGGGGGGCGGGCGCACCATATGTCTGGAAGATAGGTCAGCGACGCCCGGCTTTCAAGGGGCGTCATCAACCTTCTGAAATTTATCTGGCCAGAGTGATTTCGAGCCAGATGGACTCATTTGGCGGCTCCGGTTCAACCTGAACCGGAAAGGCTCCAGGGCCGGATTTCCCGGCCCTGCGCGCTCGATCAGGCCTCTGCGGGCGTCGCGGTGACCGCGATCGGCCCCTTGCCCTGCTGCACCTGCGCGTCGAACAGCTCGCGCATCAGCTGGAGCGAGAAGAGATGCGCGTGGATCAGCGGCAGCATGCCGCTCTGGTTGATCTTGCGCAGCTGGTCGCCCCGCAGGTCGCGCAGCTTTTCCTCGTTCACCATCTGGAAGCCGCGATAGACGAAGGGCTGCTCGTTGCCCGGCACCTGGATGGCGACCTCGCCCTCCATCAGCAGGTCCAGATCCTTCAGTTCCTTGACGAACTGGCCGGTGCGGGCAGCAGCCTGCTCGAAATCCTCGCAGAACTTCAGCACCGCCTGGGTCAGCTCGCTCGGCTTGCCGTCGTCGAACAGCTTCTGGCCTTCCTCGAACTCGCCAATGCCTTCGCTCGTCGGGTCAAAGCACAGCGACAGCTCGTCGCGGTCAGGGCGCAGCTTGGCCAGCATCCAGGGATAGCGGCGCACATAAGCGGGGATGTAGGTCGGGCCGCGCAGATTGCCCTTCTCGTCGACCATCACGTTGACGCCTTCGTTGAGGCCCATCAGGCCCAGCGGCACCGGATCGTCGCCAGCCGAGAAGATGATCGCCAGGTAACGCTGCGCCGCGACGAACTCGTCGACGGTCAGCGGAATGGCGTGCTGCGACGTCAGGAACGGCGCGCCTTCGACGGGGCGGCTGCTGTAGTTCGCATGGTCCGCCGTGCTCAGCGGCGCGAGATCCTTGTAGAAAATCGGAAGATTGGCAGGCGTGGGCGCGGTCGCCATGATGATATGTCCGTTCTGTGCAACAGGCGGGGCTTTTTCACGGCCCGCGCGCGTGGAAGATTGGGGCAGGGCGATAGTGGCCTTGACCCGGAGAGGCAATCGCTTTGTCGGCGTGGCGGCCGATCTATCGGGCCTGTCGCTCGTCCGGCCGCGGGATCAGCTTGTCGGGGTTCATGATCCCCTTGGGGTCGAACGCCGCCTTGATCGCGATCAGCGCGCCCAGCCTTGCCGCGCCCCCCAGCCGGCCGAATTCCGCCCGCTTCATCTGGCCGATGCCATGTTCGGCGGAGATCGATCCGCCCGCCGCCGTGACCGCATCATGCACGAAGGCGTTGATCGTCGCGCCTTCCGCCGCGATCCAGGCCGGACCATCGGTCGTACCTTTGGGCGCGCGCACATGAAAATGCACATTGCCGTCGCCCAGATGCCCGAAGGAGGAGGTGGTGCAGCCCGGAAAAGTCCGCTCCGCCGCCGCCGCCGTGTCGACGATGAAGGCCGGCATGTCGCGCACCGGCACGCTGACGTCATATTGCAGCGCCGGCCCCTGCGCCCGCTCCGCCTCCGACAGCGATTCGCGCAGCTTCCAGAACGCCTCCGCCTGCGCCTCGTTCGCGGCGATGGCGGCGTCGATCGCAATGCCCCGCTCCAGAGCCTCCGCCAGCATCTCCTCCAGCCGCTCGGCCGGGGAGGGGGCTTCGGTGTCGGCATGATCAACCTCGATCAGCACATGCCAGGGCGTGCGTGTCTCGATCGGGCTGCGGGTGCCGGGAATATGCCCCAGCACATGCCCGAGGCCATCATCGGCTATCAGCTCGAAGCCCTCGACGCTGTCGCCCAGCATAGTCTCGGCGATGCGCAGCAGATCGAGCGCCGTCGCCGGGCTTTCCACGCCCACCCACGCCACGCCCCGCGCCGCGATCGCCGGCACGAGCCGCAGCGAGGCGGCGGTGATGACCGCCAGCGTCCCTTCCGACCCGATCAGCAGGTGGCGCAGATCATAGCCGCGATTGTCCTTCTTGAGCGGCGACAGCCCGTCGAAGAGGGAGCCGTCGGGCAGCACCGCCTCCACCCCGTCCACCAAAGCCCGCATCGTGCCGTGGCGGATCACCTGCGTGCCCCCGGCGTTGGTGGACACCAGGCCGCCGATCGTCGCAGAACCCTTCGCCCCCAGACTCAGCGGAAAGCGCCGCCCGACCTCCAGCGCGGCGTCGTGCAGCACCGACAGGATCACGCCCGCCTCGCACACCGCTAGGTTGTCCTTCGCCGAAAGCGAGCGGATGCGGTTCATCCGCCGCAGCGACAGGATGAGGGCGGAGCCATCCGCCGGCGGCGTCGCGCCGCCCACCATCGAACTATTGCCCCCCTGCGGCACCACAGCGACGCCCAGTTCGTTCGCCAGGCGCATGACCTGTGCGACCTCGTCCGTGGACGCCGGGGCCAGGATCGCCGCCGCCTTGCCATGATAGCGCCCGCGCCAGTCAGACGCCCAGGGCGCGATGTCGTCGGGGTCGGTAACCACGCCCTTGGGACCCAGAAGGGCGGCGAAACGATCGATGGCAGCTTGGTCTATCATGGGCGTCTCTATTCCCGTAATTCATCCGCGGTTCAACCGGCAGCCGATAGCGATTTCCACCCATCAGGGGGACCGTCTTGATTCATTCCGTACTGTTGCTGCTCCTTTCGCCCGGCGGTGAGCCGGTGCAATGGGCGCAACTGACGATCGAGCAGCGCGTCATCATCCGCGTCCCCATGGCCCGCCCGCCCAAAGCGCAGCCGCGCACGCCGCCGCGCCGCAATGATGATTGGGAGGAGAAGAAGGGGCCGCGTTGCATTGCCCTGCGCTCGATTCGCGCCGCCGCCATCGTGGTGGAAAACGGCATCGACCTGATCCTGGAAGACAAGCATCGCTACCGCGCCCGGCTGGAAAAAGGTTGCGTCTCTACCGGCTTCTATTCCGGCTTCTATGTCGAGCCGGACGATGACGGATCGCTCTGTTCGGGGCGGGACCAGTTGCAGGCGCGCAGCGGCATGAGTTGCGCCATCGACAATTTCCGTCGCCTCGTCGCGGCCGAACCGGACGACTGACGCGCGATTTTCTTGACAACAGGCCGATATTTCCGCACAGCGCGCGCGTTTCCGGCCCCGTTCTTTCCGAACAAGCGGCCGGCTCCTCCTGTCCGGACATTGGAATGAGCTTCGCCGACCTCGGCCTATCTGACGAATTGCTGAAGGCGGTGACCGAATCGGGTTACGACACGCCGACGCCCATTCAGGCGCAGGCGATCCCGCCCGTGCTGATGATGAAGGACATCATCGGCATCGCCCAGACCGGCACCGGCAAGACGGCCAGCTTCGTGCTGCCGATGATCGACATCCTCGCCCATGGCCGCGCCCGCGCGCTGATGCCGCGCAGCCTGATCCTGGAGCCGACCCGCGAGCTCGCCGCGCAGGTGGCGGAGAATTTCGAGAAATACGGCAAATATCACAAGCTCTCCATGGCGCTGCTGATCGGCGGCGTGCAGATGGGCGATCAGGTGAAAGCGCTGGAAAAGGGCGTCGACGTCCTCATCGCCACGCCCGGCC
>JBIIEH010000023.1:0-64131 GCA_044237945.1 Sphingobium sp. | reverse complement strand
TTGCGCAGGGCTTCGGCTCGCTGGGCCTCATGACCTCGGTCCTGCTCTCGCCCGACGGCAAGACGGTCGAGGCGGAAGCCGCCCACGGCACCGTCACCCGCCACTATCGCCAGCACCAGAAGGGCGAGAAGACGTCGACCAACCCGATCGCGTCGATTTTCGCCTGGACGCAGGGCCTGGTCTATCGCGGCCAGTTCGACGGCACGCCGGAAGTCACCAAGTTCGCCGAAACGCTGGAGCGCGTCTGCATCGAAACCGTCGAGAGCGGCAAGATGACCAAGGACCTCGCCCTGCTGATCGGCCCCGAGCAGTCCTGGCTGACCACGGAAGACTTCTTCGAAGCGATCCGCATCAACCTGGAAGCGGCGATGGCGGCCTGAACGGCACAGGCGGAGAGTTTCGGGGAACCGATCCTTTCGCCTGCCGTTTCAGTACGGTAACGGAATGAAGGCGACGCCGGTTCTCCGGCGTCGCCTTTTTCTTTTTTGCCGCCCGCATGCAGGGCCAGCCCACCGGGCAGCGACGAGGGAAAAATGACCACCACCGCCAAGAAACGCCTAGAAGTCCGCGCCGCCGTCCCTACGGACGTACGCGCCATCATCCGCCTGATCGCGCGTGCCTATCCCGGCATGCCCAACTACACGCCCGCGACCGTGCGCGGGCAGATCAACAACTTCCCCGGCGGCTGCTTCATTGCCCTCTATGACGAAAAGGTGGTGGGCTATTGCGCGACGATGCGCGTCAGCAGGGCGATGGCCTTCGCCAAGCATGACTGGGACGAGATCACCGCCAACGGCTTCGGCACGCGGCACAGCGCGGCCGGCGAATGGCTTTACGGCTATGAAATGGCGGTCGATCCCAAGCTGCGCGGCCTGCGCATCGGCCAGCGCCTGTATGACGAGCGCAAGGAACTGGCTGAACAACTCGACCTGCACGGCATCGTCATCGCCGGTCGCATGCCCGGCTATGCTCGCGCCAAGCGCCGCGCCGGCAGCCCGGCGGACTATCTCGACAAGGTCGTCACCGGCAAGATGCGCGATCAGGTGATCAGCTTTCAGCTGAAGAACCAGTTCGAGCCGCTCGGCGTGCTGGAAAACTACCTGCCCGAAGACAAGCAGTCGGACGGCCACGCTGCCCATCTCGTCTGGCGCAACCCCTATGTCGACCCGGACGAAGCCCCCGAAATGCGCGTGCCGCGCGGCGTGGAGGGCGTTCGCCTTGCCACCTGCCAGTTGCAGGCGCGCGCCGTGTCGGACTTCGACGAATTCATCCGCAACATCGAATATTTCGTCGATGTTGCAGCGGATTATCGCTCGGACTTCATCGTCTTTCCCGAGCTGTTCACCCTCCCGCTGCTCTCCTTCGAGACCAAGAAGCTGACCCCGGTGGAGGCGATCGACCGCCTCACCACCTACACGCCGCGCCTCGCCAAGGAGCTGGAGCGCATGGCGCTGGAATATAATATCAACATCATCGGCGGCTCCCACCCGACCCGCGCCGACGATGGCGACATCCAGAACATCGCCTATGTGGCGCTGCGCGACGGCTCGATCCACACCCAGGAGAAGATCCACCCGACCCCAAACGAGGCCTTCTGGTGGAACATCAAGGGCGGCGATTCCCTCGACGTCATCCAGACCGACTGCGGCCCGATCGGCGTGCTCATCTGCTACGACAGCGAATTCCCGGAACTTGCCCGCCGCCTGGTCGATCAGGGCGCGCGGATCATCTTCGTGCCCTTCTGCACCGACTCGCGCCTCGGCTACATGCGGGTACGGTATTGCGCGCAGGCCCGCGCGATCGAAAACCAGTGCTTCGTCGTCTTGTCGGGCAATGTCGGCAACCTTCCCAATGTCGACAATATGGACATCCAGTACGCCCAGAGCGCCATCCTGACCCCCTGCGACCTGCCCTTCGCGCGCGACGGGATCGCGGCGGAATCGACCGAGAATGTCGAGACGCTGACCATGGCGGACGTGAACCTCGCTGACCTCAGTTGGGCGCGGGCCGAAGGCACGGTGCGCAACCTGCGCGACCGCCGCTTCGACCTCTATCATATCGAATGGGACAGCAATCCCGACCACGCCCACGCACCGAGCGGCGGCCCGGTGCCCGCCGGCGGCCACAACGCGCCGGGTGGGGGATGATGATCCTTCCAATGTAGGATTTCTTCTGCTCCACTCTGCCGGATGGAAAACAGGGCGCGCATTACAGACCGCATCAGAGACGCAGCCTGCAAAGGTGACATAAGGTGACAAATACCGGCGCGAAACGCGGTTCTTTTGTCACCTTAGCGGGCGCGACGCCCGGCATCGGGCGACCGCACATGCTCACGCCGCACGCCCAGCCCTACGATTCGCGCGGGAAGTCCGCGCAGCACGCCGAACCTGTCGAGCAATCGCGCCGGCAGCGGCGGGCCCTTGATCCTGCTCCCCGGCCCCAGCGCCGCGCCGATGATATTGTCATGCGCGAACTTCTGGATGCCCTGGATCACCCGCACCGGCAGCATGCGCCGCTGCTGTACCCGATGCGCCAGATCGTCGGCATTGCCTCCTTCCGCCAACCATGCCGCCAATATGTTCGCCGCCGCCACCGCATCCTGCACCGCCAGGTTGATGCCGACCCCGCCCACCGGCGACATCGCATGCGCCGCATCGCCGATCGCCAGCAATCCGGGCCGATGCCAGCATGTCAGCCGGTCCAGCGACACCGACAGCAGCTTCATCTGCTCCCAGTCGGTCAGTGTATCGACGACGCTCGCCAGGCTGGGCGACAGCGCGGCCACATCGGCGCGGAACGCCGCCAGCCCTCGCGCCCGCAGCGCATCCGCCTGCCCCTTGGCGAAGACATAGGCGCATTGCCAGTAATCGCCCCGGTCGATCTGCACGAACACGCGCCCGCTCTCGAACACGCCCATCGTGTCGTCGGTCCCCGCCCCCTTGGGCAGGCGAAACCAGAACACGTCGATCGGCGCGCCCAGATCGTCGAGCGGCAGCGCGGCGGCATCACGCAGCACCGATCTTCGGCCATCGGCGGCTATCACATAGTCGGCGGGCACGACCTCGCCCCCTGCGAGCGTCACGCCATCCACCCGCCCCCCGGCGTCGTACTTCAGGCCCGTCGCCTCCGCCTCCATGCGCAGGGTGAAGTCGGGATAGCGTTTCGCCTCCCCGGCCACGAAGTCCAGAAACTCCCATTGCGGCATCATCGCGATGAAGCGGCTCTCGACCGGCAAGCGGGAAAAATCCGCGATCCTGACCCGCTGCCCGCCGATCCGCGCGGACAGTTGCTCGACCCGGTCATGCGGCCGTTGCAGCAGGGCGTCGCGCAACCCCAGTTCGCGAAACAGCTCCAGCGTCGAGGGATGCACCGTGTCACCCCGGAAATCCCGCAGGAAATCGCCATGCTTTTCCAGCACGGTCGTCGGCACGCCCGCCCGCGCGAACAACAGGCCCACCATCATGCCCGCCGGGCCGCCGCCCACGATCACCAATCGCGCCGCCATAGCACCCTCCCCCACGCACCAGGAACCCAATCGCGCCGGCCACCGTTATACGCCACATGCTGTCGAGCGTCATCCGTGACTTCGCCTACGACCCGGTCGCCCACCGGCTCGACGTGCTGTTCAACAGCGGCAACCGCTACAGCTATTTCGACGTACCCGAACGGCTGTTCCATGGCATGGCACGGGCTATTTCAAAGGGCAGCTTCTTCAACCACCGCATTCGCAGCCGTTTCCGCTACGCACGCCGCCGCTGATCGGCTATTGTCGGGCGATGCCCAGCCTGTTCACCACGCCCATCCATCTCGGCCTAGGCGCGACGGCGTCGGTCGAACCGGACTTCACCGGCATGGAATGGTACGCCGCCTATGGCGAGCGCCACGTGAGCGACGGCGCGGAGGGGCGGCTGGTCAGCCAATATCGCTTCGACGAAAGCTGGACGAGTTGGGAAGTGCATCCACAGGGCGCGGAAGTCGTCATCTGCACCGCCGGCCGCGTCACCCTGCTGCAGGAACATGTCGACGGCGTCGCTCGCATCGAACTGCAAGCCGGCGATTATGCGATCAATGCGCCGGGCGTCTGGCACACCGCCGACATAGCGCCGGGCGAGGATGCGACCTGCATCTTCATCACCGCTGGCGAAGGCACGGACCACCGGCCGCGTTGAAGGCCCGTTCTTTCCATCGGAACCCTTGCCCGCGCCGCCCGTTCTGTCGGGGAACCCCTGACACCAATCAACGGAGTCCCCCATGATCCGCACCCTGATCTTCGGCGCCATCGCCGGCTATGTCGGCAAGAAGCTCTATGACGAAGGCAAGCTGACCGAATTCAAGGACGATCTGGTCGCCCGCTATAATGAAGCCAAGGCCGACCTCGCCGAAAAGCGTGGCGATGCGATCGTGCCGCCGGTCGGCGGCATCACGCCGGCTGTCGCCCCGGTCACGCACTGACATCCTTCTTCTGAACGGCGGGGTTCCCTCTCCCGCCGCTCGGTTACCGCCCGCCTGATCCCGCGTCCCCCTTGCGCGGTCGATCCGGCGGGCGGTCTTTTTTGTGTTGCCGCTCTGTGCGCGGGGCACTCGTTACGCATCCGTGCGTTCTGACCGGCACAGGGTTGAACAATAACGGAGATTTCCATGCGCACTCCCCTCCTGATGGCGGCCATCCTCGCCACGCTTCCGCTCGGTGCCTGCGTTTCGGACGGCGGCGGCGGTGGCGGCTACGGCTATGATCGCCCCCGCGACCGCGGCTATGACCGCCCGCGTGATCGCCGCCCGTCGAACCGCTACGAACGCCGCCGCATGGCCGACAATGAGCAGATCTACCGCGATCGCAACGGCCGTTATTACTGCAAGCGCAGCGACGGCACGACCGGCACCATCGTCGGCGCGCTGGCCGGTGGCGTGCTGGGCAACATCATCGCGCCGGGCGGTTCCAAGACGCTGGGCACGATTCTGGGCGGCGCCGGCGGCGCGCTGGCCGGCCGCGCGATCGATCGCAACAACGTGCAGTGCGAATGACATGAAAAAAGGCGCGGTCATCACTGACCGCGCCCTCGTTTCCTTGGCGTCGATAGCCTCAGAGCTTCGACGTGAGTTCCGGCACGACCTTGAACAGGTCGCCGACCAGGCCGATGTCCGCCACCTGGAAGATCGGGGCGTCCTCGTCCTTGTTGATCGCGATGATGGTCTTGCTGTCCTTCATGCCGGCCAGATGCTGGATCGCGCCCGAAATGCCGACCGCGACATAGACTTCGGGGGCCACGATCTTGCCGGTCTGGCCAACCTGATAGTCGTTGGGCACATAACCCGCATCGACCGCAGCGCGCGAAGCGCCGACGCCCGCGCCCAGCTTGTCGGCCAGCGGGAAGATCACTTCCTCGAAGGTCGGGCCGTCCTTGAGCGCGCGACCACCCGACACGATGATCTTCGCGCTGGTCAGTTCCGGACGCTCCTGCTTGGCGATCTCCGCGCCCACGAAGCTGGACTTGCCAGCGTCGCCGGTCGAAGCCACCGCCTCGACCGTACCCGAACCGCCCTCACGGGCTGCCTTGTCGAATGCCGTACCGCGCACGGTCAGCACCTTCTTGGCGTCCTTCGACTTGACCGTCGCGATGGCGTTGCCAGCGTAGATCGGCCGCGTGAACGTATCCTCGCTCTCGACCGAGAGAATGTCGGACAGCTGCATCACGTCGAGCAAAGCGGCAACGCGCGGCGCGATGTTCTTGCCGTTGCTGGTGGCGGGCGCGACGAAGGCGTCGTGGTCAGCCATCAGCGCGACGATCAGCGGCGCGACATTTTCCGGCAGCGCATGGCCAAAAGCCGCATCATCGGCGACATGGACCTTGCCCACGCCGGCGATCTTCGCGGCTTCGGCGGCGACGCCGTCCACGCCAGCGCCGGCGACCAGCAGATGCACTTCGCCCAGCTTGCCAGCGGCAGTCACGGCAGAAAGGGTCGCGTCCTTGACCGCGCCACCTTCATGTTCAACCCATACAAGCGTCTTCATGCCGCAACTCCCATCGCCTTCAGCTTCGCCACCAGTTCGTCGACATCGGCTACCTTGATGCCAGCCGAGCGCTTGGGCGGTTCGGACACCTTGATCGTCTCCAGACGCGGAGCGATGTCCACACCATAGTCGGCGGGCGTCTTGTTCGCCAAAGGCTTGCTCTTGGCCTTCATGATGTTGGGCAGCGAAGCATAGCGCGGCTCGTTGAGACGCAGGTCGGTGGTGATGATCGCGGGGGTCGACAGCTTCACCGTCTCCAGGCCGCCATCGACTTCGCGAGTCACCGACACGCTGTCGCCCTCGACCTCGACCTTGCTGGCGAAGGTGCCCTGCGGCAGGCCCAGCAGCGCGGCCAGCATCTGGCCGGTCTGGTTGCTGTCGTCATCGATCGCCTGCTTGCCCAGAATGATGAGGCCAGCGCCCTCCTCTTCCTGCACCTTGGCGAGCAGCTTGGCGACGCCCAGCGGCTCCACTTCGTCATCGGTCTGGATCAGGATGGCGCGGTCCGCACCCATGGCGAGCGAGGTGCGCAGCGTTTCCTGCGCCTTGGCCACGCCGATCGACACCGCGATCACTTCGGTCGCAACGCCCTTTTCCTTCAGGCGGATCGCCTCTTCGACGGCGATCTCGTCGAACGGGTTCATGCTCATCTTGACGTTCGCCAGATCGACGCCCGTGCCGTCCGCCTTCACGCGGGGCTTCACATTGTAATCGATCACCCGCTTCACGGGCACCAGGATCTTCATCTCAACATCCTCCGTCTACAACGCCAGCAGGGACGCAGGCGACCCGTTACCGGATCACCCGCGCCCTGAGGGCGTATCTCTTTCAGGTTGGAAAGCGGGTCAGGCCGCCTTCCTCACTTCCGCCACGATCTTCTTGGCCGCGTCACCCAGATCGTCCGCAGGAACGATGGGCAGACCCGAATTGGCCAGAATGTCCTTGCCCTGCTGCACATTGGTGCCTTCCAGGCGCACAACCAGCGGGACCGACAGGTTCACTTCCTTGGCCGCCGCGACGATACCATCGGCGATGATGTCGCACTTCATGATGCCGCCGAAGATGTTGACCAGAATGCCCTTCACCGCCGGGTCCTTCAGGATGATCTTGAAGGCTGCCGTGACCTTCTCGGTCGTGGCGCCGCCGCCAACGTCCAGGAAGTTGGCCGGGAATTCGCCGTTCAGCTTGATGATGTCCATCGTCGCCATGGCCAGGCCCGCGCCGTTCACCATGCAGCCGATGTTGCCGTCCAGCTTGATGTAGGCGAGGTCGTACTTGCTCGCCTCGACTTCGGCCGCATCTTCCTCGGTCAGGTCGCGCAGTTCGGCGATATCCTTGTGACGGAACATGGCGTTGCCGTCGAAGCCAACCTTGGCGTCCAGCACCAGCAGGTTGCCCTGCTCGGTCAGGGCCAGCGGGTTGACCTCGATCTGCTCGGCGTCGGTGTCCAGGAACGCGGCGTAGAGCGACGAGGCGACCTTCGACGCCTGCTTGGCAAGGTCGCCGGTCAGGCCCAGAGCGGCGGCCACGGCGCGGCCGTGATGCGGCTGGAAGCCGGTGGCCGGATCGACCGAGAAGCTGTGGATCTTCTCGGGGGTCGAATGGGCGACTTCCTCGATGTCCATGCCGCCTTCGGTCGAGACGACGAAGGCGATCTTGCTGCTGGCGCGATCGACGAGCAGCGCCAGGTAGAATTCCTTGGCGATGTCGGCGCCGTCGGTGATGTACAGGCGGTTGACCTGCTTGCCGGCTTCACCCGTCTGGATCGTGACAAGCGTGTTGCCGAGCATGTCGGTTGCGTGCGCCTTAACCTCGTCCAGGTTGAAGGCCAGGCGGACGCCGCCCTTGGCTTCAGGGGCCAGTTCCTTGAACTTGCCCTTGCCGCGGCCGCCGGCGTGGATCTGCGACTTCACGACGAAGAGCGGCCCGGGCAGCTTGGTCGCGGCCTCGACGGCCTCCTCGACGGTGAAAGCGGCATAGCCAGTGGCGATCGGCGCGCCATATTTGGCCAGCAGTTCCTTCGCCTGATATTCATGGATGTTCATGGGCAGTCGTTCCCTTCATCGTGCTGAAAATGCCTAAAGCACAGCGACGAAAGTCCTGCCAACCAGATTTTGCAAATCAACTTTGCAAAATTGCAAAGCCTGGTGCGACTATGGAAGGCGATATCGGCGAAACAGTTACAACGCGCAACGCAACGCCGCCTTGCCGGTGACCGCCACGATCTCCGGATCGCCCAGCGCGCGCAGCCTGTGAAGGTAGCGATCGAGCGGAATTTGGCCGATATCCTCATCGCGCAGCGACGCCAGCGACTGGAGGCGGCGAAGCTGCGTAATGCTGAGGCGATCGGCCATCTTCTCCGCCATGCAGCCCGCCATGTGCGGCGACAGCCCCGCCTCGATCAGCCCGGCGCGCAGGCGGGCTTCAGGCGACAGCGACGCGCATCCGGCGAGAATCAGCACGAGTCCGATGCCCCCGAAGCGTCGCGCCGTCCGAACCGCAATGTCTTTCATTGGCGAACCATGCCTTCCCGTGGCAACAGAGGCGCCCGATATAGGATGAGCGCAGACGATGGACAGGATCTTCACGGCATTTTCGCAACGGGTCGCGAACTGGGCGGGTCAGCCGGCGGCCTTCATCCTGGCGCTGGCCGTGGTGCTGATCTGGGTGGTCAGCGGGCCGCTGTTCCATTTTTCCGACACATGGCAACTGGTCATCAACACCGGCACCACCATCATCACCTTCCTGATGGTGTTCGTCATCCAGAATGCGCAGAACCGGGATGGCGCAGCGATGCAGGCGAAGCTGGACGAATTGATCCGCGCCAGCGAGACCGCGCGCAACGACTTCATCGGCATCGAGCACCTGACCGACGCGCAACTCGAAAAGATTCGGAGCGCGCTGGAGAAGGAATGCGGCGACGAGGCGGGGCATCATCAGTCGATCGAACGGCTGATCGATCGTCGCTGATCGAACGCCAGGGTGACATAGGTTACACCATGCGCGATAGCCGCGACAGGAGACTGTCGGTTGCATATGACAGTGGAAAAGAGCCGAAATCAACCATAGCCGATCGGTCAACTGTAGGACAGTCGGTGGCGTCCGCACGATTGGCGAAACGGCCCGGAGGGAGGACGCGCGCAATCAATGCGCGCGGGCGATGATCCGCACATTCTCCTGACGATAGGCTTCCACCTCGTCCGTATAGGCGCGCGCCAGCCCCTCATAGGCGGCGCGCCCTTCCGCCGACCGGCTGGTCTGGGCCTTTATCAACGATATCTGCTGACGGTGCAGCAGATAGTTCACGTCCTTCTCCTCGCGCATCGTGCCCTCCTGTCTCCGAGACGTGGGTGTGATGGTCGCGCCTGTCCTGTTGCCGGTTCAGTGCGCGGAAATATGTGTAACAGCTTTGCCATGCGAACGCGAAGGCTTTTGCAAACCATCGGCCGCGCATCCTTATCGCCTGAACCAGCTAACGAGACGTTTACTCGCACTGGATCCCGGCATCGCAGATGTCGAAATTGATGAAATTCGCATCAATGGATCATGAAATATTGCCCCATATTCCATGTTAACCAGAATCTTCTGGACAGCCCGCGTCGTTGTGCGATGATTTTCATCGCCTGTCGGGGGGATCATGGGACAGACGATCGTCACGATATTGTCTTTCGTGCATCACGAACTGCTGCTGTTCGCAGCGGTTGGACTTGCCATTGGCGGTATCGACGACCTGCTGGTCGATCTGGTGTATCTGTTTCGGCGCGGCTGGCGAGAACTGGCCGTCTATACGCGCCATCCCCGCATGACGACGCAGACGCTGCCTGCTTCCTCCAATTCCGGCCGGATCGCCATCTTCGTGCCAGCCTGGCAGGAGGACAATGTTATCGGCAACATGTTGCGCGGGGCGCTGCGTGCATGGGGTGCGGCTGATTATCGCCTGTTCGTAGGCGTTTACCCCAATGATCCGGCGACGCTGGCCGCCGTGGCCGATGTTGCGGAGGGGGAACCGCGCATCATCATCGGCCTCAATGACCGGCCCGGCCCGACGACCAAGGGCGACTGCCTGAACGGGCTGTGGCGGGCGATGCTCGCAGAGGAAAGGCTGTCGGGCCAGCGGTTCAAGGCGGTGGTGCTGCACGATGCGGAAGATGTCGTGCATGCCGACGAAATCCGGCTGTTCGACCGGATGATCGACCGCTTCGCGCTGGTGCAACTGCCGGTGATGCCGCTGCTGGGCGATGGCGGGTGGTGGAGCCGGTTCATCACCAATCATTACGCCGATGAGTTCGCAGAATCTCACACGAAAACCCTGATCGTTCGGGAGGCGCTGGGCGCGTCGATGCCTTCCGCCGGAGTCGCCTGCGCTTTCGAGCGCGAACGGCTGGACGCTCTGGTGCGTCCGGAAGACACCGGCCCATTCGATCCGGCGTCGCTGACCGAGGATTATGAACTGGGCTTGCGGATCGCCGACCAGGGCGGACGAGGCGTGTTCGTGCGAATGCGCGACGCCAGTGGCGCACTGGTCGCGACACGCGAATATTTCCCTGACAGTTTCGAAGACGCCGTCAAGCAGAAGGCGCGCTGGATGATCGGCATCTCGCTCGCCGGCTGGGACCGGATGGGGTGGCGCGGCGGCGTGATGGAATATTGGATGCGCATCCGGGATCGTCGCGCGTCGGCCGCCGCCATTGTGCTGTTCGCGGCCTATCTCGCCCTTCTCCTGTGGGGCGCGCTGCTCGTATTGCGCGGTGTGACGCCGGTCGAAATGCCCGCACAGGGGCCAGTGCTGAGCGCGTTGCTGAGCGCCAACGTCATTCTGCTGGGTTGGCGGCTGATGATGCGGGCGGCGTTCACCGCGCGCTTTTATGGCTGGCGTCAGGGCGTGGCTTCGCTTCCCCGCCTGCTGGTCGCCAATGCGATAGCGATGCTGGCGGCGCGGCGCGCTGTCCTGCGCTACGCCCGATCGTTGCGCGGCGAGGCGCTGCGATGGGACAAGACGCGGCATCGATTTCCGGTGGCGACGACCTGAGCGATGCGGCGGACGAGGGAGGGCCAGCCGCTGCGCTTCCTGCTCCTGCTGCTCGGCAGCTGGATCCTGCTCCGCTCTTTCTGGCCCGACAGTCCGCTGGCGGATGTGGCCGCCCCGCCCGACCCCATCACCTTGCCGTCCGCAGCATCCCCTGTCTCGCCTCATGTCATGGAGCGCGTCGCCCTGTCGCCTGTGGTTACGCGGCTCGCCGTCATCAGGGAATTGACGCTCATTCCTGCCGGGACGTTCCGCACGCCCGCAGCGAAAGCACCCGCCGCGCCGATCCGGCCGCCACTGTCCGCCTTCGCTGACCGAACCGAAGCGCCTACACCGCGCCTGCCGCCAGTCCCGGCCACACTGCCCCCCTTCGTGACGCCTGCGCCACAGGACCGCTGGGCCATCAGCGGCTGGCTGCTGTGGCGGCAGGGCAGCGGGGCGGCGGCGAGCGCGCCGATAGGGCGGCTGGGCGGATCGCAGGCGGGGGCGCGGATCGACTTCGACCTGATGCCGGGATCGCCGATGCGGTTGGCCGCCTATGGCCGGGTCAGCGCCGCGCTCGACCGGCCGCATGCGCCGGAAGGCGCGGCGGGCATCGGCTGGCAGCCGTCGCGCAGCGTGCCGATCACGATCGCCGCCGAACGGCGCATCGCACTGGGAGAAGGCGCAAGAGACGCCACCGCGCTGTTCGCGGCGGGCGGTTTCGGCCCGACCGACATTGCGCCGGCTATCGTCGTGGAGGGCTATGCGCAGGCGGGCGTGGTCGGCCTGCGGTCCCGCGACGGCTTCGTCGATGGCAAGACGAGTCTGTCTTATCGCCTGCCAGCCGATGGCGTTCGCGCCGGCCTCGCCTTGTCCGGCGGCGCACAGCCCGGCCTCGCCCGGCTCGACATCGGCCCGGAGGTGCAATTGCCGATCAATGTGGCGGACGGCGCGCTGCGCCTCACTGCCGAATGGCGACAGCGCATCGCGGGCAACGCCGCCCCCGGTTCCGGGCTGACATTGACGATCGCCGCGAGTTTTTGACATCGCGGCCTTTTTATCGTCGCGTTTCCCTCCTACCGTTGCCGCCGCATGGATCTCTACCTGCCCATCGCCAATCTGTCCGTGAACGCGCTGGTCATCATTGGCCTGGGCGGCGTGGTCGGCCTGTTGTCCGGCATGTTCGGCGTGGGCGGGGGCTTTCTGACGACTCCGCTGCTGATCTTCTATGGCATTCCCCCCATGGTCGCCGCCGCGTCCGCCGCCAGCCAGGTGACCGGAGCCAGCGTGTCGGGCGTGGTCACGCATATGGAGCGCGGCACGGTCGATTTCCGCATGGGCGGCGTGCTGATCGCGGGCGGCGTGGTCGGCGCGGGGCTGGGCGTCGTGATCTTTCGCCTGCTCCAGGCGCTGGGCCAGATCGATACGGTCATTGCGATCCTCTATGTGCTGATGCTCGGCTCAATCGGGCTGCTGATGGCCAAGGAGTCGATCCAGGCGCTGGTTGCGATCCGCACCGGGCAGCGGCCGCAGGCGAGGAAGCGGCGGCATCATCCGCTGGTCGCCGCTTTGCCCTTCCGCTGGCGCTTCTATCGTTCGGGCCTCTATATCTCCCCGCTGGCGCCGCTGCTGCTGGGGATGGCGACGGGCATATTGACGATGCTGCTGGGGGTCGGCGGCGGCTTCATCCTGGTGCCGGCGATGCTGTATCTGCTGGGCATGACCACCCAGTCGGTGGTCGGCACGTCGCTGTTCCAGATATTGTTCGTCACCATGGCGACGACGATGATGCACGCGATGACGACCAAGGCGGTCGATCTGGTGCTGGCGATGCTGCTGCTGATCGGCAGCGTCACCGGCGCGCAGATCGGCACGCGCATCTCCATGTCGATCCGGCCCGAATATCTGCGCATCCTGCTCGCGGCGATCGTGCTGCTGGTGGCGGCGCGGATGGCGCTGGGGCTAGGCTGGCGGCCGGACGAGATATATACGCTGGAGGTCCGGTGAAGCGGCTTGCCCTGCTGGCGCTGGCGGCCCCTGCCCTGCTGGCGGCGTCGGAACCCGTGCTGGTGCCCGATGTGTCGCAGCGCGAGATCGAGATCCAGTACAGCTTCACCGGCGCGGATCTGCTGCTGTTCGGCGCCATCGTCTATCCCGACGGCCACAAGCCCGACCGGCCGGCCGACATCGTCGTGGTGCTCAAAGGCCCCGATCAGTCGATCCTGATGCGCGAAAAGCAGCAGATCGCCGGCATGTGGGTCAATGCCGACAGCGCCCGCTTCCGCTCCGCCCCCAGCTTCTACGCGATGGCCTCCTCGCATCCGGTGGCCGATATCGTCGATGAGCGGACCGCCGCGATCTACGAACTGGGCCTCGACAAGCTGCAACTGTCCCCCGCCTCGCTCAACGACAGCGCGGAGATCGAGCGGTTTCAGGCGGGACTGGTCGATCTGCGCAGCCGGTCGGGCCTGTATGTGCAGCGGCCGGGCACGGTGGAGATCACCGACGGCGTGCTGTACCGCGCGCGGCTGCCGCTGTCGGCGCGCGTGATCGTGGGCGACTATACCGCCGAGACCTTCCTGATCCAGGATGGCCGTGTCGTAGCGGCAGCGGTGCGCGACATCACGATCCGCAAATCCGGCTTCGAGCGGTTCATGGCCGTGGCGGCGCAAAGCTGGTCGCTGCTGTACGGGCTGACGGCAGTGGCGCTGGCGATCGGCATGGGCTGGGCAGCGGGAGCCATCGCGCAGCGGATGCGGCGCTAGAGCGCAGCGACCGTGTAGATGCCCTGCGCCTCGACCTTGCCGCGCAGGGCGATCCGCGCGACTTCGCGGAGCGGAATGGCGTCGCCGATCAGCTCTGCCGTGCTTTCGCCGATCAGGATCGGCACGCCATAATCCTTCGACGCGCTTTCCAGGCGCGAGGCGACGTTGACCGCGTCGCCCAGCACCGAATAGTCGAAACGCTCGGCCGATCCGATATTGCCGACGACGCAGGTGCCCGAATTGATGCCGACGCCGATCTTCACGGTCAGCGGCGCAGCGCCCGGCGGCGTCATTTCGGCCAGCGCTTCATTGATCTGCCCCAGCGCGTCCAGCATCTCCATGCCCGCCTGCACGGCGTGCAGCGCATGGTCGGGGTCATCCAGCGGCGCGTTCCAGAAGGCCATGATGCAATCGCCGATATATTTGTCGATCGTGCCGCCATGGCGCATCACCGTGGCGGAGAGCGGCGACAATATGTCGTTGATCATTCGCACCAGCGCCTGCGGATCGCCCTTCATCATCTCCGAAATACTGGTGAAGCCGCGAATGTCGGCGAACAGCATCGTCATCTCGCGCGCTTCGCCGCCCAGCCGCAGCTGGCCGGGGTCCTGCACCAGCCGCTCGATCACATCCGAGGGCAGATATTGCGCGAAGGCGCCCTGCACATCCTGCCGCAGCCGCCGTTCCAGCACATAGTCGCGCGCGGCGAGGCCCGCCGCCACCGCCGCCAGCGCGGCGCAGGGGCCGGCGGGCGAGAGCCAGACCCGACCGAAGCGCAGCAGCAGCCAGCTGCCGAGCAGGATCACCGCCAGCATGCCCAGCGCCGTCAGCCCCTTGCGCCAGGGCACGCGGGACCGCGCGGCGAGCGTGGCGAGCAGGCCCGCGAGCAGCAGCGCGATGGCGTCGACCCAGCCGGGCAGCGTGTCGATCGACAGGCCGTGGACCAGATTGTCGAAGATGGTCGCCTGCACTTCGACGCCGGCGGTCAGCTTGCCGGTTATGGCGCTGTACGGCGTTTCGAAGGCGTCGGTCGCGCCCGCGTCCACATCGGCGGCGGCTTGCAGATTATAGCCGATGATGACCGTGCGCCCGCGCAGCAGATTAGGCGGCAGATAGTTTTCCGGGTCCAGCGCCTGATAATAGGACACGCGGCGATAGCTGCCCGGCGGCCCCAGATACTGGATCAGGCGGCGGCCGGGCTTGGCCGGGTTCATGCCCGCCGCCCGCGCGATGCCGGCGGCGAAGCTGTCGGGATAGCGCGGCAGACGACGCAGCACGCCGTCGCCGTCTAGGCTGACGCTGGCGACGCCGCTCTTCGCGCCGCTGGTGAGGAGGTCCGCCAGCGGCTCGGTGCGGATCAGGCTGTCGCCATGCGCGTCTTCGCTCAGTGTCTCGTCGGCAGCGAAGACGGTGTCGCGGCCCGCCGCCCTGCCCAGCGCCGCGTCGGCCGCCGGATCAGACGGGTCGGCGAACACCACGTCCATGCCGATCGCCTTCACCCCCGCCGCACGCAGCCGGTCGATTAGCGTCGCGTGGATGTCGCGAGGCCAGGGCCATTGCCGCTCCAGCGCGGAGAAGCTGGGTTCGTCGATCGCGACGATGATCGGCCCATCGGCCGGCATGGCGGGCGGCGCGACGGTGGACAGGATGTCGAAGGCGCGGCCGTCCACCACTTCCCACGCCGTGGTGCGGCTGACGACGAGCAGCAGCAGGGTCAGCGCGCCGGCGGCCAGCATCCGGCCGATGCGGCGGCCCTCGCGCGTTTCGATCCGGGGTGCGCGCGCGGCCATTTCAGAAGCGCAGGGTGGCGGTGATGTTCGCCGTCCGCCCAAAGCCAGGCACGCCGCGCATCACTTCATAATCCTGGTCGAACAGGTTCGTGACAGAGGCAGAAAGCTCCAGATGCCGGTCCCAGCCCTGCCAGCTCAACTCCGCGTCCGCTGACAGGAAATCGCCCAGCCGCCCGACGCCCCGGTCAGCGCGGCGACTGCCAGTATAGGTGGCGGTCAGGCGCGCGGTGATCCGGCTGGGGTCCTGCCAGACCAAGCCGGCCCTGGCCGAATGGCGCGGGAGAAACGGCACGTCCCCACCATCTGGCAGGCTGGACCAGGTCCGCGCATAGGAGGCGGAGAGGCCGAAGCCGCCTTTGATCCACGCATTGCCCGACACCGACAGCCGGTCCACATCCGGCCGTAGATAGCCGAGCGAGCAGATGCCGAAATCGCAGGGCGGGTCATAGGTCGCGAAGGGCGAGGCGATGAGTTGCGGCAGCGAGAAGGCCAAGGCGCCGAAACGCTGACGCTGATAATCGACGGCAGTGAACAGATGCGGCGACCATTCGCCATCCCAGCGCACCGCCAGCGTCTTCGTGCGATAGCCGTCCGGCACGGGCGCAGCATTGGGGATCAGGCCCACGGCGCGGGTCGGGGCGAGCGTGAACGCGCCGTCCGTGCCGGTCGTCTGGAACCAGCCCGCGCGCAGCCAGTGGTTCTCCACCAGCTGCCCCGCCGCCGCAATGCGCCAGTCCACCACGCGCCCCGTCACCGAATCCACCGACGCCACCTGCCCTTGCAGGACGAGCCGCGCACTCGGGCTGATCCGCACGTCTAGATGATAGCGCTGGCCCAGGTCCCGCCCGCGCGTCAGTTCGTCGGGCAGCGGCAGGACCAGGTCGGGCAGATAGAGGATGGAGCGGTCGAGCCGCCGCACCCGCGCGCCGGGGAAACCCGTGCCGATGTTGATGTCGACGATGCCCAGATTGACCGCGTAACTCGCCGTGATCGTGCGCGTGCGCGACCGCTGGCGAATGTCGGTCTGGAGCAGGCTGACGACCGGATCGGTGGGATCCAGTATCAGCAGGTCGCTCCGCGCGATGCGCGCGTTCGCTTCGGCCACCGCGCCGCCGATGGTGAAGACGCTCTTGCGGCCGAATTCGTGGGAATAGAGCGCGATCAGCTGCTTGGCGTTGCTCTGCACGAAACCGTCGATCCGGGGCGCATCGGTTTCGCCGGGCAGGTCGGTGCGGCTGTCGGCCAGGCTGCCGAACAGCACGACCTTGTCATAAGGCGTGAGTTCCGCCGACAGGATCGCCGTCGCGCTGATCGCGCGGCGATCGTCCAGCGCGCCCTGCGGCCCGCGCTGCCGGTCCATGCTGGCGCTGAGGTTCATCGCCAGCGGTATGCTGCCGAGCGACAGCGCCTGAAGGCTGGCGCTGGGGTTCGCGCGGGTGACGTCATGCCCCGCAAACAGCCCGCCGCCGATGCTCGCCTCGACAAACTGTTCCTGGAACAGTTGCAGGTATCGGGTCGGGCTGGCGATGGCGAGCGGCTCGATGGCGAGGCCCTGCACCAGGTTGGAGACCGCGTCGGGCGCGCTATCGTCGGGCGTTTGCGTCGCGAGAAACGGGTCGGCCGTGCCGCTGGCGATGCGATCGAAATAGCCGGTGGCGTCGAACGGATCGAACAGGCGGTCGCCATAGAAGCGGCCCCAGTCGTCAAGGCCGATCGAGCGGAAGCTGGAGGCGATATAGCCGCCGGTGCCGCTGGAGCGCGACAGGTTCTGGAAGTCGCCGCCGCGCGCCACCGATCGCCGCTGCGCCTCCCGCGCGGCGAGGATGGCGGTGTCGATGTCGAGCCGATCGAGCGCCACCGCCGCACGGATCAGCGGCGCGGTGGGACCGGCGGGATCGAGCCGGTCGGCGGCGTCAATCTGTTGCAGCGCGACCTGATAGTCGCCGCGCCGGTAATAGAGCATCGCCAGCACCAGCAGCGTGTCCGCGCCCGCCGGGTCGGCGGCGGAACCGGCCAGCGCATCGGGCAGCGCCGCGTCGGCGTCGCCCATCTGGAGCGCATATCGCGCGCGCATCGCCATCGCATTGGCGAAGGCGGGATCGATGGCGAGCGCGGCGTCGATCTCCTTCCTGCCCTCGCCCAGCCGGTTCTGGTCCATCAGCGCGATGGCGTGGTTGATGCGCAGCAGCGGGTCGTCCGGATTTTCGGATATGGCGTGGAGGAAGGTCGCTTCGGCGGCGCGGTTCGCATCCCGATCGCTCTGCACCTGCGCCAGCGACGACAGCAGGGTCGCGTCGGTCGGCCGGGTGGCGAGCGCGCGGCGGTAGAGCGCTTCGGCCTCCAGCGCGCGATTGTTGAAGCCCGATTCCAGATGGCCGCGCATGGTGAGCGCGTCGCTATCCTCCGGGTCGCGGCGCAGCGCCTCGGTCGAGGCGGCGTCGAGCGCATCCCGGTCATCGAGCAGCAGGGCGACCGCCGCCAGCATCATCGGCCCCTCCGGCCGGTCGGGGAAGCGCCGCACGGTCTCGTCCGCCAGCGCCCGCGCCGTCGCATAATCGCCGGCATAGGCGGCCAGAAACGCCTGCCCCACCCAGGACGCGATCCGCTCCGGCTCTGCTGCAGGCGGTTCGAGCGTGGCGGCCTGCGCCGGGTCGGCGCGCACGGCGGCGACATAGCGGCCATAGCGGGCGATGATCGCACGGTCGCCGTCGAGGCCGGGCAGCGCCTGGTCGAACAGCGCGCGCGCCTGCGCATAGTCGCGGTCGCGCGCGGCGCGCCAGGCGGCGACGAGTTGCACGCGCGCGGTCTGCGCAGGGGAGAGCGGCATGGCGGCGAGCGCGCGCTGGATCGCCGCCAGCTCCGCCCTGGGGTGGGCGACGACGCTGCTTTCAGCGAGCAGCAGCCAGTCCTCCGCGCTGCGTCCCGCCGGATCGATCGCCAGCACCCGCGCTCGCTCGGCCCGCGTCGCCGCGCTCGGCTGCACATCGGGCGACAGCACGTCGAACAGGCTGTCGGCCTCGAAATAATATTGCATTTGCTCGCGCTCGGTCGACTGCACCGTGACGATACGGGCGGGGGCCTGCCCCAGCCGCGCGAGCGCCGACTGGCCGGTCGTGACCGACAGCCGCCCCTGATCGTTGAAGAAATCGATCGCGCCGTCGAACACCTGCAACTGGGTCTGGTCGCCGCTCACCTCCAGCGACCAGTCGGTGCCCCGGATCGCGGCCGTGGCGGAGGGGGTCTCGACCGACAACTTCGCCTGGCCCCGAGGCGCGCGGCCCCAGAAGGAGCCGGATTCCAGGCGCAACGCAGTCGGGCTGCCGTTCGCCATTGCCTTCACCACCAGCACCGTGTTGCGGCCGAGGCGCACCTGCGTCCGGTCGGCGAACAGCACCGCGAGTGTGCCCGACGCATTGGTGCGCAGCGTGTCGCCGGGCTTCAGGTCCTGACGCGGCACAGCGCCGCGCAGCCGCGTCTCCGGGAGCAGCTGTGCCTGCTCTCCCCCCTTGGTCGACACGATCCGCCCGGCCGCCGGCGCGGGCCGCCCGAGCAGTTGCGCCTGCGCCGGCGTCGCCAGAGCGACACCCGCCAGCAACGGCAAGAGCTTTCGCGACTGCATGGATGATCCCCCTGTCCCACCTGTTATTCAGGAAAGAACGGCGGGTGTCGACTGTTACCGTCATGACAATGACTGTCGCGTCGCACAGCGGTGGATAGTCGGTCTTCGGGAGAAGCCGTATCCTATTTCAGCAAATGCACCAAACTGAATTAGTGATCGGCATTGAGATCGTAATTTCTGGCCGACCGCCCCTTGCGCATGGATAAGGGGTTTGCAATTCATGCGGCCATGGAGTTCCCGACCTTCAAATATCATCCAGACCCTTTATCGACAGGGTCCATCAAAGCGAGTCCAGCGGTTTGCGACTGCTGCGGGACTGCACGCGGCTTTGAATATACAGCTTCTTTTTACAGCCCTCATCAGTCGGACCCCACCATCTGCCCTTGGTGCATTGCTAGCGGCGAGGCGGCTCAAAAATACGAAGGCGACTTTTCCGACCCATGTCCTCTTGCAGACGAGGGGATCGCCGAGAATATCATCGAAGAGGTGGCTAAACGCACGCCCGGCTACAATTCGTGGCAGCAGGAAGTTTGGGAGTCGCACTGCAACGATGCGTGTGAGTTTAGAGGAGACGCAAAACCCACCGAACTTTCCGATCTGAGCGGCGTTGACCTCGAAAAGCATCTCAGTCGTATTGAATTTAGCTCAGAGCAATGGCAATCGATCGTCCGCGAATATCAGGAAGGCAGTGATGCGGCTATTTACAAGTTTGTATGCCGCCACTGTCATGCACCAGTTTATTCAATAGATTTCGCGTAATAGCAGGCCGTTTTTTTCGCCAGCCACTAAATTCCCAGATCTAAATCTTCACAACGGTTGGTAGCGAAAACTGACTGGGGCGGCAGGATTCGAACCTGCGCATGGCGGCATCAAAAGCCGCTGCCTTACCGCTTGGCGACGCCCCAGCATGGCCCGGATGGTCCCGGGCGACCCGCCATATAGCGCTGCCGACGTGAAAGGCCAGCCCCAATGGACCCCAAAGAACCCCAAAGGAATTGTCTGGCCAGCATCACCGTGAGGCGTCAATATGGCTGACCCCAGCCACCGGACAGCCATGACCATGACCGCCCAGACATCCCCCGCCCCCGCATCGCAGGTCATACCGGCGTCGCCGCTGTTCCTGCGCGAGGATGAGATCCGGCGGGGCATTGAGATGCTGTATTTCGGCTATTCCGCGCTGACCCGTTCGATCGACGAGGGGCTGGCGGCGCAGGGGCTTGGCCGCGCGCATCACCGCGCGCTGTACTTCATCTCGCGCCAGCCGGACCTCACCGTCAAGGATCTGTTGCGCCTGCTGGCCATCACCAAGCAGTCGCTGGGCCGGGTGCTGGCCGATCTGGTCGAGCGCGGTTATCTAGAAACGCGGCAGGGCGCGCAGGACAAGCGGCAGAAGCATCTGCGTCTCAGCCCCAGCGGCGTGGCGCTGGAAGCCGAGCTGTTCCGCGCCCTGCGGGAGAAGATGGCGGCCGCCTATGCGCAGGCGGGACAGGGCAGCGTTACTGGCTTCTGGCGGGTGCTGGAAGGGCTGATCCCCGACGCTGACCGGCCGATGGTGTTCGGCCTGCGCGCGGGCTGATCCACCTCCATACGCAACCTTATCGCCTGCGGAACGGTTTATGCGGCGTCAATCATCGCCTGAGCGAGGAAACTCCATGCGTAAAACCACGATCGCCGCCGTCACGCTGTTCGCAGCCATCGGCCTCGCCGCCTGCTCGGAAAAGGCGCAGAACAATCTCGATAACGCCGGCGCGACCATCGGCAACGACATCGGCAACGCGATGGACAATGCCGGGGCCAGCCTGGACAACGGCCTCGACCGCGCCGGCAACGCGATCGAGAATGGCGCAGATGATCTGGGCGCGGCGACCAGGGACGCGCGCGAAGACGCCGGCGCTGCGATGGAAAAGGCCGGCGCCGACCTCAAGAACGAGTGATGTCGCGGCGGGTCGCCCTTGACCTGATCCGCTGATCCCCTACCGCGCGGCGTCATGAGCACCGACGCCGCGCCCCCGCCCCTACCCACGCCTTCAGTACGTCTCGGCCGCGCCGAGCTGGCGCTGATCGGAGTAACGATGCTGTGGGGCGGCACCTTCCTGATCGTGCATGAGGCGATGCGGCACAGCGGACCGCTGTTCTTCGTCGGCCTCCGCTTCGCCACCGCCGCGCTGATGACATTGCCGCTGGCGCTGCCGGTGCTGCTCGGCCTGACGATGCGCGAGCTGATCGCGGGAAGCGCCATCGGGCTTGGCATCTTCATCGGCTACACGCTCCAGACCTGGGGGCTACAGACGATCCCCAGCAGCACGTCGGCCTTCATCACCGCCGCCTATGTGCCACTGGTGCCGATCCTCCAGTGGCTGGTGCTGAAACGCCGGCCGCATCTGGCCAGCTGGATCGGCGTCCTGCTCGCCTTCATCGGTCTGCTGCTGATCGCCGCCCCGCGTGAAGGCGTTTCGCTGGGCGAAGGCGAGGCGCTGACCCTCATCAGCACGGTCGCGATCGCGCTGGAGATCATCGCGATCGGCTATTGGGCGGGGCAGGTGAATGTGGCGCGGGTAACCTTGGTGCAGCTGGCCGTCACCGCAATCCTCGCCTTCGCCTGCATGGCCCCGGCCGGCGAGCCGATCCCGCCCTTTTCCTGGGTCGTGATCCTCTCCGCCTGCGGCCTCGGCGCGATGAGCGCGCTCATCCAGTTCGTCATGAACTGGGCGCAGCGCACCGTCTCACCAACCCGCGCGACGCTGATCTACGCGGGCGAGCCGGTCTGGGCGGGCATCATCGGCCGCATCGCGGGCGAGCGCCTACCTGCGACTGCGCTGGTCGGCGGTGTGCTGGTGGTTGCGGCCGTGATAGTCAGCGAGGTGAAGTTCCGCTGGAGGGGGAAGCAGCCATGACGAAAGCCTATGATGCCGTCATCATCGGCGGCGGGCATAATGGGCTGGTCTGCGCCTTCTACCTCGCCCGCGCCGGCTACAAGGTGCGTATCCTGGAACGGCGCGGTGTCGTCGGCGGCGCGGCGGTAACGGAAGAATTTCATCCCGGCTTCCGCAACTCCACCGCCAGCTACACCGTCAGCCTCCTCAATCCGAAGGTCATCCGCGACATGAAACTCGCGGATCATGGCTATCGCGTGATCGAGCGGCCGATCAGCAATTTCCTGCCGCAACCCGATGGCGGCTATCTGAAGCTGGGCGGCGGCCTCGCGCGGACGCAGGCGGAGTTCGCCCGGTTCAGCGCGAAGGACGCCGACGCGTTGCCGGCTTATTATGACGCGCTGGAGGTGGTCGCGGACATGTTGCGCGACCTGGTGCTCCAGGCTCCGCCCAATGTCGGCGACGGCCTGTCGAGCCTGGTCGACGCGGTAAAGCAGGGCCGCCGCATCGCAAAACTGTCGATCGAGCAGCAGCGCGACGTGCTGGACCTGTTCACCAAGTCGGCGCGCAGCTTCCTCGACGGCTGGTTCGAAAGCGACGCCGTAAAGGCCGCCTTCGGCTTCGACGCGGTGGTCGGCAATTACGCCAGCCCCGACACGCCGGGCAGCGCCTATGTGCTGCTGCACCATGTCTTTGGCGAAGTGAACGGCAAGAAGGGCGCCTGGGGCCACAGCGTCGGCGGCATGGGCGCAATCACACAGATCATGGCGCAGGTCGTGCAGGCGATGGGCGTGGAGATCAGCCTGGAAGCCCCCGTCGCGCGGGTGCTGGTGGACGGCGACCGTGCGGTCGGCGTGGTTCTGGAAAGCGGCGAGGAAGTAATGGGCCGCGCGATCATCGCCAATGTCGGCCCGAAACTGCTGTACGAGCGGATGATGCAGCCCACCGACCTGCCTGCCGATTTCGCTAAGCGGATCAAGGGTTTCAAGGCCGGCTCCGGCACCTTCCGCATGAACGTGGCGCTTTCCGCCCTGCCTGATTTCACCTGCCTGCGGGGCGTGGGCGAGCATCACCAGTCGGGCATCATCATCGCGCCGACGCTCGACTATATGGACCGCGCCTTCATGGACGCGAAACGCGACGGCTGGTCGAAGGCGCCGATCGTCGAGATGCTGATCCCCTCCACCATCGACGACAGCCTCGCCCCGCCCGGCTGCCATGTCGCCAGCCTGTTCTGCCAGCAATTCGCGCCGGAGCTACCTGAAGGCCGGTCATGGGATGACGAACGCGAAGCCGCCGCCAACGCCATCATCGCCACGGTCGAGCAGCATGCGCCGGGCTTCACAAAGAGCGTCATCGCCCGCCAGATCCACTCACCACTCGACCTGGAGCGCAAATTCGGCCTGATCGGCGGCGACATCATGCACGGCAATCTGTCGCTCGACCAGATGTGGTCGGCGCGGCCCGTGCTGGGCCACGGCGCCTATCGCGGGCCGGTAAAGGGTCTCTACATGTGCGGCGCGGGCACCCATCCGGGCGGCGGCGTCACCGGCGCGCCGGGGCATAATGCCGCGCGGGAAGTGCTGAAGGACGGGGCGTTGCTGGGGAGACTGAGACAAAGGCGCTGACTTTCGACTGATCGTATTCGCCTTGTAATCGTCATGTCAGCGCAATAGGCCGAAGCTGGGGAATTGAGGGGCTTACAAGACATGACGATCGTTGCGATGGGCACTTGGGAAGTGGCCGGGGATGATGACTGGTTCGGTGTCACCCTGACCGGCGGGCAATCCTATCGCCTCGAAATGAACGGCGCCGGATCCGTCCAGTGGCTGCCATCGCTCGTCCCGCCCGAACGTTACGGCGAAGGACTGGCAAGCTATTACAACGCCTCGAACATCACATATGGCCACTTCACGCCGACGACCTCCGGCATATATTATTTCTCGGCATCCGGCTTTTCGGTTGGAAGCTACAGTATCACACTGAAACCTGTCGTCGACGACTATGCCGATAATCTGAATTCGACCGGAATATTCCAGAACGGGCTGGCGCATGGCAAGTTGGAACATGAAGGCGACGTTGATGTATTCAAGACGCAGATGGTCGCCGGCCAGACCTATCAGTTAAATCTGGATCAGGGCGACATCGGCTATATCAGTCTGCGCGATGCTGACGGCCACCAACTCGCGCTGGAATACAGGACGGACGCAGACGGACAGTCGCTCTATTATTTCACCGCCGTCGAAAGCGGCACATATAATGTCGAAGTCTCCGCCAGTTCGACTCCTTCGTCGATCTACACCCCCAATCCCGTACCGCGCGACTATACGCTGAACGTCACGTCCGTCACCGTCGTCGATGATTTCGCCGGAAACAGCAGCACGGCAGGTTCCATCGATCTGGTTCGGCAGGGCAATGTCTGGAAAGGCGAAGCGTCCGGCCAATGGGAAAGGGCCGAGGATGACGACTGGTTCGCGATCGATCTGGTCGCCGGGCAGACTTACGATATCGTGGCAGGCAAGACGACCAGCGAGTTCGCCGAAATACTGCTGACGGTAGCCGATTCCGATGGCGACATCGCGCAGCAGTCATGGGGCTATGTATCCCAACATCATCGCGGCTTCACCGCGAACGAAAGCGGCACCTATTATATATCGGCGCGCGGGCGTGGGGCGTGGCAACAGGAATGGTCGGCTCCGGCCACCTACAAGATTTCCGTGACTACTGTGGCGGACGATTACTCGAGCAATCCGATCCGTGCGGGCCGACTTGAGGTTGGGCAGGCTGGGGGTGGCCAATGGGAGGTAAACTATGACGACGACTGGTTCGCCATCGATCTGATCGGCGGCCAGTCCTATGTGCTGACTGGCACGGGTGCTGGCGGCCTGTTCAATTTCAAAGACGGGCAGGATTTAAGCGCTTTACCGCTGGGCAACGCGTTCACCGCCGCTGTGAGCGGCACCTACTATGTTTCCGCCGAAGGTCGCAGGTCAGACAATGGCGCCTTGAGCAGCTATCAGTTGACGGTCCAGACCTATCAGGACGACCATGTCGACAATGTCCGCACGACAGGGACGATCAGTGTCGGTAGCTCCGTAAGCGGCGTTGCGGAGGTCGTTTACGACACGGACTGGTTCGCTGTCACGCTGGAGGCAGGGAAAAGCTATGTCGTCACCACGACCGGGTCGAGTTCCTACGTCGCGATCTACGATCAGAATGGAGCGCGAACGGGTACGCCAGGGCGCACCTTCACGCCCGACGCGACCGGCACCTATTATCTCGCGAATACCAGTGGAACAGCCGGCAACTACAGTCTGAAGATCACGTCCTATAATGACGATTTCGTCGGCAATGCAGACACGTCGGGCCGCTTCTTCGAAGCCACGGACGATGGCATCACGCGAACCGGCACCGGCAAGGACGATACGCTGATCGGCAGTGCGAAGGGCGACACACTGATCGGCGGTGGCGGCCATGACCGGCTGTTTGCCGGCAGTGGGAACGACAGACTGAACGGCGACGCAGGCAACGACAGGCTGACGGGCGGCCTGGGCGGCGACTGGATGGTCGGTGGTACGGGCAATGACACCTATGTAGTCGACAATTTCGGCGACACCGTCATCGAGCGGGCGAACCAGGGCATCGATACCGTGGAAAGCTCTATCCACTACACGCTGGGGGCCCATGTCGAACGACTGCGGCTGACCGGGGCTGCCCATATCCGCGGCACCGGAAATGCCCTCGACAACATTCTATTCGGCAATGACGGCAACAATGTCCTCGATGGCCGGGGCGGCGCGGACACCATGGTCGGCGGCCTGGGCAACGACACCTATGTCGTCGACAATGCGCGCGATGTTGTCATCGAGGTGGTCGGGGCAGGCACGGACGTCGTCGAAGCCTCGATCAGCTACAAGCTGGGCGATCATGTCGAGCGGCTGCGCCTGACCGGGTCGGCCGACATCAATGGCATCGGCAACGCGCTCGACAACCGCATTTTCGGCAATGACGGCGACAATGTCCTGAACGGCGGTGCGGGTGCGGACATGCTGTACGGGCGGCTTGGCGCGGACATACTGATGGGCGGTGCGGGCAGGGACGGCTTCGTCTTCGACACTGCGCTCCGTGGCGGCAACACTGACAGGATCGCCGATTTCTCGGTTACCGACGATAGCATCTATCTTGATCGCGCCATCTTCACCCGCGCCGGCGCCGTGGGGGTGTTGGCCATCGGAGCCTTCGTGACTGGCCCAAGAGCGCTCGATCCGGCCGACCGGATCGTCTATAACAGCACGACCGGCGCTCTATATTATGATGCGGACGGCAACGGCGCTGGTGCGGCAATCCAGTTTGCGACAGTCACCCCCGGACTGGCACTGACGAGCAATGATTTCATCCTGATCTAGGGTCACGCCACCGCGCGCAATTCCACCACCGCGCGGTTCCGCCCTTCGCGCTTTGCCTGATAGAGCGCGGTGTCCGCCGCCTTGATGAGGGTCGCGCCGCTGCGGTCCATGCCCTGCCGCCAGGTGGCGATGCCGAAGGACATGCTGGTGCTGCCGAGCGTGCGGTCGCCGTGGCGCAGGCTGATCTCGGTGATCGCCTGCCGCACCAGTTCGACGCGCGGCATCAGTTCCTCCGCGCTGGAGCCGGGCGCGATGATCGTGAACTCCTCGCCGCCGAAGCGGCAGACCACGTCGCCCTCACGGAAGCGGTTGCGCATTTCGGCCGCCACGGCCTGCAACACGGCGTCGCCCGCGTCATGGCCGAACTCGTCGTTGAAGCGCTTGAAATGGTCGACGTCGCACATGACGAGGCTGAGTGGCGCGCCCGAGCGGGCGGCGCGCGCGATCTCCAGCGCCAGCGTCTCTTCCATATAGCGGCGGTTGAACAGGCTGGTCAGCGGATCGCGGATCGTCTGTTCGCGCAGGCCCCGCTGGAGCCGCTGGTTGACGAGTGCGGAGGCGATATTCTCCGCCATCACGGTCAGGCGGAAGCGATGCTCCTCCTCCACCCGGCCGAGCAGGTAGAGCGTGCCGATCACCTCGCCGCCGGCCAGCAGCGGCTCGCAATGATAGACCGCGTCGGCGTCCTCGACATGCGCGCAGACGATGTCGCCGCCGGGCGTGTCGACATGATGCCCCTGGCCGCGCCGCAAAGCCCAGCACTGGTCGGGCGCGAAACCGTCGCCATCGGGCTGCCACCCGCCCCAGCCGGCGATCGGCACCAGCAGGTTGCGGCTGTTGTTATGCGCGTAGAGCGCGCCGGGAATGCCCGGCAGCACGCGCGGCACGAACACGCGGATGATCTGCGCCAGTTCGTCGTCGGTGCGGGCCGCCTGCATGCGGTGCGCCATGCCGCCCAGCAGCTCGATTACCTCGCCCCGATCGCGCAGGGTCGCGCTGCTCTGGATCAGCTCCTCGTTGACGATCTGGAGATTCTGCTCGCTGCGCGCCTGATCGCTGACGGCGGCCTCCAGTTGATCGACCATGGCGTTATAGCCCTTGGCCAGCCGGGCGAATTCGCGCGAACCCATATTCTGGCGGATGCGCGCGGCCCGGTCGCCCTGCCCCAGCGCGGTCATCGCGCCCTGCAGGATGCCGACCGGCCGGCGGATGCCCTGCACGATCAACACCGACACCATCACCACCAGGAAGCACAAGAGCGGCCCGCCGATCAGCGCTAGCGCCTTCATCCAGGCCAGCCGCTTGTCGGCCGCCTGAATGCGGATGGTCTGCAACGCATGTTCTTCTTCGAGGAAACTCTGCGCCCGCAACGCCAGCGTCGCCATCAGTTCACGCCCGCGCCCGCTGGCGACGATGCCCCGCGCCTGATCGAACGCGCCGTGCCGGCCCAGGTCCAGCGGCTCGCGCAACACAGTGATGCGCTGCTCCATCAATATTCGCAGTTCTCGGGCGCGCGCATTCTGCACCGGATTGTCGGCGGTCAGCGTCACCACCCGCGCCATCGCCCGCCGCGCGCTGTCCACTTCGACCTCAAAGGTGCGCACAAAAATGGCGTCATGGGTGATGACGAAGCCGCGCTGCCCCGATTCCGCGTCGCGCAGTTCGACCAGCGCGTCGCCCATCGTCTCGATCACGGTGGCCGAATGCGTGACCCAGCGAAAACTTTCGCGAGTCTGGCCGGAAGCGTCGACCAGCGACCAGATCAGCGCGAGCAGCGCGATGATGACCGTGGCGCCCAGCGCGATAATACGGGAAGTGAGCGAAAGAAACATCGTCGGCGCATAGCGGACAGGGGGTTAAGGATCACTTGACCAGGGTTAAAGATTGATCGGTCCGCTTGCCCTATTCCGCCCCCTCGCCTAAAGCCCGGCCATGCCCGAAACGACCGCCGCATCCCCCGCGTCCGACCTGACCGGGAAGGCGCTTTTCCCGCACCGGCACCTGCTGTCCATCGCCGACCTCAAACCCTGGGAAATCCGCTTTCTGCTGGACGAGGCGGAAAGCTGGGCCACGACGAACAAGGGCCGCGCACGCAAGCATGACGACCGTCTGGCCGGCATGACGCAGATCAACGCCTTTTTCGAGAACAGCACCCGCACGCTGCTGTCGTTCGAGATTGCGGGCAAGCGGCTGGGCGCGGACGTGGTCAACATGGCGGCGGCGACATCCAGCCTGAAAAAGGGCGAGACGCTGATCGATACGGCGATGACGCTCAACGCCATGGCGGCGGACGTCATCGTCATCCGCCATGCCAGTTCCGGCGCGGTGCGGCTGATCGCGGAGAAGGTCGACTGCCCGGTGCTGAACGCGGGCGACGGCTGGCACCAGCATCCGACGCAGGCGCTGCTCGACGCGCTGACCATCCGCCGGCGCAAGGGCGGGTTCGAGGGGCTGATCGTCGCGATCTGCGGCGATGTGCTGCACAGCCGGGTCGCGCGCTCCAACCTGCTCTGCCTCGCGGCGCTGGGGGCGCAGGTACGCGCGGTCGCGCCGCCCACGCTGATGCCGCCGGAAGTGGAAATGCTGGGCGGCACACCGTTCACGCGCATGGACGAGGGGCTGGACGGCGCCGATGTCGTGATGATGCTGCGGCTCCAGAACGAGCGCATGGACGGCGCCTTCATCCCGTCCGCGCGCGAATATCACATGCTCTACGGCCTGACCCCGGAACGGCTGGCGCTGGCCAAGCCCGACGCGCTGGTCATGCATCCTGGCCCGATGAACCGGGGCGTGGAGATCACCAGCAGCGTCGCCGACCATCCCGAACGCTCCGCCATCACCGAACAGGTGGCGATGGGCGTCGCGGTGCGCATGGCGTGCCTGGACGTGCTGACACGCGGCGCGCGGGGTGTGGAGGGATGGTCTTGAGCATCCCGACCGAAAAGGACTCTGGGATGGGCTTGAGCATCCCGACCAACAAGGAGTCCGGGATGGGCTTGAGCATAACCCCTCCCCCGTTCGCCCTGAGCCTGTCGAAGGGTTCTCCTGAGCGGAGCGAAGGTGCTTCGCCTTCGGTTCAGCAGAAGGCTTCGACTTCGCTCAGCCCGAACGGATTGGGGCCAACCGCATGACCACCCTAGCCATCACCAACGGCCGCCTCGCCGACCCCGCCGGAGCCACGCTCGCCAGCGGCGCGATCCTGATCGAGGATGACCGCATCGCCGCGACCGGCGAGGTCGCCATCCCCGCCGACGCGCAGATCATCGATGCGCAGGGCATGATCGTCGCGCCCGGCCTGATCGACCTCGGCGTCTTCGCCACCGACAAGCCGGCCTTCCACTTCGGCGGCATCACCCGCGCGGCGCTGATGCCCGACCAGTCGAGCCTGCTCGACGACGCCGCGCTAATCCGTCAGGCGACCCGCGCGGGCAAGCCCGACTTCTGGGTTCACCCGATCGCCGCCGCCACGCGCGGCCTCAAAGGCGCGGAACTGGCCGAAGTCGGCATGATGCAGGCAGCCGGCGCGAAGGCGGTCGGCACCGGGCGGCAGTGGATCGCGGATTCAGGCGTGATGCTGCGCGTCCTCTCCTACGCCTCGGGCCTGGGCCTCACGGTAATCGCCCATGCGGAGGATGGCGGCCTCGCGGCAAAAGCCGTGGCGACCAGCGGCGAGACGGCAACCCGGCTCGGCCTGTCGCACGCCCCCGCCTGCGCCGAAGCCATGGCGATTGCGCGAGACCTGGCGCTGGTGCGACAGACGGGCGCGGCGATTCACTTCCGCCTCGTCACGACGAAGGCCGGCCTCGACCTGATCCGCGCCGCAAAAGCCGAAGGCCTGCACGTCACCTGTGGCATCAGCCCGGCCTATCTGTTCCTGAACGATCAGGCGGTGACCGACTTCCGCACCTTCGCCCGCCTCTCGCCCCCGCTGCGCGACGAAAGCGACCGACAGGCGTGCCTGGCCGCCATCGCGGACGGAACGATCGACGTCATCACCTCCAGCCACGACCCGCGCGGGCCGGAGGACAAGCGCCTGCCCTTCGCCGACGCCGCGCCGGGCATGGCGGGCGCGGAGACGCTGCTGGCGCTCTCGCTCAATCTGGTGCGCGACGGCCTGCTCGGCATGAACCGGCTGATGACGCTCTTGAGCGCCAATCCCGCCCGTATCCTGGGCGTCAACGCCGGCGGCTTCGCAGCAGGGAGCGCCGCCGACCTCATCTTCATCGATCCCGACACCCCCTGGATCGTCGATTCGGGACGGATGGCAGCGCAAGCCGGCAACACCCCCTTCGACCGCGTGCCCGTGCAGGGCCGCGCGCGACGGATCATGAAGGGTGGGGTGTTTTTGTGAATGCCAGCAAAGCGCTTGACCGCTGGAGAATAGATCCAACTTCAATTAGTGCCAACGGATGGCAAGAATTCACGAAACGAGAGCATCGTTACGTTTCTTCGGAGACGATCTCGAACCAGAAAACATTTCCGCGCTTCTTGGTCACCCACCGACAACTGGTCGTGTCAAAGGGGAGACCTGGCTGACAAAGTCTGGTCGGGAGAAGATCGCGCGCACGGGATCATGGATACTTGAGGCCGCCTCCAAACAACCCGGCGATCTTGATGCCCAGATTGCGGAACTGCTCGACGGGCTGAATCACAATCCCGAGATTTGGCAGAATTTGACGACCCGCTTCAGGGCCGACATTTTTTGCGGCATTTTCATGCAGGAGAGCAACGAAGGGATATCGCTTTCAGTGCAATCCTTGCAGGATTTGGCCTCGCGCAAGCTCTTCATTGACTTCGATATTTACGATCCGCCCTCGGACGATTGAACTCAAGCGCGTCCACCCGCACTGCGGGATGGGCCGCAACCGTTAATTTACCATGCCAGGTTAAGACTGTCCGGCATGACAGTCTGGAATTCCGCCATCAAAGCGACCTTGGCCGCCGTCATCGTTGGCGGCATCGGTGGGGCGTCCTCGCATTATTTCACGGGGGATCGCACGGCGTCGGTCGAGACCGCACAGACCGTCGCATGGAAGCCCACCCGCAACACCATCCGCCCGGATCGCGGTTTGTCCGCAGAAGATCTGGATGCACAGCAACCGAGCGGCGGCGGCGCGACTGCGCGAAAATCCACGCGCACGCCCACCGCGACGGGCGCAAGCTGGTCCTACCGCAACTGCAAGGAAGCCAGAGCCGCCGGCGCCGCCCCGATCTATCGCGGGCAACCGGGCTATGGCGCGCATATGGATGGCGACGGCGACGGGATAGCCTGCGAACCCTATCACGGGCGCTAGATGCCGCCCCTCACGGAACCCCTCCCCCGCTCGCGCGCTTGCCTTAAGAGGCACGCAACAGGGGACGCCGATGACAGCCGCAACCGCCACGATCGCGCAGCAGGTGCATGTCGATGCGCCATGGAAAATTCCCGCGCGCGGATGGTGGGAGATATTGAAGCGGGTCTGGACGGCGATGTCGGCCAATCATCTCTCGCTGCTCTCCGCCGGCGTCGCCTATTACGCCTTCCTGTCGATCGCGCCCCTGTTCGCCGCCGTGGTGCTGACCTACGGGCTGATCGGCGACCCGTCGCTGGTACAGCGGCACATGGCCGCGATCATCACCGTGGTGCCGCGCGACGCTGCGCAGATCATCAACGACCAACTTCTGGGCGTCGTCTCCGCCGCGAAGGGCACGACGGGCCTCGGCCTGCTGCTCGCCATCGGCCTGGCGGTCTATGGTGCGACCCGCGCGGCGACGGCAGTGATGGAGGCGCTCAACATCATCTATTCCTCGAAGGAATCGCGCAGCTTCTTCGCGGGCTATCGCGTGTCGATGAGCATCACCTTTTCCGCCGTGCTGGTGGTGGTGTCGGGCGTGGTCACTGCGACCGTCATCGGCCTCATCCAGAATTTCCTGTCGGACTGGGGGCCGGGCGTGGTCTTCGCGATCAAGGCGGCGACCTGGATCAGCGCCGGCCTGCTCGCCAGCGTGATCTTCGGCCTCATCTACCGCTTCGGCCCGCATCGCAGGAAGGCGCAGTGGCAATGGCTGACGGTCGGCTCCGTCACCGCGACGGTCTTCTGGCTGATCGCGACGCTGGCCGTCTCCTTCTATGTCTCGCGCTTCGGCAATTATAACGAAACCTACGGGTCGCTCGGCGCAGTCGCGGTGATGCAGCTGTGGCTGTTCGTATCCGCCTATGTCGTCCTGCTGGGCGCACAGATCAACGCCGAGGCCGAGCGGCAGACCAGCGCCGACACGCAGATCGCCGAGCCGGTCGCGTCGGAGTGAACCCCGCTTTTCTTCCCTTGCCCTGCCGGGCGCGTCACGCTATTGGGCACGCCTTCGCCGGCGCCGCCGACGCGCAGGGGTGTAGCTCAGCTGGTTAGAGCGTCGGTCTCCAAAACCGAAGGCCCTCGGTTCGAATCCGAGCACCCCTGCCACGCGAAACCTTGATTTTTCAGGGCTTCGCGATTAGGTGCGCCGACGATATGTGTCGCGGAGCCATGCGATCGCTCCCCCGGACGCCGGACTGGCGGGATCGGGAGGGCGGAGTATTGCTTCGCGCTTTGCTGTTGTTTTTGTAAGGGTTGGCAGGGCGGATATGGCGAAGACTACCCCCAGCGAGTTCGTGAATCAGGTGCGTACCGAGGCCGGCAAGATCGTCTGGCCGACCGGGCGCGAAACCGTGATGACGGGCGTCATGGTGATGATCATGACGTCGCTGCTGGGCATATTCTTCTTCGGCATCGACACCTTTTTCGGCGCGATCGTGCGCTGGCTGCTGAGCCTGGCAAGCCAGGGCTGAACGGGAGTTTGAGAGACTAACATGGCGCGCTGGTACATCATCCACGCCTATTCGGGCTTCGAGGGCAAGGTGAAGGAATCGATCCTCGCCGAAGCCGAGCGCATGGGCCTCTCCCAGCTGGTCGAGCAGGTGGAAGTCCCCACCGAGACCGTGACCGAGGTGAAGCGCGGCAAGAAGGTCCAGGTCGAACGCAAGTTCATGCCGGGCTACGTCCTCGCCAAGCTGTCGCTGAACGACGACATCTATCACCTGGTGAAGAACACCGCGAAGGTCACCGGCTTCCTGGGTCCCAACGGCAAGCCGCAGGCGATCAGCGAGAGCGAGGCCGCCCGCTATTTCGGCGCGCAGAAGGCCGCCGAAGCCGCGCCCAAGCACAAGGTCAACATCGACTACGAGATCGGCGACGCGGTCAAGGTGCTGGACGGCCCCTTCGCCAGCTTCAACGGCACGGTCGAGGAACTGGATTTCGAAAAGAGCCGCGTGAAGGTGTCCGTGTCGATCTTCGGCCGCGCGACCCCCGTGGAACTGGACTTCGAACAGGTCGAACTGTCGAAGTAAGGATAGTGATATAGCAGCATCGTCATGAAATATTTGGCGAGCAGGGTTTCATCGTGTGACCGATGAAAGGAAGAGAGCTACCTAGCTGCTGCACTCTCTTCCAAATGGCGGGAGGCGGTCTTCGGATCGCTGATTGAACCGCTAAACTTGAACCGGACCCGCCCTCGGGCGCGTCCTCTACAGAGTGAGTAACATGGCCAAGAAGATTACGGGCTATATCAAGCTCCAGGTGCCCGCTGGAGACGCCAAGCCTGCCCCGCCGATCGGCCCAGCCCTGGGTCAGCGCGGCGTGAACATCATGGAATTCTGCAAGGCGTTCAACGCCCAGACGGCGAGCACGGAAAAGGGCACGCCCCTGCCGACGATCATCACCGTCTATGCGGACCGTTCGTTCAGCTTCACCACGAAGCAGCCGCCGGCGACGTATCTGATCAAGAAGGCGATGAACCTCAAGTCCGGTTCGAAGGAACCCGGCAAGGTCGTCGCGGGCAAGATCAAGCGCTCGCAGCTGGTCGAAATCGCCCAGGCGAAGATGGTCGACCTCAACGCCAACGACATCGACGCCGCGGCGAAGATCATCGAAGGCTCCGCCCGCGCGATGGGCCTCGAAGTGGTGGAGGGCTGAGATCATGGCAAAGCAGACCAAGAAGGCGAAGGCTCTCGCCGCCGCGATCAACAAGGAAAAGCTGCACGGCGTCGATGAGGCCCTGGGCCTGATCAAGACCCATGCGACCGCGAAGTTCGACGAAAGCGTCGAAATCGCGATCAACCTGGGCGTCGATCCGCGTCATGCTGACCAGATGGTCCGTGGCGTCGTCACGCTTCCGGCCGGCACCGGCAAGGACGTCCGCGTCGCCGTGTTCGCCCGCAACGACAAGGCGCAGCAGGCGCTCGACGCCGGCGCCGACATCGTGGGCGCCGAAGACCTGCTGGAGAGCATCCAGGCCGGCAACATCGATTTCCAGCGCGTCATCGCGACGCCGGACATGATGGGCCTGGTCGGCCGCCTCGGCAAGGTGCTGGGTCCCAAGGGCCTGATGCCGAACCCGAAGCTGGGCACCGTGACCCCGAACGTCGCCGAAGCCGTGAAGGCCGCCAAGGGTGGCCAGATCGAATTCCGCGTCGAAAAGGCGGGCATCATCCATGCGGGCCTCGGCAAGTCGAGCTTCCCCGCCGAAGATCTGCGCAAGAATTTCGACGCCTTCGTCGACGCCATCGTCAAGGCGAAGCCGTCGGGTTCGAAGGGCAAATATGTTCGCAAGATCGCCCTGTCGTCCTCGATGGGTCCGGGCGTGAAGGTCGACGTGGCGGAAGTCGCCTCGATCTGATCCGCGACGCATAAGCAATAGGGGAGCCGCCTTCCTCCATGCGGGGGAAGGCGGCTTTCTTGTTTTGTGGTGGCGCAGTAACCACCTTTCAGCCGTTCGGGCTGAGCGAAGTCGAAGCCCTTTGCCGAGCGCAGCCGAAGCATCTCGCTTCGCTCGGCTTGGCCCTTCGACTTCGCTCAGGGCGAACGGGTACTGGCAAATGAGGCGAATAACCCGCCGCCTCACGCCCGCGCTGACGCCGGGCGCACAGGGTCACCCCAGGTATCCGTCGGACAAAGGCGGGTCGCTTTTATCCAACGGAAAAACAACAATATGGCATTCGAACACCTCCCCCCGCTCCTCGCTCAGGCGCTGACCACCAAGGGCTATGAGAGCCTGACCCCCGTCCAGGCCGAAGTCACCCAGCCCGAAGCAGCCGGCCGCGACCTCGTCGTCTCGGCGCAGACCGGGTCGGGCAAGACCGTCGCCTTCGGCCTCGCCATGGCCGGCGAAATGCTGGGCGACGCGGGCAAGCTGCCCTTCGCCCGCGCCCCCCTTGCGCTGGCCATCGCGCCCACGCGCGAACTGGCGTTGCAGGTCAGCCGCGAGCTGGAATGGCTCTACAAGGATGCCGGCGCGCGCATCGCCACCTGCGTCGGCGGCATGGACGCCGCCAAGGAGCGCCGCAATCTCAGCCACGGCGCGCATATCGTCGTCGGCACGCCCGGCCGTCTGCGCGACCATCTGGAGCGCGGCGCGCTCGACCTGTCCTCGCTGCGCACCGCCATCCTCGACGAAGCCGACGAGATGCTCGACATGGGTTTTCGCGAAGATCTTGAGGAAATCCTCGACGCGACGCCCGACGACCGCCGCACCATGCTGTTCTCCGCCACCATGCCCAAGCCGATCGTGGCGTTGGCCAAGCGCTACCAGAAAGACGCGCTGCGCATCTCCACCGTCAGCGAGGAGCGCGGCCATGGTGACATCGCCTATCAGGCTGTCACCGTCGCGCCCGCCGATATCGAAAACGCCGTCGTCAACCTGCTGCGCTTCCATGAGGCGGAGACGGCGATCCTGTTCTGCGCCACCCGCGACAATGTCCGCCATCTGCACGCCAGCCTCACCGAGCGCGGCTTCACCGCCGTGGCGCTTTCGGGCGAGCACAGCCAGAATGAGCGCAACCAGGCGCTCCAGGCCCTGCGCGACAAGCGCGCGCGGGTCTGCGTCGCCACGGACGTCGCTGCGCGCGGCATCGACCTGCCCAGCCTCACGCTGGTCGTCCATGTCGAACTGCCCCGCGACGCCGAGACCATGCAGCACCGTTCGGGCCGTACCGGCCGCGCCGGCAAGAAGGGGACGGCGGTCCTCATCGTCCCCTATCCGCGTCGCCGCCGCGTCGAATCCATGCTGCGTGGCGTGAAGATTCCGGTCGAATGGATGTCCGCCCCCAGCCGCGAGGCGATCCTGGAGCAGGACAATGCCCGCCTGCGCGCATCGCTGATGGAACAGGCCGAACTGGACGAGGCCGACTGGGCACTGGGCGCTGAACTGCTCGCCGAAAAGAGCGCCAAGGAAATCGCCGCGATGCTGGTGAAGAGCGCCCGCTCTGCCCTGCCCGCGCCGGAGGAACTGCTCGACGCCAGCGAAGCCCCCGCCCGCCGCGAAGGCCCGCGTCCCGGTTTCGAGGATACGCAGTGGTTCCGCATGGACATCGGCCGCCGCCACAATGCCGACCCGCGCTGGCTGCTGCCGCTGATCTGCCGTCGTGGCCATGTGACGCGCAGCGACATCGGTGCGATCCGCATCGCCGCCAACGAGTCCATGTTCGAAATCCCGACCGCCATGGCCGGCAAGTTCATGGCCGCCGTCAAGCGCACGGGCGAAGCGAATGACGAGGGCGCGGACATCCAGTTCCAGGCGATCGACGGCGCCCCGCGCGAGGAAGCGCGCGAGCACCGCCGTCAGGGCCGCCCCGGCAATGATCGCGGTCCCCGCCCCGCCCCGCACAGCGCCCGCCCCTTCAAGGGCGGTCCCAAGCGTCCCGGCGGCCCCGGCGGTTATCGCAAGGGTCGGGGCTGATCTCTACTGGAGGGCGGCGGGGATGAACGCCTCCCTGACCGCCTTCTCCAGCAGGTTCGGCGGCAACAGCCCCTGCTTCAGCAGGAAATTGTTGAACGCCAGCCGGTCGAACTTCGCGCCCAGCGCCAGTTCGGCCTCCATCCGGATCTGCAGGATACGGGAATAGCCGTAGAAATAGCTGCCCGCCTGCCCCGGCGCGCGCGAGGTGTATCGCTCGATCTCCTGCTTCGCCATCGCCGGCGAGCTTGCAAGTTCATCGATCAATATCCGCCTTGCGTCGTCGATCGACATCAGGCCCAGGTTCAGCATCGGGTCCATCATCGCCCGCGCCGCGCGCAGCAGCCGCGATTGCAGCACCATCAACTGCCCCTCGATCGGATGATAGGGCATCATCTCGTTTTCGGCATAGAGCGCCCATCCTTCGGCATTGACGCTGTTGAAGGCATAGAGCGCGCGCGCCTGCGACACGCCCTGCTCGACCATCGCCGAAAATTGCAACTCGTGCCCCGGCCGCCCCTCATGCGCGCTCAGCGTCCACTGGATCGCCGGGAAATTGAAGTCGTCATAGACCGCTTCCGGCCCCTTGCCGGCCACGCCCACGGGCAGAACGAAGGTGCCATATTCACCCTTGTTCCCAATGAGCGGCGGCGGGTCCATATGCGGCGCGGGCGATACCGCCGACTCCGCGTTGGTGCCCAGCCGCATCTTCATCGCGCGTTTGGGCAGGTCCACGATCCGCTCGCGCAGGATCACCGCCTCAATGACGCGATTGACCTCGGCATAGCTCGCCTCGATCCTGTCGTTGGGAATAGTCTCCTTCTTCAGCTGGCGGATGACATCGACATAGCTGCCCGGCTTCAGCCCCTTTTCGGCCGCCACGCGCGGGGCCAGCGCGATCATCGCCGCGCGCGTTTCCATATATTCGACCTGTGCCTGTGCGATCAGCGCCTTGGGATCGATGTCGATGCCGGTCTGCTTCAACCGCCAGGCATAGAGTTCGGGCGGCAAGCGGAAATCGGTGCGGGCCAGCGGCAGGATCGTCTCCCTGGTCCAGACGACATAGTCCGCCACCTGCCGGTCCAGCCGGTCGAGCGACGCCTTGACCCCGCCGACCTTGTATTTGGCGAACAACTCGCGAATGCCCTTCGCATAGGTCGCGCCGTCGTCGATCGCGTCGTTCACCGCCACCTGATCGGGACCGATCAGCCCCGGCGCGCGTGTCTCCTCGAACCGGGCGCGCGCCAGGTCGACGATCGGCGTCGATCCCGGATAATCGCCGACATAGCGCTTCAGCAGTTCGGCCGCCTTGGCCCGCCGCGCCGGCGTGACCTGATCGTCAAGCAGGACGCGCAGCCCGTTGAACATCATCCGCGGCGCGTTGATCCACGTCAGCTGATATTTGCGACGCAACTGCGTGCCTTCGATGTCGAGGGCAATCGACTGGATCAATATGTCGATGTCCTGCCGCACCCGCGCGTCGGTTTCGCTCGTCTGCCGCCGCTTCAGTTCGGCGATCAGGTCGTTCAGCATCGCCATCTCGCGCTCGTCGCGCTGCGGCGCGAAATCGACCGCCAGCCCATCATATTGGGCCAGCCCCTCGGACGATCCGGTTTCCGGGTCGAACTTCGACTGTTCCTCCAGCACATAGAGCGTGTTGCGGTTGCTCTTGGCGACCCAGTCCGCCTCCGTCTGGGCCAAGGCGGCGACCGGCATCAGGGCGAAAAGCAACAGGGCGGCGTAACGGGAAAGAACGGCCGGCATCATGATCTCCGACAAAGAGGCGGCGTCACGTTAGGGGAGCGACACCGCCCTGTCAGCCCGTCGTCAGGACGCTCCGCTGAGCGCCAGCATCCGCGCCGCCAGTTCGCGCTCGCCCATGACCACATGCGGCACGCCCAGCGCCTCCAGATGCGCGACCTCCGCGTCCGAATGGGCGCGGGCGATGACGTTGAGGTTCGCGTTCAGATGCCGCGCATGCTCGTGGATCGCGCCGCCCTCGAACCCCTCGGGCACCGCGATCATCAACGTGCGTGCGTCCTTTATGCCGGCCGCCAGCAGATGCTTGTCCTCCAGCGCGGAGCCGCGCACCACGGTCAGCCCCGCCTCCTCGGCCTCGACCGCTTTCTCCGCGTCGCTTTCCAGCACCACGAAATGCACGTCCTTCTCCGACAGCCGTAGCGCGATCAGCTTGCCCACCCGGCCGAAGCCGACCAGGATGACATGGCCCATGCGCCTGGCCACCGGCGGCGCTTCGACGGCGCTCTCTTCCTCATCCTTGCGATGCGCCCGCACGATCATGGAGAAGAGCAGCGGGTTGAGGAAGATCGACACGATCGCCCCCGCCAGGATCAGGTCCCGCGCGTCGGCCGGCAGCACGCCCAGGCCCGTCCCCAGCGACGCCAGAATGAACGAGAACTCGCCGATCTGCGCCAGGCTGGCCGCAATCGTCAGCGCGGTGTCGTTGGCGTAACCAAAGGCGCGCACGATGCCCCATGCGGCGATCGACTTGCCGACGACGATAATCAGCACCGTCGCCAGCAACGGCAGCGGCTGCTCCACCACCACCGACGGGTTGAACAGCATGCCCACCGACACGAAGAACAGCACCGCAAACGCATCGCGCAGCGGCAGCGTCTCCTCCGTCGCACGGCGGCTGAGCGGGGTTTCGCCCAGGATCATGCCGGCGAAAAACGCGCCCAGCGCGAACGACACGTCGAACGCCAGCGCCGCGCCGAACGCCACACCCAGCGCAATCGCCAGCACCGCCAGCCGGAACAGTTCTCGAGAACCCGTATGCACCACCCAATGCAGCGCCCACGGGATCACCCGCCGCCCGACCACCAGCATCAGCGCGACGAAGCCCGCCACCTTCAGCAGCGTCCCCAGCAGCGGGGCCAGCAGCGCGCTCGCACCAGCCCCCTCGCCCGCGTTCATCACCCCCGCCAGCGCCGGCAGCAACACCAGCGCCAGCACCATCACCAGATCCTCGACGATCAGCCAGCCGATCGCGATCCGCCCGCGCCGCGTCTCCACCAGATCCGCGCCCTGCAACGCCCGCAGCAGCACCACGGTACTCGCCACCGAGAGCGCGAGGCCAAAGACCAGCCCGCCCATCAGCGACCAGCCCATATAATACGCCAGCCCCATGCCCAGCAGCGTCGCCACCGCAATCTGCACGATCGCGCCGGGCACCGCGATGGCCTTTACCGACAGCAGGTCCTTCAGTGAAAAATGCAGGCCGACGCCGAACATCAGCAATATGACGCCGATCTCGGCCAGTTCATTGGCGAGGCCCGCATCGGCGACGAAGCCGGGTGTGAACGGACCGACCATGATGCCGGCGACCAGATAGCCGACCAGCGGCGAGAGTTTCAGCCGATGGGCGATCGCGCCCATGATGAACGCGACGACCAGACCCGCGACGATCGTGCCGATCAGAGGAGTGTGATGAGGCATGTTTTTCCTTCGAAAGGACGGCGCGCGACGCGCCCGGCCCGCCCTCAGGCGGGACCGTTGGTGAACAGGGTAGAAAACAGCAGCACTGCGCCAGCGGCGCGAATCAGGCCGGCGGCGCGCGCGCCCGACGCCAGTTCCTCGCGCGCATCGCCGGCAGCGCTTCGGTTGCGCAGGCGTAAAACTGCGAACACCCGGCCAGAAACGTCAGCAAAAACGCGCAGCACAACGCCAGCAGCAGCACCGGCGGGTCCATCGTCGGCGGCACGAGCCGCTGCGCCACCGCGCGCGGCTGCATCGCCCGCGCCTGAATGGCCACCGATGTCGTCGCCGGACTGAACGCCGATCCGATGTGCCGGCTGGAGGGCAATCCCTGCGGTGCCAGAGCGCTGGCCAGTGTGACCAGCAGGGCCGCCCACAGCAGGATCAGCCGCGCCATCGCGCCGCCCTTTTCCCTGCTGTCGCCTGCCCGTTTCGCCATGGTGGCAGACTATCGCAAACCGGCCATCGACGCAAAGCCCGGAACGGCCCTGTTGTGGTTGACAGAATCATGTCGTTCCACTACCGGGCCACTTTCCCGCGCGGGTCGGCTTTCGCTGATCTGCGTAAAGCAGATTGAACGAAAAGAGTAGAGACCCATGTTCGCTATCGTGCGCACGGGCGGCAAGCAGTATCGCGTCGCCGCCGGAGACAAGATCGTCGTCGAGAAGCTGGCTGGTGAAGCCGGCGACAAGGTGACGCTGGACGACATCCTGCTGGCCGGCGAAGGCAGCGACCTCAAGGACGTCGCTGGCCTGACCATCGCCGCCGAAATCGTCGCACAGGCGAAGGGCGAGAAGGTCATCGTCTTCAAGAAGCGCCGCCGCCACAATTATCGCCGCCGCAATGGTCATCGTCAGCGTCACACGATCCTGAAGATCGTGTCGATCGGCGCCTGAGCGTCCGCACAGCAGAATATAGGAGCATAAGTCATGGCACATAAGAAAGCTGGCGGTTCGTCGCGCAACGGTCGCGATTCCGAATCGAAGCGCCTTGGCGTGAAGAAGTTCGGCGGTCAGGACGTGATCGGCGGCAACATCATCATCCGTCAGCGCGGCACCCGCGTCTATCCGGGCCGTAATGTCGGCATGGGCAAGGACCACACGCTGTTCGCGCTCGGCGAAGGCAAGGTCGTGTTCCATCAGGGCAAGCTCGGCCGCAAGTACGTGTCGGTCGACGCCATGGCGAAAGCCGCCGAATAATCGGACGATCGACGACGGGTCGTCCCTCTTAAGGGAGCGACCCATGTGGACGGCGCGAAAGCGCGTCCATGTCGAGGGAAAAAGGGGCGCTCCTCTGCTTGAGGAGCGCCCCTTTTCCGTTGCCGGGGCATTGCTCTTCAAAATTCCCTCAAGTCGCTGGAACAAGGACCTTTCTCGCGCGTCATGCGGGCGGGGTCCAGCCAGCGGAACAGCGTCGTTACGCCGTCATAATTCGCGGCCATGGGCGCCCCAAGAAAGAGGAGAAGAGGCACATGTTCGCCCGCACACCCCGCCTGCTGCTGCGGCCCGGCTGGAATGAGGACGCTGCCGCACTGGCCGCGGCTATCGGCGACCCCGCAGTGCTGCGCAATCTGGCGCGCGCACCCAGCCCCTATACGCTGGCCGACGCGGAGGAATTTCTGGCGCTGCCGCACGACCCAATGCTGCCGCGCCTGCTGATCTTCACCCGCACAAAGGGCGCACCACGCCTGGTCGGCGGCTGCGGCGTGCATCGCGAGGCGGATGGCGCGGCGGAAGTCGGCTACTGGATCGCCCGCCCCTATTGGGGCCTCGGCTTCGCCACCGAAGCCGGCCGCGCTTTGCTGTCGATGGCGCGTGCTAATGGTGTGGGGGCCATCCGCGCCTGCCATTATGTCGACAACCCGGCGTCGGGGAACGTGCTGCGCAAGCTCGGCTTCCGCCCCACCGGCCAGGTCGAGCGCCGCTGGAGCGCAGGCCGCAACGCGCAGGTCGACTGCCTGCTGTTCGAGGAAGGCGAAAGCCTTTGCACGAACGACGACCCGGCGATGCTGCTCTATGGCGACGCCGACGCCGCGCCGGCCATGGCGGCCTGACGCAGACGTTCGAACACGCGGATCGGCTCCTCCCCGATCCGCGTGTCGGCGATCGCGACAAAGCCCAGTTGTTCCGCCACTCTGACCGAGTTCGCATTGCCCGGCTCGATGATGCAGCGCACCGCCGCCGCCTCCAGATGCGCATCGGCCCATCCCAGCGCCGCCGCCATCGCCTCCCGCGCATAGCCCTTGCCCCAGGCGTCCGGCGCCAGCACCCAGCCGGCCTCCGGTGCGCCCTCCAGTTCAGGCACACCCCGCGCTGCACTCAAAAAGCCCGCGTCGCCAATCAGCCGCCCGCTCGCCTTCTCTTCCATGGCCCACATGCCATAGCCCAACAGGCTCCACATGCCGGCATAGCGCAGCACGCGGAACCACACCGCCTGCCGGTCCTGCACGCTCCCGCCGATATGCCGCACCACCGCCGGATCGCCCCAGATCGCGGCGCAGGCGTCCCAATCGTCGGCGCGATGCGGCCGCAGGATCAGTCGATCGGTCTCCAATAGCGGAATCATGACATCGCACCTGCCCAAGGGTTCATTTTTGGCGCGCACACGACTATAGGCCGCCGATGCATTTTCTGGATCAGGCAAAGATTTTCATCAAGTCCGGCTGGGGCGGCCCCGGCGCGGTCAGCTTTCGGCGTGAAAAATACGAGGAATATGGCGGCCCGGACGGCGGCAATGGCGGCAAGGGCGGCGACATCATCTTCGAATGCATCGCTGGCCTGAACACGCTGATCGACTTCCGCTACACCCAGCATTTCAAGGCGCAGCGCGGCAATGGCGGCGCGGGCAAGAACCGCTATGGCGCGGGCGGCAACGACCGCGTCATCCAGGTCCCGCTCGGCACCCAGATCCTGTCCGATCCTCAGCCGATCGAAGGGACGGAGGACGAGGACGGCATTCCCGATTATGAGGATCAGGAACTGCTCGCGGACTTCACCGAAGTCGGCCAGCGCATTGTCTTCCTGCGCGGCGGCGATGGCGGCCGCGGCAACCTGTCCTACAAGACCAGCACCAACCGCGCCCCGCGCCAGCACGGCACCGGCTGGCCGGGCAAGGAAATGTGGGTCTGGCTGCGGCTGAAACTGCTGGCCGACGTCGGCCTGGTCGGCATGCCCAATGCCGGCAAGTCGACGCTGATCAACCAGGTCACCAATACCAAGGCGAAGGTCGGCTCCTACGCCTTCACCACCACCAAGCCTCAGTTGGGCGTCGTGCTGCACAAGGATCGCGAGTTCGTGCTGGCCGACATCCCCGGCCTGATCGCGGGCGCGGCCGAAGGCGCAGGCATCGGCGACCGCTTCCTCGGCCATATCGAGCGCTGTCGCGTCCTCCTCCACCTGATCGACGCGGCCGGCGACGATCCGGTGCAGCAGTTCCAGATCGTGCAGGACGAACTCGCCAATTATGGCGAAGGCCTCGACGAAAAACCGCAGATCGTCGCGCTCAACAAGGGCGATCTGCTCGGCGAAGAGCTGATGCAGGACATCGCCGACCAGCTGCGCGAACAGGCGGGCGTGGAGGACGTGTTCATCATCTCCGGCGCGACGGGCGAAGGCGTCCCCGCGCTGCTCGACGCGATCCTGCCGATCCTGGGCGAAGCCGCCCGCATGGCGAAATATGACGACGAGGATGACGAGGGGACCGGCGAGTGGTCGCCTCTCTGACCCGGTTGCTCCTCTCTCTTAGAATGGCCCGCCAACTGTGAGCCTCTCCGGCTTCCCCCCTGCCCTCGTCCGCCGTCTGGTCGTCAAGATCGGCTCCGCCCTGCTCGTCGATCCGGCGGGCGAGGTGCGTGAGGCGTGGCTGCGCACCTTGGTCGCCGACATCGCAGCGCGCCGCGCGGCCGGCCAGCAGATCATCATCGTCTCGTCCGGCGCGATTGCGCTCGGCGCGCGACGGCTGAAACTGCCCAAGGGCGGGCGCGGCAGTCTTGAAGACGCTCAGGCCGCCGCCGCTACGGGCCAAATCGCGCTGTCGCAATGCTGGGCCGCGCTGCTCGCCGAACAGGGCATCACGGCTGCGCAGATGCTGGTGACGCTCGATGATCTGGAAAATCGCCGCCGCTACCTGAACGCTTCCGCCACGCTCGACCGGCTCATGCAGTTGAATGTTGTGCCGGTCGTGAACGAGAATGACAGCGTCGCCACCGCCGAAATCCGCTTCGGCGACAATGACCGGCTCGCCGCGCGGATCGGCCAGGCCGCTCGGGCCGACGCGGTTGTGCTGCTGTCGGACGTGGACGGGCTTTACAGCGCGAACCCGCACGTCGATCCCGCCGCGATGTTCATCGAAACGATCGAGCGCATCGACGCGCGCATCACCGCCATGGCTGACGGCGGCTCCGCATCCGGCATGGGATCGGGCGGCATGACGTCGAAGGTGGAAGCCGCGCGCATCGCCACCGGCGCGGGCGCGCATCTCGCCATCATCTCGGGCAAGGTCGACGCGCCGCTTTCCCACTGGGGCAATGGCGGGCGCGGCTCGATCTTCCTCGCCGCCCCGGTCAAGCGCGCGCGCAAAGGCTGGCTCGCCGGCCGCCTCACGGTGCGCGGGCGCATCAGCGTGGACGCGGGTGCAGAGCGCGCGCTCGTCAAGGGGAACAGCCTGCTCCCCGCCGGCGTCGCCCGCGTCGAGGGCGTGTTCGCGCGCGGCGACGTGGTCGACATATTGGCGGAGGACGGCCGCATCATCGCGCGCGGCCTCACCGAATATGACAGCGCGGAAGCCGCCCGCATCGCCGGCAAGCGCAGCGAGGACATCGCCGCCCTGCTCGGCCACCTGCCCCGCTCCGTCCTGGTCCACCGCGACCATATGGCGATGGTGTGACCCTTATCTTCGTCATTGCGAGCGGAGCGAAGCAATCCACTGGCGCGCCCCTGGATTGCTTTGCTCCGCTCGCAATGGCGACCGAAACATGATGATCGTGAACCCGTTATAATGCCCATTCGCATCGCCATCACCGGCGCGACCGGATTCGTCGGCGCGCAGACGCTCGATCAGGCGCTCGCCGCCGGGCTGCACGTCACCGCATTGACCCGCCGCGCCCAGCCGCCACGCGCGAAGCTCAAATGGATACCCGGCGCGCTGGAAAACGCCGCCTCGCTCGACGCCCTCGTGCGGGAGGCGGACGCGGTGATCCACATTGCCGGCGTCGTCAACGCTCCCGACCGCGCGGGCTTCGAAGCGGGCAATGTCCACGGCACGGTCGCGGTCATCGACGCAATGCGCAAGCGCGGCGTCCGCCGCCTGATCCACGTCTCCTCCCTCGCCGCGCGCGAGCCGGAACTGTCCGCCTATGGCTGGTCGAAAGCGCAGGCGGAGAAGCAGGTCAAGGCCAGCGGCCTCGACTGGACGATCGTGCGCCCGCCCGCCATCTACGGCCCCGGCGACAAGGAAATGCTCGAACTGTTCCGCATGGCCAGGCGCGGCTTCATGATGCTGCCGCCGGGCGGGCGCTTGTCCGTTATCGAGGTCAGCGACCTTTCCCGCCTGCTGCTGACGCTGGCGCAGGAAAAGGAAGCCAGCCTCGCCCAGACCTATGAAGTCGACGACGGCAAGCCTGAAGGCTGGGACCATGCCGAGTTCGGCGAAGCCATCGGCCGCGCAGTCGGCAAGCGGGTGAAGACCATGGCCACCCCCGGCTGGGCCATGCGCGTCGTCGCGGCGATGGACCGAATGGTCCGCCGCTCGGGCGCGAAACTGACCGCCGATCGCGTGAACTATTTCTGCCACCCCGACTGGGTGGTGAAGAAGCGCAAGCAACCGCCGAAGCGGCTCTGGAAGCCGGAGGTCGCGACGGAGAACGGGCTGCGCGCGACGGTGGAGGCGTATCGAGGGAAAGGGTGGTTGTAGCGCTTCGCCGAGGAAATTTCTCAAAATTCGCCCGTATCGCGCATGACGAATCGAAACGAAGTTCGGCCCCGCCGCTGCGCCGGACGCAAGCGGGTGATTTGACGATGCAAAGAGCGGAAGGAATGGAAGGTAGCGCAAGCGGGATGCTGTAGGACAGCAACTCCTCTTAGCTCTCCACCGGCTTCTTCGCCCGCTGCTCCTCCAGAAACTCGCTGATCGCCTGCCCGCTGGCGTTGAGCAGGGGAAAGGTCCGCGCGTCGCTCAGCCAGTCCGGCCGCCGCGCGCCGCTGCCGTAGAAGGTGTCGTACACCAGCGAAAAGGCGAGAAACACCAAAGTCGCGCCGATCAGGCCCTTCACCGCGCCGAAGCCCGCGCCCAGCACCCGGTCCACCGGCCCCAGCACCGACTGGCGCGTGCGCTTGCCGATGGCGTGTGCGAGCAGCTTGCCCAGGCCAAAGGTGACACCGAACACCAGCACAAGCGCCAGCATCGCCGCGCCACTGATCGTGCCGACGAAGGCCGACAACAGGTCCGCGACCGATCCGTGGAACAGGCGGATCGCAAAGATCGCCAGCACCCAGGCGATGAGCGAGAGCGTTTCCTGCACGAAGCCGCGCATCAGCCCCAGCACCGCGCATCCGCCAATGGCGAGCAGCACGACGATATCGACGCCGTTCATGCGGCCTTCTCCGTCATGGCGAGCGCAGCGGAGCTATGACGATGAGAATGGTCGACCTTCATGGCCGCGTGGCTATCCCCGCCCGAGCATCTGGTCAACCAACTGCGCCAGCGATCGGAAGCCGCTCACGGAAATGCCCTTCACCCCGTCCGCCGCCGCGCCCGGCACGAACGCCCGATCAAACCCCAGCTTCGCCGCCTCGCGCAGCCGCAGCGGCGTGTGCGCCACCGGGCGGATCTCGCCCGACAGCGCGATCTCCCCGAACAGCACGACATCGGCCGGCACGGGTCGTTCCCCCAGCGCCGACACCAGAGCCGCCGCCACCGCCAAATCCGCCGCCGGGTCCTGGAGGCGATAACCGCCCGCGACGTTCAGATAGACTTCGCAGGTCGAGAAACTCAGGCCGCAGCGTGCCTCCAACACGGCGAGGATCATCGCGAGGCGTCCGCTGTCCCAGCCGACGACCGCGCGGCGGGGGGTGGCGCCGCTCGACAGCCGCACCACCAGCGCCTGTATCTCCACCAGCACCGGCCGCGTGCCTTCCAGCGCCGGAAACACCGTCGCGCCGGTCACATTCTCGTCGCGATGGGTCAGGAACAGGGCGGAGGGGTTCGCCACTTCCTCCAGCCCCTCGGCGACCATGGAGAAGACGCCGATCTCGTCGGTGCCGCCGAAGCGGTTCTTGATCGCGCGCAGGATGCGGTACTGGTGGCTGCGCTCGCCCTCGAAGCTGAGCACGGTGTCGACCATATGTTCGAGAACGCGGGGGCCTGCGATGCTGCCGTCCTTGGTCACATGGCCGACCAGCACCAGCGCCGTGCCCCGCTGCTTGGCGAAGCGCAACAGTTCCTGCGCACTTGCCCGCACCTGGCTCACCGTACCCGGCGCGCCCTCGATCAGGTCGCTGTGCATGGTCTGGATCGAATCGATCACCAGCAGAGCGGGCGGCGGCCCTTCCGCCAGGGTCGTCAGGATATCGCGCACCGACGTCGCGCTCGCGAGTTGCACCGGCGATCCGCCCAGCCCCAGCCGCCGCGCGCGCAGCCGCACCTGATCGGCCGCTTCCTCGCCGCTGATATAGACGACCGGCTTGCCCGCCGACGCGATCCGCGCCGCCGCCTGAAGCAGCAGGGTCGACTTGCCGATGCCCGGATCACCGCCGATCAGCGTCGCGCTGCCCGGCACCAGCCCGCCGCCCAGTGCGCGGTCGAACTCCGCAATGCCTGTGCCGGTCCGCGCCGGCAGTTCGATCTTGGCGTCGAGGCCGACGAGGCCGATCGCCCTGCCCCCACCCTGCAGGTCATGCTTGGCGGAAAAGACGGTCTCGGCCGCTTCCTCGACAATGCTGTTCCATTCGCCGCAATCGTCGCACTGCCCCTGCCACCGGCCGGAAACGGTGCCGCATTGTTGGCAGACGAATTTGCGCTTGGTTTTGGCCATGGCGTCAATCTATCAGAACATAATGGGAACGCAACCGGCCGGCGTCACAACGCCAGCGACCACGTCATGTCCACGCGATGCATCCCCGGTCCCCAGCCATTTTCGACAAAGCCAAGCTCCACCGCCCCGAAGCGCGCGAAGAAGGGCGCGGACTTGTGACTGGCCGCGATCGACAGGCTGTCGGCGCCCAATGTTCGCCCCAGCGCCCTCGCCTCGCCCATGATCGCGCGGCCGATGCCCCGCCTTTGCGCCTTGGGATGGATCATGATCCAGGCAAGCCCCGCCTGCTTTTCTCCTGTGCGCGCGACGCCGAACGCGCCGACCACCCGGTCTTTCAGGCGCACGACCTGATAATGGCGCCCGTCGCTCGCCAGATAGGCGCTGTAGTCGCTGCGCTCATTCGGCGCGAAAAATTCCGGGCAATTGGCGTCGAACAGGGCCAGGCATGCCGCCTTGTCCTCCGGCAGGTAAGAGGCCACGATCGGGACCGCCGCATCGCCCTTCACCCGATTTTCCTTCCCTCTTGCCGCCAATTCGCTGAAAATGACGGGAAACCCCGAAAGCCTCAAGGCATTATCTGCATATGAAGCCTCTGCGCGTCGCCAGCTACAATATTCGAAAGGCCATCGGCACCGACCGCCGCCGCGTGCCCGAGCGCGTCATCGATGTGCTGAACGAGATCGACGCGGACGTCATCGCGCTTCAGGAGGCCGACCGTCGCTTCGGCATCCGCTCCGCCGCGATTCCGCCGCGCCTGCTGGAAAGCCACAGCGACTACAAGCCTGTGCCGCTCAACGTGCAGCATGATTCGATGGGCTGGCACGGCAACGCCATCCTGGTGCGCAAGGCGGCGGAGATCGCGCATTTCGACGTGCTGCATTTGCCCTGCCTGGAGCCGCGCGGCGCAACCATGGCGGAGGTCACGCTCGGCAAGGCGCATCTGCGCATCTTCGGCATGCATCTCGACCTGTCGGGCCTGTGGCGACGGCGACAGGCGGCGGCCGTCATCCACGCCGCCGCCCAGCGGGAGGACATGGCCACCGTGCTGATGGGCGACCTCAACGAATGGAGCGCCGACCGCGGCTGCCTCGCCGATTTCGCGCGGCATTACAGCTTCGCGCCCTGCGGCCGTAGCTTCCACGCCCGCCGCCCCGTCGCCCGGCTCGACCGCATCATGCATTGCAACCGGATGAAACTGACCGACTGCGGCGTCCATATGAGCGCGTCGGCGCGCAAGGCGTCGGACCATCTGCCGATCTGGGCGGAGTTCGCGCTTGGCTGACCGGCCGCGCTCTGTCACCCTGCCGTCATGAGGGAGAAGGAACTGCGGCTCGCGCTGGTCTGCTATGGCGGCATCAGCCTGGCCGTGTACATGCACGGCATCACCAAGGAAATCTGGCGCCTGGCCCGCGCCAGCCGCGCCTTTCATGACGGCGAGCCGGAGGGCGACGACACCCAGGCGGTCTATCATCAGCTACTGCGCGCGATCGAGGAGGCGAGCGGCGTGCGGTTGCGGGTGATGCCCGACATCATCGCCGGCGCGAGTGCAGGCGGGATCAACGGCATCTTCCTGGCGCAGGCGATCGAGACCGGCCAGTCGCTGGAGCCGCTGACCGACCTGTGGCTGGACAATGCCGATGTCGAGCGGCTGCTCGATCCCGATGCGCGGCCGGCACGGAGCCTGACGAAATTCTGGGCGGCACCGATCGTGTGGATGGCGGCGCGGCGGCCGGGCGACACGATCGAGCGGACGGTGGCGCCCGATACGCGCGAGGAGGTGCGGCGGAAGCTGTCGAGCTTCATCCGCTCGCGCTGGTTCGAGCCGCCGTTCGGCGGGGCGATCTTTTCGGGCATGCTGCTGGATGCGTTCGATGCGATGACGGCGGCGGTGCCGGGGCCGCCGCTGTTGCCGCAGGGGCATCCGCTCGACCTGTTCGTGACGGTGACCGATTTCGACGGGCACCAGCAGAGCCTGACCCTCAACAGCCCGCCGCAGGTGGTGGAGACCGAACATCGGCTGAGCATCGGCTTTCGCGCGCGGGGCCGAGGCGGGCGGCATTTCGCCGACCCCGCCGAACTGGTGTTCGCCGCCCGCGCCACCGCCAGCTTCCCCGGCGCGTTCCCGCCCTTCACCGTGCGTGAACTCGACGCCGTGCTGGAACGGCGGCATCGCGGCTGGCCGGGGCGCGCCTCCTTCCTCGCCCGCGTCCTGCCGCGCCGCGCCGCCAAGGGCGAAGCGGACGACGCCGTGCTGATCGATGGCTCGGTGCTGGCCAACGCGCCCTTCGCGCAGGCGATCGGCGCGCTGCGCAACCGCCCGTCCCGGCGGGAGGTCGACCGGCGCTTCGTCTATATCGATCCCAAGCCCAATCATCGGTCGATCCGGCTCAATCGCCATGGCGAACAGATGGACGGCGAAGGCCCTGCCCAGCCGCAGGGTCCCGGGTTCTTCCGCACCATCTTCGGCGCGCTGTCGGACATTCCGCGCGAACAGCCGATCCGCGACAATCTGGAGGCGATCGAGCGGCACAGCTCGCAGGTGCGCCGCATGCGCCGCATCCTCGATGCCCTCCGACCGGGGATCGAGGCGGAGGTGGAGGGCGCGATCGGGCGGATGCTGTTCCTCGACCGCCCCACGCCCGCGCGCCTTTCCGCCTGGCGCGGCAAGGCGCAGCAGCGCGCCGCCGCTTCGGCCGGCTTCGCCTTTCCGGCCTATGGGCACCTCAAACTGTCCGACATCGTCGAATCGCTCGCCGAGTTGCTGTTCGGCCTCGCCCGCGAGCAGGGCGACGTGATGCGCGAAAGCTATCGCCAGTCGCTCTGGGCCGAAGTGCGCCGGATCGGCGCGGACCAGCTGACCGACAGCCCCGGCCCCGCCTCCGCGCCGGTCCAGTTCTTCCGCACCCATGATCTCGACTTCCGCATCCGCCGCCTGCGTTTCCTCGCCCGGCGGCTCAATGAAACGCTGGAGGCGAAGGGCGACAGCGGCGACCCGGTGGTGCAGGCGATGCGCGACGCCATCTATCGCGCGCTCGCCCATTATGCCGAGTGCGAGGACAGCGAACTGTTCGACGACACCGTGCGGGAGGCGGCGGCCAACCTGCCAACTGATCCCGCCGCCGCGCTCGCCGCCATCGCCACCGCCCGCGACCTGCGCGCGCGCGACGAGGCGGCCGACCTGATGCTGGCGGAGGGGCTGGCCGGCCTGCCCAAGGCGGAGCGGCGGACCATGCTGCTCGCTTATCTGGGCTTCCCCTTCTACGACATCGCAACCCTGCAACTGCTCCAGCGCGACGCCGGCGACGAATATGATCCGGTCAAGGTCGACCGCATCTCGCCCGAGGATTGCACCGCGATCCGCAGCGGGGGCGCGGACGCGACGCTCAAGGGCATCGAATTCAACAATTTCGGGGCCTTTTTCAGCCGCGCCTATCGGGAAAATGACTATCTCTGGGGCCGGCTGCACGGCGTGGAAAGGCTTCTGGATATCGTGATTTCCGCCATGCCGGCGGCAAAGCGCCTTTCCGCCGAGACGGTCGCCGACTATAGGCGGGCAGCATTCCGCGCGATCCTGAAGGCGGAGGCGGCGCGCCTGCCGCATGTCGCCGACCTGATCGCACAGCTGGAAAAGGAGGTCGGGTGACGCCTGCGTTGCGCCTGCTGCCGTTGATCGCGCTGGCGCTCGCCGCCGGCTGTACCGACACGCCCGACAAGGCGGCGGCGTCGGGCAACAGCAGCCGCCCCAAGGCCGCCGACCCTGCCGCAACTGCCGCCAGTCCAGTAGCCGCGCAGGACCCCGCGCCGCTGCCCGTCGCGCCCGCCGCCACACGGCCGTTGGTCGCCGCAGCGCCAGTCGAAGCGGAACCCGCGCTCGACCTGCCCGCCTCCAACATCACCCCCGCCGCCGATCCCTTCCCCGACGAAGTCACCGCCTTCATGGTCGACCGCGATGGCTGCGACCATTTCCGCGGCGAGGAACCCTATGACGAGGAACGTCGCGCCTATCTCGACCAGAGCATTTACGAGCTTTGCACCGGCACCGACGCGCGGCTGGCGTCCCTGCGCAAGCGCTATGCAGCGAACGAGGCGGTCATCGACGCGCTCAGCGGCTATGAGGACAGGATAGAGGGCCAGCCCCGCGCGGCGCTCAAGGAAGAGCCGGAATCGGAGCTGTTCTGAAGCGGATGACGCCCCCTTGATCCGTCATTGCGAGCGTAGCGAAGCAATCCAATGGCGCTCCGGTGGATTGCATCGCTACGCTCACAATGACGGCGCGGGCAGACCTCACCCCAGCATCGCATCGATCGCTTTCGCCAACGCCACGTCCCGCGCGCTCAGCCCGTCGCAGTCATGCGTCGTCAGAACAATGTCCACCCGGTTATAGACGTTCGACCATTCGGGATGATGGTCCGCCTTCTCCGCCAATATCGCCACCCGCGTCATGAAGCCGAAGGCCTCCACGAAATCAGCGAATTTCAGTTTGCGCCTGATCCCCTCCGGTCCCGCCACCAGTTCCCATTCGGGCAACTGCGCCAGCGCCGCATCGCGTTCTTCCTCGTTCAGCCTGGCCACCATCACCCTATCCTCGCAATCACGTTTCGCCTATGCCGCCGCCATGCAGCGCGCGCCCACCATCGAAGAGATCGAGACGCTGGCCCTCAACGCGCTTGACCGCCTGCCCGATCCGTTTCGCGCGCATCTGGCCGGCGTCGTCCTGTTCGTCGAGGATTTCGCAGAAGACTCGATCCTGGCCGAAATGGGCATAGAGGACCCGTTCGAACTCACCGGCCTCTATACCGGCCGATCGGTCGGCGCGGAAGCCATGACCGGCGACCTGCCGCCCACCGTCCACCTCTATCGCCGCCCGCTGCTGGACGAATGGGTCGAAAGCGGCGTTGCGCTGGACGCGCTCGTCACCCATGTCGTCGTGCATGAGATCGGCCATCATTTCGGCCTGTCGGACGAATCGATGCACGCGCTGGAGGAACTCGCGACGTCATGAGCGCGCCCCGGCTGCGCCTTTCCGGGATCGGCTGCGCGCGCGGCGACCGGCTGCTGCTGCGCGGCATCGATCTGGACCTGAAACCCGGCGGCGCGGCGCTGCTGCGCGGCGCGAACGGCATCGGCAAGTCCAGCCTGCTGCGCCTGTGTGCCGGCCTCTTGCGTCCCTATGCCGGCACGATCGAGCGGACAGGCGGCGTTGCGCTGGCCGACGAGCGCGCCGCGCTGGACACCGACCTGCCGCTGGGCAAGGCGCTGGGCTTCTGGGCGCAGCTCGACCGCGCGCCCGCTGGCGCAATCGACCATGCGCTCACCGCCATGGCGCTCGCCGACCTCGCCGAAGTCCCGGTCCGCATGCTCTCCACCGGCCAGCGCAAGCGCGCCAGCCTGGCCCGAACGATCCTGTCGGGCGCGCCGATCTGGCTGCTCGACGAACCGGGCAATGGCCTCGACGACCGATCGCTCGCCCTGCTTGGCGATATGGTGGCGGCGCATCTGGCGGGTGGCGGCATCGCCGTCCTGGCCTCGCACCAGCCGCTGCCGGTCGCTGCGCCGATCATGATCGATCTCGCCGCGCATCAGCCATCCGACGCGGAAGCCGACGCATGAGGAGCCTTCTGCCCCTCATCGCCCGCGATCTCACGGCCAGCGGCCGCCGCGCCGCGCTGTGGCTGCCCGTCTCCTTCCTGCTGCTGGTCGCCAGCCTCTATCCCTTCGCGGTCGGCCCCGACGGTGCCATCCTGCGCCGCACCGGCGGCGGCATGCTGTGGATCGCCGCTTTGCTCGCCAGCCTGCTCCCCGTCGACAGCCTGATCGCGCCCGACCGCGACGCCGGCGTGCTGGACCAGCTCGCCCTGCGCGGCATCGGTGAAGAACTGATCGTTACCGCCCGAATTTTCTCGCACTGGCTCGGCTTCGGCCCGGCGATCCTGCTCGCCGCCCTGCCCGCCGCCGCATTGCTGAAGCTGGACGGCAGCACGATCGTCCGCCTGGAACTCGGCCTCGCCCTCGGCACGCCGGCGCTCGCCGCCCTGGGCGTGCTGGTCGCCGCGCTCACCGCCGGCCTGCGCTCCAGCGGCGCGCTGGCGGGGTTGTTGGCCTTACCGTTGGCCGTCCCGCTGCTGATCTTCGGCGCAGGATCGTTGCAGGACGGCAGCGGCAGCGCGCTCAAGCTGCTCGCCGCCGCATCGCTGTTGCTGGTCGCGATCACGCCCTTCGCCGGCGGTGCCGCAATCCGCGCGATGCGCGAGTAACCGCGCTCAGGCTCAGCATTGGGCGTGGATCGTCGTCACCACCACCGTCCCGTCGGGCAAAGTGCAGCGCTGCTCCTCCCGGATCGCCTCTATCCGCCGGCGCTGCGCATCATCGTCCGCAGCCTGCCCCGCGCGCCAGCCATCCATGTCGAAGCCGCCACCCCGTTTCGCGCCACTGGAGCCAGAGCCACCGCCCCCGCCGGGCCGCGCGAACACCGGCTTCGTCAGCTCATTGCGCATCCGGTTGACCTGCCCCGTCCACGGCTCCTGCGGCCGCATGTCGGCGAAGACCCGCCGCGCCATCGCCCCCGTCTCCGCCAGCCGGTCGGTCGGCGCAGACCAGGCGAAAGCCGCGATATTCTGATTGAGCACCAGCGGCGGCACACCCGGCAGCATCTGCGGCGCGGCCGATATCATCCCGCCCAGCAGCAGCACCTCGCTGCGCCCGTCCGGCAATGCCAATGTGGCCTCCACCGTATAGGGGATCATCCGCGCCCCACCCATTTGCGGGATCGCCGCCGCCCGCTGCGCGAGCGCCGCGACTTCCGGCAGCAGCGCGACATCCTCCACGCCGGTGACCCGCGCGCCCGGCCGCAAAAAGGGTGCCGCCACCCGCGCCGCCAGCGCCTGCCCGCTCTCCGCCATGCCGATTACACAGAAATCGCCGGGGTTCGATCCGCGCCGGCGGATGTCCTGGTCATTGGTGGTCACCAGAAAGCCGGGCAGCAACTCGATCGCCGCCTTGCCGTCCGGGCTGGTCATGCGGAACATCGGGCTGGCGATCGCATAGCTGCACTGCCCGTTCACATTGTCCCAGCGCACGGCGGATTCGAACCGCCAGCCGGGCGGTAACGGCACGTCGAGTGCCGGCGTCGGCCGCCCCAGCCCGCCGGCGTCGATCACCTGCGCTCGCCCATTGCCGGCGGCGGGGATTACCGCCGCCGCTGCGCCGTTATCCGAAGAAGCGGTGAACATGGTCGCGTCATGTTCACCGCTTCCCCCCGCATCGCTGGCGGAAACCTGGCCGCACGCAGCCAGCATCGCCCCCCAAGCGACCACGAAACCCAATGTCTTGAGGTGCCCCATATCCGTTCCTCCACCCTGTCTGGCGGAAGATCGGACCGAAACGGATCAGCTGGCGCTGCAAAAATTTCAGGCGGGTCGATGGCCCTTGCGCCATTTCGTCCACAGATGCCGCGCCAGCATCGTCGGCGGCATGCGCAGCCAGTGCGAGCGAATGTAGAAAAGCTGCTCCAGCGGTTTTCGTGTTGGCCGCCCCCAGCCGTCTCGCGCCAGCAGCCGCGCGACGATCAGCCGGTCGAACAGGCTCAGCCCGCCGCGCTCGCCATAGACCATCCCCGCCAGCCGCCTGGCCCTCGCAATGTGCGGCGACAACCCGTGCAAAGTCGCCCGCACCTCGAGCCGCGCCGGGTCCGCTTCACCCAGCAGACAATGGATATCCCACAGGTTCCGCAGCCCCCCCTGCAAATCCCCATCCGCCAGCATATGCGCCGCCGCGTGACAGACCCGGTCCTCGGCCGACAGCACGAAAAATCCCCCCGCCTCCACCGCGTCCGCGATCAGCGCGTCGGCGTCGGGCGCCGGCCGCGCGGTCAGCGGCAGGATGGTATGATGCACGTCGATCATCCGGTCGCGCTCGCGATGGATCATCGGCGGCAGTTCGTGCATCCACTGACGGTAATAAGCGTCGTCATAGGGATCGGGCTTCACCCATTCCCACCCCGCCGCGATCAGCGCCGCCTCGACCGCGTCCAGCCTGTCGCGCGCCACCAATATGTCGAGATCGCCGATAAACCGCCCCTCGCCTGCCTTCAGCCCCGCAGCGACATAGGCCGTCCCCTTCAGCAGCACCGCCCGCACGTCCAGCCCCGCCAGCGCCGCGCGCATCCGGTCCGCCTCCCACAAGGCCGTCTGCGCCTCGCGCGCCGCCTCGTCCCGCGCATCGGCCAGTATCTGCCGCACCGCGTCGGGAACGGCCATATCCGCCAGCCGGAACGCCAGCGTCCCGATCAGCCGCTCCGCCCGCGCCGCCGCGATCAGCCCGTTCCACCCGCACGCGTCCAGCGCAATGACACTGCCCGGCTCTCGCAAGGCTCGCACCAGAACCGCCGCGCTCATGGCAAATCCGCCCACAACCGCTCGACCGCCGCAATCCCCGCCTCGCCCGAATCAAAATCCAGCGCCAAGCCCGGCACATCGCCCACGAACCGCGTTAGCGCGTGGAAAGCCGGCTCGCCCAGCGCGACATAATTGGTCGACGCCTGCGTCAGCCGCATGAACATCTCCCCCTGCCCCACCGGCCTGATGTCCACCGGCCCGCCGAAGCAGGGGAACAGCAGCAGCGCCGGTTTCGCCGGCCTGTCCATGCCCGCGACAGCCGCCGCATTGGGAACCAGATGCCGGATGTCGCCCTTCGCCGTGGCGCTCAGCAGCGGCCCCATCCGCGCCGCGCCCACCTCGCCCGCCACCACATCGATCGCCCGGTTCTTCAGCGACACGAGGCGCGGGAACGGCCAGATTTCGCCCGTCGCCATGTCCAGCAACGCGAACTCGTCGCCCATCAGCCGCCAGCCGCGCTCGCCCAGCTGCGCCGCCAGCGTGGACTTGCCCGACCCCGATTCGCCGGTCATCACCAGCGCCCGCCCGTCCTTCTCCACGCTCGACGCGTGCAGCAGCACATGCCGCCGCCAGCCCAGCGCCATCTGGAGGTTCATCCCCATTTCCGCCGCCAGCAGGCCATGCGCCAGGCTCATCGGCGCGGCGTCGGCCAGGCTGTGGTCGCCGGTGATGAAGATCGACGGCCGCACCCAGCGGCGCAGCGCATTCACCGGATCGAGCCGCACGGTGAAATCGGCAATCGCGCCCCCCGCCGCCGGATAATCGCGATACAGTTGCGCCAGCGTCTCTACCGGCGCGCGCCAGGCCGACCCGACCCGAAAGGTCGCCGGCCCGATCCGCAGGGTGACCGCATGCCTCACAGCGCCCGCACCAGCCCCAGGGCCGCCAGCTCCCGCAACTGCCGCTCGATCGCGGCGAGCGCCTCCGCCGGCTCACCCAGATCGAAATCGCGCGCCATCGCGGCATGGAGCGTCTCGACGCTCGCCGCGCCCGTTTCGCGCAGCGCTGCCAATATCTCCGGCACCGGACTGACCACCAGATGCGTCTGCCCGGCCGGGCGGTGGTAGATGAGGGTCAGGTCATCGAGCGCCCGCACCAGCAGGGCGTCGTCCTCTTCCACGCAATACAGGATGGCCGCTTCCATGGCTCAAGCCGGTAGCGACAAAGCGTTAAGGAGGAGCGTCAGTGGGGCATCTGGAGCGAGGCGTAACACGTAAATCCGCTCGTCCCCCGCTGCAACCGGCGAATATAGTTGAGATAAGCCTGGTTCTGCTCATAGCTCGTGCCCGGCAGCCGCCCGCCGCGCAGCGCCTGCTTCACCTGCTCGCCGGTGAAGCTGCGCCCGGTCCCCTGGAACGCGCCCTGCGTGCCCGCCGGCACGACCTGCCCGTCCGGCGCGATCGCGCTGCCGGTGCGGCCGGGATCAGGCACAGGAATCGAGCAGTTCAGCACCGAAGCCGCCGTGCTCGCCAGCGCCGGCCGCACCGACACGATCGCCGACGCCGCCAGCGCGCCGCCCATCAGCACGCGACGACGCGACGTTGGCCCCAGCAAATCCTGCTCGGGCGTCGCCTCTGGCTGGTTCGGTTCGGGGGATTGCTCGCTCATGTCATAAATAACCGCTATCGCGCCCGCTGGGGCTTGCCCTATCCTGCCCCCTGCATCGCAGCAATTTGCCGAGAAATCCAGTACGGTAACCATGAATAGCCTCAGCGCCTCGCAGATCACAGCCTCCCTCGCCATGCTGTTGCTGGGCACCAGCGGCGCGCTCGTGCTCGGCGCGGCACCCTATATGATCGCGCTCCCCGTGCTGGCCGGCGTCGCCGTGCTGCTGATCGCAGCGGCCGGCGCGACACCGCTGCCGCCCGCGCAAACCGCCATTGTCGAGCGCGATCCGGTCGACCTGCTCGACCATGGCGACTTTCCGCCGCTGATCGATGCGCTCGCAGAACCCGTGATGCTGGTGGAGGGCGGTCGCATCCGCCACGCCAATCGCGCTGCGCAGCGCCTGCTCGGCACGCATATCGCGGGCGAAGACGCGCGCATCGCCATCCGCCACCCCGCCGCCGCCGAACGGCTGGCCAGCATGACGCCGATGGCGGAGCCGGCCCAGATCGATCTGGTCGGCATCGGCACGCGCGAACAACGCTGGCAGATGCGCATCGCCCCCGTCCCCGGCGGCGACGGCACCCGCCGCATCGTCCATCTGGTGGATCGCAGCGTCGCCCATGCGGCGGAGAAGGTTCGCGTCGATTTCGTCGCCAACGCCAGCCACGAACTGCGAACGCCGCTCGCGGGCATATTGGGCTTCATCGAAACGCTGGCCGACCCGGAACTGGGCAAGGACACCGAGACCCGCAACCGTTTCCTCAAGATCATGGATGGCGAAGCGCGCCGCATGCAGCGCCTCGTCGACGATCTCATGTCGCTCTCCCGCGTCGAGGCGGAGAAATATCGCGCGCCCGAAACCGCCGTGGACCTGTCCGAACTGGTCGCCGAGGTCGTCGGCGTGTTCCGATCCAGCCATGGCGATCGCGGCCGCGACGTCGAAATGGCGCTGCCGCCCGGCATGCCGATGGTGCAAGGCGACCGGGTGCAACTGTCGCAGTTGCTGCACAACCTCATCGGCAACAGCGCCAAATATGGCCGCCCCGGCACGCCGATCGCCGTTGCCCTGATACCAGGCCCCGGCGCGATGATCCGCCTGACCGTTGCCGACGAAGGCGAAGGCATCGCCCCCGACCACCTCCCCCGCCTCACCGAACGCTTCTACCGCGTCGATTCGGGCCGCAGCCGCGCCATGGGCGGCACGGGCCTGGGCCTCGCCATCGTCAAGCACATCGTCGAGCGCCATCGCGGCCGCCTCGACATCGCCAGCACGCTCGGTAAGGGCACGACCATCAGCGTGCTGTTTCCGGTGGCGCAAACCCCAGCCTGACGGCGACGAAATCGCCTTCCCGGCACGATGTCATCAAACTGCAACTCTAGTGTCACAATGGCCCCATGAAGGGTCGCTAACCGCCTCCCCAGACATGTTTTCGCTTTCGAATCGATCCGGCCAGGGAGGCCCTGTTTGAAGTCCCCCCGTTCATCCTTCCTGCCCGTGCTGGCGCTGCTGGCGCTGCCCGCCTGCGCCGATCAGGCCGGCGACGCGGGCGCCCGCGATCAGATCCGCGCGGTCGGCTCGTCCACCGTCTATCCCTTCGCCACGGCGGCGGCCGAACTGTTCGTGCAGGGCAATCCCGGCATGAAGTCGCCGATCATCGAATCGACCGGCACGGGCGCAGGCATGAAGCTGTTCTGCGCCGGCGTCGGCGCGCAGCATCCCGATGTCGAGGACGCCTCGCGCCGCATCAAGCAGTCCGAGTTCGAGGATTGCCAGAAGAACGGCGTCCGCGACATCATCGAAATCCAGATCGGCGTCGACGGCCTCGCCTTCGCCGAATCGAAGCGCGGCCCCGGCCTCTCGCTGACGCCCGAGATCGTCTACAAGGCGCTTGCCGCCGAACCCTTCGGCAAGGGACCCAACAAGGCGAAGACGTGGAAGGATGTCGATCCGACCCTGCCCGCCGTGCCGATCGCCGTCTACGGCCCGCCCTCCACCAGCGGCACGCGCGACTCCCTCGTCGAGCTGGTGCTGACCCCCGGCTGCGAAAGCGACCCGGCGATGAAGGCGCTCAAGAAGAGCGACGAGAGCGCGCACAAGAAATTCTGCACCCGCATCCGCGAAGATGGCGGCTATATCGACGCGGGCGAGAACGACAATCTGATCGTCAAGAAGCTGGCCACCAACCCCAACGCGGTCGGCGTGTTCGGCTTCAGCTTCCTCGAGGAAAATCTCGACAGCCTGCGCGACATTCCGATCAACGGCATGCAGGCGACCTACGAGACGGTCTCGACCGGCGTCTATCCCGGCGCGCGCCCGCTCTACATTTACGTCAAGAAGGCGCACATGGCCGCCGTGCCGGGCCTGAAGACCTATCTCGACACCTTCGCCGCCAACTGGGGGCCGGAAGGCACGCTGGCGCGGCGCGGCATGGTCGCCGCCCCCGCCGATGTGCGCGCCAAGAGCGAGCAGATCGTGAAAACGCTCGCCACACTCGACGGAACGGGGCTGCACTAAGACTATGACCGGACCCGCCATCCTCCTCATGCTCGGCGGCCTTGGCGCGATCGCCTGGGTCTCCGCCCGCGCCAAGGCGCTGCGCATCCAGACCGACGCGCGCGCCACCGGCCGCCGCGACGCCATGCACAGCCTGCCGGGCTATCATGGCTGGTATGTCGCGCTGTGGACGCTCGTCCCGGCCGCGATCTTCCTCGCCATCTGGTCGCAGGTCGCGCCCGGCCTCGCCACCGAACAGGTGCTGACCGATCCCGCCGCGCAGGCCCTGCCCGCCGACGCCTTCGCCCGCGCCGCGATCCTCGGCGAAGCCCGCGCCATCGCCACCGGCGTGCAGGAGGTCGCGTTCAACCCGCTGTCGCAGCCGCTGGTGCAGCCTTATGTGCGCGCCACCAATTTCTACGGCTGGTCCGGCGCGGGTCTCGCACTCATCCTCGCCTTCGCCGGCGGCGTTTACGCCTTCACACGCCTGCGCCCGGATTTCCGCGCCCGCACCCGCGTCGAGCGCACGGTGATGATCCTGCTGCTGGTGTCCTCGCTCATCGCGATCATCACCACCCTCGGCATCGTCGCCTCGCTGTTGTGGGAGAGCTTCCGCTTCTTCTCCATGGTCAGCCCGGTCGACTTCCTGTTCGGCCTGAAATGGTCGCCGCAATCGGCCGCTCTGGGCTACGGCAATGACGACGCCTTCGGCGCCGTGCCGCTCTTCTGGGGCACCATATTCATCGGCGCGATCATCGCCATGATCGTCGCCATTCCGCTCGGCCTGATGAGCGCGGTCTATCTCACCCAATATGCCGCCCCTTCGGTGCGCAAATGGATGAAGCCGCTGCTGGAGGTTCTCGCCGGCGTGCCCACGGTCGTCTACGGCTATTTCGCCGCGCTGACGATCGCCCCTGCCCTGCGCGACGCCGCCGTCGCGGTCGGCATCTCCAGCGCCAGTTCGGAAAGCGCGCTCGCCGCCGGCCTGGTCATGGGCGTGATGATCATTCCCTTCGTCTCCTCCATGGCCGACGACAGCATCAACTCCGTGCCGCAGTCGATGCGCGACGGCTCCCTGGCGCTGGGCGCCACCACCAGCGAGACCATCAAGAAGGTGCTGATCCCCGCTGCGCTCCCGGGCGTGGTCGGCGGCGTGCTGCTCGCCGTCAGCCGCGCCATCGGCGAAACCATGATCGTGGTGATGGCCGCTGGTCTGGCGGCCAACCTCACCGCCAATCCCTTCGCCAGCGTGACCACCGTCACCACCCAGATCGTGCAGCTGCTGACCGGCGACCAGGAGTTCGACAGCGCCAAGACCCTCGCGGCCTTCGCGCTCGGCCTGGTGCTGTTCATCGTCACGCTGCTGCTCAACATCGTGGCCCTGCGGGTCGTGAAGAAATATCGCGAGGCTTACGACTGATGGCCACCGCCACCCCTCCGCAGCGGCTTCCCACCGACTGGAAATCCCCCGCGATGCAGCAGCGCATCGCCAAGCGCTACGCCTCCGAACGCCGGTTCAAGGCGCTGGGCCTGGCCGCGATCGTCCTGTCCGCCGCCTTCCTCGCCTTCCTGCTCGTCACCATGATGGGCAATGGCATACGCGGCTTCACCCGCACCGAAATCGCGCTGACCATCGATTTCAAGGCCGCCGCGATCAAGCTGCCCGCCGGCAAGGTCGATGATCGTGCGCTCGCCAACGCGAACCTGCCGGTCGTCACCAGCGACGCCGCCCGCAAGCAACTGGGCCAGGAAGCCGACACTTTGATCTCGCCCGGCGCATGGCTCACCGTGCGCGACGCGATCAAGGCCGACCCCGGCATCCTCAATCGCAGCGCGACTATCTCGGTCCCCGCCTCCACCGCGATCGACCTCGCCGCCAAGAGCCAGGGCACGCCCGAAGCCGAAGCGACCGTTGCAAAGCTGAAGCAGGCCGACATCCTCTCCACCGGCTTCAACGCGGACTTCCTGACCGCCAGCGACGGCACCGATCCGACCCGCGTCGGCATCTGGGGCGCGCTCAAAGGGTCGCTGCTGACGATGGCGATGACGCTGCTGCTGAGCTTCCCGATCGGCGTCGCCACCGCCCTCTATCTGGAGGAATATGCGCGCAAGAACTGGCTGACCGACATCATCGAAGTGTCGATCAACAATCTCGCCGCCGTGCCCTCGATCATCTTCGGCCTGCTCGGCCTGTCGATCTTCCTCAACTTCATGCACCTGCCGCGCTCGGCCGCTCTGGTCGGCGGCCTGACGCTGGCGCTGATGACCATGCCCGTCATCGTCATCGCCGGTCGCAACGCGGTGAAGGCCGTGCCGCCCAGCATCCGCGACGCCGCGCTCGGCATCGGCGCGTCGCCGGTGCAGGTCGTCTTCCAGCATGTCCTGCCGCTGGCCCTCCCCGGCATCCTCACCGGCACGATCATCGGCATGGCCCGCGCGCTGGGCGAAACCGCGCCGCTCCTCATGATCGGCATGCGCGCCTTCATCGCGACGCCGCCGGGCGGCTTCACCGATCCGGCGACCGTGCTCCCGGTCCAGATCTTCCTCTGGTCGGACGAAGTCTCCAAGGGCTTCGTCGAAAAGACCTCGGCGGCGATCATCGTTCTGCTCGTCTTCCTGCTGACGATGAACGGCCTCGCCATCTACCTGCGCAACAAGTTCGAGAAACGGTGGTAAACCGCATCATGACCGAAGAACAGAAATCCCTGGCTCCCGCCGACCCGAAGATGACCGCGCGCGACGTGAAGGTCTTCTATGGCGAGAAGCAGGCGATCAAGGGCGTCTCCATCGACGTCGACATGGACAATGTGACGGCCTTCATCGGCCCGTCGGGCTGCGGCAAGTCGACCTTCCTGCGCACGCTCAACCGCATGAACGACACTGTCGCATCGG